>NZ_JBBJOZ010000003.1:0-526291 GCF_049727625.1 Roseococcus sp. YIM B11640
GAGGAAGGTACGGGCCGGAGCCGGAGCCGGGGCCGGAGCCGCCACCACCGGAGCCGGGCGCGGCGCGTTGAACGCGTAGCGCAGACCGACGAGGACCGAGTGGTTGTAGTTGGTCGGCTTGTAGTTGCCGGCGCCGAGCGGCGCACCGTTGTTCGCCAGGGCGACCGTGTTCAGCTCGGGCTCAAGCGTGCCCATGAAGCGGTACTCGGTCGTCAGCGCCAGGCCAGGGACCACGGCGTCGAGGCCGAAAGCCAGACCGGCGATGCCCTGATAGGCGAACTGACCGTCGCGGTCGTCCGTGCGGAGGCGCAGCGAGTTGTTCACGCGGCCGCCGACATTGCGCCAGTCGCTGAACACGTAGCCGACGCCGACGCCGAGGTACGGCGTGACGCTCACACCGGCCGGGTTCAGGCCGAGGTTGAAGTCGTACAGGGCATTCGCCATCGCGCCGTACTGGTGGATCGTGCCACCATTGCCGTACGTGCCGACGATGTTGCGGATGCTGTTGTTGCGGTAGTTACCCTCGAGCTCGACGCGGAGGCCGTTGCCGAAGCCCCAGCCGATGCTGCCGAGAGCGGTGTAGCCCCACTCGGTCTTCACGTCGTAGTTGCCGCGGACGGCAGCGTTGACCGTGTTGTTGCTGATCGTCAGACCGGTGTCGCTCGGCACGCGGTAGTTCGCGCCCACGCCACCAGCGATGTACAGGCCGCTGATCGGCGCCTGGGCCTGGGCGGCCACGGGCAGCGACAGAACGGTCGCAGCCAAAAGGGCCTTCTTGAGGCTCATCCTCGTTCTCCTTACGAATCTAAACTCGTTTGTTCGGTCGCGGCGCGGTGCTTGAGGCGCGATTCCTCGCTGCGTGGCTGCAACCTAACACTGGTCTGACCCTAAAGCATCACCCCTGCTGGGAATTGCCCCGATCTGTGGCCGCCGCGCCACAGGCCTGCGGGTCAAATTGCCACAGCAGCCTAAAGCCCCCCGAGGGCCTCGGTGTCGCTCAACTCGCGGAGGCTGCCGAGCGGCAGGAGGCGGTTGGCGTGCCCCAGTTTTCTGCCCGTCCGCGCTTCTTCCTTGCCGTACCAATGGGCCACCACACCCCTCTGCGCGACGAGACCGGGCCAGGCTTCCAGCCCTTCGGGGCCGACGAGATTGCGCATCACCGCATCCGCGTGGCGGGCGGGATTGCCCAGAGGCAGCCCGGCCACGGCCCGCACATGCTGCTCGAACTGGCCGCAGAGGCAGGCGTCCATCGTCCAGTGGCCGGAATTATGCGGCCGCGGCGCGATTTCGTTCCCCAGCACGCTGCCATCCGGCAGGAGGAACATCTCCAGCGCCACGACTCCGACGAGATCGAGGGCTTCCGCCACCCGGGCGGCATTGTCGCGCGCCAGGGCCGAGGCCTCGGCGGAAAGCCGGGCGGGTGCGAAGGAGAGGTCGAGAATGTGGTGACGGTGACGGTTCTCGATGGCGTCGTAGACGGCGACCTCGCCCGTCACCCCGCGGGCCGCGATCGCGGAGATCTCGGCCGCGAAGGGGACGAAGGCTTCGAGAATCAAGGGCTTGGGTGCCAGGCGAGCGAAAGCGGGGGCGGCGTCGCCCGGCTCGCGGATCACGGCCTGGCCGCGGCCGTCATATCCCATCCGCGTCGTCTTGAGCACGGCGGGCAGGCCGATCTCGGCCAGCGCGGCATGCAGATCCGACTCGGTGCGGACCTCGCGCCAGGGCGCAACGCGAACCCCGGCTTCCTCTAGAAAGCGCTTCTCAGCCAGGCGGTCCTGGCAGATGGAGAGGGCCCGGATCCCGGGGCGGCAGGTGGCGCGGCCTTCCAGCGCCTCCAGTGTCGCTGCCGGAACGTTCTCGAACTCGAATGTCACGATATCGACCGCGTCGGCGAAGCGGTGCAGCGCCGCCACGTCGTCATAGGCGGCGACCGTATGGGACGTCGCCACCTGCATGCCCGGCGAATCGGCCTCGGGCGCGAAGACGTGGGTGCGGAAGCCGAGCCGCGCGGCGGCCATGGCACTCATCCGGCCGAGCTGACCGCCGCCGAGGATGCCGATGGTGCCGCCGAGCGGCACCCGCACCCCATCAGACCGGGTCATGCGGAACTCCCTCGGTCTGGGCGGCGCGCCAGGCATCGAGACGGCCGGCCAGGTCCGGATCGGAGAGCGCGAGGATGGAAGCGGCGAGAAGGGCGGCATTGATAGCCCCCGCCTTGCCGATGGCCAGCGTGCCGACCGGGACGCCGCCCGGCATCTGCGCGATGGAGAGCAGCGAATCCATGCCCTTCAGCGCGTGGCTTTCGACCGGCACGCCCAGGACGGGCAGGGGCGTCATGCTGGCGGCCATGCCGGGCAGGTGAGCCGCGCCGCCGGCGCCGGCGATGATGACCTTGATGCCGCGGCCGCGCGCCGCGCTCGCATATTCGTAAAGCCGGACCGGCGTGCGGTGCGCGGAGACGACCTTGCACTCATGCGCGATGCCGAGCGCGGTGAGCGTCTCGTCCGCATGGCGCATGGTTTCCCAGTCGGAACGGCTTCCCATGATCACGCCGACGCGCGGCGCGGAATCTTTGTCGTGAGGCATCAGGCGATAATGTCGGGCAGCAACTGCCCCTCCAGCCAGGCGATCTCGTCCTTCAGCTTCAGCTTGCGCTTCTTGAGGCGCTGCATCTGCAATTGATCGCCGACGCCCGTTTCCAGGCGCGAGATCACGGTGTCGAGGTCGCGGTGTTCGCTACGCAGCTCATGCAGACGGCGAAACAAGGCTTCTTGGTCTGCCAGCATCAATCGGGCCGCCATCCTGTTGCGGGTGGGGTTCGGGACCGGGTTCATGGAGAGCGCGATTTCGCTCCCCATGCCCGGCAGGATCGGGATAGCATGTCTGGATGCGGCCGCAACAGGTCGCACAACCGGCGACGCCCTGGGCGTTTCCACCCAGGGCGATCCCCAGATAGGGAGCCACTGGATGCTGCATGCGCCGAGGGTTCGTGCCCTGGAAACCCGTCACGCCGAACTTGAACTCAGGATCGCCTCCGAGGGCTCGCGCCCTCGACCCGATGATCAAGCCCTGCAGCGGCTGAAGCGCGAAAAGCTGCAACTCAAGGAAGAAATGGAGAAGCTGCGCCGGGCGAACTGAGCTTCCCCGGCAGCCTCACTCGGTCTCGAGCGGGGTCGGCAGCGGCGTGGGGATGGCCAGGCCCTCGGCCCGGAGCCGTTCCTGCGCCGCCGTCACCGCGGCGTTCAGCGCGCCCTGGCTGCACAGGCCCAGGATGACGGGGTCGCGCGGCTTGATGTTCGCGCTGTTCCAGTGGGTGCGATCGCGCACCTTCTGGATCGTCTCCTTGGTGGTGCCCACCAGCTTCGCCACCTGTGCCTCGGTCAGCTCGGGATGGTTCCGCAGCAGCCAGGCGATGCCGTCCGGCCGGTCGTTGCGCTTGGCGACCGGCGTATAGCGGCCGCCCTTGCCGCGGCCCTTCGACGCGGGGATGGCATTGGGGGCGAGGTTCAGGCGCCCGGCCGGGTCGGCCTCGCAGCGCAGGATGTCCTCGCGCGTCACCTGGCCGTTGGCGACCGGGTCGTATCCGATGATGCCCTGCGCGACCTCGCCATCCGCGATGGCCTGGACCTCGAGCGGGTGCATCTGGACGAAATCGGCGATCTGCTCGAAGGAGAGGGAGGTCTTCTCGATCAGCCACACGGCGGTTGCCTTGGGCATCAGGGGCGGCTGGGCCATGTCAAGCTTCCATGGGGTGGGGTGCGCGATCGGGCACTCGCCCGGATTCTGCATGCCCTATAGTGGCACGTCCGGCCTGGGCCAAGCCCCGATAGGCCTGACGGTCCGGATGCGAAAGGAGGAAGGCGCCGATGTTCGACGAGGAGCCGAGGCCGCGGGCCTCCCGCCGCCTGGAGCCGGCTGCCCTGGCCGAATGGGCCGAGAACGAGCTCCGCGCCTATATCGAGGATCTCAAGGCCGAGATCGCCCGGGCCGAACAAGCGATCGCCGCGCGCTCGCATCAGCGGGCGGCGGCGGACGCCTTCTTCAGGAAAGTGGAGTAGGGGCCGGCGAAACCGCCGGCCCCCTTTGCTCAGGCCGCCTGCGGCAACTCGAGCTGACGCTGCGCGCCGGTCTCGATCTCGATGCGGCGGGGCTTCAGGGCCTCGGGCACCTCACGCTTCAGGGCGACGTGCAGCAGGCCGTTCTCCATCCGCGCGCCCTGGACCACCAGATGGTCGGCGAGCACGAAGCGGCGCTCGAAGGCGCGGCCGGCAATGCCGCGATGGATGTAGCGGCGCTCCTGTTCCTGGGCCTGCGGCGCCTTGCCGGTGACCACGAGGGTGTCGTCGCGGACCACCATCTCGATGTCGCCGGGGCCGAAGCCCGCCACGGCCATGGTCAGGACATAGCTGTCCTCGCCCGTCGCTTCGATGTTGTAGGGCGGATAGGCCTGGGTATCGGCCTGCGCGCGCACGCCGTCCAGAAGCCGGGCCACGCGGTCGAAGCCGATGGCGGTGCGGAAGAGAGGGGAAAAATCGATCGCGTTCATCAAAACCTCCTGCTTTAGCAAGGTTCAGTCGAGCATTCCGTCGCCGGCATCCCCGATGGGCGATGCGGCTTCGGATCCGCGCCACGGCCCGTTCACGGCGCCCTGGCAGCCCGAAGATGGAAAATCGCGCCGGCCAATTCAACCCGCATCACGAGCCGAAATAAAAAAACCGCCCAAGGCCAGTGGCCCCGGGCGGTTTTCCGGCTCCCCCAAAGGTGGAGGCGAGGATCAGCCCTTGCGGAGGCCGATGCCCGCAAACTTCTTGTTGAACTTCGCGACCTGGCCGCCCGTGTCCATGATGCGCTGCACGCCCGTCCAGGCCGGATGGCTCTTGGGGTCGATGTCGAGGCGGAGCGTCTCGCCCGGCTTACCGCCCGCGGTGCGAGTCTTGAAGGTCGTGCCGTCCGTCATGATGATGGTCAGCTCGTGGTAGGCGGGATGGGTATCGGGCTTCATGGCGCGGGCTTTCGGGATGCGGCAGGCGCGATGGCGTCCGGCCGTGGGTCGGCGGCGTGTAGGCCATCGGGCTCCCCGGCGCAAGTCATGAGAGCCATGCGAGGGCATTCCCCCGGCGCGCCTCGCCGGTCTAACCTGCCGTCCATCTAAGAGGGGGACGTGATGGAGTGGGCGATTCCGGCAGTCGTCGTACTGCTGCTGATCTGGTTGATGGTCGTTTACAACCGCCTCGTCGCCCTCCGGCAGGTGACGAACCAGTCCTGGTCGGACATCGAGGTCCAGCTCAAGCAGCGGCACGACTTGATCCCCAATCTCGTGGAGACGGTGAAGGGATACGCGGCCCATGAGAGCAAGACGCTCGATGCCGTGGTGAAGGCCCGCAACGTCGCGGCCTCCGCCCAGTCCCCGGATGCGATCGGCAAGGCCGAAGGCGCGCTGACGGCGCAGCTCGGCCGCATCTTCGCGCTGGCGGAATCCTACCCCGACCTGAAGGCCGATGCGGGCTTCCGCCAGCTGCAATCCGAACTCGGCGACCTCGAGAACAAGATCGCGGCCGCGCGGCGGTTCTTCAACAACTCGGCCCAGGAGTACAACACGGCGCGGCTGCAGTTCCCCGCAGTGTTCATCGCCAGCAACATGGGCTTCCATTCCGTGGAGTACTACGCGGTGCCGGAATCGGAGCGCGAGGCGGTGCAGTCCGTCCCGGCCGTGAAGTTCTAAGGAGCCCGCATGCGTGCCATCGGCCTCAGCACGCATGTGTGGAACAACAACTGGCGCTGCGCGCTGCTGCTGGCGGGCTTTCCCGTGCTGCTCGCGCTCTTTCTCTTCGGCTTCAGCCTGATCGCGGCCGATGGCGACCGGCCGCTGGGCAAGACCATCTACATCGCCATCCGGCAGATGCCGGTCTTTCTCGCCGCGGGCTCCGCGATCGCCGCGGTCTGGTTCGCCGTCGCCTGGGGCCTGCACCAGCGCATCATCGACGGGCTCACCGGCGCGAAGGAAGTGGACCGCCGCAGCGAGCCCGCCCTGTGGAACATGATGGAGGAACTCTGCATCAGCCGGGGCGAGGCGATGCCGCGGCTGGCCGTCATCGAGACGGAGGCGATGAACGCCTTCGCCTCGGGGCTGCGGCGGCGCGACGGCGCGGTCACGGTGACGCGGGGGCTCATGAACGCCCTCAGCCCCGCGGAGCTGCGGGGGGTGCTGGCGCACGAGCTCGCGCATATCCGCAACGGCGATGCGCGGCTGGGCGTGATCGCGGCCATCTTCGCGGGGATCATGAGCCTGGTCGCGGAGATGATCATGCGCACGCGCTTCCGCATCTCGGGCGGCGACCGCCGGGGAGGCGGGCTCGCGACGATCATCGGCATCGTGCTGATCCTGGTTGCCTCGGGGCTCGGGGTCGCGCTGCGCTTCGCCCTGAGCCGGAACCGCGAGTTCCAGGCCGATGCCTCGGCTGTGCAGATCACCGGCGATCCGGACGCGATGATCGGCGCGCTGCGGAAGATCCAGGGCCATTCCTCCATGCCCGAGGTGCCGAGCCAGGTGCGGGCCATGTTCTTCGACGACGACAAGCTCAGCCTCGGCGCCCGCTATTGGGCGACGCATCCGCCGATCGAGGATCGGGTGCAGGCGCTGGTGCGCTTCGCGGGCGGCCGGGACCCCGGCCCGACGCCGGTCCCGACGGCCGGCCCCTGGGCGCGCGCCATTTAAGCTTCCGGTAACCATCCGGGCCGATCCTGGCAGCATGCAGTCCGAGGACGGTGCCAGGGAGGAGCTTCGGCGGCTGGTCGAGCTTCTGGAGCTCAGTGGCCTCGCCGAGCGCCGGGGCGATGTCCGTGAGTTGCTGGAGCTCTCCCGAGGCATGCTCCAGGCGCCCCGGCACCCGGCCGCGCCCAGCGCGCCTTTCGTCCGGCCGCCGCCCTCCGCGCGCAAGATCGCGGGAAAGCTCGGCGTGCTGGCCGGGCTGGGGCTGGACGGGCTGGTGGCGGGCACCTTCTTCTGGGGGCTGGGCCAAGTGCTGACGGGCGCGGTGCCCGCGGCTTGGCGGCCCGACCTGCTCGCGCTGCTGGCGGGTCCGGCCTGGCTCCTCTTCCGGGTGCCCGCCGTGCCCGGCTGGCTGTACGAGGGCGGCTTCTACCTCCTCTATCACTGGGCCTGGGGCTGGGACTGGCTGGCCGAGGGCTTCAGCCGCTCGGCGATGGAGCGCTTCACGGCGCGCTGCGCGGCGCGCGAGGTGATGTGGGCGTGGCGGCGGCATCGCTTATCGCTGCTGCATCATCCCGGCCTCTCCGACGTCGAGAGCTTCCTGGAGCAGGGCTACGGCAAGCTTGCGCGGAAGGCCTTCCGCGAGCGCGCCGAAGCGATGGGCCGGGGCGGCGCGAGCCTGCGCGGCGGCGGCGCCGACGGCCGCGCGGCCGTGCGCCTCGCCAGGTTGCGATGGTCGGCGCTGATCCGCCTGTTCGAGGCGATCGCCGCCTCGCGCGCGCTCTGGCCACCGCCGGAACCGGAGAGCCCGCCCATCGTCCAGGCCGACGAGCCCGGGGCGGAGCCCCCGCCCGAGCCGCCCGAGCGCGCGCAGCGCCGGAGCGATCTGCGCGAGGTCATCCGCCGGAAGCGTCAGGACATTTCCACCGCCCATGGCTGGAAGCTGAAGACCCCGGGCGAGGTCGCGCAACGCGACGCCTATCTGCGCCAGACGCGCGAGGAGATCGCGGCTCTCGAGCGGGAGCTCGCGGCGCTCGGCTAATCCGCCGCGATGGGCGAAGATGGCCGCCGACTCAGCGGAGGACGCTCATGCAGCGCATCACGATCAGCCTCGACGACGCGCTGCTCGACTTCATCGACCGCTTCGGCGAGGGGCGGGGCTATTCGAGCCGCTCCGAGGCCATCCGCGACATCCTGCGGGAGACCGCCGCGCGAGAGGAGATGCAGGCCGATGCCAGCGCCCCCTGCGTGGCCGCGCTCAGCTACGTCTATGAGCACGAGACGCGCGACCTGGCGCGCCGCCTCACCACCGCGCAGCACGATCACCACGACCTGACGGTCGCGACGCTGCACGTGCATCTGGACCACGCCGAATGCCTGGAGGTCGCGGTGCTCAAGGGGCCCGTGGCGGCGGTGCGGGAATTCGGCGACAGCATGGTGACGCAGCGCGGCGTGCGGCTCGGCCACCTCCATCTCGTTCCGGTGGAGGGGCATGCGCACCCCCCGCACAAGCCCCACAAGTAGGAAGTTTATAAGAAATCTGCTGACGTCCCCGGAGCGATTCGGAGGCGAGATTGGCGCGGCAGGTTTGGGTATGGGCGGTAGCGCTGTGGCCGGGGATGGCCTGGGCGCAGGAAATTCGTCTGCCGGAGGTGCCGATCGTGGCGCCCGCGATGGCGGACCCGGCCTCGGCCAGCGAAGTCCGCGTCACGGGGAATGAGCTCCTGTCCCGCCCGGTCACCCGGCCGGCCGAGGTGCTGGAGGCGGCGCCTGGCCTCATCGTCACGCAGCACAGCGGCGAGGGGAAGGCGAACCAGTATTTCCTGCGCGGCTTCAACCTCGACCACGGCACCGACCTCGCCATCACGCTGGACGGCATGCCGCTCAACATGCCGACGCACGGGCATGGGCAGGGCTATACGGACCTGAACTTCCTCATCCCGGAACTGCTGGGCGGCATGCGCGTCCGGAAGGGGCCCTACTTCGCCGATGTGGGGGATTTCGGCAGCGCAGGCGCGCTCGATCTCACCTTGCGCGACACGCTGCCGCGGCCCGTCCTGCAGCTCACGGGCGGCAGCTTCGGCTATTGGCGCGCCCTCGCCATGGGCAGCTTCAACCTGGGCGCCGGCCGCCTGCTGCTGGCGGGCGAAGCGGCGGGCTATGACGGTCCATGGCGGCGGCCCGACGAGCTTCGCCGGATTAACGGCATCGCGCGCTACAGCCAGGGCGGCACGGCCGAGGGCTTCACCGTCACTGCCATGGCTTACTCGGGGCGATGGAGCGCTACGGACCAGATCCCGGCGCGCGCGGTCTCCGAAGGGATCATCTCACGGTACGGGACCATGGACCCGACGGATGGCGGCGAGACCCAACGCTACAGTCTCTCGGCCAACTGGCACCGGCAGATGTCGAGCGGCACGCTGCGCGCCAGCGCCTATGTGGTCCGCTCGACGCTCAGTCTCTTCAACAACTTCACCTACTTCCTCGACGATCCGGAGCATGGCGACCAGTTCCGCCAGCAGGACCGCCGGTGGGTGACGGGCTTCGATGTCAGCCACACCATGCCGGGCCAGGTCTGGGGCCGGGCGCTCGAGACGCGGATCGGCGTGCAGGGTCGCTACGACGACATCGCCCTGGCGCTGCGGCGGACCGAGGCGCGGGCGCCGCTCTCCACCGTGCGGACGGACGCGGTGCGCCAGGGCAGCATCGGGCTCTGGAGCGATGCGACGCTGCGCGCCACGGAGTGGCTGCGGGCCACGGTCGGCCTGCGGGTGGACGCGGCGGGCGGCCGGGTGAGCAGCCTCCTGCCGGAGAATTCCGGCCGCGCCTCGGATGCCCTGGTGAGCCCCAAATTCGGGCTGGTGCTCGGCCCCTGGCGCTCGACCGAGCTCTTTCTCAACGCGGGCACGGGCTATCACAGCAATGACCTGCGCGGCGCCACCATCTCGGTCGATCCGACGGACCGGCTGACGACGCTGTCGCGCGTGCCGCTCCTGGTCCGCAGCAAGGGCGCGGAGATCGGCGCGCGGACCCGCTGGGCGGAGGGGTTCGAGAGCAGCCTGGCCGTCTTCGTGCTCGATCTCGCCTCCGAGATCGTCTTCGTCGGCGATGCGGGCACCACCGAGGCGAGCCGTCCGTCGCGCCGCATCGGCGTCGAGCTGACGAACCGCTGGCAGGTGACGCCGTGGCTGTCGCTCGATGCGGATATCGCGGCCACGCGCGCGCGCTTCACCGATGACGATCCCGCCGGCGACCGCATTCCCGGCGCGCCCGAGGTGATCGCCTCGGCCGGCGCGAGTTTCGGCACCGGCGGGCCCGGCTGGTTTGGCACGGCTCGGCTGCGGTATTTCGGCGCGAGGCCGCTCGTCGAGGACAACAGCGTCCGCGCGGCGGCCTCAACGCTGGTGAATGGCCGGGTCGGCTACCGCTTCGAGAACGGCATGACGGCGCAGCTCGACTTGCTGAACGCCTTCAACGCCCGCGCCAATCAGATCGAGTATTTCTATACGTCGCGGCTGAGGTCCGAGGCCGTGGGCGTCGCGGACCGGCATATCCATCCGACGGAGCCCACGGCCTTCCGGTTCACGCTGAGCATTCCGCTCTGAACATGGAAACGCCGGGCCGCCCGCTTGGGGGCGACCCGGCGCCGCTTCGAGACCCGGACGTCAGTTCGTGCGGGAACCCGGAGCATTGGGCGCGCCCGGGGAGACCTGGCCGGGGATGGCCGGGCCGCCGGGATCCTGACGGGCCGCGGAGCCGGGCCGGGCCGGGGTGACAGCCATATTGGGGGCGGGGTCAGGCGCTCGCCCGGAAGGGGTGCCCGTCGGGTTTCCGGTCGAACCCGGGGGCGCGGAAGGCATGCCCGTCTGTCGGCTGACAGTGGCGCTGGGGTCGGAGCCGGGCGGGCGCGGCGTGTCGCTGCTGCCGCCCTGGGCGAAGGCCGCGACCGGCAGCGCGAGCAGGCCGGCAAGAAGATAGGGGGTGAAGGGGCGTTTCATCCGTTCCGTCCTTTTCATTCCGTCGAATGAAGAACGGTTAAGCTCGCCCTAGGTTTCAGTCGTCGACCTGGCGTGCCGGCGGGAAGGGCGCCTCGCGGCCCCCGCGAGCCTCGTCCTCCGGGCCGACCTCAAGCGGCTCCCGCTCACCCTCCATGAGAGCGCGGGCGAGCGCCTGCTGCACCCAAGCGGCCTCCGTCATCCCCGCGCGCCTGGCGGCGCGCTCGATGGCGGCGAGCATTTCGCTGCCGATCTTCAGGTCGATGGTTCCTGGATCCGGCATGTCTGGTTCCCCGCTATGGCTTGAAGTGGCGCTTGTTGAACCCCTGCCGTTCCCACCCGTCGCCATACGGATCGAAAATTTCCGTCGCGTTTCGAACGAAAAGCGCCGTGTTCTGGATCACTCCATAGAAATCGAACATATCTTCTTCACGAAGAAATTCGTAAAATCTGGTGATTGTGGGGATATGTATATCATCGACTGCGAGAAGAGACCAAGAATTCAAATAGGGATATATATGCCAGTAGTCCATCTCGACGAAGGGATAGGCGTGCGCGCCGTCGATGAGCGCGAAATCGATCTTGTTGCCGGCATCTCCAGTCTTGTCGCGGATGATATCGGGCAAATCGTGGAGCGTCTTCTGTGACGGACCCAAAACGAATTGGGTATTTTCCCCTTTGAAGATGCCGGATGCTTTGACGCTTTGGAGGCTATTGTCGTTTTCGCCGATCGTGAAGCAAATATGATGCTGACTTTT
Organism: Roseococcus sp. YIM B11640; assembly: GCF_049727625.1. Taxonomy (NCBI): domain Bacteria; kingdom Pseudomonadati; phylum Pseudomonadota; class Alphaproteobacteria; order Acetobacterales; family Roseomonadaceae; genus Roseococcus; species Roseococcus sp. YIM B11640. The sequence continues at coordinate 11,463 of NZ_JBBJOZ010000003.1, forward strand.
GTGATCCAGCATGAGTGTAGACAGGCCGCATCCCGTTTCGACAGAAAGATTGAGGCCTCCGGGAAAGTGAAGATCTATGGCGTTCCATAGAAAATCGACGACTCTCGGCGGCAGATTTCCGGCCTGATGCCATGAGGACAGGCCCTGTGCCATGGAGAACAATGTTTGCCGGAGTGGAGTTTCGTCCATTTCCAGATCCCCTGTCATAAGAAATATATTATCTATTATGAATTTCTTTGCTTTGGTGACGCGTGTCTGCTCAGGGCGCGAGGCCGAAGGCCTTGCGATCATAGAACAGCAGATCGTTATTTCAGGGAAGCGGGGGGACGATTCGAGGTGGCGGAAAAGCACCGCATGACGTCGCGGTAACCAGCCCATCGAAATGTAAGATGTCGGATGGTGGGCGCGACAGGGATTGAACCTGTGACCCCTGCCGTGTGAAGGCAGTGCTCTCCCGCTGAGCTACGCGCCCATCCGCGGCGCCCCCTTTGAAGCCGATGCCGCCGGGTGTCAAGACGAGGTTGCGGAAAGACATGCGCGTGGCCAATTGTTTCGCATGCTTCGATCCGCCACCCTCGCCCTGCTCCTGGCCGCCGGTCCGGCAAGCGCTGAGGTGTGGCAGGCTGGATACCTTTTCACCGCCGCCGGCATCCCCCTGATGGAGGCCCAGGTCGCCTTCGACATGGACAGGCCGGGCGCCCGCTACTTCGTCGAAACCCGCACCCGCCCGCGTGGCCTCGCGACCATCTTCTTCCGTGGCGAACAGGTCGCCCGCAGCGAGGGCGCCTGGCGCGGAAGCCTGCCCCGGCCCCTCCAGCACCGCAGCCAGGGCAATTGGCGCGGAACCCCGCGCCGGACGCAGATCGACTATGCCGCGGATGGCACGCCGCGCGTCACCGTCCTGGATCCCCAGCAGGACATGGAGCGAACGCCGATCCCCACCGAGGCGCTTCCCGGCACGCTCGATTCGCTTTCGGCCATGGTGCAGCTGGCCCGCCAGGTGCGGGAAACCAGTCGCTGCGACGGGCGGGCCCGCATCTTCGACGGAAGGCGCCTGACCGAGCTCACGGTCGCCACCGATGCCGTGCGGCAGGCCGATAGCGGCGGCTTGCCGAGCTGCGTGATCGAAAGCCGCATCGTGGGCGGCCTTCCGGTCGAACGGCCGGAGGATGCCCGCGTCATGCGGAGCATCGTCCACTTTGCCCCGCCGCGGGAGCCGGGGGCGCCCTTGCTCCCCATCCGGATCGAATTGCCGAGCCGTTGGTGGGGCACCCTGCAGGTCACCCTCGTGGGGCTTTCCCGGACCTAGAGCAGCAGCTTGGGCAGGTCAGCCGGGGTCTCGGCCACCATGTCGGCGCCCGTGCCCTCGCCATAGCCCCAGGCGGCGAAGACGGTGCGGACCTCCGCCCCGCTGCCGGCGCGGATGTCGTTCTGGTGGTCGCCGATCATGACCGCATCCATGGGATCGACGCCCAGCTGCGTCAGTACCCCGCGCACATGGCCCGGGTCGGGCTTGCGGACGGGCAGGCTGTCGCCGCCCACCACCAGGTCGAAATAGCCCCCGATCCGCAGCGCGCCGAGCAGGGCCCAGGTCGCCGCGATGGGCTTGTTGGTGCAGATGGCCGTCTGCCAGCCCTCGATGCCAAGGCGCTCCAGCGTCTCCACGATGCCGGGGTAGGGGCGGGTGAGCACGGCGCTATGCGCCTCGTAATCCTCGAGGAAGAGCTTCACCTCCGCCTCGACCAGCGGAAGGCCGCGCGCGGCGAAGGCCTTCACCAGCAGGGCGCGCGCCCCGTCGCCGACCATGAGGGCGACTTCGGGGACGGAAAAGGGCGCCAGGCCCTGCCGGGCCATGACGTGGTTGAGGGCGACCTGCAGATCGGGCGCGCTGTTCACCAGCGTGCCGTCCAGGTCGAAGATCGCGAGAGGCATGGGGGCTCACTAATCCGCCTCGAAACGCCCGGCAAGAAAGCGTCAGCCGGGGCGGGCTTGCGGTGCGGTGGGCCGGGCGGCTAGGCCAGGGGCATGCGCGTGGCCATCATTCTTGCGGCGGGGCAGGGCACCCGCATGAAATCGGCGATGCCCAAGGTGATGCACAAGCTCGCCGGGCGGCCGATGATCAATCACCTCATCGCGGCGGCGGAGCCGGTCTTCGACCGCATCATCGTCGTCGCCGGCCCCGGCATGCCGGAGCTGGAGCGCGCCGTGGCGCCGCATGCCTCCGTGATCCAGGCGGAGCGCCTGGGAACCGGCCATGCCGCGCGGATGGCCGCGCCGCTGCTGGAGGGCTTCGCCGGCGATGCCGCCGTGCTCTACGGCGATAACCCGCTGATCACGACCGCGACGCTGGAGCGCCTCGTCGCCGCGCGCTCGGATGCGGATCTCGCGCTGCTGGCGATGCGCCCGGGCGACCCCGCGAAATACGGCCGCGTGGTGCAGGACGCGACCGGCGCCGTGACGCGCATCGTCGAATGGGCGGATGCGAGCGAGGAGGAGCGCGCCATCGGCCTCTGCAACGCCGGCGTGGTCTGCGCGGCCTGGACGGATCTCTCGCGCTGGCTGTCCGGGCTCGGCAATGCCAACCGCCAGGGCGAATACTACCTGACCGACGTGGTCGCGGCCGCGCACGGCGAAGGGCGCCGCGTGCAGGCCGTGGAAGCGCCCGAGGCGGAGCTTCGCGGCATCAACAGCCGCGTGGAGCTCGCGACCGCCGAGGCCGAGGTCCAGGCCCGCCTTCGCGAGGCCGCGATGCTGAGCGGCGCCACGCTGGTGCAGCCCGCGAGCGTCACGCTGAGCTGGGACACGAAGCTCGGCCGCGACGTGGTGGTGGACCCGAACGTGGTCTTCGCGCCGGGTGTCACGGTGGAGGACGAGGTCGCGATCCGCGCCTTCAGCCATCTGGAGCAATGCGTGGTGCGGCGCGGCGCCATCATCGGGCCCTATGCGCGGCTGCGGCCGGCGACCGAGGTGGGCGAGGGCGCACATGTCGGCAATTTCGTGGAACTGAAGGCGGCGCATCTCGGCGCGGGCGCCAAGGCGAACCACCTGACCTATCTGGGCGATGTCACCGTCGGCGCGGCCGCGAATATCGGCGCGGGCACCATCACCTGCAACTACGACGGCGTGAACAAGCACCGCACCGAGATCGGCGCCGGCGCCTTCATCGGCAGCGACACGGCGCTGGTGGCGCCGGTGCGCGTGGGCGCGCGAGCGATCACGGCCGCGGGATCGGTGGTGACGGAGGACGTGCCGGAGGATTCGCTGGCCATCGCGCGGGGGCGCCAGGTCAACAAGCCCGGCCGTGGGGTGAAGGGGAAGTAGCATGTGCGGGATCGTCGGAGTCATCGGGCGCGAGGACGCCGCGCCGCGCCTGCTCGATGCGCTGAAGCGGCTGGAGTATCGCGGCTATGACAGCGCGGGCATCGCGACGCTGGTGAACGGCCATGTCGAGCGGCGGCGCGCCGAGGGCAAGCTCGGCAACCTCGCCGCCGTGCTGGAGGCGCAGCCGCTGCCCGGCACCACCGGCATCGGCCACACGCGTTGGGCCACGCATGGCGCGCCGGTCGAGCGCAATGCGCATCCGCATGCGACGGAGCGCGTCGCCGTCGTCCACAACGGCATCTTCGAGAACTACGCCGAGCTGCGCGCGGAGCTCGAGAAGCAAGGCCAGGTCTTCGAGACCGAGACGGACACCGAGACTTTCTGCCGCCTGCTCGACCAGCTGCTGAGCGAGGGCCTCGCGCCCGAGCAGGCCGCCGCCGCCGCGCTCAAGCGTGTCCATGGCGCCTTTGCCGTGGCGATGATGTTCGCCGGCGAGCACAAGAAGCTCATCGCCGCGCGGCAGGGCGCGCCGCTCGCCATCGGCTTCGGCGAGGGCGAGATGTTCGTGGGCTCCGACGCCATGGCGCTCGCCCCGCTCACGCGCCGCATCGCCTATCTGGAGGAGGGCGACTGGGCCGTCCTGGACCAGGACGGCGCGCATTTCTTCGACATCGACGATCAGCCCGTCTCGCGCCAGATCCGCACCACCGCCGTCTCCGGCGCCGCGACCGGCAAGGGCAACTACCGCCACTTCATGGAGAAGGAGCTCCACGAGCATCCGGCCGTGATCGGCGACACGCTGCGCCAGTATCTCGATCCGCGTACGCTGGAAGTGAACCTGCCGCGCCTGCCCTTCGACCCCGTGAAGGTGCCGCGCCTGACCATCACCGCCTGCGGCAGCGCCTTCCTGGCGGGCCAGGTCGGCCGCTACTGGTTCGAGCAGCTGGCGCGCATTCCCGTCGATGCGGATGTGGCCAGCGAACTGCGCTACCGCGACCCGCCGCTGCCCGAGGGCGGTGCGGCCATCCTCGTCAGCCAGTCGGGCGAGACGGCCGACACCATGGCCGCGCTCAAGCTGCTGCGCGAGAAGGGGCAGAGCGTGCTCTCGGTCGTGAACGTGCCGGAAAGCAGCATGGCGCGCGAGAGCGACGCGGCCGTGCTGACGGTGGCGGGCCCCGAGATCGGCGTCGCCTCCACCAAGGCCTTCACGGCGCAGCTCTCGGTCCTGGCCTGCCTCGCGATCGGCTTCGGCCGGAAGCGGCGCGAGCTGACCACCATGGACGAGGGCCGGCTGACCAAGGCGCTGCTGGAAGTGCCCCACAAGGCTGCCGAGGTGCTGGACCGCGACGCCGAGATCCACGCGCTGGCGGCCGAGGTCGCCAAGGCGCGGGACGTGCTGTTCCTCGGCCGCGGTTCGCTCTTCCCGATCGCGATGGAGGGCGCGCTGAAGCTGAAGGAGATCAGCTACATCCACGCGGAGGGATATGCGGCCGGCGAGATGAAGCACGGCCCCATCGCGCTGATCGACAGCCAGGTGCCGGTGATCGCCATCTGCCCCTCGGGCCCGCTCTACGAGAAGACGCTGTCCAACCTGCAGGAGGCTTCGGCGCGCGGCGGGCGGATCATGGCCTTCACCGATGCGGCCGGCGCCCCGAGCCTGGAGCGCTTCGCGGAGAAGGTGATCGTGCTGCCGGAGATCGATCCCTTCGCGCAGCCCATCCTCTACGCCATTCCCGTGCAGCTGCTGGCCTATCACGTCGCCGCGCTGAAGGGCACCGATGTGGACCAGCCGCGAAACCTCGCGAAGAGCGTCACCGTCGAGTAGCTAGCGCGGCACGATCCGCGGGGCTCCTCCCGGCGAGCCGGGTGGAGGGATCACGGGCGTGGTTTTCGGGTCGGGGTCCGGCACCGTGGGTGCGTGGATGCCCGGATCGACCTGCGGCGGGCGAATGACGCCGCGATCCGCAGGGCCGGGCGGAACCTGGGGCTCGGCCGGGGGGCGCGGCGCCGGTTCAAGCCGTTCCGGCGGCGTGACCGGCGGAGGCGGGGGCTGCGCGAAGGCTGCGCCGCCGATCAGCACGGCGGCCAGGGGCATCCAGGCTTTCATGGTGTCCTCCCGGCGGGGCTCGGCCCGGCCGATGGCTTTCAGGAGGAACGCCTGCGGCCGGCGGATGGTTTCTAGGCGCTCGGCCGCCGGAGCCGGTCTCCGCTCGCCTCGATGAGTGCCGAGAGGGCCAGTGCGGGGCCCCGCCGCGCGCCCGTGACGACGAATTCCACCTCGCCCAGGCTCGGCAGGCCCGGGCCCGACAGGATCTCCAGCCCCGCCGGCACCAGGCTCGCCGCGTGCGGCGCCACGCCGAGGCCCGCGAGAGCCGCCGCATCCACGCCCGTCTGCGTGCTGCTGCTGCAGACGAGGCGCCAGGCGCGGCCCTCCCGCTCCATCGCCTCCAGCACCCGCAGCCGCGTGATGCTGGGGGGCGCGAGCAGGATGAGGGGCAGGGGCTCCGCCGGGTCGGGCGCGAAGCCGGGCCGGGCGATCCAGACCAGCGGCTCCTTCCAGACGCCCCGGCCGCGCGCATCGCCTTCGGGGCGCTTGGCGAAGACGAGATCGAGGGCGCCTTCGGCCAGCAGCGCATGGAGCGCGCCGCTCTGGCCGACCGTGAGCTCCAGGTCCACGCGCGGATTCTCCCGCGTGAAGTCGCGCAGGATCTCGGGCAGGCCCTGGAGCAGCACGTCCTCCGAGGCGCCGAAGCGCAGCTTTCCCCGAAGCTTGCCGGAGGTGAAATGGCGCCGGGCGCGAGCCTCGGTATCCAGCACCGAGCGGGCGAAGCCCAGCATGGCCTCGCCATCCGGCGTCAGGCGGACGCGGTGGGTGTCGCGCAGGAAGAGGCGGCGGCCACAGGCTTCCTCCAGCCTGCGGACATGGCCGCTGACCGTGGATTGCCGCAGCCCCAGCTGCTGCGCGGCGGCCGAGAAGCCGCGCAGCTCGGCCACGGCCTGGAAGCTGCGGAGAAGCACGGGGTCCAGCATGGTGATCGCATTTCGTGATGACAGTGAGCACGGTAATCGGACTTCAGGATAGGGCCAAGCGGGCGCAGATTGACCGCATGAAGTTCCGCCTTCCCATCGACGGTTTTGTCCTCGCCCTGATCGGCACGGTGGGCCTCGCCTCGGTCCTGCCCGCGCATGGGCAGGGGGCGGAGGCCGCGGGCTGGGCCGCCAAGCTCGCCATCGCCTTCCTCTTCTTCCTCTACGGGCTGCGGCTCGCGCCGCGCGCGGCGCTGGACGGGCTGCGGCAATGGAAGCTGCACCTGGCCGTGCTGGGCTCCAGCTTCGTGCTCTTCCCGATGCTGGGGCTGGCGCTGGGGCTGCTGCCGGAGGCCGTGCTGGCGCCGGAGCTCTATGCGGGCGTGCTCTTCCTCTGCGTGCTGCCTTCCACCGTGCAGTCCTCCATCGCCTTCACCTCCATCGCGCGCGGCAATGTCGCGGCGGCGGTGTGCAGCGCCTCGGCCTCCAACCTCCTCGGCATCCTGCTGACGCCGGCGCTGGTGGCGCTGCTGATGCATGGGGCGGGCGCCGGCATCTCGCTGGGCGTGCTGGGCGATCTCGCGATGCAGCTCTTCCTGCCCTTCGCGCTCGGGCAGGCGCTGCGGCCGCGCCTCGGCGCCTGGGCGCAGCGCCACCGGGGGATCCTGGGGCGGATGGACCGGCTCTCCATCCTGATGGTGGTCTACGTGGCCTTCAGCGAGGGCGTCACCAGCGGCATCTGGCACCGGCTGGATGCGGGGCAGCTCGCGGTCCTGCTGCTGGTCTGCGCGGCGCTGCTGGGCGCCGTGCTGGGCCTGACCATGTGGCTGGCCCGGCGCCTCGGCTTCTCTCGCGCGGACGAGATCGTCCTGGTCTTCTGCGGCTCCAAGAAGAGCCTCGCGAGCGGCCTGCCGATGGCGAGCGTGATCTTCGCCGGCAGCCAGGTCGGCCTGGTCGTGCTGCCGCTGATGCTCTTCCATCAAATGCAGTTGATGGTCTGCGCCTGGCTGGCGAAGCGATATGTTTCCTGCCCTGAGGCGCCGGGCGCCGCCTCCGGCGGCTTGGCTGCGCGCCGCGCGCTGGCGCCCTGAAACCGGCCGCCATCTTTTACTCGTCGATGATTGCGACGGCCCGCGTCCATCCGGCGCTGCCGCGATGCACCTTCACCGGGAAGCACGCCACCGTGAATCCGGTTGCGGGAAGCTGGTCCAGGTTCGCCAGCTTCTCCAGGTGGCAGTAGCCGATCTCCCGCCCTGCGCGATGCCCTTCCCAGATCAGCGAGGCATCGCCCGTCTCGGCCACGCGCTTCCTGGTGTGGCTGAAGGGCGCGTCCCAGGACCATGCATCCGTGCCCACAAGCCGCACGCCTTGCTCCAGCATCCAGAGTGTCGCGGCCTTGCCCATGCCGCAGCCCGTGTCGATGAAGTCGTCCTGACCGTAGCGCGTGCCGGCCGCGGTGTTCACGACGACGATCTCCAGCGGCTTCAGCGTATGGCCGATGCGGTCCAGCTCCCGCTTCACGTCGTCGGGCGTGCAGACGTAGCCGTCGGGCTTGGTGCGGAAATCCAGCTTCACGCCCGGCTGGAAGCACCAGTCGAGCGGCACCTCGTCGATCCGCCAGGAGGGCTCGCCCCCCGGCACCGTGCGCTCGTTCATGCGCGAGAAGAAGTGGTACGGGGCGTCCAGATGCGTGCCGTTATGGGTGCTGATATTGACCTGCTCGACGGCCGCATACTCGCCTTCGGGCAGGGCGGCGACCGGCACCTCCATGTACTCGGCCATGGCGGGCGCGCTCATGTGGTGGTCGATGTACTTGATATCCGGCAGCATGCGCGGCGGGTCACTCGCGATGCCCGACTTGAGTGCGACGGAGATGTCGATGATGCGGCGCGGCATGCGGCCTCCCGGTTCGTTTCCTTGCCGGAAAGCCTAGGCAGCGGCCCCGGCCCTGACAATTGCGCCGGATGGGCCTATCTTCCCGGTCAGGACGGAGGATAACCACCATGCTCGACACGACCGCCAAGCTTCCCCTGAAGGATCCGGATCTCTTCCGCCAGGCGAATTGCATCAATGGCCAGTGGGTTCAGGCCGATAGCCGCAAGACCGTAGCGGTGAAGAACCCCGCGACCGGCGAGATCGTGGGGCATGTCCCCGCCATGGGTCAGGCCGAAACGCGCCGCGCCATCGAGGCCGCGAACGCGGCGCTCCCCGCGTGGCGCAAGCTTCTGGCCAAGGATCGCGCCGCCATCCTGCGCAAGCTCTTCGAGCTGATGATCGCCAATACCGACGACCTCGCGGCGATCATGACGGCCGAGCAGGGCAAGCCCTTGGCCGAGGCGAAGGGCGAGATCGCCTATGCGGCGAGCTTCATCGAGTGGTTCGCCGAAGAGGGCAAGCGCATCTACGGCGACGTGATCCCGCAGAACGCCCAGGGCCGCCGCGTCATCGTGATGAAGGAGCCGATCGGCGTCTTCGCCGCCATCACGCCCTGGAACTTCCCGGCCGCCATGATCACCCGCAAGGCCGGCCCCGGCTGGGCCGCCGGCTGCACGGGCGTCATCCGCCCGGCCTCGCAGACCCCGTTCTCGGCCCTGGCGCTGGCTGTGCTGGCCGAGCGCGCGGGCATGCCGGCCGGCGTGTGCAACGTCATCACCGGCCCGGCGCGGGAGACGGGCGCGGAGCTCACCTCCAACCCGCTCGTGCGCAAGCTGACCTTCACCGGCAGCACCGAGGTGGGCCGCACGCTGCTGGAGCAATGCGCGCCGACTATCAAGAAGACCAGCATGGAGCTGGGCGGCAACGCGCCGTTCCTCGTCTTCGACGACGCCGATCTCGACGCCGCTGTGCAGGGCGTGATGGCCAGCAAGTACCGCAACACCGGACAGACCTGCGTCTGCGCCAACCGCGTGCTGGTGCAGGAGGGCGTCTATGACGCTTTCGCCGCGAAGCTCAAGGAGGCGGTGGAGAAGCTGAAGGTCGGCAACGGCATGGAGCCGGGCGTGACGCAGGGTCCGCTCATCAATTCCGACGCCGTGGCCAAGGTGGAGGAGCATATCGCCGACGCGACCAAGCACGGCGCCAAGGTGCTGACCGGCGGCCATCGCCATGAGAAGGGCGGCAACTTCTTCCAGCCCACCGTACTGACCGATGTGCCGCACGACGCGCTGATCTTCCGCGAGGAGACCTTCGGCCCCGTCGCGCCGCTCTTTAAGTTCAAGACGGACGAGGAAGGCGTGGCGCTGGCGAACGACAGCGAGTTCGGCCTCGCGGCTTATTTCTACGCGCGCGATGTCGGCCGCATCTTCCGCGTGGCGGAGGGCATCGAGGCCGGCATCATCGGCATCAACGAGGGCCTGATCTCCACCGAGGTCGCTCCCTTCGGCGGCGTGAAGCAGTCGGGCCTGGGCCGCGAGGGCAGCAAGTACGGCATCGACGACTATCTGGAGATCAAGTACCTCGCGCTTGGCGGAATTTGATCGCCGCATGAGTGGACTGCGCGCGAGGGTCTTCCAGCACGGGTTGGCCACCGCGCTGTGGCGCCGGTTGCCCGAGGAGGCGAAGGTCAAGCTGCGCCCCGTGCTCGGCCTGCCCGAGATGGTGGCGGCGGCCGAGCCCGCGGCCGATCCGGAGACTGCGCCGCAGCCGGTGAAGCCTTTCCAGGAGGTGGATACGCTCGAGGAAATGCTCGAGCGTATCGAGGCCGTGCGGAGCCGCGCGCCGGGCGCCCCGCAGGACACCTATTACGACCTCACCACCCTCCATCTGAAGCCGCCGCCCGAGGCGCTGCGGATGCGGGAGCTCGATCCCTTCTCGCCCGAGTATTCCGAGCTGGCCATGGAACTCATGGACCGGCTGCGCGGCCGCGGCGGCTACACGCCCGGCCATGACGAGCTGATCCACCACACCATGCAGGACCGCGATCTTTGGAGCGGTCTCTCGCCCTTCGACTATCGCGATCCGGTCCTCGTCGCTGAGTTCTTCGACTGCTACGCCTCGATGCTGCGGCAGATCGGCGCGCCGCCGCCGGCTTCGGTCCTGGAATACGGGCCGGGAACCGGGCAGTTCCTCATCACGCTCGCGCGCTTGGGCTATCGCTGCCATGCGGTGGACATCGAGCAGGAATACCTCACGCTCATCCAGCGGCAGGCCGAGACGATGGGCCTCTCCATCGCCTGCGACCGCGACGTCTTCGGCGAGGGCTTCGGCGACGAGCGCTTCGACGCCATCATCTTCTTCGAGGCCTTCCACCACTGCCCCGATATGCCGGGCCTTCTCAGCCGCTTGCGGGACCGGGTGGCGCCGGGCGGCCGCATCATCCTCTGCGGCGAGCCGCTGATCCCGGACGGGATGACGGACGGGCCGGTGCCCTATGCCTGGGGTCCGCGGCTGGATGCGCTCTCCATTGAATCCATCCGGCGGGGCTGGATGGAGCTGGGCTTCCAGTACAGCTACCTGATCGAGGCCTTCCATCGGACCGGATGGGCCCCCAGCTACTTCCCGCATCAGACTTACCGTTCCCACATGATTGTCGCTTCGCGGCATCCGGACTGGACACCTCCATGACCTACGACTTCGACCTCTTCGTGATCGGCGGCGGTTCGGCGGGCGTGCGCACGGCGCGCATCGCGGCGGGCCATGGCGCGCGCGTGGGCGTGGCGGAGGAGCGGTTCTGGGGCGGCACCTGCGTCAATGTCGGCTGCGTGCCGAAGAAGCTCATGGTGAACGCCGCCGAATACGGCCAGTGGGCGCAGGACGCCCTGGCCTTCGGCTGGAACATCGAGAATCACGGCCATGACTGGCTGAAGCTCGCGCAGGCGCGGGATGCCGAGGTGGCGCGCCTCTCGGGCATCTATGGCCGCATGCTGCAGGGCGCGGGCGTCCGGCATTTCGACGCGCGCGCGACCTTCATCGACGACCATACGCTGCAGGTCGGAGACCAGAAGGTGACGGCCGAGCGCATCGTCATCGCCACCGGCGGCCGCGCCACGCGTCCGGATATCCCGGGCGCCGAGCTCGGCATGATCTCCGACGGGCTGTTCGAGCTGAAGGCCCTGCCGAAGCGCGCCGCCGTCGTCGGCTCGGGCTATATCGCGCTCGAATTCGCCTGCCTGCTGGGCGGCCTGGGCGCGGAGGTGGAGGTCTTCTTCCGCGCCGACCAGCCCCTGCGCGGCTTCGACGGCGACATCCGCCTCGCCGTCACCGAGGCCATGACGGCCCAGGGCATTACGATGAGCGCCGGCTGCGTGCCGACACGCATCACGAAGATCGACGACGCGCTGATGCTGACGCTCACCAACAACTTCACGCGCGAGGTGGACGCGGTCTTCTTCTGCACGGGGCGCGAGCCCTATACGCAGGGTCTCGGCCTGGAAAAGGCGGGCGTTACCGTGAAGCCCGGCGGCGCCATCCCGGTGGATGACGAGCACGCGACCAACGTGCCGCACATCTACGCGATCGGCGACGTGATCGACCGCGTGAACCTGACCCCCATGGCGACCGCCGTGGGGCATGCCCTGGCCGACACGCTCTTCGGCAAGAACCCCCGCAAGGCGAGCTACGAGAACGTCCCCACCGCCATCTTCACCTCGCCCCCGATCGGCACGGTGGGGCTGTCGGAGGAGGAGGCCGCCAAGCGGGGCCCGGTGGACGTCTACGTCAGCAAGTTCACGCCCATGCGGCACACCATGACGAAGCGCGAGGGCCGCAAGACCCTGATGAAGCTGGTGGTGGACCAGGCGACGCAGAAGGTGGTCGGCGCCCACATGCTGGGCGAGGACGCGGCAGAGATCATGCAGGGCATCGGCATCGCGGTGGTGATGGGCGCGACCAAGCAGGATTTCGACCGGACCATCGGCATCCACCCCACGGCGGCCGAGGAGTTCGTGACCCTGCGGACCCGGACCCGCGTTGCGGGCATGCCTGCTGCCGAACCAGCGAAAACCGCGGCCGAGTAGCGTTTTCCGCCATCCTGCCGTAACCTGTCCGGCCAATTGACCTTGGAGTTCTGTGCCATGGCGCGCGACTGGCGCCCCTCCTCCTGGAGGCAGATGCCCATCCGGCAGGTGCCGGAATATGCCAATCCCGCGGCCCTCGCGGCGATGGAGGGCAAGGTCGCGACCTTTCCGCCCCTCGTTTTTGCAGGCGAGTGCGAGCGACTGAAGGCCGCGCTCGCCGAAGCTTCCGAAGGCCGGGCTTTCGTGCTCCAGGGCGGTGACTGCGCGGAGAGCTTCGCCGATTTCCGCGCCGACACCATCCGCGACACCTTCAAGGTGCTGCTGCAGATGGCCGTGGTGCTGACCTTCGGCGCGGGCATGCCCGTGGTGAAGCTCGGCCGCATGGCAGGCCAGTTCGCCAAGCCCCGCTCCTCGGATGTCGAGAAGCAGGGCGATGTCACGCTGCCCTCCTATCGCGGCGACATCATCAATGGCGCCGATTTCACTGCCGAGGCCCGCCTGCCCGACCCGCAGCGGATGGAGTTCGCCTACCTGCAGTCGGCGGCGACGCTGAACCTGCTGCGTGCCTTCGCGACCGGCGGCTTCGCCGACCTGCACCAGGTGCATCGCTGGAACCTCGACTTCGTCGCCCGCAGCCCGCTGTCCAAGCAGTATGAGGGCCTGGCGTCCCGCATCGACGAGACGCTGAGCTTCATGGCCGCCTGCGGCATGAACAGCGACAACGCGCCGCAGATCCGCGAGACGGCCTTCTACACGAGCCATGAGAGCCTGCTGCTTCCCTATGAAGAGGCGCTGACGCGCGAGAGCAGCACGCATCTCGGCAAGACCTACGCCTGCTCGGCCCACTTCCTCTGGATCGGCGACCGCACCCGCCAGCCGGACGGCGCGCATGTCGAGTTCCTGCGCGGGGTCGCGAACCCGATCGGCATGAAGGTCGGCCCCTCCATGGAGGCCGACGAGCTGCTGCGCCTCACGGAGATCCTGAACCCGGCCAACGACGCCGGCCGCCTCACCCTCATCACCCGCATGGGGCATGAGAAGGTGGAGCAGAAGCTGGCCCCGCTGGCCCGCGCCCTGCGCGCCGCCGGGCGCAAGGTGGTCTGGCTCTGCGACCCGATGCACGGCAACACCACCACGCAGAACGGCTACAAGACGCGCAGCTTCGACGCGATCCTGGCCGAGGTGCGCCGCTTCTTCGACGTCATGTCCGCCGAGGGCACCGTCGCCGGCGGCGTGCATGTGGAGATGACGGGCCGCAACGTGACCGAGTGCATCGGCGGCGCCCATCGCCTGACGCCCGCGGACCTCGCGGCCAACTACGCCACCTTCTGCGATCCCCGGCTGAACGCCGAGCAGTCGCTGGAGCTGGCCTTCCTCATCGCGGAGGAGCTCAAGGCGCATCGGGCGCGGCCTGAGCGCGGGCTGGTCCAGGCCGCGCAATGAGCGAGACGTCCGACCGACCAAAGGCCCCGGCCGGTCGGCCGGACCTCGAGCGCGATATCACGGCGCGCACGGACAGCTACTTCAACCGCACGCGCCGCATCGTCGAGAAGTTCGGCGACAGCCGCGTCACCTACGCGGTCTTCCTGCGCCGGCCGGTCATCTCCGCGCCGCGCATGGCCGTCGAGTGGCTGGAGCGCGTGGCCCGCGCGCGTGGCACGCCCTTCGAGATCGAGGTGAAGTACCCCGAGGGCTCCTGGGTCGGCGCGGGCGATCCGCTGCTCTACCTCACCGGTTCCTTCGCCGCGCTCTCGGACCTCGAGACGCTGTATCTCCAGAAGCTCGGCCCGGCCTGCGTGGCCGCCCACAACGCCTACCAGATGTGCCTGGAGATGCCGGAGACGGCTTTCCTCGCCATGGAGGCGCGGCACTGCGCGGGCTTCGAGATGCAGGACATGATGGCCTATGCGGCCTCGGTCGGCAGCGCGGCGGCGCGGCGCGAGGGGGCCAAGGGCTTCGTCGGCAATGCCACGGACGCCACCGCGCATTGGTTCGGCAACGAGACCGGGCGCGGCACGATGCCGCATGCGCTGATCGGCTACGCGGGCTCCACGCTCCGCGCCGCCGAGATGTTCCGGGAGACCTTCCCGGACGAGCCTCTGACCGTGCTGGTCGACTATTTCGGCATGGAGGTCACGGATGCGCTGGCCGTGTGCCGGCGCTTCCCCGAGATCGCGGCGGCCGGGCGCATGTCCGTGCGGCTCGACACCCATGGCGGCCGCTTCCTCGAAGGATTGGACCCGGCCGAAAGCTACGCCGTGCTGGAGCGCCATGCGCCCTCGGCCATCCGGCGCTACCGCAGCGATGCGGAGCTCAGGCACCTGGTGGGCACCGGCGTTTCCGCCGCCGCCGTCTGGCGCATGCGCGAGGCGCTGAACGAGGCAGGTTTCGACAAGGTCCGCATCGTCGCCTCCTCCGGCTTCTCCGTGCAGAAGTGCCGCGTGATGAACGAGGCGCATGCGCCGGTCGACGTGGTGGGCACGGGCAGTTTCATCCCGGATATCTGGAGCGAGACCTACGCCACGGCCGATATCGTGGACTATGACGGCACGCCGCGCGTGAAGCTGGGCCGCGAGTTCCTGCTGCGGCAGGAAGGCCGCCGCCGCAACGGCAACGGGCACGGCGCCTGAGTCTCACGCCGCGCCAGCAGGGTCTGCTCTGCGCCTTCGGCGTGCTGTTCATCTGGACGGGCTTCCTGCTCTTCTCGCGCATGCTGGCCGTCCAGGCCTTCACGCCCTGGGACGTCGCGGCGCTGCGCTATTCCGGCGCCTTCCTCACCGCGTTGCCTCTCCTGGCCTACCGGGGCTGGGGCAGCCTGACGGCGGGGAGGGCGATGGCCATCTGCGCGGCTGCAGCCTTCGGCTTCCCCCTCTGCGCCTATTGGGGCTTCCACTTCGCGCCGGCCGCGCATGGCGGGGTGCTGCTGCCGGGCCTGCTGCCCTTCCTGGCCGCGGGCCTCTGGTGGTGGACCTTCGGCGAGCACTGGAGCTGGCAGCGGACCCTCTCGCTCGGGATCGTCGCGGCCGGCATCGGGCTGCTGGCCTCCGAGACCTTCCGCTCGCACCCCGGCGCCTGGCGGGGGGATCTCTTCTTCATCGCGGGCTGCATGAGCTGGACCGCCTATATGTGGATGGTCCGCCGCTGGGGCGTGAAGGCGCTGGACGCGACGCTGGCCGTGGCGCTGATCGCCGCGCCCCTCTACCTGCCCATCTGGTGGCTGGCTCTGCCGACCGGGCTGGGCGAGGTGCCCTGGGGGGCCATCCTCTTCCATCTCTTCTACCAGGGCACGCTGTCCGTCGTGGTGGCGGGCTCGCTCTTCACCCGGGCGGCCGTGCTGCTGGGGGCGCCGCAGACCTCCATGATCACCTCCATCGTCCCGGCCATGGTGGCGCTGGGCGCCTGGCCGCTCCTGGGCGAGACGCTGGGCTGGGTGGGCTGGGCCGGCGTGGCGGTCGCGACCTTTGGCATGATGGCCGGTGTGGCCGGTCCCGCGTTGCGGATGCGTTGACCCTGGACCAGCCGCCGCCTACTTCGAAGGCATGATCGACCGCATCCGCATCGCCCTGGCGCAGATGAACCCCCATGAGGGTCAGTTGCGCGCCAACGCCGCGAAGATCCGCGCGCTGAGGGCGGAGGCCGCCGCCGGCGGCGCCGACCTGCTGGTCACGCCCGAATTCAGCATCGCCGGCTACCCGCCCGAGGACCTGGTGCTGAAGCCCGCCTTCCGCGCCATGTGCGAGGCGGAGATCCAGGCCCTGGCCGAGGAGACTGCCGATGGCGGCCCCGGCCTCGTCGTCGGTGGGCCCTGGTACGAGGGCGGCAAGCTCTTCAACGCGGCCTTCCTGCTGGATGGCGGCAAGATCGTCGCGCGCCGCGCCAAGCACGAGCTGCCGAACTACGGCGTCTTCGACGACAAGCGCGTCTTCGATCCCGGCCCGGCGCCCGGCCCGGTGAACTTCCGTGGCCTGCGGCTCGGCCTGATGATCTGCGAGGACTGGTGGTTCCCTGCCGTCTCCGAGACGCTGAGCGAGAGCGGGGCGGAACTGCTGCTCTCCATCAACGGCTCGCCCTTCGAGGTGGACAAGGCGCAATCGCGCGTGGACCTCGCGGTGGCGCGGGTGGTGGAGACGGGGCTGCCCTTCGTCTTCCTCAACCAGAATTGCGGCCAGGACGAGCTGGTCTTCGACGGCGCGAGCTTCGTCTTGAACTCGGACCGCAGCCTTGCCGTCCGCATGCCCTCCTTCACGGAGGCGCTGGGCTTCACCGACTGGACGCGCAACGGCGACGTCTGGCGTTGCGAGCCGCAGCCCATCCCGCCGGCCGAGGCGCGCGCGCAGCAGATTTACAGCGCGATGGTGCTGGGCCTGCGCGACTACGTGAACAAGAACGGCTTCCCCGGCGTGGTGCTGGGCCTTTCGGGCGGCATCGATTCCGCGATCTCGGCCGCCGTCGCCGCCGATGCGCTCGGGCCGGACCGCGTGCGCTGCGTGATGATGCCCTCGCCCTATACCAGCCAGGAGAGCCTGGAGGATGCGGCTGAGTGCGCCCGCCTGCTGGGCATCCAGTACGACACCATCCCCATCGGCCCCGCGATGGACGCCTTCCACACGATGCTGGCGCCGAGCTTCGCCAACCGCGCGCCCGACATCACGGAGGAGAACATCCAGTCGCGCATCCGCGGCGTCACGCTCATGGCGCTCTCGAACAAGTTCGGGAACATGCTGCTGACCACCGGCAACAAGAGCGAGATGAGCACGGGCTACGCCACCATCTACGGCGACATGTGCGGCGGCTATTCCGTGCTCAAGGACGTCTACAAGACCGACGTCTTCGCCGTCTGCCGCTGGCGCAACGACAACTTCCCGGCGGGCGGGCTCGGCCCGAAGGGCGCCGTGATGCCCGAGCGCGTCATCACCAAGCCCCCCAGCGCCGAGCTCAAGCCCGACCAGAAGGACCAGGACACCCTGCCGCCCTACGAGGTGCTGGACGCCATCCTGAACGGGCTGGTCGAGGAGGAGCGCAGCGTGGACGAGCTCGTCGCGCAGGGCTTCGAGCGTGCGCTGATCCTGCGCGTCTGGCGCATGCTGGATCGCGCCGAGTACAAGCGCCGCCAAGCGCCCCCGGGCGTGAAGATCGGCCGCCGCGCCTTCGGCCGCGATCGCCGCTACCCCATCACCAACGGCTTCACCGGACTGGTCACTTGAGCATCGAAGACGACATCCTCGGCAAGGCCGAGGGCATCGAGGTCCGCATCATGGACCTGTCCGGCGCCAATGGCTCCGAGCCGATCGAGACGGTGCGCGGCTTCACGTCGCTCGCCCATGCCAACGCTTTCGCGCGGCGCTACGTCCGGGATTCGATGGAGATCTGCCGCCCGCGCGGCGCCAGCGCCGACGAGGCGCGCGATGCCTGGTTCGCCTTCGGCGAGGACGCCGTGATCGATGGCACGGAAGGCGCCTGGACGAGCGCGAGCGAGCTCGCGGATTTCGCCGCCGCGCCGTCGCGCGACCCGGAGGACCGCAACTGGCGCAGCCTCGACCCTCGCCGCATCGGTGACGACGAGGATGACGGCGACGACGAGGGAGAGGGCGCATGAAGCTCCGCTTCGCGCCTTCGCCCACCGGGCATCTCCATGTCGGCAACGCGCGCATCGCGCTCGCCAACTGGCTGCTGGCTCGCAAGCTCGGTGCCGAGCTGGTGCTGCGCCTCGACGACACGGATGTCGGCCGCAGCAAGGCGGAATTCGCCCAGGCCATCGAGGAGGACCTGCGCTGGCTCGGGCTCGACTGGGACACGAGCTTCCGCCAGCTGGACCGGCTCGCTGCCTATGCCGCCGCCGCCGAGCGGCTGAAGGCCAGCGGCCATCTCTACCCCTGCCTCGAGACCGAGGAGGAGCTGAACTACAAGCGCGACCAGCGCCTCAAGCAGGGCCGCCCGCCGATCTACGACCGGGGCGCGCTGAAGATGACGGCCGAGCAGCTCGCCCGCGCCATGGAGAACGGCAAGCGCCCCTATTGGCGCTTCAAGCTCTCCGGCACCACCGTGGAGTGGCAGGACGGCGTGCTGGGCCGCCGCGCGGTGAAGCTGCCCTCGCTGAGCGACCCCGTGCTGATCCGGGCCGACGGCTCGCCGCTCTACACCTTCACCTCCGTCGTCGATGACCTGGAGACGGGCGTCACGCATATCGTACGCGGCGAGGACCATGTCACCAACACGGGCGTGCAGCTCGATATCTGGCGCGCGCTGGGCGGTGACGTCCGCAAGGTGCAGTTCGCGCACCTGCCGTTGCTGACCGATGCGGATGGCGGCCCGCTCTCCAAGCGCATCGGCTCGCTCTCGCTGCGCCAGCTGCGGCGCGACGGCGTGGAGGCGGCTTCGGTCACCGGCTATCTCGGTGCCCTCGGCACCTCGCACGATCCGTCGCCGGCGACGCCGCGTCAGCTGCTGGAGAGCTACGACCTCGCCGCGGTCTCGCATTCCTCGCCCCGCTTCGATCCGCGGCAGATGCTGGCGCTGAACCGCAAGCTGCTGCACGCCATGCCCTTCGAGGAAGCACGGCCGCACCTCCCGGCCGGCGCCGATGCGGCGTTCTGGGATGCCGTGCGCGGCAATCTCGACCTCATGCCCGAGGCGAAGCATTGGTGGGAGGTGGTGCGCGGCCACATCGCGCCCGTCGAGCAGCCGGAAGAAGCGGCCTACCTCCAGCAGGCGCGCGAACTGCTGCCCGCCGAGCCCTTCGACGCCGAGACCTGGCCGCGCTGGACGGATGCCCTCAAGGCCGCCACCGACCGGAAGGGCAAGGCGCTGTTCATGCCGCTGCGCCTCGCCTTGACCGGCGAGGATCATGGCCCCGACCTCAAGACGCTGCTGCCGCTGATGGGCCGTGCGCGCGTCCTCGAAAGACTTTCCGCATGACCGAGCTTCGCTTCCACAACAGCCTGACGCGGCGCGAGGAGCCCTTCCGCGCGCTCGATCCGGAGCATGTGAAGCTCTATGTCTGCGGGCCCACGGTCTATGACCTCGCGCATCTCGGCAATGCGCGGCCGGTCGTGGTGTTCGACGTGCTGGCGCGGCTGCTGCGCCGCCTCTACCCGCGCGTGACCTATGCGCGGAACATCACGGATGTGGACGACAAGATCAACGCGCGCGCCCGCGAGTCCGGCGAGCCGATCTCGGCCATCACCGCCCGCACCACGGCGGATTTCCATCGCGACATGGCCGCGCTCGGCAACCTGCCGCCGGATGTGGAGCCGACCGCGACGGCGCATATCGCCGAGATGATCGCGATGAACGAGAAGCTCATCGCGCGCGGCCATGCCTATGCGGCCGAGGGCCATGTGCTCTTCAGCGTCGGCAGCTTCGGCGACTACGGCAAGCTCTCCGGCCGCAATCAGGATGAGCTGCTGGCCGGCGCGCGCATCGACGTGGCTCCCTACAAGCGCGACCCGGGCGACTTCGTGCTTTGGAAGCCCAGCGCCGACGACATGCCGGGCTGGGACAGCCCCTGGGGCCGCGGCCGGCCGGGCTGGCACATCGAGTGCTCGGCCATGTCCTGGAAGCATCTGGGCGAGCAGTTCGACATTCATGGCGGCGGCGCGGACCTGCTCTTCCCGCACCATGAGAACGAGGTCGCGCAGTCGCGCTGCGCCTTCGGCACCAGCTTCATGGCGCACACCTGGCTGCACAACGGCATGCTGCTGGTGGACGGCGAGAAGATGTCGAAGAGCCTCGGCAACTTCTTCACGCTGCGCGACATCCTGGCCCAGGGCCCCTGGGTGGGCGAGGCCTTCCGCCTGCTGCTGCTGCGCACGCATTACCGCTCCGCGCTCGACTACACCCAGGCTGGGCTGGAGGAGGCGAAGCAGGAGCTCGACGACAGCTACTCCATGCTCTCCCGAGCGCCCGCCGCGCCTGAGTCGCCCCTCATCGGCGAGATGGCGGAATGGGCCGTAGCGCCCCTGCTCGACGACCTGAACACGCCGCTGGCCATCAGCCGCCTGCGCGACCTTCGCACGCTGGAAAATGCCGCGACGGTGGGTGGCTCGGCCGCCGCCGTGCTCGGGCGCATCGGCAAGCCCTGGACGCTAGTGCCGGGCCAGGCCGCCGCGGCCTTCCGCGAGGCCGCCGGCGTGCTGGGCCTCGCCCAGGGCGAGCCGCAGGCCTGGCTGCAGGGCGGCGTGGATGCCGGCGCGATCGAGGCCGCCATCGCCGCCCGCGCTGCCGCCCGCCAGAATCGCGACTTCGCCGAGGCCGACCGCATCCGCGCCGCGCTGCTGGCCGACGGCATCGTGCTGGAGGACAGCGCCGGCGGCACCATCTGGAAGCGCGCCTGAGCCATGCGCGAGGAAGGCGCAGCGCCGCTCGTCGCGCCGGATGGCGAGACGCCCATCGTGGTGCTGGTGCGGCCGCAGCTCGCGGAGAATATCGGCACCACGGCGCGCGCGATGGCCAATGGCGGGCTGTTTCACCTGCGCCTCGTCGCGCCGCGCGACGGCTGGCCCCAGCAGCGCGCCTGGGCCGCATCCTCGGGTGCCGACCGGTTGCTGGATGCCGCGCAGGTCTTCGAGACCGTCGATGAAGCGGTCGCCGATTGCCACCGCGTGATCGCCACCTGTCCGCGCCCGCGCCATGTCGTCGTGCCCGTCATGACGGCGCGCGGCGCGGCGGCCGAGCTGCGCGCCATCAACGCGCGCGGCGAGCGTGTGGCCATCCTCTTCGGCCCCGAGCGCGCGGGGCTGGAGTCCGAGGATCTGGCACGCGCCGATACGCTGGTTCGCTATCCGCTCAACCCGGAATTCAGCTCGCTCAACCTCGCCCAGGCGGTGATGGTGATGGCCTATGAATGGTGGGTCGCGGCCGATGGCACGCCGCCGCGCGAGCTGCAGACCCACAAGACCCATGTCGCCACCAAGGGCGAGCTCGAGAACTTCATGGGCCACCTGATCGACGAGCTCGACGCCTGCGGCTTCCTGCGCAACGAGCCCAAGCGCCCGGGCATGATCCGCAACCTGCGCCACTGGTTCCAGCGCGGAGAGGTCACGGAGCAGGAGCTGCGGACACTCCACGGCGTGGTGGCCGAGTTGTCGCGCGGGCGCATGCGGCACGGGCGCCCGGAAAAGCCATGACCCTGCGGCTGGCGAAGATCTTCATGAGCTTCGCCTTCGCGGCCTTCGCGCTGCTCGTCGCCTTCGACAACGTCATCGACTACGAGACCAACTTCGCCTTCGTGCGACATGTGCTGAGCATGGACACGACCTTCGAGGCCGGCGCGCTGCGGGGCCGCGCGATCCTGAATCCCAGCTGGTGGCATGCGGGCTACGCGCTGATCATCGCGGGCGAGGCGCTGACGGGAATGCTCTTTCTCGCGGGTGCCATCCGCATGCTCGCAGCCCTGCGCGCGCCCGCCGCGCGTTTCGAGGCCGCGAAGTCCTGGGCCATCCTGGGCGCCATGGCGGGCTTCGGCGTCTGGTTCGTCGGCTTCATGATCGTGGGCGGCGAGTGGTTCCAGATGTGGCAGTCGCCGCAATGGAACGGCCAGACGGCCGCCTTCCGATTCTACACGCCGCTCATGCTGGGCCTGGTCTTCCTGGCGATGCCGGAACGCGAATTGCCTTAGCCCTCCGCGCGCATGGTCTCGAGCAACCAGTGTCGGAACGCCTGCAGCGCCGGGTCGCTGGCGCGCTCCTGCCGCCAGGTGAGATAATAGCCGGCCTCCCGCCGCAGCACGGGCGCAAAGGGCTCGAAGAGCCGCCCCGCCGCGATATCCCTCGCCACATGCCGCCGCTGGCCGAGCGCGATGCCGTGGCCGTGCTCGGCGGCTTCATAGGCGACGCTCAGCTCCTCGAAGATGATCGTCTCGGCGTCGGCCGGAACCGGCGATCCGGCGGCGGCGAACCATTCCGGCCAATCGCGCGGGAACCAGCGCAAGCCGATGAGCCGCAGCTCGCCGATGGCCTCCACCGGATAGGGCGCGCCGCGCGGGTCGAGCAGCGAGGGCGCGCAGACCGGGCACAGCTCGTCGCGGAACAGCAGCTCGGACGCCTCGCCGCGCCAGGGCGGCTTGCCGTAGCGGATGCGGAGGTCGAAGCGACCGCCGCCCGGCCCCGCGCGGTCATGTGCCGAGGCGAGCCGCAGGTCGACGCCCGGATGCGCCGCATGGAATTCCGGCAGGCGCGGCACCAGCCAGCGTGAGGCGAAGCCGGAATAGGCCTGCAGCACCAGCACGCGTCCGCCCGTCCGCTGCGCGGCAAGCGCCGCAGCCGCCTCCGTCATGCGGTCCAGCGCCAGACCCACCTGCCGAGCGAAGGCGGCGGCGCCCTCCGCCGCGATCAGACCGCTGCCCGTGCGTTCGAAAAGGGGGAAGCCGAAATGCTCCTCCAGCGCCGCGACCGCACGGCTGATGGCGCCCTGCGTCACGCCCAGCTCCTCGGCGGCGCGGGTGAAGCTCAGATGGCGCGCGGCGGATTCGAAGGCGCGCATGGGGTTGAGCGGCGGGGGGCGGCGGCGCTCGTGATGAGTTTTCCTCATGATGCTCTGACTATTACTGGTTTGCGGCGGCTCGCAAGCGGCGCGACACAACGCCCCTGAGAGGAACGCCCCAATGTCACTGCCCAGCCATCCCGACCTGCCGCTTGCCGGCCTCCGCGTGCTGGCGCTGGAGCACGCCGTCGCGGCGCCGATCGCCACGCGCCAGCTCGCCGACATGGGCGCGGAGGTGATCAAGCTGGAACGTCCCGGCGCCGGCGATTTCGCGCGCGGCTACGATGGCGCGGTCCGGGGCATGTCCTCCTTCTTCATCTGGCTGAATCGCGGCAAGCGCAGCGTCACGCTGGACGTGAAGGCACCCGGCGCGGCCGGGATCCTGGCGCGGCTGGTGGGCTCCGTGGATGTCGTCGTGCAGAACTGGGCGCCTGGAGCGACCGCCCGGCTGGGCCTTTCCTGGGAAGCCCTGTCGGCCCGGCATCCGGGCCTGATCCTTTGCGACATCTCCGGCTATGGCGAGGGCGGACCCTATGCGAACCGCAAGGCCTACGACCTGCTCATCCAGGCCGAGGCCGGGCTAATGAGCGTGACCGGCACGGCGGAGATCCCGGCCCGCGCGGGAATCTCGGCGGCCGACATCGCCACGGGCATGTACGTCTCCTCCGGCATTCTCTCGGCGCTGGTCCGGCGGGGGCGGAGCGGGCAGGGGGCGCATCTGCAGGTCGCGATGCTGGATGCCATGGCCGAATGGCTCGGCAATTCGCTCTACCATGCCGCCTATGGCGCGGGCCCGCCGGAGCGCCGTGCGAGCAGCCATCCGAGCCTGGCACCCTATGGCGTGCACCACGCGGGCGATGGCCAGGTCATCTTCGGCATCCAGAACGATCGCGAGTGGCCGGGTTTCTGCCGGATCGTGCTCGGGAAGCCGGATCTCGCGGCCGACCCGCGCTTCGCCACCAATATTGCCCGCGTGCAGAACCGTGAGGCGATGACGGCGATCATCGAGCGGGAATTCGCGGCGCTCGGCAGCGCCGAGGTGACGGCGCGGCTGGAGCGCGCGGGCATCGCCAATGGCCGCATGAACGATGCGCGCGAGGTCTGGAACCACCCGCAACTCGCCGCCCGCGATCGTTGGCGGGAGGTGGCAACCCCGGTCGGGGCCGTCCGCGCCATGCTGCCGCCCGTGACCTTTGGCGATGTGGAGGCCGCGATGGGCGAAGTCCCTGCCCTCGGCGCCCATACCGATGCCGTGCTGGCCGGCCTGGGCTTCACGTCGGCGGAGATCGAGGCATTCCGCGCCGCTGGCGCCATCTGACAACGAAAGAGGAAACCATGCTCAGAAGACGTCACCTGATCGCGGCGGGGCTCGCCGCGCCGGCCCTGGCCCGCGCGCAATCCAACAGCCTGCGGTTGATCGTCCCCTATGCGGCGGGCGGCCCGACCGACATCCAGGCGCGCATCCTCGCGGAGACCTTGCCTCCCTTCCTGGAAAGCCGCGTCGTGGTCGAGAACCGCACGGGCGCGGGCGTGATGGTCGGCACCGATGCCGTCGCCAAGGCGGCGCCGGACGGCCAGACCGCGCTGCTTACCACCGTCGCGCATGCCGTGAACCCGTCGCTGATGCCCAGCCTGCCCTACGACACCGAGAAGGACTTCGCGCCCGTCGCGCTGGTGGCGAAGGTGCCGCTCGTCGTGCTGGTGCGGAAGGACCTGCCGGTGGCCGACATGCGCGGCTTCCTCGACTGGCTGAAATCCCGCAACGGGCAGGCGGTCTATGGGTCGGCAGGCGTGGGCAGCGCGCCGCACCTGGGCACGGCGCTGCTGCTGATGATGGCGGGGCTGGAGGCGGTGCACATTCCCTATCGCGGCTCGGCGCCCGCGATGACGGATCTCGCGGCCGGGCGGATCGACTTCTACATCGACGCGGCGGCGAGCGGCCTCGCCCAGGCACGCGCCGGCATGGGCCGCGCCATAGCGTGGTCGATGCTGACGCGCAGCGAGGTGGCACCCGAGCTGCCGACCATCGCCGAGAGCGGCGTGCCGGGCTACGAGGCCTATACCTGGAGCGGCGTCTTCTTCCCGGCGGGCACGCCGCGCGAGATGGTGCAGCGCCTCAACGCCGCCACGCGCCAGGCCGTGGCAGAGCCGCGGCTGCGCGCCCGCTTCGCCGAGCTCGGCGCCGAGTTGGCCGAGCCCGCGCCGCCCGAGGCGCTGGGTCAGTTCGTCACGCAGGAAATCGCGAAATGGCGCGAAGTGGTGCGCCGGTCAGGGATGAGCACGCAATGAACGACACCGCATTCGATCCGCGCCGGCACCGCATGGTGGCCGAGCAGCGCTGGTTCGAGGACTTCCAGCTGGGCGAGCGCTTCCCGCTGCCCAGCCGCACGATGACGAGCGCCATCTTCCTCGCCTTCCAGGCGGCGAGCGGCGACAACCACCCGATCCACTACGACCGCGAGTTCTGCCGTGCGCATGGGCTCAAGGACATGCTGGCCCATGGCTTCCAGATCGCGATTCAGACGGCGGCCGGGGCGGGGATGTTCCCGCACCTCGTCGAGGACTCGCTGAAGGCCTTCCTGGAGCAGTCCAGCCGCTTCCTGCACCCTGTGGTGCTGGGGGACACGCTGTACCCGTGCCTGGAGGTGGACGAGCTCTCGCCCAACCGCACGACGGGCGTGGTCGGGCTGCGCAGCACCGTCCACAACCAGGATGGCGTGATGGTGCTGGAGGGGCGGCACCGCTACCTCATCCGCAAGCGGCAGCCGGCTGGCTGAGACTTTGGAGCGGCTGATTCACCGCTTCGGCGAAGCCGCAGGAGCGGATCAGACGCTAGACCAGCCTCTTCGCCAGTTTGCGCGCCAGGAGGTAGCCGAGGCACCCGCCCACCGGCGCCCCTGGCAGCACGAGCAGCCACCCCATATGGATGCCCTGCGAGACGGCGATGAGCCCGAAGCCGAGCATCAGCCCGCCCACCAGGCTGCCGACGACGCCCGCCGTCAGGCCGAGGATCAGGATCTCTTCGCGCGTCACCATGGCGACCGGAGTAGTCGGGGCGGCTCGGGTTTGACAAGCCCGGCATCAGGGCCTAAACGCCGCGCCATTCCTGGGAAAGAGGACACGCCTTCGGGGCGTGCGCCCGCTTCGGTCCGCGAGGGCCAAAGACTACCGGGACAACCCGCGAAGCTGAGAATGGCTCCGCAAGCAACGAAAGGTCCGGTCGCCCCTCGGCGCCGGAAGAGCCGCGCATGACGAAGCGCCTTGCCTCCAAGTACAAGATCAACCGCCGCCTTGGTGAGAACCTCTGGGGCCGCGCGAAGAGCCCCGTCTCCAAGCCCCGCAAGGGCGAGCAGGGCGCCCGCACCTATGGCCCCGGCCAGCATGGCCAGCGCCGCAAGAACAAGCCGACCGACTTCGGCATCCAGCTGATGGCCAAGCAGAAGCTCAAGGGCTACTACGGCAACATCGGCGAGAAGCAGTTCCGCAAGTATTACGACGAGGCCGTGCGCCGGAAGGGCGACACCTCCGAGAACCTGATCGAGCTGCTGGAGCGCCGCCTCGACACCATCATCTACCGCCTGAAGTTCGCGGTGACGCCCTTCGCGGCGCGCCAGTTCGTGAACCATGGCCACGTGCTGATCAACGGCAAGCGCCTCAACATCCCCTCCTACCTCGTGAAGGACACCGACACGATCGAGGTGAAGGAGAAGTCGAAGCAGCTGACCATGGTGCTGGACGCCACGCAGGAAGCCGGCCGCGATGTGCCGGAGTACCTCGAGGTCGATCACCGCGCGATGAAGGGCCGCATCCTGCGCGCGCCGAAGTTCAGCGACGTTCCGTACCCGGTCCAGATGGAGCCGAACCTGGTCGTCGAGTTCTACTCGCGCTGATTTCGGCCCCGTTTCGGGGAATATTTCGAAGGCGGTGCGGCATGTCCGCGCCGCCTTTTTCATTTCCGGAACGTCACGGCAGAGTGGTTGACGATTCGGCATGATCCCCGGCACACAGAACCCCATGCCAGCGACTGACCCCGTCCCGCTCCGCGAAGTCCTCGAAGCAACTGTCAAGGCGACACATTACGCGTTCCTCGGGCGGGAGGTTGATCCCACTTGGCTCATCGCCTTCGCAGATGAGTTGGCCCGCCGTGCCGCCTCGCAGGCGCTGCCGGATGTGATCGGCGACTTCATGAAGCTGATCTACACGAGCCCTGAGGCCCAGGGCCGTGTTCTCAGCACGCTGGAGGCCCGTGGCATCGAGCCCGTGGTGGCGCCCGGCCTCGCGGCGAGGCCCTCGCCGCTGGCCTGCATCTCTGCGGGGTGCCTGCCGCAGACGGCTGGGCTGTTGCGGCACGCGACGCTGCGCCGCTGGGCCGGCCCCTTCGACTGGATGACCATTCCGCCCGAGGCCGTGCGCGACTGCATCGTGGATGATTGCGCCTCGCTGCTCATGTCCTCGGAATACGAGCAGATTCCTGAAGGCGAGCGGCCTGGCAAGGAAGGATACCTCTGCCGCCACCGCCGTTTCTCCGAGCTCTACGGCCCCACGATCTTCCACCACTACGATCCGACCGAGCAGAACGGCTATGCCGCGCTGGAACGTTCGGCGCTGCGTTTCCGCGACGCCCTGCGCGGCCTGCATGGGAAGATGCTGCTGCAGATCTCCGAGGAGAATTCGCGCTCGCTGCCCGCCTTCGAGGACACGGCCGACATGCTCGACCGCTCGGCGCGTGGCGCGATCCTGGTGACGATCGCGATGGTGCCGGGCACGCCCAATGGGCCCTTCCCGGAGATGGAGCTGCACAAGACGCGCGGTCCGCACCGCTACTTGCGCTGCCACACCCTCTCCAAGCCCAAGGGCATCGGCTTCGCCGATCTCCTGGACGAGGTGGTCCTGCTGCGCGGCGCGCTGGCGGCCCCGCAGCTCGACGGCATGTAGCGTCCGGTCCGCGGTGGCGAGGGCGCCGCCGCGGTAACCCGGCCGCCGGTAGGGCCTTAAGCCTCGGCCTTCGTCGCGATGCCCTTTTCCTTGAGCATCGACTGCAGCTCGCCGGACTGGAACATCTCCATCACGATGTCGCAGCCGCCCACGAACTCGCCGTTCACGTAGAGCTGCGGGATGGTCGGCCAGTTGGTGTAGGCCTTGATGCCCTCGCGGATCTCGGGATCCTCGAGCACGTTCACGCCTTTGAACGGCACGCCGACATGGCTGAGGATCTGCACCACGCGGGCCGAGAAGCCGCACTGCGGGAAGACCGGCGTGCCCTTCATGTAGAGCACCACGGGGTTGCCCTGGATCTCGGACTCGATGCGCTCGGTGACGCTGGTCATCGCTGGGTTCCTTGCTGAATTCGGTTCAATCGGGCGCGCTGGTCTGCAGCGCGAGGGCGTGCAGCACGCCGCCCATCCGGCCCTGCAGGGCCGCGTAGACGAGCTGGTGCTGCTTCACGCGCGACAGGCCGCGGAATGATTCCGAGACCACCGTGGCGGCATAATGGTCGCCATCACCCGCCAGATCCTCGATGGCCACCTTCGCGTCCGGCATGGCGGATTTGATCAGAGCCTCGATTTCGGCCGGCTGCATCGGCATTCGGTCACATCCCCCGCATCAGTTCGGGCAGCGTGGATTCGTTCGCCGCCGTCAGTTCATCCACCGATATGGCATCGCCGCCCGGAATCTCCAGAGTTTTCCCGCCGGCACGGCCCAGCGCAAGGGCCGGAACGCCCGCCAGCTTCGCGGCTGCGAGAAGCGCCGCGCCATCGGCCACCGCCAGCACGTAGCGGGACTGGTCCTCGCCGAACCAGAAGCCGTGGTCGCCCTTCGCGTCGAGCTTCGCGCCCACGCCCGAGGCCATGCACATCTCGGCCACCGTCACCAGCAGGCCGCCATCCGCGCAGTCGTGGCAGGCGCGCACGCGGCCGGCCAGGATCTCGGTCCGGACGAAGTCGCCGTTGCGGCGCTCGGCGGCCAGGTCCACCGGCGGGGGCGCGCCTTCCTCTCGGCCCGCGATCTCGCGCAGCCAGAGCGACTGGCCGAGCCAGCCCGCCGTCTCGCCGATCAGCACCAGATCCGCGCCTGCCGGCATGGCGAGGCCCACGGCCTGGGCCACGTCCTCCAGCACGCCCACGCCGCCGATGGCGGGCGTCGGCAGGATCGCGGTGCCCTCGGTCTCGTTGTAGAGCGAGACGTTGCCGCTGATCACCGGGAAGTCGAGCGCCCGGCAGGCCGCGCCCATGCCGCGCACGGCGGCCGCGAACTGGCCCATGATCTCGGGCTTCTCGGGGTTGCCGAAATTCATGTTGTCCGTGATGGCGCGGGGCAGGGCGCCGACGGCGGTCAGGTTGCGCCAGGCCTCGGCCACGGCCTGCATGCCGCCGGCCTCGGGGTCCGCCTGGCAGTAGCGCGGGGTGCAGTCCGTCGTCATGGCGAGCGCGCGGACATGGTCCTCGATGCGGACGACGGCGGCGTCCGCCTGGCCCGGCCGCTTGGCCGTCTGGCCGCCCACCTGGGCGTCGTACTGGTCCCAGATCCAGCGGCGCGAGCAGAGGTCCGGGCTCGCGACCAGGGTCTTCAGCGCGGCGGCGATGCCGACCGGATCGGCCACCTCCTTCGCCGCGATCACGGGGCGCTTCGGCGTCTCGGCCGTCGGGCGGCGGTAGAGCGGCGCCTCCGATTCGAGCGGCGCCAGCGGGATGTCCGCCTCGACCAGCCCCTTGTGCTTGATGACGATGCGCCCGGTATCCGTCAGGCGGCCGATCACCGCGAAATCCAGCTCCCACTTGCGGAAGATGGCTTCCGCCAGCGCCTCGCGGCCCGGCTTGAGCACCATGAGCATGCGCTCCTGGCTCTCGGAGAGCATCATCTCATAGGCGGACATGCCTTCCTCGCGCTGGGGGACATGGTCCATCTCCAGCTCGACGCCCATGCCGCCCTTGCCCGCCATCTCGACGCCGGAGGAGGTGAGGCCCGCCGCGCCCATGTCCTGGATGGCGACGATGGCGTCGGTCGCCATCAGCTCGAGGCAGGCCTCGATGAGCAGCTTCTCGGCGAAGGGGTCGCCGATCTGCACCGTGGGGCGCTTCTCCTCGCTGTCCTCGGAGAATTCGGCCGAGGACATGGTGGCGCCATGGATGCCGTCGCGCCCCGTCTTGGAGCCGACATAGACGACCGGATTGCCCACGCCCGTCGCGGCGGCCGTGAAGATCCGGTCCTCCTTGAGAATGCCGACCGTCATGGCGTTGACCAGCGGGTTGCCGTTGTAGGCCGGGTGGAAGTTCACCTCGCCGCCCACGGTGGGCACGCCCACGCAATTGCCGTAGCCGCCGATGCCGCGCACCACGCCGTCCACGATGTGGCGCGTCTTGGGATGCTTCGGGTCGCCGAAGCGCAGCGCGTTGAGGTTGGCGATGGGGCGCGCGCCCATGGTGAAGACGTCGCGCAGGATGCCGCCCACGCCCGTCGCCGCGCCGTTGTACGGCTCGATGAAGCTGGGATGGTTGTGGGATTCCATCTTGAAGACGGCGGCCAGGCCCTCGCCGATGGCGATGACGCCCGCATTCTCGCCGGGGCCGACGAGGACCCAGGGCGCCTTGGTGGGCAGTTCCTTCAGCCAGACGCGGCTGGATTTGTAGGAGCAGTGCTCGCTCCACATCACCGAGAAGATGCCGAGCTCGGCCAGCGTCGGATCGCGGCCGAGGATGGCGAGGGCGCGCTGGTACTCGTCCGGCTTGAGACCGAATTCGGCGGCAAGCTGCGTGGCGCGTTCGGGGGCGAGGGGAGGGACGGAGGCCATGCGCCGTATTTCGGGGAGCGCGAGGGGCTTGTCCAGCGACGGAACGCTCATCGCCAGCATGCCTTCAATGCGCTCGGGATGTAGCGGCGCCCGGCGGCGGTGGTCAGCAGCCTTCGCATGCCGAGGCACCAGCGGACGACATAGGCCCTGTTCCGCTCAAGCAGCGGAAAGCGCACCGGAATTTTCATCGCGAAGAGGGTTTCGGACAAAATCGGATTGGCCACCATCCAGGGCGGGCCGGGCAGGGCCCGCTTCAGGTTCAGGCGGCGGGCCAGGACGTTGAGCCCGAGGCCCCGGATGCGCATGGCGCGGCTGGCGGCGCGGCAGATCAGGCCCTCGATCTCCCGCAGCGGATGGGATTTCGGCGCGGCGGCCAGCGCGATGAGAAGACGTTCCCAGAAGCCGCCATGGGTGAGGCGGCGGAAATAGCGCGCGACGGTGGCGGCGGGGCCGTGTCCGGGCGGAAGCAGGCGCCAGGGATCGTCGGTGGCGGCGAGGCGGAAGATGGCATCCATCCGGCCGCGCGGGTCGCGGATGGGGCGGCCGCGGGTGTCGGAACGGGCAAGGAGCGGGAGAAGCGCGGACCACTGCGCGTCGGTGAGGGAGGCATGGGGGATGCGGAGGGGCATCCCCGGATGATAGGAAAAATATCTTAGATTCGCAAGCGAATCATCGGCCGCCTCACTCCACCGAGATCGAGGCCGCCTCCGCCAGCCCCTTCCACTTCGCGAGCTCCTCCGCCACGAAATTGCGGAAGGCCGCGCTGCCCTGCGCTGCCGGGTCCGAGCCTGCCGCCGTGATGCGAGCGGCCATTGCCGGGTCCGCCAGCACTTCCAGCACGGCGGCCGAGAGCGCCTGCACGATCTCCGGCGGTGTCGCGGGCGGGGCGAAGACCCCCATCCATCCGGTGGCTTCATAGCCCGGCACCGCCTCGCGCACCGCCGGAACGCCGGGCAGCTGCACGGCGCGGCGGGCGCCGCAGGTGGCCAGCGGCACGACCCTGCCGTCCTGGATCAGCCGCAGCACGGCCGAGAGGCTGTCCACCATCAGCGGGATGCGGCCGCTCATCAGGTCCGCCTGCGCGAGCGCCGAGCGATAGGGGATGTGCCGCAGGTTGAGTCCGCCGCGCATCGCGAGCAGCGCGCCCGAGAGATGCTGCGTCGAGCCGAGGTCGCCGCCCGCATAGTCCAGCGGCGCGCCGGGCGCGCGCCCGCGCGCGATGAGGCCGGCCAGGCTCGAAAACCCGGCATCCGGCGCGGCGATGAAGACCAGCGGGAAATCCGCGACGCGCGCGACGGGCACCAGATCGCGCAGCGGGTCGTAGGGCAGGCGCCGGTTCACGGCGGGCAGGATGGCGATGGGGCCGCTGCTGCCCAGCAGAAGGGTGTGCCCGTCGGCGGGGGCGCGCATGGCGGCCTCCACGCCGATGGCGCCGCTCGCACCCGGGCGGTTCTCCACCACCACGGGCACGCCCCAGGCCGGGGCCAGCCGCTCGGCCAGCAGCCGCGCCAGGATGTCCGGCACGCTGCCGGCCGAAACCGGCACGAGGAGGCGGATCGGCCGGGCCGGGAAAGCCCGGGCGCCGGCCGCCGGCAGCACGGTTCCCAGGCCGAGGAACAACCCCGCCCGGCGCGCGATCACCGCGTCAGACCCACTCGGGCTCGGCGACCGCATCGACCTCGATGTTGACCACCACCTCCTCGGTGCCGCTGCGGACCAGCACGCAGTGCAGCTCCTCCGTGTCGGAGGCATTGAGCTCCTGGTGCGGCACATAGGGCGGGACGAGGAACCAGTCCCCGGGGCCGGCCTTGGTGATGAATTCGAGCCGGTCGCCCCAGCGCATCAGCGCATGGCCGCGCACGATGTAGATGATGCTCTCCAGCTCGCCATGATGGTGCGGGCCGGTCTTGGCGCCGGGTCTGATGAGGTTGGTTCCGGCCCAGAGGCGCTGCGCGCCGTTGCGGCTGCCGCTGATCGCCACCATGCGCCCCATGCCCATGGTCTCGGGCGTGTCGCCGCTTCGCTGGTGGGAGAGGACGCGCTTGATCCCGTGCTGGCGCCAGTCGGTGGCGGCTGGCTTCACGGCTCCGTCGTCGGGCATTTCACGAATTCCTGCAGTATGAAGTTTTGATCATAACTTCATACTGCAGGAATTCAAGGCGAGGCGGGCAGCGCTCCTGCCGGGATGGTCCCCAACAGGAAGGCGCCTTGCCCGTTCCACGCAGCGTCAGCGGCGAATGGCCCGCGCGCCCCAGATCAGGATGCAGGCGCCGACGAAGCCCGCGACGAGATAGCCGAGCCATCCGCCGAAGGAGACGCCGACCAGGCCGAAAAGCAGGCTGGCCACCGCCGCGCCGACGATGCCGAGGATGATGTTCACGAAAACGCCGGTGTCGCTCTTCATGAAGTTGGAGGCGATCCATCCGGCCAGGCCGCCGATGATGATGGCCGCGATCCAACCCACGCCTTGTTGTTCCATGTGTCTTCTCCTTCTGAGCCACCCTTGAACAGCAGGGATGGAGGCCGGTTGTCTCCCCGGCGCGAAAATCCTGGCGGAAGGATGGGTGGGCATGCAACTTGAACCCGCCGGCCGGCGGCGGGTCAGCTCTTCAGGATCATCAGCGTCGAGGAGCCGTAGGCGTAAAGCGTCTCGCCCGCATCGCCCGTCAGCCGCGCCTCCGCGATCGCGATGCGGCCGCCGCGGCTCACCACGCGCCCCTCGCAGGTCACGAGGCCGCTCTTGGTCGTGAGCGCCTTGGCGTAGTTGACCTTCAGCTCCAACGTCGTATGGCCTTCGCCCGGCTTGAGCGTCGTGCGGATGGAGTTCCAGAGCGCGGCGTCGAGGATGGTGGCCGCGTAGCCGCCATGGGCGATGCCGATGCTGTTGTAGTGCTGCTCGCCCACCTCGCCCTGCATCACCGCCAGGCCGGGCTCCGCGCGCACCAGCTGGAAGCCCATCAGCGCGAACATCGGCGAGCGCTGCGCGCCATCCGCGATCTGCGCCTGCATGGCCTCGAGCCCCGCCATCCCGGCATAGGGCGAGGGGCCCTCGGCGACATCCCAGGTGACGGTGTGGCTGCGTGTGGTCATCGGTTCGGCCCGTGTTGCGTCACCGATGCTTAGGGCGCGCGGCGCCGCGCGCCAACCTCACGCGGTGCGCCCGGCGTCCCAGAGTCAGGCGGCCGCAGATCGCTTGAGCGTCACCGTCAGGCTCGTGCTCGGGCGCGAGCGGTCCACTTCCAGCCCGCCGCGGCCTTGCGTCTCGAGCAGCCCCTGCACGATGCTCATGCCGAAGCCCTTGCTGTGCGCGGGGTCGAAATCCGCGGGCAGCTGGCCCTCGTCCTCGACGCGCATGCGCACGCCGTCCTCCACCGGCTCCAGGCTCGTCGTGACGGCGCCGCGGCCGTACTTGAAGGCGTTGGTCAGCAGCTCCACCAGGATGAGGCCGAGCGTCGGCGCCTCGGAGGCCGGCCATTCCAGCGGCAGGCCCTGGAAGCGCACGGCGCGGCCGGCGGCGCCGGAATGGCTGCGCGCCTGTTCCTGGACGAGCTGGCGCAGATAGGCCGCGAGGTCCACGTCGCCCTTGGCGCCGGTGCGGTACAGCTGCTCGTGCATCGCGCTGAAGGTGGAGACGCGCGCCGCGCTTTCGCGCAGCTCGTCCGCCGCGGCGGGAAAGGCGCTGAGCTCGGCCTGCATGGTGAGCAGCGTCTGCACGGCGGAGAGGCTGTTCTTCACGCGATGATGGATCTCCTTCATCAGGATGTCCTTCTCGCGCAGCGCCTCGTCGCGCTCCCGCAGCGCGCGGCGCAGCTCGAACTGCGCCATCACCTGGCGCGCGAGCGAGGCCAGCGCACGCTCCTGCGTTTCGGTCAGGCCCTCGGGGCGGGGCCGGTCGTCCAGCACGCAGACGGTGCCGAGCGGCAGGCCCTCATCCGTCGCGAGCACGGCGCCGCCGTAGAAGCGCAGATGCGGCACGTCGGCGACCGCCGGAAACTGCTGGAAGCGCGGATCGGTCGCGAGGTCGGGGACGATGAAGAGGTCCTGGTTCTGCCGGATCGCGTGCGAGCAGACCGAGACGTCGCGCGGCGTCTCGTCGATCGGCAGGCCGAGCTTGGCCTTGAACCACTGCCGACCCTCGTCGATCAGCGTCACCAGGGCCATGGGGGTGTGGCAGATCTCGGCCGCGATTTTCACGAAATCGTCGAAAGTCTTCTCCGGCGGCGTGTCGAGGATATCGTAGCTGCGCAGGGCGGAAAGGCGGTCTTCCTCGCGCCAGTCCGGGCGAGCTGCGGGAATAGTATCAGGCAAAGGCAATCTCCCGGGCTGAGCGCACGGTAAATACATGCAAAGGAATGAAATTTAAGGCAAGCGCTGCGCGCCGTCCTCCTTCATCTCCTCATTGAACGCCAGAAGGCTTTTGTCGTTTTACGTCGCGCCAAGGCGATGATGCCGCAGAATTCGCGCAACCTCCTCATGCGGAATCGCCTTGAGTTCCCGCCCCTCGTGTCCCGTCGTGGTCACGGCCTGGAGCATGGCGCGGTAGACCGCTTCCTCCACCGCCTCGACCGCCGCGTGGAAGAGGGGCGACATGGCGTCGTTCGGCAGCTCCTCATAGCTCGCGGCGCCCTTCCGCCGCCCGGGCGTGCGGCGCACAGATTCGGCGGTCGAGAAGGCCAGCGCATAATCGCCCGAGCCGTTGGACATGCTGGACCCCGTGCGCGCGATGCCGAGGAACGCCCGCCGCGCGAGCCGCGCGAGGTTGCGATCGGACAGCGGCGCGTCGGTCGCGAGCACGATCATCATCGAGCCATCCGCGCTCGCATCATCCAGCTTCTCGCGCAGATAGTACTGGCCGAGCGCCTGGCCCACCGGCGCGCCGTTGATGGTGAGCACGCCGCCGTAATTCGTCTGCACCAGCGCGCCCACCATCCAGCCGCCGGCCCCCTTCGGCACCGCGCGCGAGGCGGTCCCGATGCCGCCCTTCCAGCCGAAGGCCTGGGTGCCGGTGCCCGCGCCCACACAGCCCTCGGCGACGGGGCCTGGCGCGCAGGCGGCCAGCGCATCGAGCACGTGCTGCTTCGTGACGTGGCGGCCGCGGATGTCGTTCAGCACGCCGTCATTCGTCTCTCCCACCACGGCGTTGACGGAGAGCACGCGCTCGTTCCCCGGCTGCGCCAGCGTCCATTCCACAAGGCCCGCGATGCCCTCGGCCACCGAAAGCGTGTTGGTGAGGATGATGGGCGTCTCGATCTCGCCCAACTCCTGGATCTGCGTGGCGCCGGCGAACTTGCCGAAGCCATTGCCGGCGGCGAAGCCCGCGGGGAGCTTGTCCTGGAAGATGTTTCCGGGATGCGGGCGGATGGCGGTGACGCCGGTGCGGATGGAGGCGCCCTGGTTCAGCGTGACATGGCCGACGGTGACGCCGGGGATGTCGGTGATGGCGTTGAGGGGGCCGGGCGGCAGGATGCCGGCGACAAACGGCGTCTTGATCATCCCGCCTGCCCTACCACCAAGTCTCGGCGCGAGGCCACCCGCGTTTCGCGGCTCAGTCGCGCCGGATGGCGATGGCCAGGTCCCCCGCTGCCATGGTGACGGGCAGGAGCAATCCGCCTTCCTTGGAACGGAGCTCCAGCCCTCCCGTCTCCTCGCCTTTCCGCGTGTCCCAGAAGGTCGCGCGATATGAGCCGGGCGCGAGCCCGGGCACCTGCAGCACCGCGGTGATCTCGCCGCGCGATTCCACTCGCCGCAGCCCTGCTTCCGGCGGGGCCAGTTCCTGCCGCAGCAGCCAGATGACGGCCTGGCCGGAATCGCCACAGCCGAAGGCGTGCAGGCGTGCTTGGCCGGTTCCGATCCGGTCGCTCAGGTTGCGGCGATCGAAGGATGGCCAGTCGATCAGCGGAAGGAAATCCGCCATGGCGCGCTGCGCGCGGCGCATGCCCAGCGTCAATGCATGGGGATGACGATTGGGCCAGCGCATCCCCCCGCCCGCGCCGCCGGAGGCGAGATGCGCCCATTGGATGTGGCGGAAATATTCATCGTCGAAGGCTTGGGGCAGGGTCAGGTGGCGATCCTTGAAGCTGTGGATCGGTCCGTGCTCGGAATCGAAGAAGGGGCGCCGGTCGGTGATTTCGCGCAGCGCTTGCTGCGTGAGCCGGCCGACGGCCAGGGCGGGCGCGACCGTGTCGCGGGGATCGTCGATCGTGCCCTCTTCGTAGAAATGGCTGTTGGCGAAGTCGAGGCGGGGATGGCGGAAGATCGGATCCGCGGTTTCCGGCGTCCGGATCAGCTCCGGGCCGAAGATCGAAGCGCATTGCAGATGCGCTCTCCCATGCAGCCGCATCTCGAGAGCGCGCAGATGGGAGCCGACATCATCGATGAACTCCGCGAAGGCCTCGGGCCGGTTTCCGGCTTGCGCGGGATGCATCTCGTTCCACAGGTCCCAGGCGAAGATGACGCCGCTGCCGCCCCAGCGCTCGGTCGCGAAGGCGAGCCGCGCTTTGACGGCCGCGCGGGTCGCGGGGCAGATCAGCAACTGCTCACGCGACGCGCAGGGCCCGCCCTGGGCGGCGTTGTAGGGATGGTGGCGCCAGCGGATCCAGGTGAAGAAGGTGTCGTAGGGCGTCAGCAGAACGCGCATCCCTAGCCTGGCGCATAGCGCGAACAGATCGTCCCAGAGCTGGACCATCGACGGCAGGAAGCGGCCCACCGGCCGTTCGAGATAGCGGTAGCGGCCCTGGGCATATTCCAGCATCAGCCGCATGCAGGTGACGCCGTGGTCGCGCAGATGGCGGATGTGGCGTTCCACCGCGGGGAGATCTGGGCGACGGAACAATCCGGCGAGCTCCGGCCAGTCGATCGCGTCGTTCTGGCCGATGGGCGTCCAGGCCTTGCCGGAGGCGGTGACGAAATAGGGCGCGCGGGGCGCGCGCTCGATCCACGGCAGGTTTTCCGAAGCGGACGCATCCGTGGCAGGTGGCGCGATCTCGCGGGCAGGCTTTCGGCGCAGCTGGGTCAATGCCGTTTCGGCCTTTCTGACGGTGGGGCTGAGGGCAGAACGGCCGAAATGAGCTTGGGTTCCGCCGCAGGGGAAAGCTTCGAAAGTCGCGGGGCGAATCTCCCTAAGAAATATCAAATATAAATCCACCAAAAAGCACAGAAGCAAAAAATTTCTTTCCGAATGTGGAAGATAGCATTTGTTAGGTCCGCCCATAACAAATGATGAAAAATAATAATCGGCCCGCGGTGAAACTATTATTTCTGACGGACGGTTCTTCTCGTTGCGCAAAGCCGCTGTCGCGCACTGAGGAGTCCCCATGGAAGACGACGTCGAAAAGCTCCTGATCGAGCAGCTCAAGGACGCTTACAGCGCGGAGAAGCAGGCGCTTCGCTGCATGCAGCAGTCGGCGAGGATGGCCACGTCGCCCCTGCTGAAGATGGCTGTCGAGGCGCATGTCGAGGAGACGAGGGACCAGATTGGCCGCCTCGACGAGATCTTCCAGGCGATGAACGCCAAGCCGGGCCGCAAGCTTTGCCTTGCGATGAAGGGCCTGGTCGAGGAAGCGGCCGCCGAGGCGGGCGAGCACGAGAAGGGTGCCCTGCTGGACCTGGTGATCTCGGCCTCCCTGCAGCGCATCGAGCACTACGAGATCGCCGCCTACTCCACGATGATGATGACGGCGGAAGCCTTGGAGCTTCAGCCGGTGGTGAAGGTGCTGCAGCAGACCTTCGGCGAGGAGCAGCAGACGCAGGCCAAGCTCGCTGCGATGGCGAGGGCCGAGCTGATGACCTCCGCGCTGGAGGATGACGGCGAGGAGGATGCCGAGGAGAAGCGGCCGCCCGCCTCATCCCAGCGTGCGCGGACCCCGAAGGCGGCCGCCAAGCCGGCCGCGGGGGGATCCGCGAACACCCGGCCGCCGGAGCGCAAGCCCTCCGGCGGCGCGAAGCGCCGCTCCCCCGCCCGTTCCGCGCCCGCGCGGGCGCGCTGACGCCTCGATCCCACCCCCAGGAGAAGCCCATGTTCCAGCGCATCAACAAGCTGCAGGTCGACCTGCCGCCGCCCACCCGTCCCGACCCGAATGCAGCGGCCGCGCTGCAGGAATTGCTCGGCGGCAAGTACGGCGAGATGTCCACGCTCGGGAACTACCTGTTCCAGAGCTTCAACTTCCGCAGCAAGAGCAAGCTGAAGCCCTTCTACAGCCTCGTCGCCGCCATCACCGCCGAGGAGCTGGGGCATGTCGAGCTGGTGAGCAACGGCATCGCCATGCTCAACAACGGGCCGGACAGCGACATCGACGAGCAGGATGGCGGCGACATCTCCGGCGCCCCCTTCGAGGCGATGAAGGACATCCGTTCCTTCGCCAGCTTCGCCTCGGCCGGCGGCGGGGCCCTGCCGGTCAACAGCAACTCCATGTCGTGGAACGTCGACATGGTGACGACCACCGGCAACGTGATCTTCGACCTGCTGCACAATTTCCACCTGGAATGCGGCGCGCGGCTGCACAAGCTGCGGGTCTACGAGACGCTGTCCGATCCCACCGGCCGCGAGGTCTGCGGCTATCTGCTCGTCCGCGGCTCGGTGCACGCGCATTCCTACGCACTGGCGATCAAGAACCTGACCGGCGTCGCCATCGAGCAGATGCTGCCCGTGCCGAACATACCGCTCGGCAACATCCCCGAATGCCAGAAGTACCTGGACGAGGGCTCGCACCGCCGCCTCTACACCTTCAGCCCGGCCGACTACACCGAGTTGGCCGGAATCTGGGGCAATGGCGAGATGGCCCTGCCCACCGATCCGCCGGGCGAGCTCGAGGTCGTCCCGGGCATGCCATCGGGCGGCAAGATCCATGACCTGACCGGAATGCCCTCTGCCTTCGCCCCGGACTACGCGCCGGAGGAGATGCTCGAGATCGCGGCCAAGCTGACGAAGGCCATGTGAAGGAAATCACCATGTCAGAGAGTATCCAGGACATCTATGTGACGGGCCTCGTCAACGCGAGGGCCGTCGAAACCCAGGCCATCCAGCTGCTGTCGCGGCAGGTGGAGCGGCTGGAAAGCTATCCCGAGATGGAAGCCGTCCTGCGGCGCCACATCTCGGAGAGCGAGGCGCAGCGCGACCGGCTCGATCAACTCCTCGAGGAACTCGGGACCTCGAGCTCGACCCTGAAGGACATGGTCACGGGGCTGATGGCGAATGCGGCGGCCCTGGGCCATGCCGTGGCGCCGGACGAGGTGATCAAGAACTCGCTCGCGAACTATGCCTTCGAGCACTACGAGATCGCCACCTACCAATCCCTCCTGACCCTGGCGGATATGGCAGGGCACGGCGCCGCGGCCCCGGCGCTGCAGCAGTCCTTGTCGGAGGAGGAGCGCATGGCGCAATGGTGCGCCGACCATCTAGACGCCACGACGCGCCGCTACGTCCAGCTTCGCGTCACCGGGCAGAAGGCCGGCGTCTGAACCTCGCCCACGGCGTGCTACGGCGCGCCGTGGGCGGCCTTCGCCAACCGGCGGAGGATCGGCCGAGGCGAAGGAGCGCTCCTCTTTCACCCGGCCGACCGGGCCATGGGCGCAGTGGCGCTCATCATCCCCTCCATCCCAGGATCGACGCAGGCTCCCAGCACTCGCGTGCCTTCCGCGCGGCCACTCCGCACGCGTCGGTGAGAGCCATGGATCCGCATCCGACGAAGCAGCCTTCCATCGAGGCCCGCGCGGCGCGCGGCGTTTCGTTGCGGGCACCACCCGGATCAGCGGTGACGCCAGCAGATTCGCCTCCTGACCTCCCGCCGGCGCCGCGCGTCATGCCCGCTGCTGGCGGCGGAATCGATCCGGCCACCGTCCGCGATGCCGGCGGGGAAGCGCCCTCGCGGCCTCCTCAGACGAAGCTGCGAAAGCCGCGGCCTCAGTCGGCGGCCACCGCCATCGGCCGCTCGAGCAGGCGGCGCGCGGTCGCGAGCGCCTGGCCCACGACCTGGTCCATGTTCAGATAGCGGTAGGTGCCCAGCCGGCCCAGGAAGGTCACGCCCTCCTCCGCATCGGCTGCGGCTTCGTAGCGCTTGAACAGCGCCTGGTTCGCCGGGTTCGGCACGGGGTAGTAGGGCTCCCCTTCGGCAGAGGAGGTCTCGCGGCAGATGCTGGTATGGCGATGGGACTGCCCGGTGAGGTGCTTGAACTCGGTGCAGCGCGTATAGGGCGTGTCCAGCCCGGGGAAATTGATCGTGGCGACCGGCTGCGCGAATTCCAGCGGCAGCGTCTCGTGCTCGAACCGCAGCGAGCGGTAGGGCAGGGCGCCGAAGCGCTGGCCGAAATACTCGTCCA
Source organism: Roseococcus sp. YIM B11640 (assembly GCF_049727625.1). Classification (NCBI taxonomy): domain Bacteria; kingdom Pseudomonadati; phylum Pseudomonadota; class Alphaproteobacteria; order Acetobacterales; family Roseomonadaceae; genus Roseococcus; species Roseococcus sp. YIM B11640. The sequence goes on from NZ_JBBJOZ010000003.1 coordinate 52,347, forward strand.
CGGGGCCGGTGAAGACCATGTGGCCGAAGCGCCCCTTGGGAACATCCCGGTAGGAGGTGCCGGTCATCACGGTGATGTTCTCGTGGTCGAGCATGTTCTCGAACATGCGCGTGTAGCCGCGCAGCGGCATGCACTGGTGCCGGTCCTGGAAGTAGCGGTCGTCGTCGCTGGTGCGCGTGGGCACGCGCGCCGTCACCGAGCGGTCCAGTTCCGATGGATCCACGCCCCATTGCTTGAGCGTGTACCCATGGAAGAACATCTCGTAGAGGATCGGCCCGACCGACGAGACGACGAAGTCGCGGGCGGAGCGGATGTCCGCCGAGGGCCGCGCGAGCTGCGCGAGGAAGCCGCGAGCGGCCTCCTCCGTCCGCAGCGCCGTGCCGAAGACGCGGTTCAGCGTCGTCCGGTTGACCGGCATCGGCACGAGGCCTGCCTCGACCTGCGCCAGCACGCGATGCTCATAGGGGCGCCATGCGGTGAAGCGGGAGAGGTAGGCCAGGACCTCGTCGCTGTTGGTGTGGAAGATGTGCGGGCCGTAGCGATGGATGAGCAGCCCCGCCGCGTCGTGCTCGTCATAGGCATTGCCGGCGATGTGCGGCCGCTTGTCCACCACCAGCACCCTGGCGCCGGACGAGGCCAGCCGTTCCGCCATGACGGCGCCGGCGAAACCCGCGCCGACGACGAGGTGGTCCGCGATGCGCGCCGGCCGCGCCTGCAGGGCCGGGAGCGGCAACACGCGGCGCTTCTCCTCGGCCTCGAGCAGCGAGGCCATCCGCGCCGCGATCACATCCCAGGAACTGGCCGCCAGGAGGGTGTCCGCCGCGACGAAGTCCGAGCTGTCGGCACGCGCCATGGCCAGCTCGGCCGCGGCGACGAATCCCTCGGCATCCTCGGCGATGGCGACGGCTTCGATGCCTCCGAAGCGGCGCAGCACGTCGGAAACCGGCGTCGAGATCACGCGGCACCCGCCGGCCAGGTATTCCGGCGCCTTGGTGGGGCTGATGAACCGCGTCGCGTCATTGAGCGCGAAGGGCATCAATGCCGCGTCCCAATGCGCGAGGTAGCGTGGAAGCTCGGCATAGGGCTTCGCGCCGAGCCAGTGGATGTTCGGCGCTTGCGGCAGCTCCTCCGGCGCGAGCTTCGCGATGGGGCCCAGCATGGCGAAGTGCCAGCCGGGGCGGAGCTCCGCCATTCGTGCGAGCAGGCGCATGTCCAGCCGCTCGTCGATCACGCCGAAATAGCCGAGGAGCGGCCGCGGGAGATGGCGCTGGTCATCCGGCTCGGGCGGACGCTGGCGCGCGGCCGCGAAGTGGTCCAGGTCCACGCCGCTCGGGAAGCAATGGATATTGGCGTGCCGGTCGCGCCGCGCCTCGTAGAGGCTGAGCCCCCCGGTGAAGACCACATCCGCATCGGCCAGAAGCCGCTGCTCGCGCGCCTTCATGTCGGTCGCGGCGAAGCGGAACGCGGCGAGCTCGTCCATGCAGTCGTAGGCGACGGCCCGCCAGGCAACGTGGTCCGAGAAAGCCCGGGCGAGCGGCGTGTAGTACCAGGCGGAGGCGGTCCCCAGCCGCGCCATCAGCTGGTCGACCATCCCGCGCAGCGCTTCAGTGTCCGCGGGGTCGCGCAGCAGGGGCGTCAGCACCCTGACACCCGTGGCCGGGCAGGTCTCCATCCGGAGGCGATCCTCGTCGCTGCGGATCGGCTCCTCGAAAACAAGGACCTCCCGCTCCAGCGCGAAGCGGGACAGCAGCTGCTGAGGCCGCTGGAAGACGGAGTTCCAGCGGAGGTGGGAGAAGCAGACCAGCGGCGGGCGTGCGATCCTGTCCACGCCCGCGCCACGCGTTCCGTCCATTGCCATCGAGGTCTTCCGTCCTGTTGCGTTGTCGTGAAAGCCGCGCGGTGCGCTAGCCGCGGCTGGCCTGCATGCCCTGCAGCATGGCGATGTGCTGCTCGATCCCCGCGACCGCGATGGTCGAGATGATCTTCTCCTCGCGCGTGCCCGAGCTCGCGCTGCGCTGGTGCAGCATGAGGAGCTCGCGATGGCCGGCGAGCTGGCCCTGCAGGTACATCCTGTCGAACTCCGTGCCGCTGAGCGCTTCCAGCTGGCGCAACTGCTGGGCGTGTTCGGCGTCTGGCTGCGGCTGGCCGGTCGCGAGCGAGGCGAGCTCCATCGCGCGGCGGATGGCGGTCTGCTCCGCGATCTCGAAGTTCGCGAAGGCCTTGACGCCGGCCGTGCTGCCGCGGCTGGCGGCGAGCCGGCTGGTGAGGATGGCGAAGGCGCTCGCCGCCGCGATGCGCTGGCGCCCTTCGGCGTCCCCGCCCTGCGCGGCGGCCCGGCCGGATTGCGCGGCGGCCTGATCGGCCAGGGGCATGGCGAGCGCGGAGCCGGCCAGGATGCTGCGGCGTATCATGATGCTAGGTCCTTCCCTGTGTTGAGAGCCGTCCATGGTCCGGCGATGCCGCGCAGGTTCTCGCGGTAGAGGTCGCGCGCGCTCGCCGGCGCGTCGGGGCGTGGCGCCAGCCAGGGGGCACGCAGCACGTTCCGCCAGTCCGGAGCGAGGCGGAGGCCGTCCGGGACCGCGAGCCGCGACAGCATGTCAGAAGCGGCGCCGGCCGGAGGGCGAGGGCTCGACCAGCGTCTGCTGTGCCGCTAGTGCGGCAGCAGCCGTGCGGGGCAGCGGCGGCAGCGAGGAGAGCTGCGCCAGCGTGGCCGGCCCGCCGCGCTGGAAGGGTGGCGCGGACAGCGCGGCCGCCGCGGCGGCGTTCTGGCCGGCGTCGAGGGCCCGTCCGGCGGCATAGAGCCCATCGATCACGGGCTGCGCCGGCGCGTCGGGCGCTATACCCAAAGCCCCGCGCCATTCCGCCCGGGCGATATCGAGTTGCGGCTGGAGAGTGGGCGGCGAGGAACGCAGGGTGGGGCTCCCCGGCAGGTTGGCGGCCAGGAACTCCATCCGGGCGATCGACCGTGCCGCGGCCGCCGGCGGCAAACTCCCCGGCGAGGCGAAGGCGGAGGCCGCGGCGATGACGGAGGACCGGAGAGGATCCCCGGCGCCGGTCACCGCGTCGGACGGCAGGCTCGCGGGGCCGAACTGCTCCGGCGCGGGGGTGCAGGCCGTGCCGAGGCAAACCAGGGTCCACGCCACCGCCGCGCCGCGAATGCCCGTCCATCCTGCATCGAGTCCCTTGGGCACCGCCGTCTCCGCTGTGAATCCTCACGGAATGAACCGGGCAGAGGCGGAGGTAGTTGCAGTAAATATGCCAATTTACTCTGTAATAACAAATGTAAATCATCAAATGATGTTAAGAAACAAATGTTAGTACACGATTTGTAATGTCAAAATTCCCCGCTTAAAAAATAAAAGCGAAATTCTATTGAGAAAATCGGAACCGGTGATTGATTGCCGGGTTTCTGGGGGACTGCATTTCACCGGAGGCTCGCCATGAGCGACAGAACGCAACCATCGGCATCGCGCGACGAGGATGTCAGGGAAGAGGCGGGCGTCATCGCTGGCCGCCTTCGCGAAGGCGCCGCCGAGGCGGCGGATGCGGTCAAGGACGGGACCGGCAAACTCGCGGAGAAGGCGAAGGCGGAGGGTTCGGAACTGCTCGGCCAGGCCCAGGCGAGGGCGGAGGATCTGGCGGAGGAGGGCAAGGCGGCAGGAGCGGAACAGGCATCCGGCTTGGCCCGGGCCATTCGTCATGCGGCGGAGGATCTCGAGGATTCCTCGCCGGATATCGCACGTCACGTGCGCGCGGCGGCGGATTCCCTGAACGGCATTTCCGACGCGCTGCGGCAACGGAGCGTTGGCGAGCTCTTCGACGAGGTCACCGATTTCGCGCGCCGCCAGCCCGCCTTGTTCTTCGGAGCGGCCGCCATCGCGGGATTTGCGCTGGCGCGCTTCGCCCGCAGTTCCGCGGGCGGCGGCAAGCGGGCGGCATCCTCCGATCGCCCGGCCGGATCCGCGCCGGGCTGGATCAGGAGCGACGGTGATGCGGCTCCGCGCCCCGCCACGATGGCCGCGGCGAGCCTGGGCGGTGCCGCCGCGCATCGGGACGGCGATGCCGAGCCGGGCCAGATGCCGGCCGCGCCCGGCGGAGCGGCCAGGGTGCCGGCTCCGACCGGCGCGGAAGGCCGTCCTGGCGCGATCCCGAACGAGAAATCGGAATCGCCGCTATGAGCCAGGACAGCCCGCGCTCCGTCCCCGACCTGCTTGGCGATCTTGTCGACCAGGCGACGACGCTCATGCGCCAGGAGGTGCAGCTCGCTCGCGCCGAGATCAACGAGAAGGTCTCCGCGACGGGCGCCGCCATCGGCGCCATGGCCGGCGGCGGCATCCTGTTGCTGGCGGCCCTCGTGATCCTGCTGCAGGCCGCCGTGGCCGCGCTCGTCGAATATGCCGAGCTGCCGGCGACCTTCGCCGCGCTCATCGTCGGCGTGGTCGTCGCGGTCGTTGGCTACGTCGCGTTGCATGGCGCGATGAGCAAGTTGAAATCGGCCACCCTCGTGCCGCAGCGGACGGCCGCGCAGTTCACGCGCGATGCCGAGGTCGTGAAGGAACAGATCCCATGAGCAACACGTCCACGGACCCCGGAAACAGGTCCCCCGCCGATATCGAGGATGACGTCGAACGCAGCCGGGCCGAGGTCTCCGGCACGCTCGGCGCGCTGCGCGAGAAGCTGGCGCCGGGACAGATCATGGACGAGGTGATCGACCGGGTGGCCGAATACGCGCGCGGCACGGGCGGCATGACCTTTGCCCGCAATCTGGGCGGCGCCGTTCGCGACAATCCGCTGCCCGTCCTGCTGATCGGCGCGGGCATCGGGTGGCTGATGCTGTCCCAGGCTTCCCCGGGCCCGGCCCAGCAGGAGCGCGATCCTCTTCGCCTGCCGCCGCCGCGGCGGCCTTACCCGGACGAGGGAGAAGGGTTCGTGGCGGAGGCGGCTTCGAGCCTGGCCAGCAGCGCCGTGGCGGGCGCCGCCGGCGCCGCGTGGGCCGTGAAGAGCGTGGGCGAGAACGTCGGCTCGGCCACGGCGCGGGTGGGTTCCGCCGTGAAGGGCGGTTGGTCCTCGGCCTCGGGCGCGCTGGGGACGCAACCGCTGCTGCTCGGCCTGCTCGGAGTCGCCGCCGGCGCGGCACTCGGTGCCGCCCTGCCGCGCACGGAGGTGGAGGATGATCTCCTCGGCGACGCCGCGGACGCCGCGATGGAGCGCGTGAGCGAGACGGCGGAGCAGGTTCGCGCGGCGGCGGGCGAGCATCTGCGGGGCGCGGCGGACGCCGTCGCGGAGGGCTATGAGAAGGTGAAGGACCGCCTGGAGGAGGGCAGTCTCTCAGGCGCCACCGAAGCGCTGGGGGATGCTCTCAGCGCCACCGCGAAGGCCACGCAGGATGCCGCCACCGGCCTGGCGGGCGAGGTGAGGGACCAGTTGGAACCGCAGCGCGAGGAGCGCCGGGACGCCCCCCGGGACCGGCCTTCCGGCTGATGGCCGGGCCGGCTCACCGGCTCACGGCCGCGAGGCTGAGATAGGTCGGATCGAAGGCCGCCAGCCGGGTCAATGCGTGGAAGTTCAGGATATGAACCGTTCCATCCATCCAGGTGATCAGGCCCGTGCGGCGCAGCTCCTGCACCGTGCGGTTCGTATGGACCGTGGAGAGTCCCAGCACATCGGCGAGCTGTTGCTGGGTGATCGGAAAATCGAGCCGGTGGCCGCTGGCGCAGCCTGCCGCCTCCAGGCGCAGATATAGCTCGCAGACCAGATGCGCGACATGCGCGACCGGCGATCGCCGTCCCAGATTGGCGATCCAGGTGCGCTGGATGGCCCCGTCGATCACGGTCGCCAGCCAGAGCATGCGGCCGAGGTGAGGGGCCTGCTCGGTGACGCGGATGAGATCCTTGTGCGGGGTGAAGCCCGTGGTGCAGGCGGAAAGGGCCACGACGCTGTGATCGATCTGGCGCAGCAGCAGGGCGTCGAGGTCCACGAAATCGCCGGGCACCTGAACGCCGGTGACCTGGCGCGTGCCATCTTCGAGATCGACGGCGCGAGCCGTGAACCCCTCGACGATCAGGCAGCTCTCCTGCGGCCAGGAATGCGCGGTGATGATCTCCTCTCCGCGCTGGTACTCGCGCAGGCGGAACGGCAAGCTTTTCAGCAACTCGCAGTCCTGCGGGCTCAGCCTGTCCCGTCGCGACAGGCTTTGTGCGAGCGGGGAGACGGGTGATGAATTCGAAGCTTCGGACATGCCGGCTCTCTATGGTGTCGTCTCTCCAACGCCGGGTCGGGGCAAGCGTTCCATGACCGGAGGCGGCCTCGACGCGCTCGTGATCGGCGGAGGTCCGGCCGGCCTCACGGCGGCGCTCTATCTGGCGCGATTCAGGCGCCGCTTCGCCGTGATCGATGCCGGCGAGTCCCGCGCGGCCTATATCCCGGAGAGCCATAACATCCCGTTCTTCGGCGAAGGCATTCCGGGCGGCGCGATCCTGGCGCGGATCCGCGCGAATGCCTGCCGCTACGGCGTGAGCCCCCTCGCGGCCACCGTGACGTCGCTGACATGCGACGGCGAGGGATGGGCGGCCGAACTGCGCATGCCGGATGGCGGGCAGCGCCGGATGGCCGCGCGGCGCGTTCTGCTAGCGACAGGATCGCGAGACATCGAGCCCTGCCTGCCCGACCTGCCAGATGCCGTCCGGCGCGGGCTGGTCCGCTATTGTCCCATCTGCGACGGCTTCGAATCCCGCGAGCAGCGGATCGCGGTCATCGGCCTGGGGGCGCGGGGCTTGGCGGAAGCGGCCTTCATCGCCCGGACCTATTCGGACGACGTCTCGCTGCTGAGCCTCGGGCAGAGGCTGCGGCTCACCGCCGATGAGCTCGCTCTCGCGCGGCGCCATCGGATCCGCCTCGTGGAGGAGGCGGTGACGGGGCTCGACGTCAGGGGAGGCCGCATCGCGGCCCTGCGCACGGGTGGCGGCGCGGAATTACGCTTCGACCTGCTCTACTCGGCGCTCGGCCTGCACTACCGCACCGCGCTGGCTGCGGGCCTGGGCGCGCGTTGCGACGATGCCGGCGCCCTGATCGTGAACGAGCACGGCATGACGAGCGTCCCGGGGCTCTATGCGGCAGGCGACATCGTGCGGGGCCTGGACCAGATCGTGGTGGGGATGGGCCATGCGGCGATCGCCGCCACGCATATCCACAACCACTGCGAACTGCCGCTGGACGGCATGGCACGCTCCTGATCCGGCGTCCCCGCGTCGCGGCGGTTCAGGCGACGAGCCAGACATTCTCGCGCGGCAGGGCCACCACGCAACGCAGGCCGTCAGGCTCGAACGCCACTTCGGTCACCGCCTTGAGCTCGTAGGCCATGGTGTTCTGCAGGATTTCCAGGCCGAAGCCCCGCTGTGCAGGGAGCCCGTCCAGCCGCAATCCGCCTTCCTTCCAGGTGATGCCGAGCGTCCTGGCGTCCTCCTCCAGTTCCCAGCCGATGGCGAGATGGGCTTCGGGTTCCGAGAGAGCGCCGAACTTCACGGCATTGGTCGCGAGCTCGTGAATGGCAAGCCCGACGAGCTCCGCCGCCCTCGGCTTGATCCGGACGGCAGGGCCCCGGATGGACAGCCTGTTCCCCTCCCGCGCCGCGTGCGCCAGAAGCTCGTCGGCGATCAGCTCGGCCAGGTCGAGGCCGGAGGTGGCATCCCGCATCAGGGCGGACTGGATCCGCGCCAGGGCGTCCAGGCGCCCCTCCAGATGCATGCTGTAGTCCTCGAGCGTGCGGCTGGTCCGCGCCGTTCGGCGGGCGATGGAACGGATCACGCTGAGCGTGTTGCGCATCCGGTGGCGCAACTCCAGAAGGGCAGGCCGCTCCAGCTGCTCCGTGGGCCGGAGATCCTCGATCTCGACCGAGCTGCCCAGCCATTCGAGGATCCGGTTTTCCGGATCGCGCAGGGGCGTCGCATGGGCCTGAAAGCGGCGATAGCACATGGTTTCCGCCTCGAAGAGGCGGTGGCTGAAATTCAGCGCCCCGTCCTCTTGCGCGCGCCGCCACTCGCCCAGCGCGGCCTGCCGGTCCTCGGGATGCAGGGCGGCCAGCCAGCCCTCGCCAAGGCTCTCCTGTGGCGAGAGGCCGGTGTAGTCGCTCCATTGCGGGCTGGTCCAGATCCAGGCACCGGCCGCATCGGTCCGCCAGACGAGCTGAGGAATTCCTTCGACGGGCGGGCCCGGCTCACGCGTTGGCATCGAGATGCTGGCCCTCCCGGCCTGCATGAAGATAGCCCGGATCGAACATGGCCGTCTCGCGAAGCGCTGCCAGATTCGGGATCAGGAGGGAGCGGCCCCGCAGCACGATGAGGCCGGCATTGCGCAGCTCCTGCAGCACGCGGTTCACGTGCACCGCGGACAATCCCATGGTCTCCGCCAGGTCGGCCTGGGTGAGGGGCATCTCGCAGCCGCTCTCCTCGGCCAGATCCACCAGCTGGAGGCGCAGGTGGATCTCGCAGAGCAGGTGGGCCACCCGCTCGGAAGCGCCGCGCTGGCCCAGATTCACCACCCATTCGCGCTGGATGGACGCCTGAACCTCCGACTGCCAGGCCAGCGCCTGCGAAATGCGGGGATAGGTCGCCGACAGGCTCTCGAGCGCGGCCGGGTTCAACTGGCCCAGCGTCACGGCTGAGAGGCTTCCCACGGAATGACTCATCCGCCGCAGCACCGAAACCCGGTCGAGGCAGAGATCGCCCGGCAGGCAGATCGCCGTGATCTGCCGCCGTCCATTGGGAAGGTCCTTGTAGTGGCAAGCCCAGCCCTGGAGCACGACATAGAGCCGGTCCGGCGCCTTTCCCTGCGAAACCAGCTCTTCGCGGGGGCCCCGGGCGATCTGCCGCTCAGCGACCAGCCGCAGAAGCTCTTCTTCCTCAGCATCCGTGAACCGGGTGAAGTTCTGCAGCTTACGCGTCAATGGATTGCGGGCCATTTGCATGCCACCTTATGGACCATGGAGGCGTTATCCAGAGCTAACGGATGTTATCAGGTCCCACTTTAAGCCCGACCTAGGTTGCCCGAATGATCGCAGACCTGGCCCCGAAATTGAAGCGTCCGCGCCGCCTGGAGGGTTGCAGGGTGCTGGTCGTCGAGGATGATTTCTTCCAGGCCGACGACCTGTCCTGCGCCCTGCGGGACTACGGTGCCGAGGTTGTGGGTCCGGCCGCGACCTACGAGGATGGGTTGCTGATGCTGGTGGCCGGCGGGCGCATCGACGTCGCCTTGCTGGACATCAACCTGGGCGGGGAGATGGCCTATCCCCTGGCGGATATCCTGCTGGACAGCGGCGTCGACGTCGTCCTGGCCACAGGTTACGACCTCTCGGCCGTGCCGGGCCGTTTCCTGAACCTTGCCCGCGTCGAAAAGCCGTTCGACGCCGGCACGCTCGCGCTCAACCTTCCCGAACTGATAAGATACGGCCGCCGCCGACGGCCATTCCGGGGCGGGACCCCGGGAGGTCAGCGCGCCGGCTGATCGAGGATCCGCCGGATCGCCTCCGTCAGCTGCCCTTGCCCGACCGGCTTGGCCAGATGCGGCACCGTCTCGAAACGCGGATCGATCACGGCCGCGTCATATCCGCTCGTGAACACGAAGGGGACGCCGATGTCCTGGAGGGCGGCGGCCACCGGATAGACCATTTCGCCCTCGAGATTTACATCCAGCAAGGCGAAGTCCAGCGGCTGGGTGCGGAGCGCGGCCATGGCGTCCTCGACGCGCGAGACAGGTCCCAGGATCTCGCCGCCCAGCCGTTTCACGACGGAACAGATGTCGTCGGCGAGCAGGTATTGGTCCTCGACGACCAGCACCTTCCGGCCCACCAGGGGCGTCGGCGGTTCCTGGCCCCAGCTCATGGGGGCGGCTTCTCGGACATGTTCCGCTCCTGAGGTGTTTCCACAGGTATAACGCGGGGGCCGATCGGCAGTTCCACGACGCAGCGCACGCCGTCCGGACGGAACTCGAACTGGGTGGAGGCGCCGAGATCGTAGGGAAGCCCGCGCTCGATGAGCCGCCGGCCGAAACCGCTGCGGGGCGACGGCGAGGCGGGCATGACGACGCCCTGCTCGAGCCATTCGAGCGTCAGCCGCGGCGCCTCTTCGGTGTTCAGGATCGACCAGCGCACCGAAAGCCGGCCACGCCGGGCAGATAGGGCGCCGTGCTTCACCGCATTGGTCGTCAGTTCGTGAAGCGCCAGCGCGAAGGTCTCCGCGGCCTTGTCCTTCAGCAGAACCGCCGGGCCATCGATGACCGCCGAAGTCCCGTCGGTCTCGCCGCTGGCGGCGAGCTCGTCCCGCACCAGCTCGTCCAGCCGCACGCCCTCCACTCCGCGATTGGCGAGCACGCCCTGCGTCCGCGCGAGGGCGTCGATCCGCCCCCCGAGCTGCTGGCGCAGATCCTCGAGGTTGTCCGCCCCATCCAGCGACCGGCGCGTGATGGAGCGCACCACGGCCAGGATGTTCTTCACGCGATGCTGCAGTTCCGCCATCAGGAGGTACTGCTGCCCCTGCGCCCGGCGCCGGTCGTCCACGTCCTGGAAGACGCCGAGCAGGTGCTCGCCTGTCTTTCCGCCGCTGAACCGGACCCAGAGCTCCCTGCCGTGGGCCACGATGCGCGCTTCCGCGTCCAGTGTCCCCTCGGATCCCATGGCGCGCTCGAAGGCGGTGGCCAGTCCATCGCGGTCCTCGGGATGGACGAAAGCCAGCAGCGAGGCGAGCGTCGGCGGGGCGGGAAAGCCGAAGATCCTCTCGAAGCCTTCCGAATGGGTGAAGTTGCGTGAAGCCAGCACGAGTTCCCAGGTCACGATGCGGGCGGCCGAGGTGGCGAACCGCGCCCGTTCCTCCGAGGCGCGCAGCGCCGCCTGCGCCCGGGTGGTGGTGGTGATGTCGAGAAAGGTCAGGACGGCGCCGGCGATGAAATTGTCCACGCTGCGGTAAGGCAGCACGCGCACCAGGTAGCGGCTTCCCCCTTCGGCGCCGATCTCGCGTTCGGTGGTCGTGAGCGTGCGGAGCACGCGCCGCAGGTCGTCGGCCATCTCGGGATAGGGAACTCGCGCCGCGATATGCGTGATCGGCCGGCCGACATCGTTGTCGATGAGGTGGAAGACCTCGGCCATGCTGGGCGTGAAGCTCTTCACCCGCAGGTCGTTATCCAGGAAGAGGGTGGCGATCTGCGTGGATTCCAGCAGGTTCTTGAGGTCGCTGTTGGCTTTGGCCAACTCCCCGACGCGATGCGCGAGCTCTCCATTCACCGTCTGCAGCTCCTCGTTGACCGATTGAAGCTCCTCCTTGGAGGTCTCCAGCTCCTCGTTGGCGGACTGCATCTCCTCGTTGATCGACTGGTATTCCTCGTTGGAGGATTTCAGCTCCTCGTTGGTGCTCTCTAGCTCCTCTATGGTCGCCTGCAGCCGGTCCTTGGTGACGCGGAGCTCGCCTTCCAGCCGCACCACATGCTCGTCCCGCAGGATGGCGGGGTCGCGGGCCGTGTCGTCGGCGTCGTTGCCGCTCTCCGGGCCGTAGTCGTGGAACAGCACCACGAAGTTGATCGGCTCCTGCGCGGAATCGGTCAGCGGCTCCACGGTCAGGCCGATGCGGCGCGCCTCCTCCTCCAGCCCCATCCGCAGCGGGGCGACCCGCGCCGGCTTGCGTTCCGCGGCCACGCGCAGCAGCGCCGCGCGCAGGTCGAGCCGCAGGTCGCGGTGGACCAGGTTGAGCAGGTTGAGGTTGGCCACGCCGGTGCTGGGGTCCAGGAAGGGCCCGGTCCGGCCGGAGAAGTTCAGCACCTGGTATTCGGAATCGCAGACGACATAGGCGGGCGCGTAGCGCTCCACCAGCCGCTCGGCCCGCTTGCCGAGCGACCCGTTCGGAAGGGCGGGCGCGGGGGACGGCATGTCATGCGCACGCCTGGCCTCGACGCGGGTGGAAAGCGGAAATTCCGGGAGGATCCGGACCGCCGTCTGCAGCCGCCGGAAGATCCGGTACTTGCGGTCCAGCGGCTGGAACAGCTTGGGGTGCCGCGTGACGTTCTCGGACGGGCCGAGGAAGAGGAAGCCGCCCGGGCGCAGCGAGAAGTGGAAGAGCGGGATCACCCGGTCCTGCAGGTCGCCGTTGAGGTAGATCAGCAGGTTGCGGCAGGAGATGAGGTTGATGCGGGAGAAGGGCGCGTCCTTGATGACGTTGTGCGCGGAGAAGATGCACATCTCCCGCAGATCCTTGTGGATGGCGTAGGTGCCGCCTTCCTTCGTGAACCAGCGGGCCAGCCGCTCCGGCGAGACGTCCTTATCGATCGACTGGGGATAACGGCCGTTGCGCGCGACCGCGAGGGCGCGGGCGTCGATATCCGTGGCGAAGATCTGCACATGCGGCGGCGTGTCGATCCGGGCCATGGCCTCGCGCAGCAGCATGGCGAGGGAATAGGCCTCCTCGCCGGTCGCGCAGCCCAGCACCCAGACGCGGAGGGTATCGGCCGTCGTCTTGCCGGCGAGGAGCTCGGGGATCACCTCGCGCTCCAGGATCCCGAACTCGGCCGGGTCGCGGAAGAACTGGGTGACGCCGATCAACAGATCCTGGAAGAGTTCCTGGGCCTCCTCCGGGTCGCTGCGGAGGCGCGCGACATAGGTATCCAGCTCGTCTACCCGCAGCACATGCATGCGCCGCTGGATGCGCCGCAGGAAGGTGTTCGGCTTGTAGCCGTGGAAGTCGTGCCCCGTCCGGTTCCGCAGGATGGTGGAGACGGCCGGCAGCCGGCTCTCGCCGTCCTTGATGACCCGCGCCGTCTCGCGCGCGATGTCGAGCTCGCGCAAGTGGCCGATATGGGCCGCCACATGGCGGGGAATGTCGCCCAGCTCGGCGTGGATATCGGCCATCCCCGCCGGACCCGCCGGTTCGGCCGTCTCGGCGTATTCCTGCCCGGGTTCCGCCTCCGCCAGGATCAGGCCGCCGCAGGCCTTCATGCGCGCCACGCCGATGGCGCCCGCCTCCGGCGTGGCCTTCAGGATCACGGCGACGGCGCATTCGCGCTGCTGCTCGGCCAGCGAGATCAGGAAGGTGTCGATGGTGCCGCGATGGCCTGGCTTCTGCTGCGGCTCGGCCAGGCGCAAATAGCCGTCCTCGAAGGTGACGGCCGGGCCGATGGGGGCGACGTAGATCATGTCGGCCTCGAGCTTCCGGCCGTCCTTCGCGATCTGTGCGGGCGGGCCAGGGCCCATGTTCAGGTTCTGGACGAGCGCCTCGACGTCCACGGCCTCGCGGGACTCGGAGACGATGACGAAGGCCGCGCCGGTGTCGCGCGGCATGACGGCGAAGAGCGCGATCAGAGACTGGAAGGTGGCGGCAAAGGCCCCGAGTCCCGCCACCGCGATCGGCTTTACGGCGTTCGCCTCATCGTCCACGGAAGCACTCCTCGACAGCGGCTTGCACCATAAGGCCTCCGGAGCCACCGGTTAAATCTCCCTGGCATCGTCCCCCCGGGTGGCGATCAGATCGACGGTCGCCGCCCGGCGCAAAGTGGCGGCATAGCTGGAGTATTCGGCGAAGCGGGCCTCGTAGAGTTCCGCCACGGCAGGCCGGCCCGATTCACGGGCGTCGCGCGCCATGCGGGAGACGAGCTCGGCCCGCTCCTCCATCAGCCGCATCGCGATCCGCAGTGCCTCGCCGACGCCGGATTCGGCCGAGGCCATCACGGCCTCCGCTGTGAAGGCATGGCCGATCTGGCACCGGAACCGAAGCGGCTTGCTGTCCTTGATCTGGGAGAGCACCCCCTGGCAATGCGGGCAGACCAGCGGGACCGGATCGGCCAGGCGGCGGAGCTCGACAGAGCCCAGCCGGCGGCCCGCGGCGATCGACACCTCCAGCTCCAGCTCGGGCGTGGGGGATGGGGCGGGGCCCGCCTCCTGTCCGGCCGACTGGCGCAGCAGTCCGGACAACTCCGCGATGCGGCCGACATGGTCGGCATCGACCACCTGCAGCGCCGCGGCCGGCATCTCGCTGGCCTCGGAATCCAGCGGATGCTGGACGATGGTGGTTCCGCCCATCGCCTTGATCGCATGCAGGCCGGAGGCGCCGTCGTTCAGCAGGCCGCTCAGCACCAGCCCGACCACGCGCGGGCCGAAGTTCAGCGCGGCGGAGCGGAAGAGCGCGTCGATGGCGGGACGCGCCATGTTCTCCCGCGGGCCGGTGCCGAGCAGGATCGTTCCCCCGGCGAGGAGGAGATGGCGATCTGGCGCGGCGACGTAGACGTGCCCGTGCTCGATCGGCTGTCCGTCCACGGCCTCGCAGACGGGGAGGGCGCTGTGGCCGGCCAAGGCCTCTGCGAGGTAGCCGGCGCCCGAACCAGGCATGTGGGTCGCGATGAGGACGGCTGCCGGGAAATCCGAGGGCAGCTCGCCCAGGATCCGCTTGATCACGGAACTGCTGCCGAGTGAGCCGCCGATGGCGACAATGTCCTTGAGTGCCATGTCGCGATCCGCCGGCCGGAATGGCCAATGGTCCAACGGACCCCGCGGCCAAAGGGTTGCCGTGCATTGCGCCTGCCCGGTCCGGCCCGGCGATGTTACCCTGGCAGCCCGACCCGGATTACCTTACGGCGCCTGATGGCCAGGGAGGGCCGATGCCTGCTGAAAGGGCCGAGACCGGGGGCGAGCATCTCGATCTGCTGACGGGCGGAGAGATGCGTTCGCGCATCTCGTCCTCCGACTGGTCGGCCACGCCCCTCGGCCCCGCGTCGGAATGGCCGCAGAGCCTCCGATCTGCCGTCGAGATCATGCTGACCTCGCGCTTTCCCATGCTGGTCTGGTGGGGGCGGGAGCTCATCCAGTTCTACAACGATGCCTGCCTGCCGGTGCTTGGCGAGCGGCATCCCTCGGGGCTCGGCCAGCCCGCGTCGATCTGCTGGGCGGAAGCCTGGCCCCTCATGGGCCCGCTGGCCGATGCCGTGATGAACCAAGGGGTCTCCACCTGGAGCGAGCGCCTCGAAATGGTCATGACGCGGAACGGCTTCGCGGAGGAGGTCTACATGACCTTTTCCTGCAGCCCCATCCGCGATGAGAGCGGGGCGACCGCGGGCTTGTTCTGCGCCTGCACCGAAGAGACGCCCCGCGTTCTCGGCGAACGGCGCCTGGCCGCGCTCGGGGCTCTCAACGAGGCGACCGCCGCGCCGCAGACGGCCGGGCAGGCCTGCGCGGCGATCGCGGGGGTGCTCGCCGGCATTCCCCGCGACCTTCCCTTCACGCTGCTCTACCTGCTCGACGAACCGCAGCGCCGCGCCCGCCTCGCGGCCCGCACCGGGCTCGGGGAAGGCTCGCCCCTCGGCCCCGCGCAGATCGACCTCCGCGCCGCGGAGCCATGGCCCTTCAGCGAGGTCCTGGCGCAGGGCGGAATGGTCATCGTCCGCGAGTTGCCGGCGGGAGCGGCCGGGGGGCTTCCGGGCCCGTGGCCCGAACCGGCGCGAGGCGCCGTGATGTTGCCCCTGGCCCCTCCGGGACGAGCCGGACTGGCCGGGTTCCTTGTCGCCGGCCTCAGCCCCAGGCTGGTCTTCGACGGCAGCTACCGGACCTTCCTCGGCCTTCTCGCGCGGCAGGTGGCGACGGCCCTGTCCGCCGCCCATGCCGATGAGGAGGAAAGCCGTCGCGCCGCCGCGCCGGCCGATGCGTTCGTCCAGAAAGCCCGGCGCCGGCTGGCGGACGAGGAGCGGCCGCCGGTCGTGCCGCAGCCGCCCGCCGAGCGGCGCCCCCGCGTGCTGTCGGTCGGGGACAATGCGGACATGCGCGACTACGTGCGCCGGATCCTGGAGCGGCGCTACGAGGTGGTGACGGCGGATGACGGGGAAGCCGCGCTGGAAGCCGTCCAGTCACATCGGCCAGACCTGGTGCTGGCCGATGTCATCTTGCCGCGGATGGACGGGATCGCCTTGCTCAAGGCCATCCGTCGCGGCGGCCCGGAGCTGCTGGATATTCCGGTCGTGCTGCTCTCGACCCGCGCCGGCGAGGAGGCCAAGCTGGAAGGCCTGGAAGCCGGGGCCGACGATTATCTGGTGAAGCCCTTCGCGGCGCAGGAACTGCTGGCGCGCCTGGAGGCCAGCCTGGCGGTGGCCCGGCTGCGCCGCCGGGTCGCGGAGGCGGTCCGGGAGAGCGAGGCGCTGCGGCAAAGCGAGGAGCGGCTGCGCGAGAGCGAGGAGCGCTTCCGCCAGTTCGCGGCATCCTCCTCGGATGCGCTCTGGATCCGCGATGCCGACAGCTTCGACTTCCTCTTCGTGAACCCGGCCGTGGAAACGATCTACGGCATCGGGATCCCCGAGCTGCTCCGGGACCAGCGGCTGCTCGGCGCCATCGTCGTCCCGGAGGATCGCGACGCCGTCGCGCGCAACGTCGTGCGAGTCAGCCAGGGCGAGGTCGTCACGCAGGAGTACCGGATCCAGCGGCGCTCCGACCTGGCCTTCCGATGGATCAGGAGTACCGGCTTCCCGCTCCGCAACAGCGAGGCGCGCCCTCACCGCATCGGTGCGATCGTGCAGGACATCACCGACGCGAAGCTCGCCGCCGCCCATCAAGGCGTCCTGTTGGCCGAGCTGCAGCATCGCGTCCGCAACATCATGGCCATGATCCGGTCCGTCACCACCCGCACGGCTGACTCGGCTTCCGATGTCGAGGAATACGCGAGGCTCATGACGGGCCGCCTGCTGGCGTTGTCGCGCACGCAAACTCTTCTCACCCGGACCTTGAACGTCGGCGTCGATGTGGGCGTGCTGGTCCGCGAGGAGCTGGAGGCTCAGGCGCAGCACGCGGGCCAGTACACGCTGGAGGGGCCGACCGTCCTCGTCTCGCCCAAGGCCGCCGAGGTGCTTTGCCTGGCGGTTCATGAGCTCGCCACCAACGCCCTGAAATACGGGGCGCTCTCGCCGAAGGGCGGCAGCATCTCGGTCGAATGGAAGGTGATCCCGTCCGGGGAGCGGCAGCTGCTCCGGCTGGACTGGTCCGAGGCACGGCCCGCCGAGCCGGGCTGGACGCCTCCGCTCCGGCAAGGGTTCGGCCGGCAGCTCATCGAGCGGCGCGTGCCCTATGAGCTGGGCGGCCGTGGCGACATCGAGATCCGCCGGGATGGAGTCCAGGCGCGTATTGAGTTTCCGCTCAAGGGAGGCGACAGCATCCTGGAAACGGACGCACCGGCACGAAGCCGGGTTTTCGGAGGATCGATCGACATGACTGCGGAGCCCAGCCTCGAGGGCCGGACAGTGCTCGTCCTGGAGGATGATTTCTATTTGGCGGAGGACACCGCAGGCGCTCTGCTGGGTGCCGGCGCGAAGGTGGTGGGACCCTTCCCCAACGAGGCGGCCGCCATGGACGCGATCGGGCAGGAACGGCCGAGCGCGGCGGTGGTCGACATCAACCTCGGCAGCGGTCCCTCCTTCAGGACGGCACGCGCGCTGCAGGCGGCGGGAACCCCCTTCCTCTTCGTCACGGGCTACGAGGCGCGCGACATCCCGGCTGAGTTCGAGGGAGTCGTTCGGCTCCAGAAGCCCGTGGAGCTTCGCGAGGTGGTCAGGGCCATCGCGGCGCTGACCGGCTGACGGGGGCGAGGGGAGGGCGCCGTCAGGCGGGCGAACCCCCTCTCGAAGGGCAGCGTCAGGGTCTCATAACTCATGGGAATATCCCTGGGGATACGGGAGCGCCGGGCGTTCCGGATGCCGTGTGGGAGCGAAGCGGTGGTCTCAGCGATGACCGTGTCCTGACGACATCGAGCCATCAGCGGCGCCATGCGATCCGTCCGACCGGCAGGAAGACGGCGACTCTCAGGCGGGGGGCGCCGGGAGCCGGAGCCGTTCCTCGTAGGAGCGCCGAATACGTTCGCTGGCCGCTTCGCCCGTCTCGAAGATGATCTCGCCGTCATCGGATGCGCGTTCGAAAAGCGGGCTGCGTCTCGCACGGTCCAGCGCTTCGCGCAGCTTCGCCTGAATCGGCTCGGAAACACCGGCGGGCACCAGCAGTGCCTGCCAATTGCCGTAGTCGAAATCGGTGAGCCCGATGTCGCCGAAGCTCGGGATTTCCGGCCAGACCTGCTGGCGGCGGCGGCCGACGCTGAGGAAGGGGCGCATCTGACCGGCGGCCACGTACTCGCGCACCAGCGAGATGTCGAACATCGCGAACTTCACCTCCCCCGAGAGCAGCGCGGTGAGACGCGGGCCGCCGCCCTGATAGACGACTTCCAACAGATCCAGCCCGTATTTCCGCTGGAGCGCATACGACGCCAGCGTGCCGGCCGCGCCGCCGCCGGAAGAGGCGTAGGGCACGGCCTGCCGGCTGGCCCGGACGGCGGCGAGGAATTCCTCGAAGGTCGTGATGCCGAGCGAGGGATGCGCCAGGAAAACGCCGGCGCTCTCGTGGAAGATGCCGATGGGGGCGAAGTCGCGGATCGGATCGAAGCGCAGGGCCGAAGGATTGGCCGCCGCATTGCCGATGAAGCCGATGTTGTTGTTGAGCAGCAGCGTGTAGCCGTCGGCCGGAGCGCGGCTGACATATTCCGTGCCGATGATCCCGCCGGCGCCGCCGCGGTTCTCCACCACGACCGGCTGGCCGAGTGCCTGCGCCAGGGCCTCGGCCAGCGGCCGGCCGTACTTGTCCACCTGCCCGCCCGGAGGCCATGGAATCACCGCCCGTAGCGGTCGGACCGGCCAAGCGGAGGCGCGGGCGGCCGATGGGCAGACGAGGCCCGAAAGCGGCAGGAGTGACAGCTGGCGGCGGGACAGCACGTGGCGGCGCATCAGAGTTCCTCAAATTTGGCGATCAATAACAATAAAGAACTTTTAATGATAGTGATTTATGCCCGGATGATCGGCGCTGCCTGTCTGGAGCCACGCTTTGGTGCCTTGCTCGCTGTGCATGGCTTGATGTCTGTTATAGCGATAAGAAATAGTGAATTATGAATTCCGCATATTAATCAGGAGCCTCACGTGTCTCTCTCGCCTCGAAGCAACTTCATCGCCGTCGCCGAGCTCGCCGCGGCGAAGCAGGCGGCCGTTCCGCTCATCCTGCTCGACCTGCGCTTCGATCCAGGGAAGGGCGCGCAGATCACGCGCTACCTGGATGGCCACATTCCCGGTGCGCTCTTCGTGGACCTGCCTCTGCAACTCGCCGATACCGCGGTGAAGGGGCGCGGCAGCAATCCTCTCCCGGATCTCGCTCAGCTGCAGGAAAGCGTACGCGCCTGGGGCATCGGCCCTCACAGCGACATCATCGTCTATGACGACACCTCGGGCGGCCCCGCCGGCCGCGCCTGGTGGGTGCTCCGCTGGGCAGGCCTCACGAATGTCCGCATCCTTGAGGGTGGGCTGGCGGCCTGGAAGCAAGCGCGCCTGCCGGTGGAGGTCGGTCCCTCTGCGCCGGTCGTGCCCGGGACCGCGACACTCAGCGCCGGCCACCTGCCGAAGATCGAGGCCGACGAGGTGCGGGATACGGCGCAGCGCGGCGTGCTGATCGACGCACGGCCCCGTACCGACTTCTCCGGAGAGGGCAAGGCACATATCCCCGGAGCCCGTAGCCTGCCGACTTCGGCGGTGATAGACGCCGCCGGCACGCCGCTGCCAGCCGAGCAGTTGCGCGCCGTGGCGGCGGAGCAGGGCATCGCGCTGGATGGTCCCGTCGCGGTGTATTGCGGCGGCGGGGTCGCGTCGACGCTGCTCATCGCTGCGCTGGACGAGATCGGCGTCGAGGCCGCGCTCTATCCCGGCGCCTGGTCGGAATGGATTTCCGACAAGTCGCGCCCCGTCGAGGCGTGACGCGAAGGGGGAGCCCTGCGGGCTCCCCACAGGATCAGGCCACAACGGCGCGATGCAGCAGCCGGTGCTGCGTGCCGAAATCGCCGACGCCGCGATGCTGCACCAGCCGGTTGTCCCAGATCAGCGCCGAGCCCTGCTCCCAGCGGAAGCGCGTCTGGATCTCCGGCGACTTGATCACGTCAAAGAGCAGGTTCAACACCGCCTGGCTCGCCACGGGCGTGAGACCGACGATCCGCGTCGCGTAGAGCTCGTTGACGAAGATCTGCTTCCGCCCCGTCTCCGGATGCGTCTTGATCACGGGGGTCTCGATCGGCGGGTTCTCGGCGCGCTTCTTCGCCAGCAGCTCCGGATCATGGCCGTAGGCGTAGGTCAGAAAGCCCTGGGCGTCGAAAGACTGCACGGCGGTCAGCGTCTCCAGCCAGGCGGCGAGAAGCGGGTCCAGGAGGTCATAGGCCGCTGCGGCATTGGCGAAGATAGTGTCGCCGCCATTGTCCGGCACCACCTCGCCGTAGAGCGCGGTGAAGCGCGTGGGCTCCGGCTGGAAGGCCTGGTCGATGTGCCAGATGTAGTTCGCGCGCGTCTTCTTGGTCTTGGAGTCGATGGTGTTCATCGCCTTGTTGACCTGCGACTTCGGCGTGTGCGGCGTGCCCATGTATTGCGGGTTGCCGAAGAGCCGGACGACGTCCACGAAATCCGCGGCGTCGAAGCTGCCGGGCGCGAAGACGAGGAAGCCGCGCGAGAGCAGCTGGTCGTAGAGGAACTGGCGCACGGCCGTGTCGCCCAGATGCGCAGTGCGGAAGCCTTCCACGCGCGCGCCGAGGATGGGGCTGTAGGGGATCAGCCGCACGTCGCCGACCTGCTCGGGCCCGCGCAGCCAGGGCGCGACATCGAGCACGCGCTGCGGATCGGCCAGCGGCGCGGCGGAAGGCTTGTCGGGGAGAATGGTCGAGGCACTCATGTCGGTGGTCCTTTCGTGGGAGGTGGTAGGAGGTTCAGCCCTTTCCGGCCTGCGGCCGCGCCACGAGCTTGGCGCCCGCATCGGGGCGCAGGCCCAGGCAGAAGGGAACGGCGGCGAGCGAGATCAGCCCGACCGCCAGGAAAGCGGTGGAGAAGTCGCCGAGCGTGGGCTCGGCATGGCCATGCAGCCGGATGGATGTGCTCAGGATGAGCGCGCCGACGGAGATGCCGATGGCCATCGATAGTTGCTGGAAGGTGTCGTGGAAGCTCGTCGCCGCGCTCATCTTCGGCGGCGGCACATCCGCATAGGCGAGCGTGCCGTAGACGTTGAACTGCAGCGAGCGGGCGAAGCCGCCGGTGATCAGCACGAGGTAGATCAGCAATTCGGGCCAGCCCGGCCGGAACAGCGCGCACGCCGCGAGGCTGATCGCGCAGAGCGTGCCGTTCCACACCACCACGTCCTTGAAGCCGAAGCGTGTCAGCACCTTCGCGCTCAGAGCCTTCATGGCGAGGCCGGCGGCGGCGGCCGAGAAGGTCATGAGGCCGCTCTTGGCCGGGCTCGCGCCGAGCCCGACCTGCAGCAGCGCGGGCAGGAGGAACGGCATGGCGCCGAAGCCGATGCGGAAGAGTGTGCCGGCGAGGATGGCGACGCCGAAGGTAGGGATGCGGAGCAGGCTCAGCTCCAGCACCGGCCAGCGATGCCCGCCCGCGTGGCGCAGGTAGAGCCAGACGCAGACGGGCACGACCGCAAGTGTCGCCGTCGTGACGAGGACGGGCATCTCGCCTGCGGCAGCGCCCTCCAGCCCCACGACCAGCGCCGAAAGGCCCAGTCCGCAAAGCGCCGTCCCGGCGAGATCCAGCCTGACCCTCTCGGGCGCGACGTGCTGCTCGGCATGGCGCGAGGCGAGGAGCAGCCCGATCACGCCGATGGGCAGGTTCACGTAGAAGATCCAGCGCCAGGAGGCGTAGGTGACGATGAGCCCGCCCAGCAGCGGCCCGAGCATGGGGCCGATCATGCCGGGGATCAGCACCCAGGCCATGGCGCGCACCATCTCGTGGCGCGGCGCGGCCCGCAGCAGCAGCAGGCGGCCCACCGGCAGCATCGCCGCGCCGCCGATCCCTTGGAGGAGGCGGAAGAGGATCAGAAGTTCCAGGTTGGGCGCCAGCGCGCAGAACAGCGAACCCAGCGTGAAGATCAGGATGGCGCCGCGGAAGACGGTGCGGCTGCCGAAGCGGTCGGCCAGCCGGCCGCTCAGGGGGATGAAGGTGCAGAGGCTGACGAGATAGGCGGTCAGCGCCAGGTTCATCCGCACCGGGCTGGTGTCGAATTCCAGCGCCATCTGCGGCAGGGCCGTCGCCAGGATGGTGGTATCCAGTTGCTCCATGAAGAAGGCGGCACCGACCAGCAGGGCCAGCGGGCGCCAGGATGGAGACCTGCTCACGCGGCCGTCTCCGTCGCGCGCGCGGCGAAGCGGTTCGCCGGGCGGGCGAGACCGAGATGCTCGCGCAGGCTTGTGCCTTCATAGTCGCGCCGGAAGAGGCCGCGTCGCTGCAGCTCCGGCACCACCTGGCCTACGAAATCGTCGAGCGCCGCGGGGAAGTGTGAGGGCAGGATATTGAAGCCGTCGGCCGCGCCGCCGGTGAACCATTCCTCCAGCGTGTCGGCGATCGTCTCCGGCGTGCCGCAGACGACCCAGTGGCCGCGCGCGGCGGCGGTGACATTGTAGAGGTCGCGCAGGGTCATTCCCTCGCGCCGCGCCCGCGCCAGCAGATTGCGCGCGAAGCCCTGCGTGCCCTCGGTGAAAGGCAGGTCGGGCACGGGGCCGTCGAGCGGATAGCCGGAGATGTCGTGCCCCAGCCGGATCGAGACGAGGTGCAGTGCGTTGGTAGGCGTCAGGAAGCCCTGCAGCCGGCCCAGCGTCTCGCGTGCCTCGGCGGTGCTGCGGCCGATGACGGGCATGACGCCCGGCAGGATCTTGAGACTGTCCGGGTGGCGGCCATGCGCGGCCATGCGCGCCTTGAGATCGCGATAGGCCTCGCGCGCCGTATCGAAATCCTGCACGGCCGCGAAGACGACCTCGGCCGTGCGCGACGCGAGCTCGCGCCCGGCGGCCGAACCGCCCGCCTGGATGATGACCGGATGACCCTGCGGGCTGCGCGTCATGCTCAGCGGGCCCTTCACCGAGAAGTGCTGCCCCTCGTGGTCGAGCGCATGGACGCGATCCGGATCGACGAAGACCCCCGTGACGGGATCGGCGACGAGCGCGCCATCTTCCCAGCCGTCCCAGAGGCCGCGCACCACATCCACGAATTCCTCCGCCAGCGCGTAGCGGTCGGCGTGCTCCGGGTGGTGGCCACGCGAGAAGTTGGCGGCGGCCGCCGCATTGGCTGTGGTGACGACGTTCCAGGCGGCCCGGCCGCCGCTCAGATGGTCGATCGAGGAGAAGGCGCGGGCAACGTGATAGGGCTCGCCATAGGTCGTGGAGACGGTGGCGCCGAGGCCGATACGGGAGGTGACGCCCGAGAGCGCGGTGATCAGCGTCAGCGGCTCGAAGCGCGCGACGTAGGAGGGATGGTCGCTGAGCGAGAGTGCCAGCCCGTCCGCCACGAAGAGCAGGTCGAACTTCCCGCGCTCCGCCGTGCGGGCGATATCCTGCAGCAGCGCGAGGTCCTGGTTGCTGCGCCCGGCGCCCGGCAGGCGCCAGCCGGCGGGGTGGTTGCCCGTGCCCATGACGAAGAGCCCCAGATGCATCCGGCGCGGCGTGGGGGCGTCTGTCATTCCGGCCGTATCCCGGCCTGCTGCACCCAGCCGCGCCATTCCTCCAGCAGATCGGCCAGGAAGGGATCGTCCGGGCTGCCCGCCCGCGCCTCGATGTTGAGGTTCAGGGATTCGAGAGCGTCGCGGCCGGCGCTTGTCCGAAGCGCCGCCACGACGGCGGTCGAAAGGCGCTCGATGACCGCCGCCGGGGTTCCGCGCGGCGCGACCAGGGCCTGCCAGGTGACCTCGTAGCAGCGGTAGCCGAGCTCGTGCAGCGTGGGCGCCTGCGGGAAGGCCGGCTCGCGCTCGCGCTTGGTGACGGCCAGCACGTTCAGCGGCGTGCTATTGAGGAACTGCAGGGCAGTCGGCACGTCGCAGAAGGCGGCCGAGATGCGGCCGGCGATGAAGTCCGGCATGGCCGGTGCCATGCCCCGGTACGGGACATGGCTGGCTTGGAAACCGGCCTGCCGGCTCAGCAGCTCGAAGGCGATCTGGTGGCCGGTCCCTTGCCCTGCGGAGGCATAGGCGATGCTGCCGGGATGCGCGCGTCCCGTGGCGACGAGTTCCTCGAGTGTCCTTGCCCCCGAGGGCGGCGTGATCAGTGCCATGCCGAAGTTCGACAGCGTCGCGACGAGCGAGAAGTCGCGTGGCGGATCGTAGCCGATCCCGGGATTGAGCAAGGGCCCGACCGCATGGGAGGCGGTGGTGGCGAGGTTCAGCGTGTAGCCGTCCGGTGCTGCCCGCTTCACGGCCAGCGCCGCGATGGCGCCGCCGGCGCCGGAGACGTTCTCGATCAGCACGGGCTGTCCGAGCGCGGGCTCGATGAGCGCGCCGAGGCGGCGCGCCACCAGGTCGATCGCGCCGCCCGGCTGGAAGCCGACGACGAGGCGGAGGGGGCGCTGGGGCCAGGCGGGCTGCGCCAGTGCAGGAGCTGCGAGCCCCAGCGTCGCGCCAAGGCCCAGGAGGCTGCGCCGGCCCAGCAATTCGCGGGAAGAGTGCATGTCTCGGCTCAGACGGCGTCCACGTCGGACGCAACGAGGAAGGAGCGCTCCGGCGCGCGCGGCAGGACGCCGGCCGCCACGGCCGCCGCGGTCTGGCGGTCGATCAGCTCCAGCAGCGGCTGGTCCCATTGCGTCGTGAAGGCGTCCGTGACGCGCTCGGGCAACAGGCGGAGCGCTTCCGTCTCGCGGTCCGGCACGCCGAGGGCGGCGCGATGCTCCGCCAGCAGCGCCGGCCGCTCGTGCACGGCACGGTTCGCGATGGTGAAGAGGCGGGCGATCCGCGTCGCGACCTCGCGGTTCTCCTCGACCCAGCTGCGCCGCGCGCAGAGGCCGACAAGGAAGGTCGGCAGCCGGGTATGGTTGATCTGCTGCCAGAGCTCGCCGAGATGGGCGATCTGCCGGGCGCCGCGCGCGACCAGCCGCGTAGCTGTCGGCTCGGGCACCAGCACCGCCTCCACGTCCCCGCGCTCGAACAGCGCGAGGTTGGCGGTGGCGGGGCCGAAGATGACCTCGACATCCTTCTTCAGCTCGATCCCGTTGGCGGCGGCGGCCACGCGCGCCAGCTTGTACTGCTCGCTGCCCTCGGCCTGGGTGGCGATGCGCTTGCCGATGAGGTCGCGCGGCTCGCGATAGGGGCTGTCGCCGCGCACGATCCAGCGGATGTGCAGGTTGGTCCCGGGCCCGAAGAGCACGAGATCCGCGCCGCGCGCGTTCAGATCCACCGTGCCGATCGCGCCGGAGAAGGCCACCTCCAGCGCGCCGCTGATGAGCTGGACCTGCATCTGCCCCGGATTGCCGCCGACCCATTGCAGGTCGAGCCCCTCGCGCGCGGCGGCGGGCAACGCCTCGATGATCGGGCGCTGGATCGCGCCCGCATTGCCGATCGCCGTATTGGCGATGCGCACGGTCTGCACCGCCGCGCGCGCCGGCCGCAGGCAGGGCGCCGCCAGGGCGAGACCGGCGGCGGCGAAAAGGGGGCGGCGGGCGAGGGACATGGAAAGGCTCCTGGCTGGACTTAGGTGAGGCGGGCCATGATCCGGCGATGGATCTCGAAGACCGCGGGATCCTCGGGGTCGCGCGGACGCGGAATGTCCACGTGGATCTCCTCCACGACCCGTGCGGGGCGGCCGCCCAGCACGATCACGCGGTCGGCCAGGAAGGCCGCCTCCTGCGTGTTGTGGGTGACGAGCAGGCCGGTCGGCGGATTGGCCTGCCACAGCTCCTGCAGCAGCAGGCGGAGGCGGCGCGCGGTGAGCGCGTCGACGGCGCTGAAGGGCTCGTCGAGCAGCACGATCTCGGGGTCGATGGAGAAGGCGCGGGCCAGCGCCACGCGCTGCCGCTGCCCGCCCGAGAGGCCGAGCGGGAAGGCGGCTTCGTAGCCGGAGAGGCCGACCTCCTGCAGCAGCTCGCGGCCGCGCTCGGGCGAAAGGCCGGCAGCCTCGGCGGCAAGCTCGACGTTGCGTGCCACCGTCAGCCAGTTCAGCAGGCGGGGCTGCTGGAACACCATGCCGAGGCGGCGCTTGGCGCCGGCCTCGATGCGGCCGGTATCGGTCTCTTCCAGCCCGGCTGCCATGTGCAGCAGCGTGGTCTTGCCGATGCCGGAAGGGCCGACCAGGGCCAGCAGCTCGCCCGGCTCGATGCGCAGATCGAAGTCGCGCAGGATGGTGGCCGCCGGGCGATCACCGATGCCCGGATAGGTCTTGCCGACGCCCTCGAAGAGGATGGAGGTGGCGCTCATGGCCGCGCCTCCCGCCGCCAGCGCGTGAGCCGGTTCTCCAGCCCCTGCATCACGCCGAACTCTATGGTGGCCATCACCACCCAGAAGATCAGCGTCCAGGCCAGCACGCCGGCCACGTTCTGCGCGCTGAACTCGGAGTTCAGCTGGTAGCCGACGCCGTCCGAGAGGCCGAAGAGCTCGACCAGCACGATCACCTTCCACGCGAGCGAGAAGGCGAGGCGCACGCCGCCCAGCAGGAAGGGCACGATGGAGGGCAGCAGGACGTAGCGGATGCGCGCCCAGCGCGAGAAGCGGAAGACCTGCGCCATCTCCGTCAGCTCCGCATCCACCGCGCGCAGCCCCTGGGAGATGGTCACCAGCAGCGGCGGCGCGATGCCCAGGATGATGGAGACCACTGGCGTCGCCAGCCCCACGCCGAACCAGATGACGCAGAGCAGCGCCCAGACCAGGCCGGGCACGGTCAGGCCGAGTACCACGGCCGGCTGGATGAAGGCGTTGAACAGCCGGCTGCGCGCCGCGGCGAGGCCGAGCAGCACGGCCACCGCGAAGCCCGCCACGCCGCCGAGGGCGATGCGCCAGAGGGTGATGGCCACCTGCTCCAGCGCCATGCCATCGGCCAGCAGGCGCGTGACCTCGCGCCCCACCTCAGCGAGGTCGGGGACGAGCGGGCTTTGCTTGAGGCGGGCCAGCACTTCCCAGGCCAGGGCCACGGCGATGCAGAAGAGGAGGCCGGGCAGCACGCGGCGCAGGCGCGCCGGCCATTCCCGGCGCAGGCGCAAGCGCTGTTCCCCCCGCGCGGGCGCGGGGAGGGCGACGGTATCGGTCGCGCTCATGGGGTGTTCCTTTCGATCGCCCTGCGGCGTGTCACGCCGCCGTCAGCGGAGTCTCGACGTAGAGCTTGCGGGACGGCGGCGCGGGCACGAGGCCAAGCCGGTGCGCGACCTCGATCTGCCGGTCGATGGAGGCGAAGACAGCCTCGTTCCAGACCGTGCCGTAGACGTCGGCGAGGCGGGAGGGCAGCAGGTCGATGGCCGCGCGCTCGTTCTCGCGGATGCCGTAGGCGGCGTGCAGCTCGGCCACGCGCTGCGGTTCGCTGCGCGTGAGGCGATTGGCCGCCGCGAAGATGCGCGCCAACTTCGTCGCGAGCTCGCGGTTCTGGTCCACCCAGCTACGCTGCGCGGCGAGGCCGACCAGGAAGGGCAGCTCTGTCTCGCCCGTCCCCTGCCGCCAGATGTCAGCCACGCGGCCGATCTCTCGCGCGCCCTGGCCGATCAACCGCGTGGCGGTCGGCTCCAGGGTGAGGATGCCCTCCACGTCGCCGCGCTCGAACAGCGCCTGGTTGGCGGCGGGCGGACCGAAGACGATGCTCATCTCCCGCCGGATATCGAGGCCGCCGACGGCCGAGGCGATGCGAGCGGCCTTGAAGGTCTCGCTCGTCTCGGCGGTGGAGGCGATGCGCTTGCCGATGAGGTCCTCGGGCTTCTGGTAGGGGCTGTCGGCGCGCACCAGCCAGCGGCCGTGGTTGTTCAGCCCAGGGCCGAAGACAACGATATCCGCGCCGCGCGCGGCGATCTCGACCAGGCCGAGCGCGCCATAGACGCTGACGTCGAGCGTGCCGGTGAGGAGCTGCACCTGCATCTGGCCGGGATTGGCGCCGACCCACTGGATGTCGACGCCGGCAAGCGTTTCGGCCGGCAGGGAGGCGATCAGCGGCCGCCAGATGGCGCCCGCGCTGCCCGCGCCGGGGAGGGTGACGCGCACGGCCGCCGGGGCCGCGCCGCGCGCGATGGCGGGCGCGGCAAGCAGGCCGGCGCCGAGCGCGAGCGCCCGGCGGCGTGTCGGGCGGAACTCAGGAAACGACAAGGCTGGCATGGGTATTCTTGCCCTCGGAATATCCCCGGTCGTGCATCCAGTTGTAGGCGGGCGTGAACAGCCCCTCCTCGTAGCGCTGTGCGTGCCGGTAGCGGATGAAATGGCCGTAGTTGGCGGCGAGCTCCCCGGGCGTCAGCGCGCCATCGGTCGCCTTGGTGAGGTGATGGGCATAGGTGCCGAAATCCGCATTGATCAGGTCGACGGCCTGGTCGAGCGCGCGGAAGAAGGCCTCGCGCTGGGCCTCGTTGAGATGCGGCGAGACGACCTCGGCTCCGCGGTAGAAGGAGAGGGCGACGATATGCGCGCCCTGCTTCAGGCCCAGCGAGATCCATGGCTCCATCACCGCGGCGGCGCGCACCTCGCCGTCGCGCAGCTTCCGGAGCCGGGTCTCCGGCGCGCCGATATGCTCGAGCTTCACGGCATCCTTGCCGATGGCGCCCTCGATCGTCTGCACAGTGACGAAATGCGAGCCGGTGAACTCGTTGATGCCAATGGGCACGCCGGCGAGGTCGCGAGGCGTCTGGATCGCGGGATCGAAGGCCAGGATGGCCTGGGCCGCGATGGCGGGGCGCAGCGCGGCGATCCGCCCCTGGCCCTCGCCGCGCTCCAGCCGGTCGATGCCACCCCATTCGCAGACGTTGTAGGCGTCCGCCTTCTGGTCCTCGAAGAGGGATTCCTTCTGGCGCTTCAGCACCTCGCGCTCGCTGGTGTCGTGGTCCGAATAGGCGGCGGCGAAGCGGACATCGAGGCCATTCGCGGCGAAGAGCCCCTTCTCCAGCGCGACCTGGATCGGCAGGTCGAAGACAGGCGGATTGGGCGAGATGCGGATAACGGTCGGCGAGGCGGACATGCGGCTCTCCTTGGAAACAGGCACCGAGGAGGGCGAAGCGCCATCCAACGGTTCATCATAGCTAAATCCAATAAAAGCTATGAACAATAGTGCAATTCGGGATTCACAAAATTATACCGCATATCTGACCCGCGGCGACCGGGATGCAGCGTGTCCCGCCCCGCTCAGTAGGGAAGCCAGAAGATCGCCCAGTCCTCCTCCGTCGTGTTCTCGCGCGGAAAGGTCAGCGTCAGCACGGCAGCGACGGCGCTGGCCCAGAGCAGCGCCAGCAGCGCACCAGCGAGGTCGGGATGGGTCGGGTCGACGAAATCCATGATCGGCTCCTCAGCTGGAATGTTCGGGTGCGACGGGTGCGGCGCGCTTCTCGACGAAGTCGCGCAGGCGGCCGGCAGTGCCGGCATCGGCCGCGGCATAGGCGGCGAGCAGGGACTCGAAGAACAGGCCGTCGTCATGCGAGAGGTCGGGCATGCGGGGCAGGCCGCTGGTGATCGCGTGGTTGGAAAGCGGCGCGTTTGCGGCGATCCCTTCGGCAAGCTGCCGTGCCCGGGCCAGCGCTTCGCCGCGGGGCGTCACGTACTGCACCAGGTTGAAGCGCTCGGCCTCGTCGGCGCGCAGCACGCGGCCGGTCAGCATGAGGTCGGTCATGCGCGCCGTGCCGAGCAGGCGCTGGATGCGAACCGACCCGCCGCCGCCCACGAAGATGCCGCGCTGCGCCTCGGGCAGGGCGAAGTAGGCGGTTTCGTCGGCGACGCGGATATGCGCGGCGGCGGCCAGCTCCAGCCCGCCGCCGATGACGGCGCCGCCCAGCGCGGCGACGAAGGGAATGGGCCCGCGCGCGATCCGGTCGAACGCCGCGTGCCAGCGGCGCGAACGCGGGCGCAGGCGGTCGGCCGTATCGCGCGTCCGCAGGGCTTCCGCGAGGTCCAGCCCGGCGGAGAAATGCTCGCCATGGCTGTGGAGGATCCCGACGCGCGCCTCTTCTCCCGCACGGGTGGCGGCCTCGCCGATCGCCGCGATCATCTCCTCGCTGAGCGCATTGCGCTTGTCGGCGCGGTCGAGGCCGATGAGGGCCACCGGGCCTTCCAGCGCGTAGGTGACATGGGCGCTCATGCGTCGATGGCCGCGCGGGCGCGCTCCGCGTCCTGCAACTCGCGCCAGAGGATCTTGCCGACGGCGGATTTCGGCAGCGCCTCCACGAACTCCACCTGGCGCGGCACCTTGTAGGCGGCCATGCGCGGGCGGGCCCATTCGATGAGCGCCTTCTCGTCGAGCTTTCCGGCGCGGCCAGGCTGCAGGGTGACGATGGCTTTCACCGTCTCCCCGCGCCGCGCGTCGGGCACGCCGATGACGCAGGCCTCGCGGATGTCGGGATGCTCGTAGAGCCGGGTCTCGACCTCGGCTGGCCAGACCTTGAAGCCGGCGGCATTGATCATCCGCTTCAGCCGGTCGGTCATGAAGAAGTAGCCTTCCTCGTCGACCAGGCCGATGTCGCCGCTACGGTACCAGCGCTTCCCGTCGAGCTCGACCAGCGCCTCGGCCGTCGCTTCGGGGCGGCCCCAGTAGCGGCGCAGGAGCTGCGGGCCGCTGATCAGGATCTCTCCCTGCTCGCCGGGCCCGCGCTCCTCGAGCGTGTCCGGGTCCACGATGCGCGCCTCGGTCTCGAAGAAGGGGATGCCGAGGCATTGCGCCTTGGGCCGCTCGATCGGGTTGAGGTGGGTGGTCGCCGCGGCCTCGGTCATCCCATAGGCCTCGATGAAAGGCAGGCCGGTCGCGTCGCGCAGGCGGCGCCACACCTCCTCCGGCATGGCGGCGCCGCCGGCGGTGACGCGGCGCAGCGTGCCGAGATCGCGCTCCGTGAGGTCGGGCTGCGTCAGCAGGTCGATGCAGGCGGTGGGCGCGATGGGCAGGTGCGTGACGCCGTAGCGCTCGATGAGCTGCAGCGCGAGGCGGGGATCCCAACGCGGCATCGGCAGGATGGTGCCGCCGGTGAGCACGGGCAGGTGCAGGCACTGGTTGAGGCCGGCCACCTGGTACATGGGCGGCAGGCCCAGCGTGACGGTCGAGGCCGTCTGCCCATGCCAGAGCGCGCAGCCGGCGGCGGTGTGCAGGAAGGTGCGGTGCGGGTGCTCGCAGCCCTTCGGCAGGCCGGTGGAGCCGGAGGTGTAGGGAAGCAGGGCGAGGTCGTCGGGAGTGGCTTCCGGGGCGGGAGCGCGGTGACCGGCCTCGATGATCCGGCGCCAGGGCGTGGCGCCCTCCACGGCGCGGGCGGGCTCGCGCAGCCAGTCCGGCAGGGCGTAGTCGGGATCCGCCGGCAGATAGTCGGCATAGGCAACACTTGCGACCCGCAGCGCGCCGTCCGGCGCGGATTCCCGCAGCACGGGCAGGAGTTCCTGCGCGACCACGGCTGCCCGGGCGCCGCTGTCGGCGAGGAAGTGACGCAGTTCCGAGGGCCTGGTCATGGGATTGACGGGCACCACGACGCAATCGGCGCGCAGTGCGCCGTAATAGGCGATCACGTTTTGCGGGCAGTTCTGCAGGAAGAGCAGCACGCGGTCGCCGCGCTCTAGCCCCGCATGCCGGCGCAGCCAGCCGGCGAAGGCCTCCACCTCCTCCTCGACCGTCCGCCAGTCGAGGTCGCGGCCGAAGAAGCCGATGGCGCGGTGGCTCGGATGACGGGCCGCGGTGACGTGGAGATTGAAAGCCAGCGTCGTTTCCAGCGGGGGAAGCCGGCGCGGGAGATGGGCGGGCCAATAGTGCTTCGGAAAGGACATCGACGCTCCGTCGGGACGGGCCGCCGGGGGGCGGCTGACGAGGAGGGGTTTAACCGACAGCCTCTGATTCCACAATGTGATGCGACAAAATTAAAAATCACCGTAGAATCGTGGTGTAAATTTTGGGGAATTGACATAAAGAACGTTAATTGATCGTTCAAAGGTGATCCATGGCCCTCTTCCGTCGCCCGCCTCCGTCGCAGGGCAGTGTGTCTCCTTGTGGTCGTCGCGCCGTGCTCGGCGCTGCCTCGCTTCTCGCCACGCCGGCACTGGTTCGTGCGGAAGCGGCCTGGCCGAGCCGCTCCATCCGCCTGGTGAGTGGCTTCCCAGCCGGTGGCGGCATCGACGTGCTGGCGCGCACGCTGGGCCGGCTGCTGCAGGGCCCGCTCGGCCAGCCCGTGGTGGTCGAGAACATCACGGGCGTCGGCGGCTCGCTGGGGGCGCTCGCCGTGAAGCGCGCGCCGGCCGATGGCTACAACTACTTCCTGGCTACCACCGCGACGCATGCCATCGGGCCCGTGCTCAATCCCGCCATCGGCTACGATCCGGTGAAGGATTTCGACCTTGTCGCGACGCTGTGCACCTTCGGCTTCGTTCTGCTGGCGCCGCCAACGGGCGTCACGAGCCTTGCGGGACTGGTCGAGGAGGCGCGGCGCGACCCTGCCAGCGTGACCTATGGGACAAGCGGCGTCGGCACGCCGCACCAGATCGCCTTCGAGCTTCTGCGCCAGCAGGGTGGCTTTCAGGCGACGCATGTCCCTTATCGCGGCATGTCGCATGCGATCCTGGACCTGACGGCCGGACGGCTCACGGCCATGTTCTGCGACATTCCGAGCGCCATCGCCCTCTCGCGGGGCTCGCCCGTCAACTTCCTCGCCGTGACGACCAACGAACGGCATCCGGCGCTGCCGGATACGCCGACCCTGAGGGAGCTGGGCATCTCCTGCTTCGACGTGACCTGGCAGGCCCTGGTGGCGCCCGCCGGGACCCCCGCGCCGATCCGGCGCCGGCTGGGCGACGAACTGCTCGCCGCGATCGGCACGGAGGAGGGCAAGCGGCGTATCGAGGAGCTGGGCCTCTCGGCCTCACCCCGCGTGGCGGCCGAGAACGACACCTTCCTAGCCGATCTCTACGGCGAGTGGGCCAACTGGGTGCGGCAGTCGCGGATCTCGGCGGCATAGCCATCTCCGGCAGGGAACGGCGGTGAATCGGGAGGTGATCCAGGCCGCCGGCATCCGCGTCAGCCGACACGGAGGCCCCGACTTCAGCGATGCGCCGAAGCGGCCTCGGGGTTGGGCGTCACGCCGATCGCGCTGTTGATGCGGTTGCTGAAGTTGAAATAGGCCGCGACAGCCGCGGCATCGAGGATCGCGAGCTCCGTCAGCCCGGCCTGGCGCAGCGCGTCCAGATCCTCCGGCTCGATCTCGCCGGGGCGGCGCGTGATCTTCAGCGCGTAGTCGGCCAGCGCCCGCTCGCGGGCGGGCAGGCCGGCATGGCGGTAGTTCACGATCAGGCGGTCCACCAAGACCGCATCGCCGGTGATCTCGCGCAGCGCGGCGGCATGACCGAAGACGCAGGGCTCGCAGCGGTTCTCGCTGCTGACGACGAGCGCGATCAGCTCGCGCTCGCGGCGCGACAGCGCGCTTTCGGGATCCTGCGTGGCGGCGCGGCTCAGGGCGTCCTGCCCGAGCACGAGGTTGGGACGGTGCAGGACCGCGAGCTGACCGTTGCGGACATAGCCAAGCTTCTCCTGGGTGCGGTCCAGCACAGCCTGGACCTCGGCCGGGGCCTTTGGCGGCGCGCCGAGCGCCAACCAGGAGATGGCGGCGCCGGGCGTTTCGGGATGGGGGCGATTGGACATGGCGGGTTCCTCTGCGGGGTTGGGCACGACCTCATTCCGGGCCTCGTGGAGATATTTTACATCATGAAATGTTAATTTACCAAAATCACGACGGAATCTGATTGGGGTTCCGATCAAGCTCTGAGGGTGTGGATCACTAGGAAAGACAATAAATTGATACAAAACAATATCTTAACTAACTATCTAAAAACACAATCCAAATTCGTGCTAAATTTGATTCTCCGGACAATGCGCCTAGCCTGGGTGCATGACCGACCTCCGTCCACGAACCGCCACCCGAAGGCGCTGTCGAAGCCGCTGAGCCTCGCCGCCCGCCGCCTGGCCTTCCGACGACCGGAGTCATCCCTTGTCCGCACCTGCTGCCCTTCCGTTGGCCGAACTCAACGGCCTGGCGCCCCCCGCGATCCTCGCCGCCCTCGCCGCGCGACATCCGGGACGGATCGCCATCCTGTCCTCCTTCGGCACGGAATCCGCTGTGCTGCTGCACATGGCCTCGCTGGTCGATCGCGACCTGCCCATCCTCTTCCTCGACACCGAGCGCCATTTTCCCGAGACCCTCGCGCATCGCGACACGCTGGCCGCGCGCCTCGGCCTGACGGGTCTGCGCGACCTCCGCCCCGATCCGGCGGAAGTCAGCCTGGAGGATCCGCTGGGCGGCCTCTGGTCATTCGCGCCGGATGATTGCTGCGCGCTGCGCAAGGTTCGACCGCTGGACCGCGCCCTGGCGGAGTTCGACGTGCTGGTCGACGGCCGCAAGCGCCACCACGGCGAGGACCGCAGCGCCCTGGCCATCCTGCGCGAGGAGGGGGGGCGCTGGCGCGCCTCGCCGCTCGCCGCTTGGAATGCGGCGGAGATCGAGGACTACCGCCGGCGCCACGAGCTGCCGGCCCACCCGCTCGCCGCCCACGGTTATGCCTCGGTCGGCTGCGCCACCTGCACCAGTCCCGTCGCCGCCGGGGAAGGGCCGCGCGCCGGACGATGGCGCGGTACCGCCAAGACCGAATGCGGCATCCACCGCCCTACCCCCACCCCACCTCAACCCGCCCCCGCAAAGAAGCTTCCAATGACCCCGCATCTCCGCGCCATGGACGACCTCGACGAGCTGGAGGCCGACAGCCTCTTCATTCTGCGCGAGGCCTATAGCCGGGTCCGACCTCTCGCCCTGCTCTGGTCCCTGGGCAAGGACAGCAACGTGCTGATCTGGCTTGCCCGCAAAGCCTTCCTCGGCCGCGTGCCCTTTCCGGTGATGCACCTCGATACCGGGCTCGAATTCCCCGAGGCCTATGCCTTTCGCGACCGCTATGCCCAGGAATGGGGCCTGGACCTCATCGCCGATCCCTGCCCGCCGCTGGAGGCCACCGATCCGACCCTGCCGCCGGCCAGCCGCGTCGCCGCGCGCAAGACGGAGGGGCTGCGCGCCGCCATACAGCGCTACGGGCTGAGCGGCCTCATCGCCGGCATCCGCCGCGACGAGCAGGCGACCCGCGCCAAGGAGCGCGTGGTTAGCCCGCGCGCCGAGGACGGCAACTGGGAGTTCCGTGACCAGCCGCCAGAATTCTGGGACCTCTACAATCTCGATCGCCCGCCCGGCGCGCATGTGCGCATCCACCCGCTGCTGCGTTGGACCGAGCTGGACGTCTGGCGCTACATCGCGCGCGAGAACATCCCGGTCTGCGAGCTCTATTTCGCGCGCAACGGCCGGCGCTTCCGTTCGCTGGGCGAGATCGGCATCACGCATCCCGTCGTCAGCGACGCCGCCGACATCCCCGCGATCCTGGCGGAGCTGCGCGTCACCACCGAGCCCGAACGCGGCGGCCGCAGCATGGACAACGAGACGGAGGACGCCTTCGAGCGCCTGCGCGTGGGCGGCTACCTGTGAGCGCCGCCGTCGACGCCGCACCCGCCCCAGCGGCACTCAGCGACACGGCGTTTCCGGTCGTGATCGTGGGCCATGTGGATCACGGCAAGTCCACGCTGGTCGGTCGTCTCCTGCACGACACCGGCGCCATCCCCGCCGCGCGCATTGCCGCGCTGCGCGAGCAGTCCTCGCGGCGGGGGTTGGACCTGGAATTCTCCTTCCTGCTGGACAGCCTGCAGATCGAGCGCGACCAGGGCATCACCGTGGATGCCGCGCAGGTCTGGTTCCGCGGCGCGCGGCGGCGCTACGCGGTGCTCGACGCGCCCGGCCATGCGGAATTCCTGCGCAACATGGTGACCGGCGCCGCCCAGGCCGAGGCGGCCGTGCTGGTGGTGGATGCCGAACAGGGCGTGGGCGAGCAGACACGCCGGCATCTCTACCTGCTCTCCATCCTGGGCGTGTCGAACATCGTCGTCGCGCTGAACAAGATGGACCGCGTGGACTGGAGTGAGGTGCGCTACGAGGCGTTGAAGGCCGAGCTGGCGACGTATCTAGATGCGCTAGATCTTGCGGCCAAGGAAGTAGTCCCGCTCTCCGCGCGGCACGGCGACAATGTCGTGGACCGCAGCGAGGCGGCGCCTTGGTATCGCGGCCCCGGCCTGATCGGCGCGCTGGATGCCCTGCCGCCGCGCCCGCGCCCGACCGAGCTGCCACTGCGCCTGCCGGTGCAGGACGTCTATCGCCTCGGGGACAAGCGCGTGCTGGTCGGCCGGATCGAGACGGGCCGGCTCGGCCTCGGCGAGGAGGTGATGCTAGCGCCCGGCGGCCGGACGGCGAAGGTGCTGAGCCTGGAGCATTGGGGCGGGGAGGGCCGCAGCACCGCAGGCGCGGGCGAGAGCGTGGCCGTGCTGCTGGACCGCGACGTCTTCGCCGAGCGTGGCCAGATCCTGGGCCCGGTCGCCGCCGCGCCCGGCGAGGCGCATGCGCTCACCGTCCGCCTCTTCTGGCTGGACGGCGAGCCGCTGCTGCAGGGCGAGCGGCTGACGCTGCGCCACGGCACCACGGAGACGCGCGCCGCGGTCGAGGCCATCGACGCCGTGATCGACGTGGACACGCTCACTTCCGTCCCGGCCGAGCGGCTGGAGCGCAACGGTGTGGCGCGTGCGCGGCTGCGCGCCCGCCGGCCGCTGGCGCTCGACACCTATGGGGCGAGCCCGCGCACAGGGCGGGGCGTGCTGGTGCGCAATCACCGTATCGTCGGCGGCTTCGTCGTCGAGGCGCTGGAGGCGGCGGGCAGCAATCTCACCGCGGTCGAAGCGCCGCTGACCCAGGAGGAGCGGGCGCAGGCGAACGGCCATCGCGGTGGCGTACTCTGGCTGACGGGCCTTTCGGGCTCGGGCAAGAGCACGCTCGCCACGCGCGCTGTGCGGGAGCTCGCGGGGCGCGGTATCCAGGCGACGCTGCTGGATGGCGACAACCTCCGGCGCGGGCTGAACCGCGACCTCGGCTTCCGCCCGGAGGATCGCGCGGAGAATGTCCGCCGCACGGCGGAGGCGGCGGCGCTCATCGCAGATGCGGGCCTGGTGGCGGTCGTGGCGCTCATCTCGCCGATGGCGGCGCACCGGGCCGAGGCTCGGCGCATCGCGGGCGACCGCTTCCGCGAGGTCTATCTCTCGGCCGACCTCGCGACCTGCGAGGCGCGCGATCCCAAGGGCCTTTATCGCCGCGCGCGGGAGGATCGACTGGCCGACTTCACCGGCATCTCCGCCCCCTACGAGGCGCCGCTCGATGCCGATCTCGTGCTCGATACGGCTGTTATCGACGAGGAGAGCTGCACGCGCCGTCTGGTCGCCCTGACCCTGAAGGCGTTCCGGCTGCATGGCGCGATGGCCAATGCGGATCATGCTGTTTGAATTGTAAAAATCATAATCTACATAATTCACTGTGAATCTGCTTGACTTATTGACGATGCAGATGCGTGATTGTCGTGCCGCGCGATCCCCGCGTGGCCACGAGCCCTGAGGGCGAGGACATGTTTGGCCGGGATCGTTTCCGCATCCGCCATCTCCGCATGATCTGCTCCGGCGCCTGTCGGGGCTGTCGCCGCGGCTGATCCGCCGCACCCCTCCTTTCCCGACCAACGACAAGCATCCGAACGCCGCTCCGTGCGGTGCAGGAGGATCACATGCGCCTTTCACACCCCATCACCGACGGGGGCTCGCTGATCGCCGTCGCGGCTCTTGGCGAAATGAGCTGGTTCCTGCTCGCCATCGATGCGCGGCTCGAGGAACTCGATCGAGCCAACTTCCCCAGCGTCGAGGCGGCCGAGCACGCCGCGCGCGGCTATCTCCGCCGCAACCATCCGGTGTCGAAGCCCTGGACGCCCTCCGAGGGAAAAAGCGCTGATGTCTCTTAAGCCGGAAACTCTGGCCCTTCACGCGGGCTGGCGCGCCGACCCCACCACCAAGGCGGTGGCGGTGCCGATCTACCAGACGAGTTCCTACCAGTTCGACGATACGGGCCACGCCTCGCGCCTCTTCGCGCTGGAGGAGCTGGGCAACGTCTATACCCGCATCGGCAATCCCACCACGGACGTGCTGGAGCAGCGCATCGCCGCGCTGGAGGGCGGCGCGGCGGCGCTGGCGGTGGGCTCGGGCCAGGCGGCCTCGGCCTTCGCCCTGCAGAATCTGGCGCGCGCCGGCGACAACATCGTCAGCAGCACCGACCTCTACGGTGGCACCTGGAACCTCTTCGCGCATACGCTGCGGGACCAGGGGATCGAGGTCCGCTTCGTGGATCCCGCCTATCCCGAGGCCTTCGTCCGCGCCTCGGACGAGCGCACCCGCGCCTGGTACGCCGAGACGCTGCCCAACCCCAAGCTGGAGGTCTTCCCCATCGCCGAGGTGGCGGCGCTCGGCCGTCCGCTGGGCATCCCGCTCATCGTGGACAATACGGCGGCGCCGTTGCTGGTCCGACCCTTCGAGCACGGCGCGGCGGTAGTGGTGCATTCGCTGACCAAGTTCATCGGCGGGCACGGCAACAGCATCGGCGGCATCATCGTCGATGGCGGCAACTTCGACTGGGCCGCGCATCCCCAGCGCCAACCCGCCCTGAACCTGCCCGACCCCTCCTATCACGGCGCGGTCTGGGTGGAGGCCGCGAAGCCGCTCGGCCCCGTCGCCTATGTGCTGAAGGCGCGCACCACGCTGCAGCGCGACCTCGGCGCCGCCTATTCGCCCTTCAACGCCTTCCTGACGCTGCAGGGTGTCGAGACGCTGCCGCTGCGCATCCGCGAGCACAGCCGCAATGCCGAGGCCGTGGCCGACTGGCTCGCCGGGCGGCCGGAGGTGGCGCGGGTGATCCATCCCAAGCACCTGAAGGGCGCAGCGGCGGAGCGGACCCGGAAGTATCTCACCAAGGGATTCGGCGGGCTTCTCGGCTTCGAGCTGGCCGGCGGGCGCGAGGCAGGGCAGCGCTTCATCGACGCGCTGAAGCTGCTCTA
This sequence comes from Roseococcus sp. YIM B11640, assembly GCF_049727625.1. NCBI lineage: Bacteria > Pseudomonadati > Pseudomonadota > Alphaproteobacteria > Acetobacterales > Roseomonadaceae > Roseococcus > Roseococcus sp. YIM B11640. The sequence continues at coordinate 91,300 of NZ_JBBJOZ010000003.1, forward strand.
CCACGTCGCCAATATCGGCGATGCGCGTAGTCTCGCCATCCATCCCGCCAGCACGACGCATTCCCAGCTGTCGCCGGAGGACCAGGTGCGGGCCGGAGTCTCGCCGGGCTATGTGCGGCTCTCGATCGGGATCGAGCATATCGACGACATCCTCGCGGATCTCTCGCAGGCGCTCGACGCGGCCTCGAGCACGCCGATGCGCGCGGCGGCCGAGTGATGGAGACCGCTCTTCGCCGCTTTGCCGCCAGCGAGGCGGGGGCCTTGGCCGCGCTGGCGCTGCGGAGCGTCGTGGTCATCGCCGCGACGCTGGGCCTCGCGGCACTGGCCGGACTGTCGCCGGGCTGAGCCGCCTTGCCGCGCTCCCGGCCTGTCGGGAGCGCGGCCCATCCATGGAGGGATCGAACATGACGTTGAATGCAGCGGAACTGAAGGCGCTCCCCGCCGTCATCGCGGAGATGAACTATCTCGCGGCGATTCCGGGCCGACCGCGCAGCTACGCGTACGAACCGCCCGCCGGCGAGCCGCGCACCAACGTGCGTCCCGACCCGCACCGCGTGACGGTCCGCAATGCGCGTGCGGCGAACGGCATCTCCCTGGACGTCACCGGCTTCGGCCTTGTCGAGCACGAGACCGCTGTCACGGATTTCAGCGACGAGCAGCAGATCCGCGAGATCTACTATCCTGAGAGCGAGGCGCTGATCCGCAAGGCGACCGGCGCGGACCGTGTCTTCATCTTCGACCATACGCTGCGCCGCCGCGTTCCCGGCCAGGAAGACTATCGCGACGGGCCGCGCCAGCCGGCCACGCGCGTGCATGTCGACCACACGGACCGTTCCGGCCCCCAGCGCGTTCGCGACCTGCTGCCGGACGAGGCGGAGGAGCTTCTGAAAGGCCGGGTTCAGGTCATCAACCTGTGGCGGCCGATCCGCGGCCCGGTGCTCGATTCACCACTGGCCTTTGCCGATGCGCGAACGGTTCCCTTTCGCGACTACGTGCCATCCGATCTCGTTTATCCCAACCGCGTCGGCGAGACCTACAACGTCCGTTTCAATCCCGCGCATAAATGGTTCTACGTCCCGCAGTTGCGGACGGACGAGGCGCTGCTGATCAAGTGCTACGACAGCAAGGATGACGGCCGCGCGCGCTTCGTGCCCCATACCGCTTTCACCGATCCCACGGCGCCGGCGGACGCTCCGCCGCGCGAGAGCATCGAGCTGCGAACCTTCGTCTTTCACCGCGAATGATGGCGGAGGCCGTGAAACGCTCCCCTCCCGTATCGGGCGAGATCGCCGGGATGAAGCCTCGCCCTGATCGGCGTGCCGAGCTTCTCATCCTCGATTTGGGACGGCGTGGTGGCGCCGATCGGACGCCGCCGGCGCTGCAGGCTCGCATCGCTGAACAGATCCGCCTGGCCTTCGCCGAGGAGGAGCTGCAGCGCCGCTACAATGAAATGGGCGCCGAATGGGGCACGCCGTTCGAAGCGGCGTTCGGCGATTTCCTGCAGGCCGAGCGGCGGAAGTGGTCCGCCGTGGTGTCGCATTTGGGCGGCGGGCAATTGACTCAGTGACCGGCCGCCATCCCCTCCGACACGCCACGCTGATCGGAACAGCCATGACCTTGCAACGGCGCACTGCCGCACTGGCCGCACTTTCCGTGCTCGCCAGCCCTTCCATCCTCAGGGCGCAGGGCGCGCGATCTATCCGCGTGGTCGTGCCTTTCCCACCGGGCGGGGGCGTCGACGTCTTCGCCCGGCCGTTCTCCGCTGCGCTCTCCACGGTGCTGGGCCAGCCGGTGGTGGTGGAGAATATCGGCGGCGCCTCATCGCGCCTCGGGAACGCGGCGGTGGCGCGCGCGCCGGGCGACGGGCTGACGCTGCTGGTAACCAACGACACGCTGGCGGCCGTCGAGGCGCTTCCCATCGCGGGCTCGCCGCCCGCGCTGCCGCAGCTGGTGCCGGTGCTGCGTGCCGCGGCCTCCCCGCACATCATCGTCACCGGCGCGCGGTCCGACATCGCCGACATCGCGGGCTATGTGGCCAGGCTACGGGACCCGGCGCGGTGGCCGAACCATGCGGTGCCGGGCCTGAGCACGGCGCACCACTTCGCCAGCGCGCTGCTCTGGCAGGCCGTGGGCGGCCAGGCGGAGGTGGTGCCCTACCGCGGTGGCGGGCCGATCATCGCGGAGCTGATCTCGGGCACGGTGGATGCCGCGCTGCTGACGCTCAGCACCGCCATCGCCCAGGTTCAGGCGGGGCAGCTGCGCGGCCTGGCGGTCACCTCCGCCACCAGGGCCGCCGCCGTACCGGATGTGCCGACGATCGCCGAGACCGTCTCCCCTGGCTTCGAGGTGACGACCTGGATGGGCGTGCTGGCCCCGGGCGCAACCCCGCCCGAGACGGTGGCGCGGCTGCACCAGGCCGGGCAGGTGGCACTGCGCGACCCCGCGCTGCGCGACCGCCTCGCCGCGGTAGGATTCGACCCGCTGGCCGAGAGCCAGGAGGCCTTCGCCGCGCTGCTGCGCGCCACGGTGGAGCGCTTCGCGGTGGTGGCACATGAGGCCGGCATCCGGGGAGATGCGAGCTGAGCTGGCGGCCCCTAGCGCATGCAGGCTGAGGTTCTGTCAGACCGGGTGCGGCTTTGGCGAGCACGGCGGCGCGGTGCGACTGACCCGAGTGCTCGTTGGTGACCGACCAGAACTGGCGAATGTCAGTTTAGCTGGAGCTGTCGCGGAAGCGGCCTTCCCGCCGCGATCTGCACCTTGGCTACGGGTGAGGCCGCGAGATCGGATCAGCCGTATGCCCCGTGTCGGGTACGGTGGCTTTCGCTGAGTTCGGTTGTTCCCAGTTGGGGTGAGAGTTGCCGATGGGATCGATCTTGCGGATCAGCTCAATGAGCAACCGGAGTGCTGTGGGAACTTGACGACGACCGGAATAGTAGGCGTGAAACCCGCCCCCCATGGACGCCCAGTCGCGTAGGACCACCCGTAAGGCGCCACGTTCCAAATGAGGACGGAGGATCGGTTCGGCCGCGTAGATGATGCCGACGCCGCTGAGCCCGAGGCCCAATGAGGCATGGCTCTCATCGACGGTCAGCGGCCCAGGCGCTGCAATCGCAACCGCTTCCCCGCCGCGTTCGAACTCCCACTGGTACAGCTGGTCGTTGCCTAGCCGGATGCGGATGCAGCGATGCTGTTCCAATTCCTGGGGGGCGGTGGGCGTCCCGAAGCGCTCAAGGTAGGCCGGCGATGCCGCGGCGACCCAACGGATATCTGGCGAAAGCCTCTGCGCGATCATGTCGGCCGGCACGGTTCCTCCGTACCGGATACCGGCGTCAAAGCCGCCGGCGATGACGTCGACCAAGCGGTTACTGACGCTGATGTCCACCTCGACCTCCGGATAGCGCTCCACGAAGATCGGCATGACAGGTTCCAGTAGGAGCGGGACCGCATCCCCAAGAACATTGATCCGCACACGTCCGGCGGGCGCATCGCGGAAGCGGTTGAGGTTGTCTGCAGCCTGGCTCACCGCCTCCAGCGGCCCTTCTATCGACGCCCGAAGTTCTTCCCCGGCTGCCGTGAGGGTCACGCTGCGCGTGGTCCTGTTCAACAGTCGCACGCCGAGCCGAGCCTCCAGCGCCGAGATGGCGTGGCTCAAGGCCGAGGCCGTCACTCCCATTTCCAGCGCTGCGCGCCGGAAGCTGCCATGCTTCGCAATAGCGAGGAAATAGGCGAAATCGGCAAGGTCCGCCCGGCTTACCTGCATGTCTCCATCTACCACACTGTTGAGCGAGACTTATTAGTTTGTTGAGTGCGAGGGCGCTAATTCAGGGCAGTTCGACGGACTAGGTTGGAGCCATGTCGCTCGCTGATGAGGCGACCGGCTTCAAAGTCGGCCGCCTTGGGGTTTCGAAGATCTTGCGCCGTGTCGGGGCTCGGTTCGAAACCGGCGGTGAGCCGAACTGAAAGGGCCGTCGAATGATTCTCCAAGAGGCATTCACCCTCGCCAACGGGGTGAGCATTCCAAAATTGGGGCTTGGCACCTGGCGCGTTCCCGACGCCGACGCCGCACGAACCGTGCGCGATGCAATCAAGATCGGCTATCGGCACATCGACACTGCCCAGGCTTACGAGAACGAGCGCGGCGTGGGCGAAGGCCTTCGCGCCAGCGGCGTGCCACGCGACCAGCTCTTCGTGACCACGAAGCTCGCTGCCGAATGCAAGACCTATGCAGAGGCCACGCAGCTGATCGACCGGTCGCTGCGGACGCTCGGGTTAGCCCATATCGATCTGATGTTGGTCCACAGTCCGCAGCCGTGGGCGGAATTCAGGGAGGGCGAGCATTTCTTCGAGGGCAACCTCGAGGCCTGGCGCGCGCTCGAACACGCCTACGAGGCGGGCAAGCTCCGCGCGATCGGGGTCTCCAATTTCGAGCGAGAGGACCTCGACAACCTGATCGACAACGGCAGCGTCGCGCCGATGGTCAATCAGATCCTCGCGCACGTGGGCAATACGCCCTTCGATCTGATCGACTATGCGCGGTCGAAAGGCATTCTGGTCGAGGCCTACTCGCCTGTGGCCCATGGTGCGCTGCTGAACAACGAAGACGTGGTCGGCCTCGCCGAAAAGTATGGCGTCGGCGTTGCGCAGCTCGGCATCCGGTACTGCCTCCAGCTCGGGCTGCTTCCCCTGCCGAAGACCTCCAACGCCGAGCACATGAAGACCAATGCAGCCTTGGACTTCCTAATCTCGGACGCGGACATGGAAGCCCTCAGAAAGACGAGCGGCGCGACGGATTACGGCGCGGCGAGCGCCTTTCCGGTCTTCGCCAAGAAGCGGCAGATCGACAACGCAGGACAGGAAGACTGAGCCATGAACCCGACCTACGATTTCAGCGACCAAGTCGCGCTGGTAACCGGCGCGGCCAAGGGCATGGGTCTCGCGACAGCACGGGCATTCGCCGAAAACGGAGCGTCTGTGGTGCTCGCCGACCTCGATGGCGATTTGGCCGAGCGCGAAGCACAGCGGATCGTCGGCGAGGGCGGGAGTGCGATCGCCGTTGCTTGCGACGTCGCGGAAGAGGCCCAGGTCGCGCGGGCGATTGAGCTTGTGGTGGATCGCTTCGGCCGGCTCGACATGGCCTTCAACAACGCCGGCATTCAGGTCCCTCCATCCGATGCTGCGGACGAGCCGCTCAGCAATTTCGAGCGCGTCACCGCCGTGAACCAGCGCGGAGTGTGGGCCTGCATGAAGCACGAATTGCGCGTAATGCGGGAGCAAGGCTCGGGTGCGATCGTCAACTGCTCATCACTGGGCGGGCTCGTGGGGCTCCCCGGACGCGCCGCCTATCACGGCACCAAGCACGCGGTGCTCGGGATGACCAAGAGCGCCGGGGTCGAATATGCGCCGCGAGGGATCCGCATCAACGCGGTCTGCCCCGGTGTGATCGACACGCCGATGGTACAGGACATGCTGGAAGGTCAGTCGGACGCGATGGCCGAGATCATGAAGGCGCAGCCGATCGGACGCCTCGGTCGTGCGGAAGAAGTCGCCGCGGCCGTGCTCTGGTTGTGCAGCCCGGCAGCGAGCTTCGTGATTGGGGTCGCGCTGCCGGTCGATGGCGGCTTCACGACCCATTGATGCGAAACGAGGCGACTGTCTGCCGCCCATCAAAGGAGATCGAACCAAATGACCGACAACGGCCGGGAGGGGAACGTCCGGCCGAGGACCGGCAAGGTCCAAAGCGGGCAGGCCGCTCTCGGCCAATCGGGACATAAGCCGGCGCGCCGTAATCAACCGGTGGAAGCCGTCAACCCGCCATCGACAACGAGTTCCGTTGCGGTCACGTATTTCGCCTCGTCAGAAGCAAGGAACAGCGCGGCATGAGCCACGTCCCATCCTTCGCCCATCTGGCCGACGGGAACGGCGGCGTTGCGCTTCGCCACGAACCCCTCCAGGTCGCCGCTCGCAAATTGCTCGGCGAGCTTGGCCACCAGCGGCGTGTACATGAGACCTGGCAGCACGCAGTTCATGCGGATGCCGCGTGGAGCATAGGTGATGGCGGTGGTCTTGCTGAAATGGATCAGCCCCGCCTTGGCCGCCGAATAGGCCGCCTGGGGCTTGCCCGTGTAGCGAATGCCCGCCGTGGAGGCGATGCTGACCACGGCTCCCTTTCCCTGCTTCTGCATGATCGGCAGCACCGCGTGGCAGCAGAGGAATGCGCTTTTGAGGTTGATGGAGAGCTGGCTGTCCCACAGCGCCTCGTCCATCTCACCGGGGATGGCGGGTTCGGACTTGCCGACATTGTTCACCAGCACGTCGATGCGGCCGAAGCGTGCCATGCAGGCGCCGACCAGCCGCGCCACTTCGGCGGAATCCGTGACGTCGCCGGTCGCGATCTCGCAGGTGCCGCCCTCGTCCTGGATGATCGCCTGCGTCTCGCGCGCCGCCGCCTCGTTGATGTCCACGCCGAAGATGCCCGCCCCTTGGCGCGCAAAGAGCACCGCGATCGATTTGCCATTGCCCCAGCCGGGGCCGACCGAGCCGTAGCCGGTCAGGAAGACCACCTTGTCCGTCAGCTTGAACATGCGCTCACTCGATCTCGATGTTGGCGGCGCGGATGACGGGGGCCCAAAGCGCCACCTCCTCCGCGATGAAGCGGGTCGCGCGCTCGGGCGTGGAATCCGTCACGGGCACAAAGGCGATGTCCTCCAGCGCCCGGGCAATCTCGGGCTTGGACATCGCAGTGCGCGCGGCAGCGGCCAGGCGCTCCAGCCGGTCCGGCGGCGTGCCGGGGGGGGCGGCCAGGTAGTTGGAGATGCGGGTCACGACGTCCAGGCCACTCTCGCGCGCCGTCGGCACCTCGGGCACCACCGCTGCGCGCTGCTCGCCGAGGACGGAGATGATCCGCAGCCTCCCCTCGCGGTGCTGCGGCAGCAGCGTCGTGAAGGCGTCCACGGCGAAGGCGATCGTGCCGGAGACAAGATCCTGAGTCAGAGGCCCCGAGCCTCGGTAGGGCACGTGCACCACATCAAGGTTGCCTGCCCGCATTCGCAGCAACTCCGTCGAGAGGTGCGGGGCGCCGCCGATGCCTGAGCTGCCATAGCTGAGCCGGCCTGGCTGGGCGCGGATCAGCGCAATGAACTCGGCCAAGTTGTTCACGCCAAGCCGTGGGTGGACCGCCAGGGCGAGCGGCGTGATGCCGAGGATGGCGATGTGTGAAAACCCCGTCACGGGATCGAAGGGCGGCACGCGACGTGTGAGGGGGCCGGTGATCCCGGCTGTCGGGCTCTGAAAGATCAACGTGTACCCGTCTGGCCGGGCGCGATGCACCTCGCCCGAGCCGATGAGACCGCCCGCCCCGCCGCGGTTGTCGATGACCACGGATTGGCCGAGCGCCTGCCCAAAGGGCTCGGCAAACATGCGCCCAAAAATGTCCGTGTTTCCACCTGGCGGGAAAGGCACCACCAGGCGAATGCTAGAACTGGGGAAGGGCGCTTGCGCATAGGCGGGGGCGGCCAGCAGTCCAAGGCCGGCGGCAGCGCGCAGGATCTGGCGCTTCTTCATGGCTTTTTCCTCTTCACCCTCTCACTGGGGCAAAAACAGCCAACGTCGCGCGGCCGGGGCTGTCAATGCGACGGCGCGGCGGCCCAAATGCGATCGCGCGCAAGAGCGGGTTCGTCACCGGTGCGGCCGCCATGACCGGCACCACTCCGTCGAGCCGCATGCCGGCATCGGCGCGACATCGACTTAGGCACCAGGGGCTTCACCAACCAGGCCCGGGCAGGGCGCGGCCGGCCATACGTCACGGTCCGGACCGACACCTGACTCCATCCGTAGATGCCGGAATGGCCATGAGAGAGCGAATCGGCATTCCGCCGGCTGAGCCCGCCGAGCCAGCGTCTCCCGGGTACGAGTGGCCCGAGACCTTCGCGTGCCTGGCCCTAAAGGCGGGCTTTCACGGGGGAGGGGCCGAAACCTCGGAAACGTCTGTTACAGGCTGACTGGGTGGTTGGGGTGCTAGGATTCGAACCTAGGAATGACGGTACCAAAAACCGTTGCCTTACCGCTTGGCTACACCCCACCGGCCGGCGGATGTAGCGACGGCGCGCCGCCTTCGTAAAGCCCCCCGCCGAAGCTCCACCATTCCGCCGGCAACAGGGCCGCGGCCTGCCGGGCGGTCTCCGCCGTGGGGAAGAGCGCGAAACATGTGGCGCCGGACCCGCTCATGCGCGCCAGGAGGCAGCCGGGCAGGGCGGCGAGGGTGGAAATCACGTCCGAAATCAGGGGGCAGAGGGCGCGCGCGGGCGCCTCCAAGTCATTGCGGAGCCCGCGCAGATGGGCCGCCATCGCCTCCGCATCCGGCCAGGCTTCGGGCAGGCGAGCGGCGGGTGTGAAATCCCCCTGCCGCGCGCGGAAGACGGCGGGCGTCGCAAGCGGTACGCGCGGATTGACCAGCAGCAGCCCCACATCCGGCAGATGAGGCGCCGGGCGCATGATCTCGCCCACGCCCTGCATCAGGCGTGGCCGCGACTCCACGCAGACCGGAATGTCCGCCCCGAGAGGCTGCGCCAGCAGGGCCAGCCGCGCGGCGTCCAGCCGGCAATTCCATAGGCGGTTGAGGGCCCGCAGGGCCGCCGCCGCATCGGCCGAGCCCCCGCCGATGCCGGAGGCGACCGGAAGGTTCTTGGTCAGGCGAAGGGCGGCGCCGGGCCGGCGCGCCGCCGCATCGGCCAGGGCGCGCGCGGCGCGGAGCACGAGGTTGTCGGGCTCCGCCGCCAGGGACTCGCCGAAGGGGCCATCGAGGGTCAGGGAGAGATCGTCGGCCGGCGCGGCCTCCAGCACATCGGCGGCGGGGCCGAAGGCGGCGAGGCTGTCCAGCAGGTGATAGCCGTCCGGCCGGCGGCCGGTGACGTGCAGATACAGGTTCACCTTGGCCGGCGCGTATTCGCGGATCATCGAAGAAAGGCTCAGCGGCTCACGGGCATGGGAAGGCCGCCGGCGAGCTTGGCCTGCAGGCGGGCTGCCTCGGCGGGCTCGGGATCCATCGTCAGCGCGCGCCGCCATTGGAAGCGCGCCTCGCTCTGGCGTCCGGCCGCCCAGTAGACGTCGCCCAGATGATCGTTGACGGTGGAATTGCGCGGCTCGAGCTCCACCGCGCGCTCCAGCTGGCGGATCGCGCCCGGGATGTCGCCCATGCGGAACAGCACCCATCCCAGGCTGTCCGCGATGTTGCCGTCCTGCGGCCGCTGCTGGCTCGCTTCCTCCAGCATGCGGCGGGCACGGTCGAGATTCACGCCCTGATCGGCCCAGGTATAGGCGAGGTAGTTCATCACATAGGGCTGGTCGGGCGAGAGCTGCAGTGCGCGCAGGAAGTCCGCCTCCGCGCCTGGCCAATTGCCGGAACGCTCGCGGGCGATGCCGCGGGCGTAGAAGAGCGGCCAGTCGAACTCACGGGGCTGCTCGATCCGCGCGATGGAGGAGTCGTAGGCCGCCGCCGCCTCCACGAAGCGCCCCCGCCGGCGCAGGATGTCGCCGAGCCGCGTCGTCGGCTGGGGCAGCTGGGGGAGGGCCGCCGTCATCTCGGCGAGGATGCGTTCGGCCTCGGTCAAGCGGTCCAGCCGGTCCAGCAGGCCGGCACGGCGCAATTGGGCAGGGCCGTAGAGCGGATCGTCCGGCCTGACATTGCCCAGCATGGCAATCGCGGCTTCGAGCTGCTCGCCTTCGGTCATCGTATCGGCCAGCAGCAGGATCGCCGGGCCGAAATTCGGGCGCAACCGCAGCGCCAGCCGCGCGAGGAGCCCGGCCAGTTCCTCCAGCCCCTGTCCTCGCAGCGCGCTGCCGAGCGCCACATAGGCTTCCGCCACGCCGTCGGCCGGCCCCTGGATGGCGCGCTGGCTCAGCACGACGCTGCGCGCAGGCTCCAGGGCCGCGAGCGCGAGCTCGTCGTGCGTTTCCGCCAGCTGGTCCAGCAGGCGCACGGCTTCCTGCGTCCGTCCCGCGCGGTTGAGGATCCCGGCCGCGAGCTGCGACAGGCGGAGCGTGGGCTCCGGCTGCCCGGCGAGGGCGAGCCGCACGAAACGCTCCGCCTCGCGGGGGCGGTTGGCGACATCGGCGATCAGCGCGGCATGCAGCGCGTTCAGGGCGCGGAACCGGCCTTGCTCGGCGAGGGGGCGGAGAAGACCGATGGCCTGGTCCACCTGGCCCCGTCCGGACAGCGCCCAGGCCATCATGACGGGCTGCAGGGTCTGCACCGGGCCCTGCCGTCCGATGCTGCGGGCCCTGGTCTCGGCGCGTTCCCACCGCGCGCCGGTGATGTCGGCGCCGAACAGCACCAGCTGGGCGGCATAGTTCTCGGGCAGGCGGCGGGCGAGGCGCAGCGCCTCGGGCCGGCCGTCCATCACGGCGGCCAGGAAGGCGCGCTGCACCAGGTCGAGCTGGTTGGGTTCCACCCGCAGGGCGGAGAGCATGTTGTCGGCCGCGACGCGCGTATCCTGCTCGTCGGCGGCAAAGCGGCCGACGAGGAAATTGCCGAAAACGGTTCCTGTCGCCGTCGCTTCGCCTGACATCGGCACGATGCGGCCGCTGCGGTCGGCAACATCCGAGGCGCCCGCGGCGCAAGCCGTGAGCAGCACAGTGGCCAGGACAAGGAACCCGGGGGGGCGGTGGGGTGAACCCATGCGCCAATTCTAACAGCACTTGAATGCACTGCACTATGGGGCGTGACCTGTTCTCCACAGGGGGCGTTCAAAATGTGACATTTCGGCACCGATGGGCCCTCGTCACCGCGCCTCCGGAACCCGGGCTTCGCGCGGGATGCGGCGGATCATATGGTTTTGACGACGGGCGCGGTGTCGCGCAGCGCCACCCCAGGAGTAGGCCATGCTTCCGCCCAGCCTTTATGCCGAGACCGCGACGCCGGCGGCCGATACCCCCGTGCTGGAAGGTACGACCCGGGCCTCGGTCTGCGTCATCGGCGCCGGGTTCACCGGCCTCTCCGCCGCGCTGCACCTGGCCGAGGCCGGCACGGATGTCCTGGTGCTGGAGGCGGAGGAGCCCGGCTGGGGAGCCTCCGGCCGCAATGGCGGGCAGGTGAACCCCGGCCTCAAGCCGAACCCGGACGAGGTGGAGGCCGATTTCGGCCAGGATCTCGGTGGCCGCATGCTGGCGCTGTCCTATGGCGCGCCGGATGCGGTGTTCGAGCTCATCCGCCGGCACCAGATCCTATGCGAGGCACGGCAGGAAGGCACGATCCGCGCGGCCATCGGGGATGCCAATGCCGTCGCCGTGGGCGCGACCGCGGAGCAATGCATCCGGCGCGGCTGGCCGGTGGAGATGCTCGATGCCGCAGGTGCCGCCCGTCTGACGGGCACCGGCCGCTATGCCGGCGCCATGCTCGACCGCCGTGGCGGCGACTTGCAGCCGCTCTCCTATGCGCGCGGCCTGGCGCGCGCGGCCATGCAACTCGGCGCGCGCGTGCATGGCGCGACGCCGGTCACGGCTCTCGCGCAGGTGCCGGGCGGCTGGCGCGTCACCACGCCCAAAGGCGAGGTGCTCGCCGAGAAGATCGTGCTCGCCACCAACGGCTATACGGGCGATCTCTGGCCCGGCCTGCGGCGCAGCGTCGTGCCGGTCTTCAGCTCCATCGCCTGCACGGCACCGCTTCCGGCCGAGGTGGCGGCGCGCGTCATGCCGCACCGCGCGTCGCTCTACGAGGCGGGGCACATCACGGTCTACTACCGGATGGACCAGGCGAACCGGTTGCTCATGGGTGGGCGCGGCCCCCAATCGCCGCTCACCAGCATCGAGCCTGTGCGCTACCTCATGGAATATGCCGCGCGCCTCTGGCCGGACCTGACGGGCGTGGAATGGACGCATGGCTGGAACGGCCAGCTCGGCATGACGCCGGATCACTACCCGCATCTGCATGAGCCCGCGCCGGGCGTGCTGGCCGGCCTGGGCTACAACGGCCGCGGCGTGGCGATGGCGACCGCGATGGGCCGGCAGATCGCGCTGCGCCTTCAGGGCAAGCCGGTCGCGGAGCTCGACATGCCGGTGCTGCCCATCAAGCCCATTCCCTTCCACGGCTTCTGGAAGCTCGGCGTGGCCTGGACCATCCTGCAGGGAAGGCTGCGCGACCGCTTCGGGCTTTAGCTCGCCGGAGGGCTGTGCGACCCTGTGCCGAAAGGCGCGGGGAGGCGCCGTCCGATGATGCTACGCCGTTCCGTTCTCGCCGCTGGTCTCGCGGCCCCCTTGGTTGCCCGCGCCCAGGCGGGCTGGCAGCCCACGCGCCCCCTGCGGATGATCGTGCCCTTCGTCGCGGGCGGCAGCACGGATGTCGCGGCGCGCCTCGTCTCCGACCAGATGGGCGAGAAGCTGGGCCAGCCGGTGATCGTGGAGAACCGCGGCGGCTCCGGCGGCAATATCGGCGGGGAGATGGTGGCCCGCGCGGCGCCGGATGGGCACACGCTGCTGATGGGCGTCACGGGCCTGCTCAGTACCAACGCGCATATCTACCGCAGCATGAGCTTCTCCCCCGCGCGCGACTTCGCGCCCGTGGGCATGTGCTACACGAGCGACATGGTGATCGTGTTGCCGCTCTCCCTGCCCGTGCGGAACCTCGGGGAATTCATCGCCCTGGCGAAGTCGCAGCCGGGGGTGATCTCCTTCGGCTCCTCCGGTCACGGGGCCTCCACCCACACGGCGGCGGAGCTGTTCCGCATCGCGGCGGGCATCGACATCCAGCACGTGCCCTATCGCGGATCGGGCGGGGCGATGAACGACCTGATTGCCGGCAATATCCAGATGATGCTGGTGCAGATCGCGGCGGCGGTGGGGGCGGTGAACGACCGGCGGCTCCGCGCGCTCGCCGTCACGGGGCCGCGGCGCCACGCCCTGATGCCCGATGTCCCGACGCTTGCCGAACTCGGCCTGCCGCAGGCGACCGCGACGTCCTGGGGCGCGGTGATGACCACCGCCGGCACGCCGGCGCCCGCCGTCGCGCGGCTCAACGACGTGCTGCGCGAGGCGCTGGCCAATCCGACCGTCGCGCAACGCATGACCGCGGCCGGCGTGGACCCGCAATCCAGCACGCCGGAGGAACTGGCGACCTTCATTCGCAGCGAGTCGGAAAAATGGGGCCGCGTGGTGCGCGAGGCCCATATCACGGTCGACTAGTGGTCCCGCTTGAGTGCGAAGTCGTAGCGCAGCGAGCGCCACGGGCCGGCCGAGCCGTCCGGTGCCGTGCCGGGCGGCTCGGCCGCAAAGGGGCGTATCAGCGCCTCCTTCACGCCGAAGACGGAATCGCTGTCGAGATACGGGTCGCCCTCGGCGAAGATGTGCGTGACCAGCGTCTCGTGGCCGGGTGCCGCGATCATGAAGTGCAGATGCGCGGGGCGCATGGAATGCCGCCCCGTGGATTTCAGCATGTCGCCGACCGGCCCGTCATCGGGCACCGGATAAGCCGTGGGCATGCTGGTCCAGAAATGGAAGCGGCCTTTCGCATCGCTGCGGAAGCGCGCGCGGATCGGTGCGCTTTCCGGCCGCTGCACGTCGTAGAAGCCGTCCTCGTCGGAATGCCAGATGTCGATGACGGCGCCCGGAAGCGGCTCGCCGCCCGCCGAGCGCACCTCGCCGGCGACATGCATCCTCTCGCCCGAATGTGCCGGCGCGACCGTGGCGCCGAGCGGAAGCTCCGGCGCGCCCTCCAGGAAGAAGGGGCCGAGCACGGTCGTGGGCGTGGCGCCTTCCGGCATGCGGTGGTTGATGGCGTCCACCAGCATCGAGACGCCCAGGGTGTCGGACAGCAGGATGAACTCCTGCCGCTTGCCGTCGCACATATGGCCCGTCGCCGTGAGGAAGGCGATGGCCTTCTCCCATTCGGCGAAGCTGGGCTCCACCTCGCGCACGAAGCCGTGCAGGTGGCGCACCAGGCTTTCGATCACCGCGCGCAGGCGCGGGTTAGGCGTTTCGGCGAAGCGGTCGAGCACCGCCTGGGTGATGCTGTCTTCGTTCAGGTCTCGCATGAGGGGCCTCCCGGTCGCGCATTCTGGCATGGCGGCGGCTGCGGTCACCTTGCCAAAACCTGTCCGGCCTCTAAGCCTCCGCGCATGGAGCAGGGCATCGCGCATGGCGGCAATCTGGGCGAGGCGCGGCGACGCTTTCCCACGGCGCCCGAGCCCTGGCTCGATCTCTCCACGGGCATCAACCCCTTTGCCTATCCGCTGCCTGGGTTCCCGCCGGAGGCCCTGACCCGCCTGCCGGAACCCGACGCGGTGGCCCGGCTGGAGGCGTTGCTGGCCCGGCGCACCGGCGCCCTGCCGGAGGAAGTCGTGGCCGCGCCCGGCACGCAGATCCTGCTGCCCTGGATCGCGCGTCTCCTTCCGCCCGGCCGGGCCCGCATCCCCGGCCCGACCTATGCCGAGCATGCCCGCGCCGCGACCCTGGCGGGCCACGCGCTGACCGATGGGCCGGCCGAGATGCTGACCCTGGTCAACCCCAACAATCCGGACGGCCGCCTCCTGGCCCGCGCCGAGGTGCTGTCCCTCGCCCGGGATCACGCGCTGACCGTCGTGGACGAAGCCTTCATGGAGGCCGCGCCCGCCGATGAGAGCGTGGCGGGCCAGGTCGGGTCGGGCGGCCTCGTCGTCCTGCGCTCCTTCGGGAAGTTCCACGGCCTGGCCGGGGTGCGGCTGGGCTTTGCCATCGCGCCCGCGCCGCTCGCGGCACGGCTGCGCGCCTCGCTTGGGCCCTGGGCCGTGTCGGGGCCGGCGCTTTTCGCTGGGCTCGCTGCGCTGGGTGACGAGGATTGGCCGGCCGCCATGCGCCGGCGCCTGCGCGAGGAGGCCGCGGCTCTGGATGCGGTGCTGGCGGCGGGCGGCTGCGAGGTCCTGGGCGGAACCTCGCTTTTCCGCCTCGCGCGCGTACCGGACGGCACGCATGACCGGCTGGCGCGGGCGGGGATCCTGACGCGACGCTTCGCCTTCTGGCCCGACCGCCTGCGCTTCGGCCTGCCGCCGGATGCGGCGGCGCGCGCGCGCCTGGCCGCCGCGCTCGCATGATCCTGCTGCTCGCCCTGCTGGTGGAGGCCGTGTTCGGCTATCCGGACAGGCTGGTTCGCACGCTGGGCCATCCCGTGATCACCATCGGCGCGGTGATCTCCGCGCTGGACCGTGGGCTGAACGATGCGAGGCTGGGCTTCGGCGCGCGACGCGCGCGGGGCGTGCTGACGGTCGTGATCCTGGTCCTGGGTGCCGCGATCCTGGGGCTCGTGGTGGATGAACTCGGAACGGTCCTGGCGGCTGTCGGGGCCAGCACGCTGCTCGCCCAGCGCAGCCTGCACGATCATGTCGCGCGCGTGGCCACGGCCCTGGAGACCGGCGGGCTGGAAGCCGGCCGGGAGGCCGTGTCGCACATCGTCGGGCGCGATCCGCAGAGCCTCGACGAGGCCGGCGTCGCCCGTGCAGCCATCGAGAGCCTGGCGGAGAACTTCTCGGACGGCGTCGTCGCGCCGGCCTTCTGGATCGGCCTGGGCGGTGTGGCGGGCGGCGCGGTCTACAAGGCCGTGAACACGGCCGACAGCATGATCGGCCATCGGTCGGAGAAGTACCTGGCCTTCGGCTGGGCGGCGGCGCGGCTGGATGACGTGCTGAACCTGCCCGCCTCCCGGCTATCGGCCTTGCTGATCTGGCTGTCCGCGCTGGTGCTGCGGGAGGATGCTCGGGGTGCCTGGCGCGCGATCTGGCGCGACGCTCGCCGTCACCGCTCGCCCAATGCCGGCTGGCCGGAGGCGGCCATGGCGGGCGCGCTCGGCCTCGCGCTGGCCGGGCCGCGCTCCTATGGCGGCGTGATGGTCGAGGATGGCTTCATGGGGGACGGCCGCCGTGACGCCACGGCGGCGGACATCCGGCGGGCCTTGCGCGTCTTCCTCGTGGCGGACGGCATCGGCATCGCGTTCGTCGCGACGCTCGTCGTCATCGCGATAGCCTGAGCAAACTCTCCAGATCGAGATGCGCCTCCAGATGCGCCGCCAGCGCATCCAGCGCCGCCTCCACGCGCGCCTCGTAGCCGATGGCGGGCGCGCCGGCGGCGAAGCGCGCCAGCCACGCCGCCCGCTGCGCATCATGCGCGAAAAGCCCGTGCACATAGGTGCCGAAGACGCGCCCATCGGCCGAGATCGCGCCCTCCGCTTCGCCGTTCGACAGTCGCGCGAAGGGACGGGCGCGATCAGGGCCTTCGGTGGCTCCGATATGCATCTCGTAGCCCTGGAAGGCCGCGCCATCGGCACTGCGGCCCTGCACGGCTTCGAGGCGCTTGTCGCCGGTCAGGACCGTCGAGACATCCAGCAGGCCAAGGCCGCGCGTGCTGGCTGGCGGGCCCTCGATGCCGTCGGGATCGTGGATCTCTCGCCCCAGCATCTGGTAGCCGCCGCAAAGGCCGAGCACCGCGCCGCCGCGCCGCAGATGGGCCGCGATATCCACGTCGAAGCCCGCTTCCCGCAGCGCGATGCAATCCGCGATCGTGGCCTTGGAGCCCGGCAGAATCACGAGTTCCGCGTTGCCGGGCAGCGGCTCGCCGGGCCGCACGCGAATCACCTCCACGGCGGGCTCCGCGATCAGCGGGTCCAGATCGTCGAAATTGGCGATGCGCGGCAGCACGGGCACGGCGACGCGCATGGCCGCGCCGGGCCGGCGGGGCAGCGCATCGTCCAGCGCCAGCGCGTCCTCGGCGGGAAGCTGCGCGGCCTCGGGCAGGAAGGGCACGAGGCCGAGGGGCGCCCAGCCGGTGCGCTGGGCGACCAGCGCCATCCCATCGGCGAAGAGCGCGGGATCGCCCCGGAAGCGGTTCACCACGAAGCCGCGGATCATGGCCGCGTCGGCCGCATCCAGCACGGCCTGCGTGCCGACGAGGCTCGCGATCACGCCGCCGCGGTCGATGTCGCCGATCAGCACCACCGGCACCCCGGCGGCCCGCGCAAATCCCATATTGGCGATGTCGTTGGCGCGGAGGTTCACCTCCGAAGCGCTGCCGGCGCCTTCGACCAGGACGAGGTCGGCCTCCGCCCGCAGGCGCTCGAAGCTGTCCAGCACATCGGGCATCAGCCCGGCCTTGATCTGCTGGTATTCGGCGGCCTTCGCGCTGCTGCGCATGCGGCCCTGAACCACGATCTGCGCGCCGGTCATGCTCTGTGGCTTCAGCAGGACGGGGTTCATGTGGACGCTGGCCGGCACGCATGCCGCGCGCGCCTGCAGGGCCTGGGCGCGGCCGATCTCGCCGCCGTCCTCCGTCACGGCGGCATTGTTCGACATGTTCTGCGGCTTGAAGGGGCGCACGCGCAAACCGCGCCGCGTGAAGGCGCGGGCCAGCCCCGCGACGATCAGCGACTTCCCGACATCGGAGCCCGTGCCCTGGAACATGAGGCTCCGCGCCGGCATCAGAACTCCACGCCCTTCTGGGCGCGCACGCCTGCCGCGAAATGGTGCTTCACGGCGCCCATCTCCGTCACGCAATCGGCGGCGGCGATCAGCTCCGGCTTCGCGTTGCGGCCGGTGACGACCACATGCAGCCCCTCGCGCCGCGAGGTCAGCGTCGCGACCACCTCGGCGATATCCAGCATCTCGTAGCGCAGCGCGATGTTGAGCTCATCCAGCACGACAAGGTCCAACGCGGGGTCGGCCAGCATGCGCTTGGCCTGTTCCCAGGCACGGGCGGCAGCGGCGAGGTCGCGGGCACGGTCCTGCGTCTCCCAGGTGAAGCCTTCGCCCATGCTGTGCCACTGCACGCGCTCGCCGAAGGCGGCGAAGCCGTCCTGCTCGCCCGCATGCCAGGCGCCCTTCACGAACTGCACCACCCCGACGCGCCCGCCGGTGCCCAGCATCCGCAGCGCGAGGCCGAAGGCGGCGGTGGACTTGCCCTTGCCGGGCCCTGTGTTCACCAGCAGCAGTCCCTTTTCCACGATGGGCTTGGACGCGACCTCGGCGTCCTGCACCTCCTTGCGGCGGCGCATCTTCTCGCGATGGCGGGCGGCTTCTTCCTCGGTGATGCTCATTTCAACCTCAGGGGCAGTCCGGCGACGATCAGCAGCACCTCGTCGGCCTCGGCCGCGACGCGCTGGTTAAGGCGGCCCTGCGCGTCGCGGAAGCGGCGGCCGAGCGGTGTTGCCGGCACGATGCCGGAGCCGACCTCGTTGGAAACCAGCACGGTCTCGTCCGTCCGCTGGCGGAGTGCCGCCAGCAGCGCCTCGGCGGCGGCCTCGATATCGGCCTCGGCCAGCATGGTGTTGCTGAGCCAGAGCGTCAGGCAGTCCACCAGCAGGGGCGCGGGGGGGGCGGCGGCAATGGCGCCGGCCAGGTCCAGCGGCGCGTCGATGGTGGTCCATCCGGCGGGGCGGCGGGCGCGATGCTCCGCGATGCGCGCCGTCATCTCGGCATCGTAGGATTCGGCCGTGGCGATGTAGGTCCAGGGCGCCGGCAGCGCCTGCACGAGCGCCTCCGCATGGCGGCTCTTGCCGGAACGCGCGCCGCCGAGAACCAGGGTCATCCGCTTCGTCATGGGCCGCGGACCATGGCCGCAGCCGGGGCGAACCGCAACGGTCTCCCGAACGGCGTTGACAGCGGGCCGCCGCCCGTGTCTCTCATGGCTGAGCTTGATGGTCCCCAATGGGAGTTGGGGTGAAAAGGGAACATGGAACGGTCGCCGAGAGGCTCCGAAGCCATGGCTGCCCCCGCAACTGTGAGCGGTGAGCCTGCGCCAATCAGCCACTGGAGCGCCTTCGGGCACCCCGGGAAGGCGGCGCCAGGCGTGGATCCGCGAGCCAGGAGACCTGCCATCTCGCCACAGACCCACGTACCGGGCGGGGTGCTCCGGTGCGTTAGCCATTCCGGCGACGGCGCCCTGCGCCGCCATCGCATCCCGCTGGCCGTGTCCGCCCCGGACCCGGAGGAGTTGCGCTTGACTGAATCCCATCCCGTGCCGGTGACGCTGTTCGTCTGCACCACCTGCCGCCATCCCGAGGACGGGCCCGAGGCACCGCGTGCCGGCGCCCGCCTCGCCGCAGCCCTGCACGCGCCCGAGGGCGTCGAGCTGCGCGAGGTGGAATGCCTCGGCAATTGCCGCCGCGGCCCCTCGGTCGCCATGGTCCGTGAGGGCGGCTGGAGCTACGTCTTCGGCGGGCTCGACGCCGCCGATGGTTCCGCGGTGGTGGAGGGCGCGCTGCTCCTGGGCGCCTCCGCCGATGGGCTCATGCCATGGCGCGGCCGGCCGGAGGTGCTGAAACGCGGCCTGATCGCCCGCATCCCGCCCGTTCCGGGGATCGCGGCATGAGCCTCGCGCGCATTCCCTGCACCATCGTCACGGGCTTCCTCGGCGCCGGAAAGACGACGCTGATCCGCCACATGCTGCAGAACCCGCAGGGGCGGCGCCTCGCCGTCATCGTGAACGAGTTCGGCGATGTCGGCATGGATGCCGAGATCCTGCGCGGCTGCGGCGCGGAAGCCTGCGACGAGCAGGGCATCATCGAGCTCGCCAACGGCTGTCTCTGCTGCACCGTGGCCGACGACTTCGTGCCCGCGCTCGATGCGCTTCTGGCGCTGGAGCCGCGGCCCGAGCACATCCTCATCGAGACCTCCGGCCTCGCGCTGCCCAAGCCCCTGGTACAGGCCTTCCACTGGCCGGCCATCAAGGGCCGCGTCACCGTGGACGGCGTTGTCGCCGTGGTGGACGGCGCGGCGCTGGCCGAAGGCCGCGTGACGGCGGACCCCGAGGCGTTGGCGGCCCAGCGCGCGGCCGACCCCTCGCTCGATCACGAGGATCCGGTCGAGGAAGTCTTCGAGGACCAGATCGCCTGCGCGGATCTCGTGGTCATGACCAAGGCGGACCTGCTGGATGCGCCCGCGATGCAGCGCGCGCAGGCGGCCATCGCGGAAACCTTGCCCCGAACCGTGCATGTGGTGACGAGCGCGGAAGGGCGCCTCGATCCCGGCGTGATGCTGGGCCTGGGCATCGGCACCGAGGCCGACATCGAGAATCGCCGCACCCATCACGACGACGAGGCCGATCATGACCATGACGACTTCGACACCGTGGTGATGGACCTTCCCGAGGCGCCGGACGCCCCCGCGCTCGCCGCGCGCGTGGCCGCCGCCTGCGCGGTGACGGGCGTGCTGCGGGCCAAGGGCTTCTGCCCCGTCGCCGGCAAGCCGCTGCGCCTTCTCGTCCAGGCGGTGGGCCAGCGGGTGACGCAGCAGTTCGACCGCGCCTGGGGCCCGGCCGAGGCGCGGCAGGGGCGGCTTGTCGTGATCGGGCTCAAGGGCTTCGACCAGGGCGCGGTCGCGAGGGCGCTCGCCGGGTAGGATGCATATCCTCGCCACCACCTCCGCCACGATCGACGGGCTCGCCGAGCCGGTCGATCTGCGCCAGGAGCCGGCGCCCGTGGTGGCGCTGTCCTTCACCGACAGCGACCTGGCGGGGCTGGAAGCGGCGTGGGAGGAAGGGCTGCCCGAGCTCCGGCTCGCGCCGCTGCGGGACCTGCGGCACCCGATGTCCGTCGATCTGTGGCTGGAGCGGACGGGGCAGCATGCGCGCGTGATCCTGCTGCGGCTGCTCGGCGGGCTGGACTGGTGGCGCTACGGCGCCGAGCGCCTGGCCGAGACGGCGCGGGCCAGGGGCATCGCGCTCGCCGTGCTGCCGGGCGAGGATGGCGACGATCCGCGCCTTGCGGAGCTGAGCACCATCCCGGCCGAGGAGCGGGCCACCTGGCTCGCGTACTTCCGCGAGGGTGGACGGGCCAATCTGCGCGCGCTACTGCGCCGCGTGGCACGGCATGCGGGCGTCGGCATGGAGGCGCCGCCGCCGCATCGCCTGCCGCGCGCCGGCGGCTGGAAGCCAGGTCAGGGTGAGACCGTCTGGCGCCGCGACGGGTCACGCCCGGTCGTGCCGATCCTCTTCTATCGCTCCATGCTGCTGGCCGAGGACGCCGCCCCTGTCGCCGAGCTGGCGGCGGCCCTGGAAGCCAAGGGCATTGCGGCCGCGCCCATCTTCGTCGCGAGCCTGAAGGAACCCGAGAGCCTGGCCCTCGTCCGAGCGGCGATGGAGGAACTGCGGCCCGCGGCGATCGTCACCACCACGGGCTTCGCCTCGGGCGATGCGGCGGCCCTGGGCGCGCCGGGCGTTCCGGTGCTGCAGGCCGTGATGGCGACGACAGCCCGCCCTGCCTGGGAGGGCAGCCCGCGGGGGCTGGGCGGCGCCGATCTCGCGATGCATGTGGTCCTGCCCGAGCTCGACGGGCGCGTGCTCGCCGGTGCCTTGAGCTTCAAGCATGGCGACGGGCCGCGCCAGGCCAACCGGCCGGAGCCCGATCGCGTCGCGCAGGTGGCGGCGCGCGTCGCGGCCCTGTTGCGGCTGCAGGCGTTGCCGCGGGCGGAGCGCCGGATCGCGATCCTGATCCCCGACTATCCAGGGGCGGGCGGGCGGGCGGGCTACGCGGTGGGACTTGACGTGCCGGAGAGCGTCAGGCGGCTGCTGCTCGATCTCCGCGGCGCGGGCTACGCGGTGGGACCGGTTCCGGATACCGCGCGGGACCTCATGGCCGCGCTGGAGAACGCGCGGCGGACGGCCCCCTCCGTCCCGCAGGAGCCGTGGACCGATGACGGCGGCGCCGACTTCGCCGCTTTGTCGTTCGGCCGCGTCACCGTCGCCATCGCGCCCGATCGGGGGCTTGCCGAAAACCGCCGCGCGGATTGGCACGATCCGGCATTGCCGCCGCATCCCGCGTTGCTCGGCTTCGGGGCATGGCTCCAGGAACATGCCGACGCGGTCGTGCACATGGGTGCGCATGGCGCCATCGAATGGCTGCCGGGCAAGGCGGTCGCGCTCACGGGCGCCTGCTTCCCCGAGCGCGTGCTGGGCGCGCTGCCGGTCTTCTATCCCTTCCTCGTCTCCAATCCGGGCGAGGCGGCGCAGGCCAAGCGGCGCATCGCGGCCACGATCCTGGGCCATTTGCCGCCGCGCCTGGCGGAGGCCGGTCTTCATGGCGCCCCCCGCGAGCTGGAACGCCTGCTCGACGAATACGCGATCGCGGACGGACTCGACACGCGGCGGCGCGAGAGGCTCGCGACCCTCATCCTCGAGCAAGCGGGCGAGGTTCCCGGCCTGGCGCCAGGGTCGCCGCCGGTGGAGGTGCTGAAGCACCTCGACGCCTGGCTCTGCGACCTCAAGGAGCTCGCCATCAAGGACGGGCTGCACATCTATGGCCACGCCGCGGCGGAGGACGGCGCCGCGCGGATCGAAAGCGCGGCGGCCGAACGTGCGGCGCTGCTGGCGGCGCTGGACGGGCGTGCGGTCGCGGCTGGGCCCGGCGGGGTTCCGGGCCGGGCGCGCCGCGATGTGCTGCCCACCGGGCGCAACCTCTTCACCGCCGATCCGCGCGGCCTGCCGACCGCGACCGCCATGGATCTCGGACGCCTCGCCGCCGAGGAGTCCATCCGCCTGCATCTGCAGGAACAGGGGGAGATGCCACGCTCCATCGTGCTCGATCTCTGGGCCAGCGCCACGCTGCGAAGCGGCGGCGAGGAGATGGCCCAGGGCCTCGCCCTCATGGGGTGCCGTCCCATCTGGGACGAGGCGAGCGGCCGCGTGACGGGCATCGAGGTGCAGCCCCCGGCCGTGATGGGCCGCCCGCGCGTGGACGTGACCTTCCGCGTGTCGGGCCTGTTTCGCGATCTCTTCCCGGCGCAGATCGCGTTGCTCGACGCCGCGGCGCGCGCGGTGGCGGCGCGCGACGAAGGCCCGGGCGAGAATCCGCTCTCCATGGCGCCCGGCCCGCGCGTCTTCGGCGCGGCGCCCGGGGCCTATGGCGCGGGGCTGGAGGATGCCCTGGCCTGCGGTACCTGGTCCTCGCGAGAGGATCTGGGCCGCGCCTATCTCGACGCCACCTCGCATGCCTATGGCGGCGCGGACGGTGCGGCGGAGGCGGCGCCCGGCGCGTTCGAGGCGCGGGTCGCGGCGGCGGACGCCTTGGTCCATGGCAGCGACGACCCGGCGCACGACCTGCTCGAGGGCGGCGCGGACGCGGCGCATCTGGGGGGCTTCGCAAGCGCGGCGGCGATGCTGGGCCGGGCGCCGCTGCTGATCTCGCTCGACACCACCGATCCTTCCCGTCCGCGCGCACGCCCGCTCGCCGTCCAGATCGCGCGGCTGGTGCAGGGGCGCATTGCGCCGCGCTTCATCGAAGGCCAGATGCGCCACGGTCCCCGGGGGGCCTCGGAATTCGCGGAGACGGTGGACCGCCTCGTCGCCTTTGCGGAAACGACGGACGCCGTCCCCGATGCCGCGCTCGACGCGGTGTACGCGGCCTATCTCTGCGACCCGCGCGTGCGCGGCTTTCTCGTGCAGCAGAACCCGGCGGCGTTGCGCGCCATGGCCCGGCGCTTCGCCGATGCCTTGCGGCGCGGAATCTGGCACCCCCGCGCCAATGATGTGGCGGCGACGCTGGAACCCTGGGCATGACGCCGCGCGGTGCCTGTCCGAGCCTGGCGGCCCCGATGGAGACGGGCGATGGCCTGCTGCTGCGCGCGCCGGGCGGCGAGTGGAGCCGTGACACCGCGCTCGGCATCGCGGAGGCCTCGCGGCGTTACGGCAATGGCGTGCTCGAGGTCACTTCGCGAGGCAATCTGCAGCTCCGCGGCCTCAGCCGCGCGACGGCGCCCGCCTGCGCGGAGGCGCTGCTGGCCCTGGGCATCGCCGATGCGCCGCCCATCCTGGTGAATCCTCTCGCGGGCCGCGATGCCACTCTCTGGGCCGACCCGCGCCCGATCGCCGCCGCGCTGGCGGCCGCCTGGCCGGGAGGGTTGCCGCCGAAATTCACCGTCGTCGTGGATGGCGGCGGTGCGCTGCATCTCGATGCGGTAAGGGCCGATCTGCGCCTGGTCGCGACGAAGGCGGGCGACTGGTGGCTGGGCCTGGGCCGCGCCACGCGCTGGCTCGGGCGTGTGCCCGGCGGCGATGCGGCCGGGGCCGCGTGGCGCGCCTTGAGCGTGGGAGCCGGCGGGGGGACCGGCCCGGAGCCGCGCCCCGCGGCCGAGCCGCTGGGGTGGCATCGTGCCGGGGCGCTTGGCCTGGCGGCGGCCTTCGGCAGCCTGGAGGCCGATACGCTGCGCGCCCTGGCGGAAGCCCTTCCGGATCGGGCCGTCCTGCGCCCGGCACCGGGCAGGGCGTTGCTGGTGCTCGGGGTCGCGGAGGCCGGGCCCCTGACCGGCGTGGCCGCGCGGCTGGGCCTGATGACCGACCCGGCGGACCCGCGCCGCCGGGTCCTGGCCTGTCCGGGCCGCCCTGCCTGCGGCAGCGGTGAGGCCGAGACGCGCGGGCTGGCCGCGCAGCTGGCGGCCCTGGGAGGGCTGCCTGGCGGCACCCTCCATATCTCCGGCTGCGGCAAGGGCTGCGCCCATCCAGGGCCTGCCGCCGTGACGCTGGTGGGCCGCGCGGGCGGTTTCGACCTGATCCGGGCTGGCGGGCCGCACGATCTTGCGGCATGCCATCTGGCGCCCGGCGAGGTGGCCACGGCGCTCAAGGAATTGCGATGACCGACTACATCCGCGACGGCGCGGCGATCTACGAGAAGTCCTTCGCCATCATTCGCGCCGAAGCCGACCTGTCCCGCTTTTCGGCGAGCGAGGAGGATGTCGCGGTCCGGATGATCCACGCCTGCGGCATGGTCGAGGCCGCCGCCAGCTTCGCCTTCGCGCCCGGCTTCGTGGAAGCCGCCCGCGGTGCGCTCCAGGCGGGGGCGCCGATCCTCTGCGATGCCGAGATGGTGGCGCGGGGCGTGACGCAGGCGCGGCTTCCCGCGGGCAACGAGGTCGTCTGCCGCCTGCGCGACCCGGAGGTCCCCGCGCTGGCCGCGCGCCTCGGCACGACCCGGTCCGCGGCCGCCTTCGAGCTGATGGCGGAGCGTCTCGAAGGTGCCGTCGTGGCCATCGGGAACGCGCCCACGGCCCTGTTCCATCTGCTCGAGATGCTGGAGCGTGGAGCGCCACGTCCGGCCGCGATCCTCGGCATGCCGGTGGGCTTCGTGGGCGCGGCGGAATCCAAGGATGCGTTGATGCAGGCGGCGCTGGGCGTGCCCTGGGCGGTGGTGCGGGGCCGGCTGGGCGGAAGCGCCATGACGGCGGCGGCGCTGAACTCGCTCGCACGGGCGGGGTTGTGAGCACCGGCCGCCTCTACGGGGTCGGGACGGGCCCGGGCGATCCGGAGCTGCTGACCCTGAAGGCTGCGCGTATCCTGGGCTCGGTTCCCGTCGTCGCGCATTTCGCCAAGCGCGGGCATCCGAGCAACGCGCGTGCCGCCATTGGCTCCACGCTGCGCGCGGGCGCGGTCGAACTGCCGCTCCTCTACCCGGTGACGACCGAGATCGACCGGCACGATACGCGCTACAAGGAATGCATCGCCGCCTTCTACGAGGAAGCGGCGGCCGCGGTCGCGGCGCATCTCGATGCGGGCCGCGACGTGGCGGTGCTGAGCGAGGGCGATCCGCTCTTCTATGGTTCCTACATGCATCTCCATCTGAGGCTATCCACGCGATACCCGACCGAGGTGATCCCGGGCATCACCAGCATGTCGGGCGCATGGTCGGGCGCGGGCGTGCCCATCGCGCAGGGCGACGACGTCATCGCCATCCTGCCCGGCACGCTGCCCGAGGAAGAACTCGTCCGCCGGATTTCCGATGTGGAAGCCGCCGTCATCATGAAGGTGGGGCGCCACCTGCCACGCATCCGGCGGGCGCTGGAGAAGGCCGGGCGGCTCGATCGCGCGATCTATGTGGAGCGTGCGACGCGGCACGACGGCCGCACCGAGAGGCTGGCCGCGCGGGACGACAGGCCGGCGCCCTATTTCTCGCTCGTGCTCGTGCCGGGCTGGGCGTGAGCGGGCGCCTCGACATCGTGGGCCTCGGCCCCGGCCGCGAGGGCCTTGTGACGCCGGAGGCGAGCGCCGCTCTGGCGGCGGCCGCGGCGATCTACGGCTACGGCCCTTATCTCGCGCGGGTGCCGTGGCGCGAGGGCCAGGCACGCCATCCTTCGGACAACCGCGTGGAGCTGGACCGTGCGCGCGCCGCGCTGGAAGCCGCCGCGCAGGACCGCGTCGCGATGGTCTCCGGCGGCGATCCGGGCGTCTTCGCCATGGCGGCGGCGGTTTGCGAGGCGGTGGAGCAGGGGCCGCAAGCCTGGCGCGGCATCGAGATCGTGGTGCATCCCGGCATCACCGCGATGCTGGCGCTGGCCGCCCGCCTGGGCGCGCCGCTCGGCCATGATTTCTGCGCCATCTCGCTCTCCGACAATCTGAAGCCATGGCCGCTGGTCGAGAAGCGCCTCGCAGCCGCCGCTGGCGCCGGCTTTGCCATGGCGCTCTACAACCCGATCAGCCGCGCGCGCCCGTGGCAGCTCGGCCGGGCGTTCGGGGCACTGCGCGCCGTTCTGCCCGCCGCGACGCCGGTGATCTTCGGCCGTGCGGTGATGCGCGCCGAGGAGCATATCGAGATCACGACGCTCGGCGCCGCCGATCCCGCGCGGGCGGACATGGCGACCTGCGTGATCATCGGTACCGCCGAGACACGCGTGATCGCTCGTCCCGCCCTGCCGCCACTGGTCTACACGCCGCGGAGCATGCCCGCATGAGCGAGCCATTCCATGGCGGCTTCGGGCGTGGCGACGGATTCCGCTTCGGGCAGTGTCGGCCGGCGCAGCATGATCACGCGCAGCCCCAGCGCGCGCGCGACGGCGATCTTGCCGTAGGTGGCCGTGCCGCCGCTGTTCTTGCAGATGATCGTGTCGACGGCCTCGCTCTCCAGGAGCAAGCGTTCCCACGCGATGTCGAAGGGGCCGCGCGCCACGACATAGAGCGCATCCGGAACCGCGAGGGGCGGCTCCACGGGATCGACGCTGCGGATCAGGTAGCGGTGCTGCGGCGCGGCCTCGAAGGGCCGCAGTTCCTGGCGCCCGAGAGCGAGGAAGGCGCGCCGTGGCGCGGCGCCGAGCGCGGACACGGCTTCGGCGGCATCACCGACCTCGAGCCAGTCGTCGCCCTCCTGCCGGCGCCAGGCCGGACGCCGCAGCGCGAGCAGCTTCACCGGAGCGAGCGCGGAGGCTTCCGCGGCGTGGTGCGACATCGCCGCCGCATAGGGGTGGGTGGCGTCCACCAGCGCTTCCGTGCCGCTGGTGCGCAGATACTCCACGAGGCCGGCGATGCCCCCGAAGCCGCCGTGGCGCGTCGGCAGGGGCATCGCGACGGGCGTGGCGGTGCGGCCGGCCAGCGAGAGCGTGGCATCGGCCCCGCGCTGAGCGAGCATGGTGGCGAGCTCCCGCGCTTCCGTCGTGCCGCCGAGTATGAGGATGCGTGACATGCCCGCGCAAATTGCGGCGGCGCCGCGATGGCTGTCCATCCTGGGTATCGGCGAGGAAGGGATCGCGGGTCTGCCGCCTCTCTCCCGCGGGCTGATCGAAGGCGCCGAGATCGTGTTCGGTGGCCGCCGCCATCTGGAGCTGGCGGCCGGGCTGATCCGCGGCGAGGCGCGGCCCTGGCCGTCACCCTTCGACGTCTCCGGCGTGCTGGCCGAGCGTGGGCGGCGCGTGGTTGTCCTGGCCTCCGGCGACCCGATGCTGCATGGCGCCGGAGCCACGCTGCTCCGGCGCATGTCCCCGGAGGAGGCGTTGGTGGTGCCGGCGCCATCCGCCTTCAGCCTGGCGGCCGCGCGACTGGGATGGCCGTTGGAAGGCACGGTCACGCTCTCGCTGCACGGCCGCCCGGCCGGGCTGCTTCGGCCCCATCTGCATCCCGGCGCGCGCATCCTGGCGCTGACCAGCGACGGGGAGGGGCCGGCCGCCATCGCCGCCCTGCTTCGGGATGGGTTCGGAGCCAGCCGCATGACCGTGCTCGAAGCGCTCGGCGGGGAGCGCGAGCGCATCCGGCGCTGCGACGCGCGTGATTTCGCCCTGGCGGATGTCGCAGCGCTGAACCTCGTGGCGCTGGAGGTCCGGGCGGAGCCCGGCGCGAGGGTGATCCCGCGCGCGCCCGGCCTGCCCGATGCCTGGTTCGAGAATGACGGGCAGCTCACCAAGCGCGAGATCCGCGCCGTTACGCTCTCCTCCCTGGGGCCCAGGCGCGGTGCGCTGCTGTGGGACATCGGTGCCGGCGCGGGGTCGATCTCCATCGAATGGATGCTCTCCGACCCCTCGCTGCGCGCCATCGCCGTCGAGGCGCGGGCGGATCGCGCCGCGCGCATCCGCCGCAACGCCTGGGCACTGGGCGTTCCGGGCCTCGCGGTGGTCGAAGGCGAGGCGCCGGGCGCATTGGCCGGGCTGGCGGCACCGGACGTCATCTTCCTCGGCGGCGGCGCGGGCGATGCGCTGGACACGGCATTGGCGGCGCTCAAGCCGGGCGGCCGCTTGGTCTGCAATGCCGTCACGCTGGAGACTGAGGCGCTGTTGCTGGCCCACTACGCCGCGCGCGGCGGCGAGCTGACGCGCCTCGCCGTGTCGCGCGCCGTGCCGGTGGCCAGCATGACGGGATGGCGCGCCGCGATGCCGGTGACGCAATGGGTCTGGGACAAGCCGGCATGAGGCTCG
The DNA here is from genome assembly GCF_049727625.1 of Roseococcus sp. YIM B11640. Lineage (NCBI taxonomy): Bacteria > Pseudomonadati > Pseudomonadota > Alphaproteobacteria > Acetobacterales > Roseomonadaceae > Roseococcus > Roseococcus sp. YIM B11640. Next base: position 119,904 of record NZ_JBBJOZ010000003.1, read on the forward strand.
TCGCGGGAATCGGTTGCCGTCGGGGCGCGACGGCGGCCGAGGTGCTGGAGGCGGTGGACGCGGCGCTGGCGGCGAGCGGCCTTGGACGCGGGGCGCTGGAGCGCCTGGCGACCATTCCCCACAAGGCCGGGGAGCCGGGCATCGTGGAGGCCGCGCGGTGCCTGGGCATCGGCCTCGCGATCGTCGAGGATGCCGCCGGCTTTCCCGGCCCCACCGAAAGCCGTTGTTCGCGTGCCACCACGGGCCTCGGCTCCGTGGCGGAATCCGCGGCGCTGGCGTCGGGGCGCGGCCGGCTTCTGGCGCCGCGCAGCAGCACGAGCCGCGCGACCTGCGCGCTGGCGGAGATCGCGACATGACCATCCATTTCATCGGCGCCGGGCCGGGCGCGCCGGATCTCATCACCCTTCGCGGCCGGGATCTCATCGCGCGCTGCCCCGTCTGCCTTTTCGCCGGCTCCCTCGTGCCGATGGCGCTGCTGGCGCATTGCCCGCCCGGCGCGCGGATCGTGGACACCGCACCGCTCGACCTCGACGCCATCGAGGCGGAGTTCGTGAAGGCTTACGAGGCGGGGCAGGAGGTGGCGCGCCTGCATTCGGGCGACCTCTCCATCTGGTCGGCGGTGGCCGAGCAGGTGCGGCGGCTGAAGGCGCGCGGTATCCCCTACAGCATCACGCCCGGGGTTCCCGCCTTTGCGGCCGCCGCCGCCGCGCTGGGGCAGGAGCTCACCATCCCCGAGGTCGCGCAGTCGCTGGTGCTGACGCGCATGGGCGGCCGTGCCTCCTCCATGCCGCCGCGCGAGACGCTCGCGAATTTCGCGGCGAGCGGCACGACGCTCGCCATCCACCTCGGGATCCACGCCATCGCGCGCGTCGTGGAGGAGCTGGTGCCGTTCTACGGCGCCGACTGCGCCGCCGCCATCGTGGTGCGCGCGAGCTGGCCGGAGGAGCAGGTGATCCGCGGCACCCTGGCCGATATCGCCGCGCGCGCCGAGGGGATCGAGCGCACGGCGATCATCCTCGTCGGCCCGGCGCTGGGAGCCGAGGGGTTCCGCGAGAGCGCGCTTTATTCCGTCGATTACCGCCGCAGGTATCGCGGCGCATGACCGACCAGCCGGCCCTCGCGATCGAAGATGGCGACGTCGATCGCGACGCCCTTGAGCACCGTCATCGCGGTCTCGCGCGCCCGTTCGGCGATGATGTCGCCGAGGCCAGCCGGTCCCCGCTGGAACGCCTCCGCCACCGTGTTGCAGGCCGCGAGTTCCGGCATGCCCGCCAGTTCCGCCAGCGCCGTCATGTCTGCGCTGCCGCGCTTGGAATGCAGATCCAGGAGTCCCTGCGCGAGCTTCGTCATCTTCGCGACCCCGCCTGCGATGGTGACGCGCTGGACGGGGTGGCCGCGCAGATATTTCAGCATGCCGCCGACGAAGTCGCCCATCTCGATCAGGGCCACATCCGGCAGGCCATGCAGTTGCCGCACGGCGGTTTCGCTGGTGGAGCCGGTGCTGCCTGCGATGTGCTGAATGCCCGTCGCGCGCGCGACATCGATGCCGCGATGGATGCTCGCGATCCAGGCCGCGCAGGAATAGGGCACCACGATGCCCGTCGTGCCCAATACCGAAAGCCCGCCGAGGATTCCCAGCCGCGCATTCAGCGTGCGTTCCGCCAGTCTTTCGCCGCCGGCGATGGCGATGGTGACCTCAATATCCGGGCGCGGCTCCACCTCCGCCAGCGCGGCGGCGATCATGCGGCGCGGCACGGGATTGATGGCCGGTTCGCCGGGGGGGATGGGCAGGCCCGGCCGCGTCACCGTTCCCACGCCCTCACCCGCGCGAAACACGACACCGCTGCCCGCCGGCAGGCGGCGCAGCTCCACGCGGATGAGGGCACCGTGCGTCACGTCCGGATCGTCGCCGGCATCCTTCACGACGGCGGCCATGGCGCCGGCCTCGTCCAGCGCGTGCCGGGCCAGCGCGAAGGCCGGCTTCTCGCCGCCGGGGAGGGTGATGCTCACGGGGTCCGGGAAGTGGCCCGTGGCGAGTGCCGTCATGGCGGCCTTGGCGGCCGCCGTCGCGCAGGCGCCGGTCGTCCAGCCACGGCGCAGATCCGGTCCGGGGCGATCGCTCGGGTCCATGCTGCATGGCCTATCGCGGATGCCGCCCCGCGTCACGCGCGGACATGACGGCCAGCGGCCTCATCGTCTCGGCGCCGCGCTCGGGCTCGGGCAAGACGACGCTGACGCTCGGCCTGCTCGCGGCGCTGCGCGGCCGAGGCGTCGCGGTCACCGCGGCCAAGGCGGGGCCCGACTACATCGACACGGCCTTCCACGCCGCGGCCTCGGGCCGGGCCGGGCTGAACCTCGATTCCTGGGCCATGTCGCCAGCCCTGCTCGATACGCTGATGGCGGAGGCCGCGCTGGACGCGGATCTTCTGCTGATCGAGGGGGCCATGGGCCTGTTCGATGGCATCGAGGCACCGCCGGGCCGCAGCGGCGCGGGCGCGGACATCGCGGCGCGGCATGGGCTCCCCGTCCTGCTCATCGTCGACGTGTCGGGTGCGAGCCAGAGCCATGCGGCGCTCCTGCGCGGCTTCGCGACGCATGATCCGAAGGTGCGGATCGGCGGCGTCGTGCTCAACCGCGTGGGCAGCGAGCGGCACCGGCGGATGGTGGCCGATGCCGTCGCGCCGCTCGGACTGCCCATTCTCGGCGCCATTCCCCGGGACGCCCCGCCGGCCCTACCCGAACGCCATCTCGGCCTCGTGCAGGCCGAGGAGCATCCGGCGCTGGGCGCGGCGCTGGCCGCGCTGGGGGAGCACATCGCGCGGTACGTCGATCTCGATGCCGTCAGGCGGCTTGCCGCGCCGCTCGGGATTGCCGCCGCCCAGGTGCCCGGCGTGGCCGTGCCGCCGCCGGGGCAGCGCATCGCGCTGGCGCGGGATGCGGCCTTCAGCTTCGTCTATCCGCATCTGCTGGCGGCCTGGCGGCGGGGGGGGGCAGAAATCCTTCCCTTTTCCCCGCTGGCGGACGAAGCGCCGCCGGACTGCGCGGATTGCTGCTGGCTGCCTGGGGGCTATCCGGAATTGCATGGCGGCCGGCTTGCCGCCGCCTCGGGCTTCCTCGCGGGGTTGCGGCGCTTTGCGGCAGCCCGGCCCGTGCACGGGGAATGCGGCGGCCACATGGTGCTGGGCGAGGGGATCGAGGATGCGGCCGGTCAGCGTCACGGCATGGCGGGCTTGCTGGGCCATTCCACCAGCTTCGCGCGCCGGCGCATGAATCTCGGCTACCGGCGCGCCCGGATGCTGGCCGATGGCCCGATGGGCCGGGCGGGGAGCTGGCTGCGCGGCCACGAGTTCCACTATGCGACGGTCACGGATCCGGGGCGCGATATGCCGTTCGCCCTTCTCAGCGACGGCACGGGGCGGGAGCTGGGCCCGGCAGGCGGGCGGCGCGGCTTCGTCACCGGCAGCTTTTTCCACGCCATCGCTCGCGAGGAAGCATGAGCATCGGCGACCTGGCCCGCCAGCGCCTCGACGCGCTGGCCAAGCCGCGCGGCAGCCTGGGCACGCTGGAGAGGCTGGCGGTGCGCCTGGCGGAGACCCAGGGGCGCATCGATCCCGAGGCCTCGCCGCGCCGGCTCATCGTCTTTGCCGGGGATCACGGCGTCGTGGCGGAGGGCGTGGGCCTTTGGCCGGACGAGGTCACCGCCGCGATGATGCGGCTGATCCTGGAAGGGCGCGCCGGCTGTTCGGCCCTGGCGCGCGCCAGCGCGACGCCGGTGGTGCTGGTCGACGCCGGCAGCAAGGCGGAAGGCATCAGCGGCGAGGCTTATCGCGACTGGCGCGTGGCGAAGGGGACGCGCAGCTTCGCGCGCGGACCCGCGATGAGCCCGGCGGAGTTCGACGCCGCCCTCGCCTGCGGGGCCCGCGCCGCGCGGGAGGCCGCGGAGCAGGGCGTGCGCGTGCTGGCGCTGGGCGAGGTCGGCATCGGCAACACCACGACCGCGGCGGCGCTGGCCGCGCTGCTCACCGGCGCTTCGGCCGACAGCCTGATCGGCCCCGGCGCGGGCGCGACGCCCGAGAGCCTGTCGCGAAAGCGCGCCGTGGTGGGGGAGGCCGTGGCCCGGGCCCAGGCGCTGGAACCACACGCGGCGATGGCCGGGCTGGGCGGCTTCGAGATCATCGCCATCGCCGGCTGCATCCTGGAGGCCGCGCGGAACCGCCTCACGGTCGTGCTGGACGGCTTCATCGTGGGAACCGGCGCGCTGGTCGCGCAGGCGATCGATCCCGCCGCGCTGGGCTGCTGCCTGGCCGCGCACCGGAGCGCGGAACCCGGGCATGCCGTCGTGCTCGCGCAGCTCGGCCTGGAGCCGTTCCTGGAATGGGGGCTGCGGCTGGGCGAGGGCACGGGCGCCCTGCTGCTGCTGCCGATGCTGGAAGCCGCGGCCGGGCTGCTTCGCGACGTCGCGACGCTGGCCGAGGTCACCGGCCCATGATGCGGGCGGCGGCGACGGCCATCCAGTTCCTCACCCGCCTCCCGGTGCCCGGGGGTGCGGTGACCCCGGAAGCCTTCTTGCAGGAGATCGGGCGCGCGCTGCGGCTCTTTCCGCTGGTCGGCGCAGGGATCGGCGCGCTGACGGCGCTCGCGCTCTGGCTGGTCGACCTGGTGCTGCCCTTCGCGCTGGCGGTTCTGGTCGCGCTGGCCATCGAGGCGCGCCTGACCGGCGCGCTGCATGAGGATGCGCTGGCCGACCTCTGCGACGGGGCGGGTGGGGGGCGCAGCCCGGAAGATGCCTTGCGGATCATGAAGGACAGCCGCGTCGGCGCCTTCGGCGTGCTGGGCCTCGGCTTCGGGGTCGCTTTGCGCGCGGGCGGGCTGATGGCGTCGGGCGGCGCGGCGCAGGCGGCGGTGGTGCTGATCGTGGCCGGCTGCCTCGGGCGCCTGCTGATGGTCGCCGTCATGGCGGTCGTGCCGCCGGTGCCTGGCCGGGAAGGGCTGGGTGCCGCCGTCGGGCCCTCGGCCAATGCGAAAGGCCTGGGCGTTGCCGCGCTGCTCGCCGCGCCTGTGCTGTTGCTGGGGATTCTCAGCGATGCGCGCGCCATGGCGGTGGCGGGGGGCGCGGGGGTGCTGTTCCTCTTCTGGTATCGCGGATGGTTGCGGCGGCACCTCGGGGGCAGCACGGGCGATGCGGTGGGCGCGGCCGGTTATGTGGGAATCGTGATGGCGACGCTGGCTTTCGCGATGGAGCGATGAAGCGCGCCCTGCTGCTGCGGCATCCGCCCGTCGCGGCGCAGTGGGGCGGCCGCTGCTACGGCCGGACGGATGCCGGGCTGAGCGCGGAAGGCAGGGGGCAGGCGAGGCGCTGGTCCTGCGGGGATTTCGCGCGGGTCGTCACCTCGCCGGCGCGGCGCGCGCGTTGGCCGGCGGCGCTGCTCGCGCGGCGGCGCGGCCTGCCGCTGGAGATCGAACCGCGCGTCGCCGAGCGCGATTTCGGCGCCTGGGAAGGGATGAGCTGGGACTCGATCTGGCAGGCCGAGGGCGATGCCATGAATGGCATGATCGACGCCCCTGGCAGCTTTCGCCCCGGCGGCGGGGAAACCACGGCGGAACTCGCGCTCCGCGTGCTGGACTGGTGGCGTGGGATTCCGGACGAACCCATTCTCGTTATCGCCCATGGCGGGCCGATCGCGGCACTGGCGGGGTCGCTGCGAAATCTCCCGGTCCGCGAATGGCTCGGTCAGATCCCGGCGCCCGGCGAAGGGCTCCTGATCCAGGGCGATGCAGTCAGCCGCTGGAAGGCTCCCTGAGCTCCGGCAGATCGGGCGGCGGCACGCGGCCGAGCAGCAGCGGGCGGAGCGGCGGCGGGCGATCATTCTTGCCGACGAAGCCATCCGGCGCGGCCAGCCAATGGCGGGCGAATTCCAGCAGATCATCCGTGGAGGCGTCGGGGTCGAGGCCCCCGAGGAGCCAGCTCCAGCGGCCCTGTCCCGCGAAAGACACGCGGCAGCGTGCCGCGCAATTGCCGATGCAGGGTGCCGCGACCACGCGCAACCCGGCCAGGCCGGGACGCGCGGCGACCTCCTGCGCGAGGCGCGCGGCGAAAAGCTCGCCGGCCCTCACCGGGCCGCGCTTCTCGCGATCGGGATGGGTGCAAGGCGCGCAAACCTGCAGCTGCGCCGGATGACGAGAGGGGCCCAAGGCTTCGACCTTCCCAAGCATGAATGTTACTATATAACATACCAGTATGAACCAATACTCGATGTTCAATGGCTTGCGTGGCTTCGGAGCGCCTGCCTAGCATGGATGCCGCAACGGTCCCGCGCGAGCGGGTGAAAAGGGAATGCCGTGAGTCCGCCGGGGAAGTTCCTCCCCGTCCCGGGCAAGTCGGCAGCTGCCCCCGCAACTGTCAGCGGCGAGACGCTGGCCTCTTCCGCCGAAAGGCGGGCCACTGCGGCGCGAGCCGCGGGAAGGCTGGGCCAGCATCCACGACCCGCGAGCCAGGAGACCTGCCGTCGCCGGAGTGCCGAGAGGCCGCCGTAACCCACGAGGATCCGGGCGGGGTGCACCGGGGACAGGTGACGACGATGCGTATTTCCCCGGCGGCCCAGGCCGCCTTTTCTTCCGTCTGGGCTGACCGCCCGGCGCGCTTCTACGCGCATGGCATGGATCGTTCGGATTACGGGCGCCATGCGGGCGCCGCGCTGCATGCGGCGCTCGGCCGGCCGGCGAGCCTGATCGATATCGGTGCCGGCGCTGGCCACCCCGCTCTGGGCTGGGTCGAGCCGCAGGCGCCATGGTGGGCCGTCGAGCCCAACCGCTATCTGCGCGCCCGCCTCGGCCGGCTCTCGCGCACGAGCCATCCCGGGCTGCGTCCCATCGACGCGCTCTGGCAGGCCATGCCGGAACTGCCGCTTGCGGATGTGGCGTTCTGCGCGAACACCTCCGGCCCGCTCGAGGCGCCGGCGCTTTTGCTGGACCTCATGAGGGGGATGGCGACGCGCGCCGTCGCGTGGATCGTGCCGGCGCAGCGTGGGCCGAAGCGCTGGTGCCTGTCGGGCGCGCTGCCCGCGCATCTGCACGGCGAGGAGGAGCGCCCGGCCGTCACCGAGGTCCTCGCCCGCCTGGGCGAAGGCCGGCAACCCAGCCGCAGCACGCTCTTCCCCTGGAGCTTCACGGCCCGCTTCGCCTCGCGCGAGGACGCTTTCGCCCATTGCGCGATGCAACTCGGACTGGCGCCGCAGGATGCGCGCCGGAAGGCGTTGGAGGATCACCTGCAGACGGCCCTGCGGCGGTCCGATGACGGGGGATACGAGCTCTCCGCCCCGAAGCTCTCCGCCCTGCTGATCTGGGACCGCGTCTGATGCGCCGCGCTCTTTTCGCCGCGGCAGCGCTGCCGCTCGCCCTCTCCGCGCAGGCGCAGGAGGTCCGGCTCCCCATCACGCTGGACGAGATGGTCGTGACCGCGACCGGCCGGCCCGAGCCGCGCTCCAGCCTCGCCGGCACGGTGCAGATCATCGACCAGGAGACGATCCGGCGCAGCACCGCGCAGAACATGACGGATCTGCTGGCCGAGAACGCGGTCGGCTTCTTCAGCGAATGGACGCCGGGCCAGACCAGCATCAACATCCGCGGCGGCTCGACGGACGGCCAGGGGCGCGACTTCCGCTCCCAGGTGCTCGTGCTGGTGAACGGACGCCGCGCAGGCACCGCCAACCTCTCCAAGCTCAGCCCGGCCGAGGTGGAGCGCATCGAGATCATCCGCGGCCCGGCCAGCGTGGTCTATGGCAGCCAGGCGATCGGCGGCGTCATCAACCTCATCATGCGCGATGGCCGTTCCTCGCCGGGCGGCTTCGGCGAGATCGGCTTCGGCTCCTGGGGGCTGGCGGAAGGGCGCTTCCGCTACGGTACGAGCTTCCGCGATTCCGAGGCGCCCAACACTTCGGGCGGCTACAACGTGCGCGCCGGCGACCTCTATGCCGGCTTCTCCGGCGGGCGCCGCGACAATTATCGCGCGGGAAATGGCGGGCCGTCCCTGGACGGCACTCAGTGGAACAGGCTGGGCGGTGCCTTCGCCGCGGGGGTGGAGACCCGTATCGGGCGCATCGGCACCTCCATCCGCACGGACGGCACCTACGACACGGGTTTCCTGGGCTCGGCCTGGAACACCTCGAACCTCGAGGAACGCACCAACACATCGGCCGACCTGTTCCTCGACGGCGCGACGGCGGATGGACGTTTCCGCTGGAATCTCCAGGGCTATGCGGTGCGGGACGTCGACAATCTGCGCTGGCGCTCCCCGATCCAGCGCAGCTCGGCGGGTTTGCCCGTGCCGGGCACGGACCATGACGACAACCGCCGCGTGCTCGACATCTTCGGGACGCGGTTGCAGCCCTCGATGCGGCTCTGGAAGGGGGCGGACCTGCTGGTCGGCCTGGATCTGGAGCGTTCGGTGCTGCGGTCCACGCGCAACCGCGTCTCGTTGCCGGGCGGCCCCACGGGGCAGGTCGCGCCCATGGACAACAACCAGACGGACATGAATGCCGGGCTCTACACGGAGCTCTCGCAGGTCTTGTTCGACGATCGCGTGACGGTGCGCGCGGGCGTGCGCCAGACCTGGGGCAACACGGCCTTCGACCCCACGCCGAACCTGCCCCTGCAGCGCACCGGCAGCGCCGACTACGACGCGACCACCTGGTCTGCCGGCGCATCCTATCGGCCCGTGCCATCCGTCGCGCTGCGCTTCAACGCCGCGACGGGCTACCGCGCGCCGACGGCAACCGAGCTCGCGGCGGATTTCACCGCGCTTGGCGGAGGCCGCACCTTCGGAAATCCCAACCTGAAGCCGGAAACCAACCTGCAGTACGAGGTGGGCGCCGCGCTCTTCCGGCCGGGGTTCCGAGCTGACCTCGCGCTGTTCCAGAACACCATCTCCGACCGCATCATCACCCGCACGCGGCGCAACGACAGCACGACCAGCGACTACGCCAACAATGCCGGCGACGTGCTGGTGCGGGGCCTGGAGCTGCAGCTGGAGGCCGATCTCGCGCGGTTCTTCGGCATCAGCAGCGTGAACTGGCGTGCGACGGCGAACGGCTCCTGGAACTTCGACATGCGCGACGACGGCGCCTCGTCGACGGCCAATACGCGGAATGTCGAGCGCATGTACCGCTACCAGGCGGCGCTCACGACCACGGTGGGGCAGCCACGCTGGGACGTGACGTTGCAAGGTATCCTGCGCGGACCGGTCTACTACAACACCGAGGAGAACCTGCTGATCCCGCAGGGCGAGCCTTTCCGCGACTATGTTCATCGCAAGGGCGCCTTCTGGGTCTTCAATCTGCGCGGCAGCTTCCAGCCCTTGCCGGAGACGGCGCCGAACGTCCGTGTCTATGGCGCCATCAACAACCTGCTCGACAAGAACTACCACGCGCTCTTCATCGCGACCGCGTCGCAGCCCTTCATCGGCGATGCGCGCTTCTCGAATGGCGGGCTCGGCAATTCCGCGCCGGGGCGGGAGTTCATCGGCGGGTTGAGGTTCACCTTCTGATGCGTCGCCGCGCCTTCCTCGCCGCGCCGCTCGCCCTCGCGGCGGGCAGCGCGCGCGCGGAGGGCTGGCCGCGTGCGGTTGAGGATGGGCTGGGACGGCGCGTGGAGATCGCCTCGCCGCCCCAGCGCATCGTCGCGATTTTTGCCTCCAATGTGGAGATGCTGGCGTCGCTCGGCCTCGTGCCGCGTATCGTCGGCATCGAGGCCTATACGCGCTTCCCGCCGGAGGTCGCGCGGCTGCCTCTGGTCGGGGGCAGGCTCGGCTTCTCCGTGGAAGCCGTGGCGCGGCTCTCGCCGGATCTCGTCGTGATGACGCCCGCGCGCCAGGCGGCGCACCTGTTGACGGAGCCGCTGGCCCGTATCGGCATCCCGAGCCTGGTGGTCACCCATGCGAGCCTGGCGCGCATCTTCGCCAATATCGAGATGCTGGGCCGCGCCACCGGAACCGAGGATCGGGCCGCGCGCCTGCTGACCGGCCTGCCGGCGCGGCTCGACGCGGTCGCGGCACGCATCGCGGGCCGCCCTCCCGTGCGCGTGTTCCTGGAGACCTCTTCGGCGGGGCGTGGTGCCTATGGCACCGCGCGGCCGGGCACCTACACCATGGACATCCTGCTGCGTGCCGGCGGGGTGGCGGCGCTGCCGCCCCTGCCGGAGGCCGGGCCCGCACAGGTCTCGGGCGAGGCCATCCTGCGTGCCGATCCGGAGGTCTACCTTGTCGCCGGTCGTCCCGACCAGGCCGCCGAGGTTCAGCGGCGCCCGGGCTTCGATGGCGTCGCCGCCATCCGGGAAGGCCGTGTCCGTGTCGTTTCGCGCGCCGAGCTGCTGATCCCGGGCCCGCGCGCGGTGGACGGCGTGGAAAGCGTTGCGCGCATCCTGCACCCGGATGCGTTTTCGTGAGCTGGCTGTTTCCGCTCCTGGGCTTCGCGCTCGGCCTCATGCTGGGGTCGGAGACCCTGAGCCCGGCAGAGCTCTGGGCCCTGGCCGCCCATCCGGCCTCGCCCATGTCGCATCTGATCTGGCAATGGCGGCTGCCGCGCGTGCTGGCGGCGGGCTGCGTGGGCGCGTTGCTGGCGCTGGGCGGGGCGGTCTTCCAGGGCGTGTTCCGCAATCCGCTGGCGGAGCCTTATCTGCTCGGCAGCGCGGGGGGCGCGGCTGTGGGCGCGACCGTCGCGCTGCTGGTGGCGCTGCCGTTGCCGTCAGGCGTTGTGTTGCCGCTGCTGGCCTTCCTCGGCGCTTGGGGTGCGACCTGGCTGGTCCTGGCACTGGCGCGGCTCACTGGAAGGCCGTCCATCGCGGCCCTCTTGCTGGCCGGCGTGGCAGTCGCGGCGGTTCTGGGCGCCCTGCGCTCCTTCCTGATGCTGGCTCTCTCGGACGAGACGGTCAGCCTGCAGGCTGTGCTGTCCTGGGCGCTGGGCGGCGTGCAGACCCCCTCATGGCCGGAACTGGGCGTGCTCGGCGCGATGACGGCGGCGGGGCTTGTCCTTTGCCTCTCGCTCGCGCGCGGCCTCGACCTTCTGGGGCTGGGCGAGGGCGTAGCCGAGGGCTTCGGCCTGCCCGTGCGGCGCTTCGTGGCGCTCGCGGTCCTGGCCGCGGCGTTCATCGTCGCCGTCTCGACCGTCTGGGGTGGCTTGGTGGGCTTTGTCGGCCTGATGGCGCCGCATGTCGCGCGGTGGCGCCATGGACCCCTGCACCGGGCGATGATGCCACGGGCCGCCGCCGTCGGCGCCGGGCTCGCCATGCTGTGCGACGGCATCGCCCGCGCGGCGCTGCCGCCGGCCGAAATCCCGCTCGGGCTCGTGACGGCGTTGATCGGCGGGCCGTTCTTCCTGCTCATCCTGGCCCGGGAGGTGCGGCGTGGCTGAGGCGTTGCTCTCCGGGCAGGGGCTCGGCTACTCGGCCGGCGAGGCACCGCTGCTTCGTGACGTCTCGGCTGAGCTGCGGGGCGGCTCGGTGCTCGGTATCATCGGGCCCAACGGGGCGGGGAAATCCACGCTGGTGCGGCTGCTCATCGGCCAGCTCTTGCCGGCCGCCGGCCAGGTGACGCTGAAGGGACGCCCGCTGGCGGCCTGGCCGCGGCGGGAGCGCGCGCGGCTGATCGGGCATCTGCCACAGCATTTCGAGCCGCATTGGGACTATCGGGTGGAGGAGCTGCTCCGCCTTGGCCTGGACCGTGCCGGGCCGGGCGCGCCCGGGCTGCGCGAGCTGGCGGATCGTTTCGAGCTCGGCGCGCTGCTGCGGCGCACCTGGTCCACGCTTTCCGGCGGCGAGCGGGCCAGGGCCCTGGCCGCCTCCGTCCTCGCGCCCGACCCGCCCGTCGTCCTGGCCGATGAGCCGGCCGCCGCGCTCGATGTCGGGCAGGCGGCGGCGCTCATGGCGCGGCTGCGGGATCTGGCGCGGAAGGGGGCTGCGGTCGCGGTCGTGGTGCACGACCTCAACCTCGCCGCCCGCTGGTGCGACCGCTTGCTGCTGTTGGAAGGCGGTCGCGCGGCGATGGAAGCGCGCCCGGACGAGGTCCTGGGCGCGCCGGAACTGGACCGCGTCTTCGCCACGCGTTTCCGGCGCGTGGCCCTCCCCGGGGGCGGAATGCTGCTCGCGCCCGGAGATTGAGCGGGGCGGATGGCATTCGGGCCGGTCCGGCGCTAAGTTGTCCGGCTCTCATGGCCGGACCGCTGGCCCAACGTTGATCACAGGACTCGCCCTCATGCCCCAGTACCGTTCGCGTACCACCACCCACGGCCGCAACATGGCGGGTGCCCGCGGCCTTTGGCGCGCCACGGGCATGAAGGACGGCGATTTCGGCAAGCCCATCATCGCCATCGCGAACAGCTTCACGCAGTTCGTCCCCGGACACGTCCATCTGAAGGATCTCGGCCAGCTCGTGGCGCGCGAGATCGAGGCGGCGGGCGGCGTCGCCAAGGAGTTCAATACCATCGCGGTCGATGACGGCATCGCCATGGGCCATGACGGGATGCTCTACAGCCTCCCCTCGCGCGAGCTGATCGCCGACGCCGTGGAGTACATGGTCAACGCCCACTGCGCCGACGCGCTGGTCTGCATCTCCAACTGCGACAAGATCACCCCGGGCATGCTGATGGCGACGATGCGCCTTAACATCCCGACCATCTTCGTCTCCGGCGGCCCGATGGAGGCCGGCAAGGTCGTGCTGCGCGGTAAGAAGCGGAAGGTGGACCTGATCGACGCGATGATCGTCGCCGCCGACAGCAACGTGACCGACGAGGAAGTGGATGCCATGGAGCGCTCCGCCTGCCCGACCTGCGGCTCGTGCTCGGGCATGTTCACGGCCAATTCGATGAACTGCCTCACCGAGGCGCTCGGCCTCGCGCTGCCTGGCAACGGCACGGTGCTGGCCACGCATTCCGACCGCAAGCGCCTCTTCCTCGAGGCCGGCCGCCGCATCGTCGAGATCACGCGCCGCCACTACGAGACGGAGGACTTCTCGGTCCTGCCGCGCAACATCGCGACGGTCGCGGCCTTCGAGAACGCGATGACGCTGGACATCGCCATGGGCGGCTCCACCAACACGGTGCTGCACCTGCTGGCGGCCGCGCATGAGGGCGAGGTGCCCTTCTCCATGGCCGATATCGACCGTCTCTCGCGCCGCGTGCCGGTGCTGTGCAAGGTGGCGCCCTCCGTCGCCGACGTGCATGTCGAGGACGTGCACCACGCCGGCGGTATCATGGGAATCCTCGGCGAGCTGGAGCGCGGCGGCCTCATCGATACATCCGTCAGCCGCGTGGACGCGCCGACGCTCGGCGAGGCGCTGGAGAGCTGGGACGTTCGCCGCACGGTGGACAACAAGGTGCCCGAGTTCTTCTGCGCGGCGCCCGGCGGCGTGCCGACCCAGGTGGCCTTCTCGCAGTCCGAGCGCTGGGAAGAGCTGGACCTGGACCGCGAGAAGGGCGTGATCCGCGACATGGAGCACGCCTTCTCCAAGGATGGCGGCCTCGCGGTGCTCTACGGCAACATCGCCGCCGACGGCTGCATCGTGAAGACCGCGGGCGTGGACGCGGCGATCCTGAAGTTCACGGGCCCCGCGCGTGTCTTCGAGAGCCAGGACGCGGCGGTCGAAGGCATCCTGGGCGGCGCGGTGAAGGCGGGCGATGTCGTTGTCGTGCGCTACGAAGGACCGCGCGGCGGGCCGGGCATGCAGGAGATGCTGTACCCGACGAGCTACCTGAAGTCGAAGGGGCTCGGGAAGGTCTGCGCGCTGGTGACGGATGGCCGCTTCTCGGGCGGTTCCTCGGGCCTCTCCATCGGTCACCTCTCGCCGGAAGCGGCCGAGGGCGGCCCGATCGGCCTCGTCGAGGATGGGGACCTGATCGAGATCGACATCCCGAACCGCACCATCCATCTGGCCGTCTCGGATGAGGAGATGGCGCATCGCCGCGCGAAGATGGAAGAGAAGGGCGATGCCGCGTGGCAGCCCGCGCAGCCGCGCAAGCGCAACGTGACGACCGCGCTCAAGGCCTATGGCGCGCTGGCGAGCAGCGCGGCCAAGGGCGCGGTGCGCGATCTCTCGGCGCTTAAGCGCCGCTGAGTTTGGTGGCGTCAACGCTCCGCGCCACTTCCGGCGTGGAGCGTTGGCGCACGAATAGGGCTGTTCTCCTCGCATCTCCGGGCGTAGCCTTTTCGCCAGCATCCCGAGCAACGGGATCACGCGGCGAATGGGAGCGATCACGGAAGCGACGATGACAGACATCCGATACCTTGCCCCAAGCACGCTCGACGACGCGGTCCGCGCTTTCGCGGCCACGGAGGGCGCGCGCATCCTGGCCGGCGGAACCGACCTGCTGGTGCAGATGCGCTCCGGCGCGATCCGCCCCGCGGCCATCATCGACATCAAGAAGATCGAGGAGATGACGGCCATCTCCGAGGGCGCCGACGGCAGCTTCACCATCGGTGCGGCCGTCTCCGGCGCGGCGCTGGCCGAGCATCCGCGCTTCGGGCAGGCCTGGCCTGGCGTGCTGGAGGCCGTGAACCTCATCGGCTCGACTCAGGTGCAGGGGCGCGCCTCGCCGGGCGGCAATCTCTGCAACGGCTCGCCCGCGGGCGACAGCGTGCCGGCCATGGTCGCGGCCGGCGCGGTGGTCACGGTGCAGGGGCCGAATGGCAGGCGGCAGATGCCGGTCGAGGCGGTGCCGAAAGGGCCCGGCCGCACCAATCTGGCGCCGGGAGAAATTCTGGTCAGCTTCACGCTACCCGCGCGCTCGAAGGGCTCGGCCGACGCCTATCTTCGGATGATCCCGCGCACGGAAATGGATATCGCCGTGGTGGGGCTCGGCGTCAGCCTGACGCTGGAGGGCGGCACGGTGACCGCCGCGCGCGTCGGTCTCGGCGCTGTCGCGCCGACGGTGCTGCTGGTTGCGGACGCGGCCAAGGCGCTCATCGGCTCGAAGCTGGACGACGCGGCGCTGGAGGCCGCTGCAGCCGCCTGCCGCGCCGCCTGCAATCCCATCAACGACAAGCGCGGCACCATCGCCTATCGCATCAAGGCCGCGGGTGTCCTGCTCAAGCGCACGGCCATGATCGCTGCCGAACGCGCGAAGGGGACCTGAGAACATGGCGAAGCTGCACGTCTCGACCACCATCAACGGCGAACCTGCCGAATTCCTGGCCGACCCGCATCAGAGCCTGCTGGATGCGCTGCGCGGCACGCTCGGCCTGACCGGCACGAAGGAGGGCTGCGGCACCGGCGACTGCGGGGCCTGCTCCGTCATGCTGGACGGACGGCTCGTCTGCTCCTGCCTCGTGCTCGCGCCCGAGGTGGAGGGCAAGGAGATCTCGACCATCGAAGGCATGGCCGAGGGCGAGGAACTGCACCCCCTGCAGCAGAAGTTCCTGGAGATGGCCGCGCTCCAGTGCGGCATTTGCACGCCGGGGGTTCTCATGGCCTCGCGCGCGCTGCTCGAGCGCAATCCGGATCCGTCGGAGACGGAGGTGCGCTTCTGGCTCGCGGGCAATCTCTGCCGCTGCACCGGTTACGACAAGATCGTGCGCGCCGTGCTCGACACCGCCGCCGAGATGAGGGAGGCCGCGCGATGAACGTCATCAGCAACAAGTGGATCGGCCAGCGCACCATCCGGCCGGACGGCGCCGACAAGGTGACGGGCCGCGCCGCCTACGCCGCCGACACCAACATGCCCGGCATGATCTGGGGCAAGGTGCTTCGCAGCCCGCACGCGCATGCGAAGATCCTGGCCATCGACACGTCGAAGGCCGAGAAGCTGCCGGGCGTGAAGGCGGTGGTCACCGCGAAGGACGTGGTGGAGTTCCCGCTCGACAAGTCCGTGATGCTCGGCATTCAGGACATGCGCTGGATGTGCCGCAACGTGATGGCGCGCGAGAAGGCGCTGTTCCATGGCCATCCCGTCGCCGCCGTCGCCGCCATCAGCGAAGAGATCGCGGCCGAGGCCTGCAAGCTCATCGAGGTGCAGTACGAAGTCCTTCCGCACGTCATCGAGATCGATGATGCGCTGAAGCCGGACGCCCCCATCCTCCACGATTTTCTGCAGTTCGACGGCAAGCCTTCCAACATCGCCGGCAAGCTGGAGCACAAGCTCGGCGACATCGAGGAAGGCTTCGCCAAGGCCGATGTCATCATCGAGCGCAGCTTCGACACGCGCCCGGTGCATCAGGGCTACATCGAGCCGCATGCCTGTCTGGTCAGCGTCTCGGGCGACGGCAAGGCGACGATCTGGAGCTCCAGCCAGGGCCAGTTCATGGTCCGCGCCATGACGGCGCTGCTGACGGGCATTCCGCAGAGCGACATCCGCGCCATCCCGGCCGAGATCGGCGGCGGCTTCGGCGGCAAGACGATCATCTACCTGGAGCCGGTGGCCGTCCTGCTGTCCAAGAAGTCGGGGCGGCCGGTGAAGATGGCCATGTCGCGCGAGGAGGTCTTCCGCGCCTCCGGCCCGACCTCCGGCTCCAAGAGCACGGTGAAGATCGGCGCGACGAAGGACGGCAAGATCGTCGCGGGGCAGGGGACGTTCTACCTGCAGGCAGGCGCGCTGCCGGGCTCGCCCATCCGCGGCGCGGCGGGCTGCGCCTTCGCGCCCTACGACATCCCGAACGTGCTTTCGACCGGCTTCGACGTGGTGTCCAACCGCTCCAAGGTCGCGGCCTACCGCGCCCCGGGCGCGCCCATCGGCGCCTATGCCGTGGAGTGCGTGCTGGACGAGGTCGCCGAGGCGCTGAAGATGGACCCGCTGGAGTTCCGCCTGAAGAACGCGGCGCGCCAGGGCACCAAGGCGGCGCATGGGCCGGTCTATCCGGTGATCGGCTTCGTGGACACGATCGAGGCGGCGCTCGCGCATCCGCATTACCAGGCGCCGCTGGGCCAGTTCCAGGGGCGGGGCGTGGCCAGCGGCTTCTGGTTCAATGCGGGTGGCGAGAGCAGCGCGCAGGTGAACATCACCGAGGACGGCAATGTGGTCGTGACCACCGGCCATCCGGATATCGGCGGTTCCCGCGCCTCCATCGCCAACATCACGGCGGAACTGCTGGGAATCGACTACAAGCGCGTCTCGGTGCTGATCGGCGATACGGCGACCATCGGCTATTCGAATCTCACGGGCGGCAGCCGCGTGCTTTTCGCCTCGGCGATGGTGGTCACGCAATCCACCGAGAAGGTCGTGAAGACGTTGTGCGAGCGCGCCGCGAAGATCTGGAAGATCGACCCCGACGCGGTGGTCTGGGAGGATGGCGAGGCGCGGCCGGCCGGCGAGAACGCCGGCAAGTTCCCCGCGCTTTCCCTCGCGCAGATCGCGGCCAAGGCGAGCGAGACGGGCGGGCCGATCGGCGCCGGCGTGCAGCTCAACACCACGGGCGCCGAGGGCGGCTTCGCGACGCATGTCTGCGACGTCGAGGTGGACCCGGATCTCGGGATCGTGCGCGTGGTGCGCTACACCTCCTTCCAGGATGTGGGACGCGCGGTGCATCCGAGCTACGTCGAGGGCCAGATGCAGGGCGGTGCCGCGCAAGGAATTGGCTGGGCGCTCAGCGAGGAATATCTCTACGACAAGAACGGGAAGGTCGATAACGCGAGCTTCCTCGACTACCGCATGCCTGTCTGCTCCGACCTGCCGATGCTCGACACGGTGATGATCGAAGTGCCGAACCCGAAGCATCCGCAGGGCGTGCGCGGCGTGGGCGAGGTGCCGCTGGTGCCGCCGCTCGCGGCCGTGGCCAACGCGGTGGCGAATGCGCTGGGCAAGCGCTTCTACAGCCTGCCCATGTCGCCCCCGCGTATCGCCGAGGCCATGGACGGCTAGCGCGCTCCTGGCGGCTTCTGCCGGAGCGTGAGCCCCGGCAGGATCGCCAGCAGGCAGGCCAGGCCCACGGCCAGGAAGGCGTCGCGGAAGCCCATCAGCCCCGCCTGGGCTTCGACCATGCGCGTGATGAAGTCATGCGCGGCGTCGCGGCGCACGACCTCGGGCAGTCCGCCTTGCGTGTACAGGTTCTCCAGCAGGCGCCGCACCTCCAGCGTCGCGGTGCCGCCGTCGATGGTGCTGTTCAGCAGGTCGGCATGGAGCTGCGTCCGGCGCTCCATGTAGACGGCGATGAGGTTGGTGCCGAAGGCCCCGCCCAGCATGCGGAAGAAGTTGATGCTGCCCGCGCCCTGTCCCAGCAGCGAGGGCGGCAGCGCCCGCATTGCGCCGACATTCATGTTCGGCATGGTAAGGCCGAGCCCGACCCGCCCGATCAGGATCCACATGCCGAGCTGCCAGAAGGAACTGTCGGTCCCGACGCCGGAGATCAGCCAGCTCGAATAGGCGAAGAGGGCGAGGCCCGTGCAGACCGGCAGCCAGGGCGGCAGGAAATCCGCGAGCCGCCCGGCCAGGAGGAAGGCGAAGGCCACCGCGAAGCCCGCCGGCATCAGGATCAGCCCCGAGCGCGTGGGCGTGTAGCCCTGCACCACCTGCACCAGCAGCGGGATGAGATAGGTCGAGCCGAAGATCGCCGCGCCATAGATGAATGCGACCAGGGCGGCGCCCGCGAAGCCCCAGTGCCCGAAGAGCCGCAGGTCCATCAGGGGCGATCGCGAGAATCCCTGCCAGACCACGAAGGCCACGGTGGAGATCGCCGCCGCCGTCAGCTCGATCAGCACCCGGTCCGAATCCCAGCCGTAATGCTGCCCGTTGGTGAGGCCGGAAAGCAGGCTCCCGATAGCGATGGTCAGCAGCACCGCGCCCCACCAGTCGAAGGCGCGCGTCCCTGCGGAAAGCCGCCCCGGCATGAAGGCCAGGCCCATGACGAGGCCGAGGAGGGCCGTCGGCAGCGAGAGGAAGAAGACCGCGTGCCAGGAATAGTGATCCACCAGCACGCCGCCCAGCGTGGGCCCGATGGCGGGCGCCATCACCACGCCGAAGCTGAAGAGGCCCATGGCGGTCCCGCGCCGCTCCGGCGGAAAGACCAGGAAGATGATCTGCATGGAGAGCGGCTGCAGCAGGCCGGCCGAACCGCCCTGCAGCACGCGGCACACCACCATCACGCCCGTATCCGTGGCCAGCCCGGCGAGGATGGACGACACGACGAAGACCGCGATGGAGCCGACATAGGTGACGCGGAAGCCCACCCGGTCCACCGACCAGGCGTTCAGCAGCATGAAGCCCGTATTGGCCGCGAGGAAGCCGGTGGAGAGCAGCTGCCCTTCCTCGTGCCCCATGCCCAGCGCGCCCATGATGTCCGGCAGCGCCACGACGACGATGGTGGAGGAGAGGATGCAGGAGATGGTGCCGGTCAGCGCCGTCAGCGTCACCCACCAGCGATAGGCGGGGCCGTAGCGGGCGAACATCGCCTCGATGGAGGCGCCGCCCGCCGTGCTACTCACGCGCCTCTGCCTCCACGCGGACCAGCATGCCTGGGCGCAGCAGGCCGGGGCGCGGCGGCGGTTCCAGCCGCACGCGGATGGGCAGCCGCTGGGTGATGCGCGTGAAGTTGCCGCTGGGGTTGGGGCTGGGCAGAAGGGCGAACTCGCTTGTCGCCGCCTCCACCACGCGGTCCACCACGCCGTCGAAGACCTGGCCGGGCCAGGCGTCGACGGTCACGCGCACCGGGCGTCCGGGACGGAAGTAGCGGACCTCCGTCTCCTTCACATTGGCCTCGATGCGGATCTGGGCGGGATTGTGGACCAGGATGATGCGCTGGCCGGCAAGCACATACTCGCCCGGATCGACGAAGATGCGGTCTACCACGCCGTCGAACGGCATCCGCATGGTGCGGTCGCCGAGATCCAGGGCCGCACGGTCTCGGGTTGCGGTCAGCTCCCGCTCCTGCGGGACCAGGGCCTCGAGCTGGCGGGAGATCACGTCCACTTCGGCGCGGGAAGCGAGGGCGGCGGCCATCAGGGCTTCGGCATTGCGGATCTCGGCGGCGGCGGAGATCACCTTCTGGCGCGAGGTGTCGAGGCCGGCACGCAGGCGCTCGAAGCTCTGGCGGGTCCCGGCGCCCGTGGCGATGAGGCCCTGGGCACGGCCGAGTTCCGCCTCGGCGAAGACACGCTCGGCCTCGGCGGCGGGCAGGGCGGCGCGGGCTGAATCGAGGCGGGCGGCCGCGGCCTCGTGCTGGCTGGTGCTCGTCCGGTCCACCAGCGCGAGGCGCGCCTCGAGCTCCGCCCGGCGGGCCGCGATTCCGGCGATGCGGGCGTTCAGCTCCTCCACGGCCAGGGTGGCCTCGCGGGCATCCATCTGCACCAGCAGATCCCCCTCGCGCAGGCTGTCGCCGGCCGTGGGCGGGATCTGCTGCACCCAGCCCGGCACGCGGCTGGCCAGCGTGATCATGTCCGAGGCCACACGGGCATCGTCCAGCACCACATGGTGGAACTGCCAGTGGAGCCAGCGGAAGCCGAAGCCGAGCCCGGCGAGGATGGCGAGGGCGAAGAACAGGGCGCGCAGACGGCGCTGCCGCGGTTTTCGTACCTCCGAGTGATCGACGCCTTCCTGCGCGGCGCGCTTGGGCGGCCCGATATCCATCTGCAACGATTCCCAGTCCGCCGATCCGGGGCGGCAACCCCAAGTTGCGATCATATGACCAGAAACTTGTCCGAGCCAATCCGGACCAGGGCGGAAACTCCTGGCAGGCCTGCCTAAATTCGCCAGGGAAGATTACCGGGCGGACAGGCAGCGAAGGGATTGCGCGCGGCGGCCCGTCCCCTACACAGGTGCCATGCCCATCGAGCTGCGCGCGCCGCATGCCGCCGACCTCCCTGCCATCCGCCGGCTCATCGCCCAGCTGGGCTATGAGCTGAGCCCCGAGACGATCCAGGCCAACCTCGCCGAACTGGCGGAGCGATCCGAACCGGTTCTCCTCGCCTGCGAGGGGGAAGAAGTTCTCGGCCTCATGGCGATCCGCTGGGGCCGCATGCTGCAGACACCCGCCCCGCTGGCGCGGATCACGACGCTGGTGGTGCTGGACGCCGCCCGCGGGCGCGGCGTGGGCAAGCTGCTGGTGGACGCCGGCGCCGACCTCGCCCGCGCGGCGGGCAGCGAGGTGCTGGAGCTCACCACGGGTCTTCATCGCACGGCGGCGCAGGAATTCTACAAGGCCATCGGCTTCACGGTCTCAGCCCTGCGGCTGAATCGCCCGCTGGGCTGAGCCGGGTCGATGCGCGAGATTTCTTAAACTTCACGCGGGCGCCTGTCGGCGCGATGCTCTGCGTTCCGTCCTGGGATCGGAGGCGCCGCATGCTCTACGCGATTCTTTGCTACGACCTGGAAGACGTCGTCTGGTCCTCGACGAAGGAGGAGGAGGCCGCTGTCATGGCGCGCCTGGGCAAGGTCCAGGAAAAGCTGATGCAACAGGGGCGCCTCGGCCCCGTGGCGCGTCTGTTGCCCACGACTTCGGCTACCACGCTGCGCAAGGGCCGCGAGGGGCTGGTGATCGACGGCCCCTTTGCCGAGACCAAGGAGCAGCTGCTCGGCTTCTACATCGTGGAATGCGCCGATCTCGAAGAAGCGCTGGCGGTGGCCAGGGACCTGGCCGCGGGTAGCGACAGCGGCGGCTCTTTCGAGATCCGGCCGCTCGCTGTGTTTCGCCCGGGTGGTGCCGTGGGGTGACGGATCTCGGCTGGATCGAAGCAGCGCTCGTCTCGGCCCGCCCCAAGGCCGTGGGCGCGCTGCTGCGCCATTTCCGGGACCTGGACACGGCCGAGGAGGCCTTCCAGGACGCTTCGCTCCGGGCCCTGAGGAACTGGCCCGTCAATGGCCCGCCGCGCGATCCGACAGCCTGGCTCATCCTCGTGGCCCGCAACGCCGCCATCGACGGCAAGCGCCGCCAGCGCCGCGAAACCCCGCTGCCGCAGGAGGAGCATCTCTCAGATCTCACGGATGCCGAGACGCCGCTGGCCGACCGGCTGGACGAGGCCGACTACCGTGACGACGTGCTGCGCCTGCTCTTCATCTGCTGCCATCCGGCGCTGACCCTGGCGCAGCAGATCCCGCTGGCGCTACGGATCGTCTCCGGCGTTCCGCTTCGCCAGATCGCGCGGGCCTTCCTGGTCGGCGAGGCGGCCATGGAGCAGCGGATCACACGGGCCAAGGCGCGGATCGCGGCCGCGGGCCTGCCCTTCGAAACGCCAGGCCCGGTCGAGCGGGCCGAGCGGCTCGAGGCCGTGGCAACCATGGTCTACCTCGTCTTCAACGAGGGTTATTCGGCTGCCGGCGCCGAGCCGGAGCGCGCGCTCCTGGCCGATGAGGCCATTCGCCTCGCGCGCCTGTTGCTGCGCATGTTCGCGGCCGAGCCGGAGATCATGGGCCTCACGGCGCTGCTTCTGCTCCAGCACTCCCGCACGGCGGCGCGCCTGGCCGGTGGTGCCCTGGTGCTGATGGAGGATCAGGACCGGGAACTATGGGACAGGTCCATGATCGCCGAGGGGCTGGCGCTGATCGACAAGGCCATGCGCCACCGCGCGCCCGGCCCGTACCAGGTGCAGGCGGCCATCGCGGCATTGCATGCGCGCGCGGCGACCCCGGGCGAAACCGACTGGACCCAGATCGAGCTGCTCTACGCGACGCTGGAGCGGATGCAGCCTTCGCCCGTGGTCACGCTCAACCGCGCTGTCGCTGTCTCCAAGATCCGCGGCGCGGGGGACGCGCTGGCCATGGTGGAACCGCTGGGCGAGCGCCTAGCCGGCTATTTTCCCTTCTTCGGTCTCAAGGGGGCGCTCCTGCAGCAGCTCGGCCGGGCGGAGGAGGCGCGGGAGGCCTTCTCCCGCGCCATCGCATTGGCTGGCACGCTGGCCGAGGCCGATCATATCCGCACGCATCTCGACCGGCTCTCCGAAAATTCCTGAGACCATGTCGGGCGGCCGCGTTCCACGGCGTCCTTGGAACGACCGGGACAGGTCTGAATGGGAGAGATCGTGACGATGGACAATCCGAAGGACGCCGTGGCCCCCGTGAAGGGCGGCATCGCCCCCTATCTCATGGTGGACGGTGCCATGAAGGCGGCCGAGTTCTACAAGAAGGCGCTGGGCGCCGAGCTCGCCGGCGCGATGCCGCCGGACGCCAGCGGCCGCACCATGCATGTCCACCTCTACATCCATGGCAATTCGCTGATGATGAGCGATCCATGGCCCGAGCACGGCCAGCCGCTGAAGGAGCGGCATGGCACCACGCTGCACCTGCAGCTCGACGATGTGGATGCGTGGTGGAAACGCGCGGTGGATGCGGGCATGACAGTGGTGATGCCGCTGGAGCTCCAGTTCTGGGGTGACCGCTACGGGCAGTTGAAGGACCCGTTCGACGTGCTCTGGAGCATGGCCTCCCGCGGCTGACCTATTCGCCGATATCCTCGGCCCAGATGTCGGGGTGCTCTTCCTGGAACCGGCGCATCAGCTCCTTGCAGCGCGGATCGTCGAGCACCAGCACCTCGACGCCGCGGGCGCGGAGGAAATCCTCGTTGCCGCCGAAGGTCTCGTTCTCGCCGATGACGACGCGCGGGATCCGGAACTGGGCGATGGTGCCTGAACACATCATGCAAGGGCTGAGCGTGGTGTAGAGCGTGGTGCCGCGATAGCTGCGGCGCCGGCCGGCGAGGCGCAGGCAATCCATCTCGCCATGCGCGATGGGGTCGCCCTTCTGCACCCGGCGATTTCGGCCGGTCGCGACGATGCGTCCGTTCTCGACCAGCGCTGCCCCGATGGGCAGCCCGCCTTCCTGGAAGCCCTTCGCGGCCTCCTCATAGGCGGCGTCCATGAAGGTCGGGTCCATCTCGGTCATGCATCGCTCCCTCGGGGGGGAGAATAGGCACGGTGCCGGCCGGCCTTCAAATGCCGCTGCGCGAGCGCCATGTAGAGTGGATTGCGCAGGCGCGGGAGCATCTTGGCATGCATCGCATCGTGATCGTGGGCGGCGGCGCCGGCGGGTTGGAGCTGGCCACGAGGCTCGGCAACAAGTACCGCGGCAGCGATCGCGCGAGCGTGACACTGGCTGAGCGCGCGCGCACCCATATCTGGAAGCCCCTGCTGCACTCCCTCGCGGCCGGCAGCCTGGATCCTTCCCAGCATGAGCTCAACTACCTGGCGCAGGCCCATTGGCACGGCTTCACCCATGCCTATGGCGAGATGACGGGCCTGGACCGCGCGGCGCGCGAGATCCTGCTGGCTGCGACGCATGACGAGGAGGGGCGCGAGATCACGCCGGCGCGGCGTGTGGGCTACGACACGCTTGTCATGGCAGTCGGCAGCGTGACCAATGATTTCGGAACGCCGGGCGCCTCCCGGTATGCTATCCCCCTCGAGACGGCGGAACAGGCAAGCCGCTTCAACAGACGCCTGATCAATGCCTGCCTGCACGCCAACGCGCAGGAGGGGCCGATCCGTCCCGGCCAGCTCCACGTCGCCATCATCGGTGCGGGAGCGACGGGCACGGAACTGGCAGCGGAACTGCACCGCACGGTGCGCAGCATCGTCGCCTACGGCCTCGACCGGATCCAACCGGAGCGCGACATCCGCATCATCCTCCTCGAAGCCGCGCCGCGCATCCTGCCAGGCCTGCCCGAGCGCATTTCCGAGGCGACGCTGAAGCTGCTGCGCGAGATGGGCGTGGAGGTGCGGACCGGCACCCGCGTCTCGGAGGTGCGCGAGGAGGGGATCCTGCTGGCTGACGGCACCTTCGTGCCCGCGGAGCTCACGGTCTGGGCGGCGGGGGTGAAGGGGCCGGATTTCCTGCGGGAGCTCGATGGGCTGGAGACGAACCGGGTGAACCAGCTCGTCGTCCTGCCCACGCTGCAGGCGACGCGTGATCCGGCGGTCTTCGCCATCGGCGATTGCGCGGCCTGTCCGCTCCCCGACGGCAAAGGCCAGGTCCCGCCGCGCGCCCAGTCGGCGCATCAGATGGCAAGCCACATGGTCGGGCAGGTCGAGCGGATCCTGGAAGGCAAGCCGCTGGAGCCCTTCGTCTACCGCGATTTCGGGTCGCTCGTCTCGCTGGGCGAATACAGCACGGTGGGCAACCTGATGGGGGCGCTGACCGGCCGCAGCTTCTTCATCGAGGGCTGGTTCGCGCGGCTGATGTATCGCTCGCTCTACCAGATGCATCTCGCGGCGCTGCATGGGAAGGCGCCGACGCTCTGGCGATACTGGCTCTCACTCTTCTCGCAGAGGCCGGAGCCGACCGTGAAGCTGCATTGAGCTATTCGGCGGGCATGGGCGGCGCGACGAGCTTGCGCCGCTTGCCGCCCGCGAGGCTTTCCAGCGCGAGGTAGACGACGGGCGTCGTGTAGAGCGTCAGCAACTGCGACAGCGCCAGCCCGCCGATGATGGCGATGCCGAGCGGCTGCCGCAGCTCGCTGCCCGGGCCGCTGCCGATGGCCAGCGGCACCGCGCCCAGCAGCGCCGCCAGTGTCGTCATCAGGATCGGGCGGAAACGCTCCCTGCAGGCTTCAAGGATCGCCTGTTCCCCGCCTTCGCCGCCCTCGCGCTCATGCTCCAGGGCGAAATCCACCATCATGATGGCATTCTTCTTCACGATGCCCATGAGCAGGATGACGCCGATCAGCGCGATGACGGTGAAGGGCGTGCCGGTCAGGATCAGGGCCAGCAAGGCCCCGATGCCCGCCGTGGGAAGCGTGGAGATGATCGTCAGCGGGTGGATCAGGCTCTCGTAGAGGATGCCGAGCACGAGGTAGATGCTGACCAGCGCGGCGACGATGAGCAGCGCCTGCCCTGTCTGGAACGACCGGAAGACCCTGGCGTTGCCGGCGAATTCCCCGCGTACCGAGGGCGGCATGCCGATGGCGCGCTGCGCCTCTTCCACCAGCGCCGCCGCCTCGCCGAGCGCCACGCCAGGCTGGAGATTGAAGGTGATGGTGGAGGCCGGGAACTGCCCCTGGTGCATGATCGAAAGAGGCGCGCTGGACCGTTCCAGCCGCGTCAGCGCGCTGAGCGGAACCTGTCCGCTGCGGCCGGAGACATAGATGTCGTCCAGCTGGCGCGGATCCTCCGTCAGGCGAGGATCGACCTCCATCACGACGCGGTACTGGTTCCGCGTGCGATAGATCACGCTGACCTGGCGCTGCGAGAAGGCGTTGTTCAGGGCCTGGTTGATAGCCTGGACGCTGATGCCCAGGCGTGCCGCCGCGTCGCGGTCCACGACCAGGCGGGAGACGAGCCCCGCGCGCTCCTGGTCGGAGGAGACATCGGCCAGCTGCGGCACCGTGCGGAGCTGGCGCACGAGCAGTTCCGACCAGTTCTGCAGCTCGTCCAGGTCGGGGGCCAGCAGCGCGTACTGGAAGGATGCATTCCCCGCGCGGCCGCCCACGTTGATGTCCTGCACCGGGCGAAGGAAGGCCTGGGCACCCGCGATCCGCCCGAGAGGCGCGCGCAGGCGGTTCACCACCGTCTCCGCCTTCACGCCGGGACGTTCGGATTCCGGCTTCAGCGAGATGAACATGCGCGCGGTGCCGCCCGAGAAGCCGCCGCCGCCGCCCACCGAGACGCCGAGCGAGGCCACGGCCGGGTCCGCCATGATGATGTCCACCGCTTCCTGCTGCAGGCGCATCATGGTCTGGAAGGACGTGTCCGGCGCCGCCTGTACGACGCCGGCGAGCAGGCCGGTGTCCTGTTGCGGGAAGAAATCCTTGGGGACGATGATGTAGAGCCATACCGTGACGCCGACGAGGCTCACGGTGAAGAGCAGCATGATGGCGCGGAAGCGCAGGGCGATCTTCAGGCTCGCCATATAGGCGGAGACCATCCCGTCCATCATGCGCTCGAAGGCCCGGCCGAACCAGCCGGGCTTGCGCTCCGCGTCCGAAGCCAGTCGGGCGGCGATCATGGGGGTCACGGTCAGTGAAATGATGGCGGAGAAGGCGACGGCGATGGCCAGCGTCACCGAGAACTCGCGGAACATGCGGCCCACGATCCCCGGCATGAAGAGGAGCGGGATGAACACCGCGATCAGCGAGACCGTGATGGAGACGACGGTGAAGCCGATCTGCCGGGCGCCCTCCAGCGCGGCGGGGAGGGCGGGCATCCCCTTCTCGCGCAGCCGGGTCATGTTCTCGATCATGACGATGGCGTCGTCCACCACGAAGCCGACCGAGATCGTGAGCGCCATGAGAGACAGATTGTCGAGCGAGTAGCCCAGCAGCCACATGACCGCGAGCGTCCCCAGCAGCGAGAGCGGCACGGCGATGGCCGCGGCGAAGACCGCGGCCTTTCGCCGCAGGAAGACGGCCACCACGAGCACCACCAGCGCGATGGAGATGATGAGGGTGAACTGCACCTCGTCCACGCTCGCGCGGATGGTCTCCGATCGGTCGCGAAGGGTATGGATATGCACGCCGTTGGGAATCCAGCGCTGCAGGTCCGGCAGCAGCTTCTGGATGTTGTCGACCACCTCGATGACATTGGCATCGGGCTGCTTGAAGACGACGACGATGACCGCGGGCCGGCCGTTGAAGCTGCCCCCCTGACGCCGGTCCCGCACGCCCAGCTCCACATTGGCGATGTGGGAGATGCGCGTGATGGCACCGTCCCGCGCGCGCAGGATGAGGTTTCCGTAGTCCTCGGCCGTCTCGATCCGGTCGTTGATCGAGATGGCCCCACCCTGCTCCGCCCCGTCGATGAGCCCGGTGGGCTGCGTGATGTTGGAGCTGGTGACCGTGCGGCGAATATCCTCCAGCGCGATGCCCGCGGAAGCGGCCGCCATGGGGTCCACCTGGATGCGGATGGCCGGCTGTTCCGCGCCGGTGACATTGACCTGGGCCACGCCCTCCACACGCGCGATGCGGGGGGAGATGATGCTGTCCACCGCATCGTAGACCGCCCCCGGGGCCAGCGTGTCCGACGTCACGGCGAGAATGAGGATGGGCGCGTCGGCCGGGTTGGCCTTGCGGAAGGTCGGCGGGTTGGGCAGCCCCGCCGGCAGGTCCGTGCCGGCCGCGTTGATCGCCGCCATCACATCCTTCGCCGCATCGCTGACCGAGCGATTGAGGTCGAACTGCACGACGATCGATGTGCTGCCGAGCGAGGAACGCGACGTCATCTCCGAAACGCCGGCTATGGCACCCAGGCGGCGCTCCAGCGGCGCCGCGACGGAGGAGGCCATGACGGCCGGGTCGGCCCCCGGCTGGCTGGCGCTGACGACGATGGTGGGAAGGTCCATGCGCGGCAGAGGCGCCACCGGCAGCGCGAAATAGGCCACCATTCCCGCCAGCGCGAGGCCGATGGAAAGCATCACCGTCGCGATGGGCCGCCGGATGAAGGGCGCGGAGATCGACATCCTACTCGGCCGGCGTGCCGGGTGCCGCGAGCGGCTGGTCCCGCGCGTCGGGCCGCCCACCGGCCCGGACGCGCAGCTGCTCCAGCGCCAGGTAGATCACGGGCGTCGTGTAGAGGGTGATCACCTGGCTCAGCAGCAGGCCGCCGATCACGGAGACGCCGAGCGGCAGCCGGAGCTCGCTGCCGGGCCCGCTGCCCAGGACGAGCGGCACGGCGCCCAGCAGGGCGGCCATGGTGGTCATCATGATGGGACGGAAACGGAGTACGCTCGCTTCGTAGATCGCCTCGCGGGCGGTGCGCCCGTGGTCGCGCTGCGCCTCGAGCGCGAAGTCGATCATCATGATGGCGTTCTTCTTCACGATGCCCATCAGCAGCACGATGCCGATGAGCCCCACCACCGAGAGGTCCAGCCCCATGCCCCAGAGCGCCAGGAGCGCGCCGATGCCGGCCGAGGGCAGGGTGGAGAGAATGGTGATCGGATGCACCACGCTCTCGTAGAGCATGCCGAGCACCAGATAGATCACGACCACCGCCGCCAGGATGAGCCAGGGGGAGTTCTTCATCGAGCGGTCGAATTCCGCGGCGTCGCCCGAGAACTCGCCCGTGATGGTCTCCGGCAGGCCCATCGAGGCCTCGATCTGCCGGATCTCGGCGACCGCGTCGCTGAGCGAGGCGTGCGGGGCCAGGTCGAACCCGATGGTCACGGCGGGGAACTGGTCCTGCCGGGTGATGGTGAGCGGTCCGGCGCGGCGGCTGATGGTCGCGAAGGCGCTGAGCGGCACCTGGTAGTTGCCGCTCGCGCTCGCGGTGGTGGCCGTGACGGTGGCGCCGGAGGTGACCTGGGTCGCCGCGGTGCTGCCACCCTGGCCGCTCGCATTGCCGGGCACGCGCAGCAGTCCGATCAACGAGGGGTCGTCCCGGATCTCGGGCGACGCCTCCAGCACCACGCGGTACTGGTTGGACTGGGCGTAGATGGTCGAGATCTGGCGCTGCCCGAAGGCGTCGTACAGGACGTCGTCCACCGCCTGGATGGTGACGCCGAGCTGCGCCGCGCGGTCGCGGTCGATCTCGACATGCACGCGCAGGCCGCCGTCGCGCTGATCGCTGATCACGTGGCGCAGGCTCTGCGCCTGGGAAAGACGCTCGACGAGCTTGGGCGCCCATTCGCGCAGCTGTGCCGCGTCGGAATCGGTGAGCGTGTAGAGGTATTGCGTGCTCGCCGCGCGCGCGCCGATCTGGATGTCCTGCACCGCCTGGATGCGCGTATCCACGCCCGCCACGGCCGCGAGCCGGGGCGCGAGCCGTTCGGCGATCTGCTGCGCGGTGACGTTCCGGTCTTCGCGAGAGCGGAGGATCGCGGTGATCCGCCCCATGTTCTGCGCCGGGTTCACCGACCCGGCTCCGACGACGGAGGTGACGCCGGTCACGTCGGGGTCCTGGCGGACAATCTCCGACACCTGGTGCTGGAGCTCCGCGATGCGCGCGAAGGAGGCGTCTTCGGGCCCTTCGCTGGTGATGACGAGAAGCCCGGTATCCTGGGCGGGCAGGAAGCCCTTGGGCATCACGACATAGAGGCCGACCGTCCCGGCCAACGTCACCGCCGTCAGGACAAGCATCAGCGCCTCGTGCCGCAGCACCCAGCGCAGGCTGGTGGCGTAGTGGTCGCGCATCCAGTCGAACCCGCGTTCGAACTGACGCGAGATCCAGCTGGGATGGTCCTCGGCGGCCGGGCGCAGCATGCGCCCCGTCATCATCGGCGTCAGCGTCAGGGAGACGAACATCGAGACGATGACCGCGATGGTCAGCGTCAACGCGAATTCCCGGAAGAGGCGGCCCACCACGCCAGACATGAAGAGCAGCGGGATGAAGACAGCGATCAGCGAGACGGTCAGCGAGACGATGGTGAAGCCGATCTGCTTGGCGCCCTTGTACGCGGCGGCGAGAGGGGACTCGCCCTCCTCGATCAGGCGCACGATGTTCTCGATCATGACGATCGCATCGTCTACGACGAAGCCCGTCGCGATGGTCAGCGCCATGAGCGAGAGGTTGTCCATCGAGAAGCCGCAGAGCGACATGACGCCGAAGGTGCCGATGATGGAAAGCGGCAATGCCACCCCGGGCACGACAGTGGCGCGCGCGCTGCGAAGGAAGAGGTAGATCACCGCCACCACCAGGATGACCGAGAGCACCAGGGTGAACTGCACCTCGTGCACCGAGGCGCGGATGGTCTCCGTCCGGTCGGAGACGACGGTCAGCTTTATGCCCCCGGGCAGCGCGCCCTGCAGCTGCGCCAGCTGCTCGCGCACGCGGTCCACCGTCTCGACGATATTGGCGCCCGGCTGGCGCTGCACGTCGATGAGCACGGCGCGCTGGCCGTTGAACCAGGCGGCGTTCAGCGTGTTCTCGAGCCCGTCCACCGCCGTGCCGACGTCGGAGAGGCGCACAGGCGCGCCGTTGCGCCAGGCGACGACGAGGTTGGCGAAGGCGGATGGCGAGCTGATCTGGTCGTTCGCCATGACGGTGGAAGCCTGCCGCGGCCCGTCCAGCGAGCCCTTCGGCCCGGCCTGATTCCCTCCGACCACGGTGTTGCGGATGTCCTCCAGCGAAAGCCCGTAGGCGGCGAGGCGCCGCGGGTCGGCCTGGATGCGGACGGCCGGGCGCATGTTGCCCTGCACTGCCACGCGACCGACACCCGTCACCTGCGAGAGCCGCTGCGCGAGGAGCGAGTCCGCGGCATCGGAAATCCGGTAGATCGGGATGGAGTCCGAGGTCAGCGCCAGCGTCATGATCGGTGGGTCGGCCGGGTTCACCTTCGCGTAGGTCGGGGGGTAGGGAAGGTTCTGCGGCAAGGTGCCGCGCGCGGCGTTGATCGCCGCCTGCACGTCCTGCGCCGCGTCGTCGATGTTGCGGCCAAGGTTGAACTGCAGGGTGATGCGCGAATTGCCCGGCCCGCTGACCGAGATCATGTCCACCAGCCCGGCGATCTGCGCGAGCTGCCGCTCGAGCGAGGCGGTGATCTGGACCGCCACCGTCTCGGGCGATGCGCCCGGGAGCTGAGTGCTGACCTCGATGGTGGGGAAATCGACCTCGGGCAGCGCCGAGACGGGCAGCTTCAGATAGCCGAAGAGACCGGCCAGCAGCACGGCCACCGCGAGGAGCGAGGTGGCGACCGGCCGGGTGATGAAAGGCGAGGAGAAGTTCACGGCGCGCCCGCGGGCCGCGTGCCGCCGCCGGAGATCGGGGGCTGGGCATCGCCCGGCGCACCGGCGGGCCTGCCCTCGCCGGGCGCGCGGCCGCCGGGACGATTCTCGCCGCCCGGGCGGCCCTGCCGGCCCTCGGCCGGGGCCCCCTGGCCTTCGCCCTGCGGCCGCCCCTGGCCGGGCGGGCCGCTGAAGCGGCGGCGCGCGGCCGGCGGCACATAGGCCGGCACGACCGGCTCGATCACCTGCACCTGGGCCCCGGCATTGAGCCGCAGCGCGCCCGAGGTGACCACCCGTTCCCCAGGCTGCAGGCCACGTTGCACCACGGCATCGGTCGCGTTGATGAAGCCGGTGGTGATGGGGCGCTGCTCGACCGTGTTGTCCTCCTTGAGGACGAAGGCATACGTGCCGTCGGGGCCGCGTTGCACGGCGACCAGCGGCACGGTCAGTGCCTGCCGGATGGTGCCGACCAGCATGCGGACATTCACGAAGGCGCCCGGCCAGAGCATCCGGTCCTGGTTCGGGAAAGTCGCCTTCAGCTTGATGGTGCCGGTATTCTGGTCCACCTGGTTGTCTGGCGTCAGAAGCTGGCCCGTGGCGCGAACCGTCCCGTCCGTCGCCACCACGAGAACCTCCACCGGCCCGTCGCGCATGGCAGTGAGGATGCGGGGCAGATCCTGCTGGGGCAGGGTGAAGATCACGCTGATCGGGTCCACCTGCGTCACGACCACGAGGCCGGAACTGTCGCCCGAACGCACGATGTTGCCCTGGTCCACGAGGCGCAGGCCCACGCGGCCGTCGATGGGGGAACGAATGGTGGTGAAGTCGAGCTGCGTGCGCGCGCTGTCGATGGCGGCCTGATCCGCCTGCACCAGCGCCTCGTACTGCGCCACCTGGGCGCGCTGCGTGTCGAGCTGCTGGCGGGAGGCGCCGTTGATGCGGACGAGGTCCGTGTAGCGCTGCAGGTCCAGGCGCGCATTGGCGAGGGTCGCCTCGTCCTGCGCTTTCTTCGCCTCGGCCTGGGCCAGCGCCGCGGCATAGGTGCGCGGGTCGATGCGCGCCAGCACGTCGCCGCGCCGCACTTCCTGGCCCTCCGTGAAGGCGACGTCGATGAGGATTCCATCCACCTGCGAGCGGACGGTGATGGTGTTGAGCGCCTGCACGGTGCCGAGCGCGTCGAGCAGGACCGGCAGGTCCTTGGCCGTGGCGGGGGCCACCGTCACCGGCACGGCCATGTTGCCGCCGAAGCGGCCGCGGCCGGCGGCCGCGCCGGGCTGGCCGGCCGCCGGCTGGCCGGAGAAGCGAGCCGAGATCTGCGGCCACCAGTACCAGGCCGCGCCGCCCGCGGCCGCGAGGATCAGCAGGAAGATCAACCAGCCCCGGCCGCGCCGGCGCTTCGCTGGCGGGGGCGTTTCCGGCGGGGGCAGAGCCGGACGCTCGGCTGGCGAGGGCAATGCCTTCTGGCGGGCCGTGTCGATGGGAAGCGGGGTGTCAGGCATGGATCATTCCCTCGACATCAGCTCCAGCCGCCGCCCAGGGCGCGGAAGAGTCCCACCGCGGCCTGCAGCTTCTGAAGGCGAGCCTGCGCCAGTGCGTTGCGGGCGTTGAAGACGGCCTGCTGCGTGACGAGCAGGGTCAGAAGATCGATCGTCCCGACGCGGAGCTGGGTCTGGGAGATCGCATAGGCCCGCTCCGCCGCCTGCGTCGCGGCGCCCTGGAGGGCTTCCTGCTCGGTCGTCTCCCGCAGAGCCACGATCGCGCTCTCCACATCCACCAGCGCGGCGACGATCGCGGCGCGGTAGTTTTCCAGGAGCTCCTCGGCCTGGGCCTGGGTCAGGCGGTACTGCGCCCGGAGCTGCCCCAGCTGGAAGATGGGCTGCGTGAGGCCGGCTGCCAGGGAGTAAAGCACGGAACCCGGCCGGAGCAGGTTCTCGAGCGCCACGTTCTGAAAGCCGCCATTCGCGGTCAGCGTGATGGAGGGGAACATGGCCGTGCGGGCCTGCTCCACGCTGGCCTGGGCGGCGGCGAGCGTCGCCTCCGCCTGCCAGACGTCCGGCCGACGCTGCAGCACTTCGGATGGAAGGCCGGGCCGTGGGGAGGGGACGCGGATATCGGCCAGGTTCATGCGCGGCGGGGGGACCTGCTCCGGCACCTGGCCGGTCAGCGTTCCCAGCGAATAGGTGTTCTGCTCCACCGATTGCCGCAGCGGGGGGATGGCGGCGCGCTGCTGCCCGACGAGCGTCTGCTGCTGCGCGATGTCGAGCCCGGTCCCGGTGCCGGCCGTCAGCCGTTGCTGCAGCAGGCTCAGCGTCTGTTCTGCCGCGGCGAGGTTGGCTTGCTGGATGGCGAGTTGCTCGCGGGAGGCCAGGATCTGGAAATAGGTCGTGGCGACCGAGGCTTCGGTCGTCATGGTGATGGCGGCGACATCGAAGCGGCTGGCGCGCGCATTCTGCTCGGCGGCGACGACGGCGGCGCGGTTCTTGCCCCAGAAGTCGATCTCGTAGCTCGCCTGCAGGCCCGTCTGGAACAGCTCGCGCTGCACGAAGCGGCGGCCGCCGGTGTTGTTGATGGTGACGGCGGTGGCCGTCTGCGTCGGCGACTGCGTGCGCGTGGCGCTGGCGGTCAGATTGCCGGTGGGCAGAAGCGCCTGCCCCGCGATACGGACCTGTGCATCGGCCTGGCGGATCCGCGCGACCGCGGCGCGGATATCGAAGTTCGCTTGCACGGCCTGGGCCATCAGGGCGTCCAGCTCCGGCGAGCCGAAGCCACGCCACCAGGCGGGGTCGGGCCAATTGGCGGGCTCTCCCGTGGCGGCGGCCAGCTGAGCCGGCAGGGCGATCCCCGAACGCGCATCGGGCCGGATGGTCGAGCATCCGGCGAGAAGGATTGCGCCGAGCCCGGTCGAGGCACGGAGAAGGGAACGTCGAGGCGGCATCACGGCGCCGTGTATGCCGCGGTCGGAGCGAAGCTGCAGCAACTGTTACCTTTCGACAACATTGAACACGAAGGGAAACTCCGGGCATTGGCATCGGATGCCCCAAACAAATCAAGCGTGACCCATTTGCATGGGTCACGCCTGAACGGGCACCGCAAAGCCGGTCAGCGCAGGGAGAAGCGGACCGGAACCGTGAGGCTGAGGGGGTTGCCCTGCACGTCGGCCGGCGGGGCCGGCAGCGGGGAGGCGCGGCGCGCCAGTTCCACCGTCTCCTCGTCCAGCGCCGAATGTCCCGAGCTGCGGGCAATCCGCGCGCTCAACACGTTGCCGCCGCGGTCCATGGTGAAGGCCAGGTAGACGACACCTTCCTCCCGACGGAAACGGGAGCTGTCCGGGTAGCGCCGGTAGGCCTGAAGCCGGGCCATGATCTGGCCTTGCCAGCTCGTCACCGCGGCGCCGCTGGCGCGCGCGGGCGCGGCCGGTCCGGGCGCCACGGCGGGCGCGGCGGCCGGGGCCTCTGCCGGCGGCGCTTCGGCCGGGACCGTCCGCTGCACCGGCTGCGGGCGTGGCGGGCGCGGCGGGGTGACCCGGCGCGGCGGAGGCGGCTCGGGCGGCGGGGGAGGGGGCGGCGGTTCGGGCAGGGCGACCTCGGCCGGGGCCTCGGGCGGAGGCGGCTCTGGCGGGGGGGGCTCCTCGGCGACGGGTTCGGGAGGCGGAGCGGCCTCGGGGAGCGCTTCCGGCTCCACGGCCGGGGGCTCTTCCGCCGGCGGCGCCGGATCGGGCGTGAGGTCGATCAGGATCGCCTCGGCGGCCACCGGCTGGGTGTTCTGGCGCGGCATGAGCGCCACGGCGACGGCCCCGGCGTGCAGAGCCAGAACCAGCGCCAGGGCCACCCCGTAGCGGGGCTGCGGGCTGTCCGGATCCAGCAGGCGGCCGGACGCGGCGCTGGCGCTCACGGCCGCGTGCCCCCGTCCAGGCCGACCAGGGCGAGTTTCAGATAGCCGGCCCCGCGCAGCAGGTTCATGGCTTCTGTCAGCTCGCCGTAAGGCACCGTCGTGTCCGCGCGCAGGAAGACGCGCTGCTCACGGTCATGGCCCGAAGCCTCGTCGAGCGCGGCGCGCAGCCCCTCCCGGGAAACCTCCTGGTCGCCGAGGTAGAGCGACATGTCGGAGCGCAGCGTCAGGAAGATCGGCTTGTCCGGCCGCTGCTGCTGCTGGGCCGTGCTGCTCGGCAGGTCCACCGGCACGTCGACCGTCGCGAGCGGGGCTGCGACCATGAAGACGATCAGCAACACGAGCACCACGTCGATGAACGGGGTGACGTTGATGTCGTGGGTTTCGGTGAGTTCGTCGTCACCGCCACCGAGTTGGAAGGCCATCGAGGGTTACTCCGCGACCATCCGCAGGTGCGCGCGGTTCGGGTGGTCGAGTTCACGCGAGAGCAGGCGCATCGTCTCCGCCACGGCGTCGGCGAGCAGCGCCTTGTGCCCGGTGATGCCGCGCGCGAAGACGTTGTACAGGATCACGGCGGGGATGGCGGCCACGAGGCCGATGGCGGTCGCGAGCAGCGCCTCGGCGATCCCCGGCGCCACGACCGCGAGGTTTGTCGTCTGCGCTCGGGAAATGCTGATGAAGCTGTCCATGATGCCCCAGACCGTGCCGAAGAGGCCGACGAAGGGCGCCACCGAGCCGATGGAGGCGAGGATGCCCGTCCCGCGCGACAGGCGGCGGCCGGAATTCGCCACGATGCGCTCCAGGCGCCAGCCCACGCGCTCCTGCACCGCCTCGCGCTGCGCGCCCTCGCTCGTGGCGAGTTCGGCCGAGGCGGCGCGGGTCAGTGCCGCGCAGGCGCCCGGCTGGCCGGCGAGGCGCGACGAGGCCTCCGCCAGGTCCCGTGCCTGGGTGAGCTGGGCGACGCCCTCGCGCGCGCGCCGGTTGGCGGCCGCCAGCTCAAAGGCCTTGGCCAGCGCCACGGTCCAGGTGAGGACTGAGGCGAGAGCCAGGCCGATCATGACCGATTGAACGACGATGTCGGCATGGGCGAACATGCCCCAAGCCGAGAGGTCCTGCGGCAGAACCGCCCGGATCGGACTGGACGGCGCTGCGGCGGGCGCCGCGGCTTCCTGCGCGTAGGCCTGGGCTGTCGCCGCCAGCATCGCGGCGGGGACGAGAATACGCTTGAACATCGATAGTCCCTATCCGTTGGTGTCGCGACCGGCCGCTCCGGGCCGTTTTCCGGACCGTGCCGGAACGCGACATGCCTGCCGGCCCCGCGGAAGCGCGAGCCAGGCCAGCAGGCCGGTGACGATGATGGCGGACGTCGCCTGTACGAGGAGGGCCGCGCTGCTCATGCTTCGGCCCCGCCGCGGAGGAGTTCTTGATAGCCGACCCCGGACTTCGCAGGGCCGCCATGATCTCGGGTGTGACCAGCGCCATGCGCCATGGTGGGAGCCTGCAGGAAGGAAGCCGGTGGCCATCCTCCCGTCCAGCCAATGACGCCGAGGCAGCCGCGGGAGTGATAGGCCATCATGGAGCCGGGCGCTAGAGGTGTTGCGAATAATTCGCAATAACAGCGATAGGCGGAGGCCGAAGCACGGAAGGCGTTGCGCTTTCGCGCAACGCCTTCCGTGGCCGTCCAGCTTGTCCGGCCCGCGGCACGGCTGTCAGAACCTCGCGGTCAGGGAGGCGATGATGGTCCGCCCGGCGCCCGGGGTGATGTTGCCCTGATAGACGCCCTCGTAGAACTTGCGGTCCGTCAGGTTCAGGCCGTTCAGACGCGCCGTCAGGCCCTGGGAAATGTTCCAGGCCACGGTCGCATCGTAGCGCGTGTAGGAGGGCACGCGCACCGTGTTGGCGGTGTTCGCGTAGCGGCTGTCCACGTAGCTTGCGCCGCCGCCGATGGTGAAGCCATAGGGAAGGTCGTAGGTCGTCCAGAAGGTCGCGGTGTTCTGCGGCGTGTTCAGCATCTGGCGCCCGACCTCGGCCGGGTTGCGGGACTTCACGATCTCGCTGTTCAGGTAGGTGTAGCCGGCGATGACGTTCCATTGCGGCACGCTGGGGATCGGGGCGCCGCTGGCGGAGATTTCGAAGCCCTGGACCCGCTGCTCGCCCTGCAGGACGGTGACCGTGGCGTTGGTCGGGTCCGTCGTGCGGGCGTTCTCCTTGTCGATCTGGAAGAGGGCGCCGCGGATCTCGAAGTTGCGGTTCACTTCCCAGCTCGCGCCGAACTCGTAGGAGATGTTGGACTCGGGCGCGAGGTTCGAGGTCGCGGTTGTGAGGGCCAGGCTCTCCGCCGAGGGATTGTAGGAGGTGCCGGCGGCGAAATAGGTGCGCACGCCACGGACCGGCTTGAACACCAGCGCGCCGCGCCAGCTCCACATATTGTCGTCGCGCGAGAGGTTCGCGTTCGCGACGAAGCGATTGGTGACGGACGCGTCGTAATTCTCGAAGCGGACGCCGCCCAGAACCTCGAAGTACTGGCCGATGCGGATCTGGTCCACGGCGTAGACGGCGATGCGGTTGGCGACCGTCAGCGTGTCCGCCGTCAGCGAGCGCGCATCCTGGTAGCCTGGCATCTGGTCGTAGTTCGGCGCGACGAGCGAGGCCGTCGGACGCGTGGCCGTCCAGCGGCGCAGCTGCACGCTCTCACGCCCGACCTCGAGGCCGGAGACGACGTTGTGCTCCAGCGGGCCCGTGCGGGCCTGCACGCGCAGTTCGGTCTGGTTCTCGAGGATGGTGCTGAGGCCGGCGCGGAGCTGCGCCTGGCGGTTCACCAGAATGTTGGCCAAGGGCGTGTTCACCGTCGCGGTGCCGACGATGCGCGGCGCGGTGGCGCTCACGTCGCGATAGTAGTTGCCGTAGCGCGTGGTGTTGCTGAGGTTCACGCCCTCGGTGAAGCGGTGCTGGATGCGCGCCGTCATCACGTCGGTGACGTATTGCTCCCGGTCGACGTTGCGGAGGCCGTAGAAGTTGCTGACGTTCACGTTCGCGACGCGGTTCCCGATGATGGGGATGCCGAAGTCGGGAATGTTGTTCTCGGTCTGGTGCAGGTAGCTGAAGGTGACCTGCGTGTCGCCGCCGAGGCCCCAGGTGATCGACGGCGCGACGCCCCAGCGCTCGTTGTAGACGTTGTTCCGGCGCGCCACGTCCTGGTGCATGGCCATGGCGTTGAGGCGGACGGCCACGTTGCCGACATTGACGTTGATATCCGTGGTGGCCCGGAAGCCCATCGGGTCCATGCCCGACATGGTGAACTCGCCGAAGGTGCGGGCCTGGGGCGCGCGCGACGTCTGGTTGATGACGCCGCCGGTCGAGCCGCGGCCGAACATCACGGCAGACGGGCCCTTCAGCACCTCGATGGATTCCACATTGAACGGATCGCGCGTGTAGGGCGCGCTGTCGCGAATGCCGTCGATGTAGAAGTCGTTGGTCGCGCTGAAACCGCGCAGCGTCAGATTGTCGCCCGAAAGGCCGCCTTCGCCTGCGGCGAGGCTGATGCCGGTGACGTTTCGCAGAGCCTCGCGCAGCGAGGTCGCGCCGCGCTCGTCGATCAGGGCGCGGGGAACGACGCTGATGCTCTGCGGCGCGTCCTGGACGCCCGTGGGAAGGCGAGGGGCATTGCCGATATCGGTGCGGATGGGCGGGTTCGGCGCGGTGCCGCCGACGTTCAGCTCCGGCAGGGTCACCTGGGTCGCCGTGTCGGGCGCCGCCGCGGGCGCGGTCTGCGCGGAAGCGTTGCCAGGCAGAGCGGCCAGGAGGCCGAGGCCCATCAGCCCGAGGTTAGACTGCCAGTTGGCCGGGGTTTCACGCAGGGACATTTGCCACCATTCGATACGATAGGTGACGTTGCACTAGCGCAAATAATAACCATTCGCAACTCGGCCGAAGGCGGATTTGTGCTACTGTTGCAACATTGCACGGATCAAACGAAGTCGCCCCGGAACCCCTTGCTTCCTCAGCAGATCCTTGGCCGGCTCATGGCCGAGGGCCGCGGCGCGGCCTAGCCACCGGCGGGCCTCACGCGGGTCCTTCGGCAGGATGGCGGCGCCATAGGCGAAGAGGTCTTCGGCCTCGCCCGAGGCACGTCGTCGCGCGAGGATTTCCAGGGCGATGGCGTGGAAAATCTCGTACGGCTGGCGCAACAGATCGGCCGCCATGCTGCGGAGGAAGCCGGCGGTTCCGGTCTCCGAGGCGCGCCGGTACCATGTCGCCGCCGCATCGATCTCCCCTCGCCGGGCCAGCACGCTGGCGTGGTTGAACTGGCCGCGGAAATCGCCTCCTTCGGCGGCGCGGCGATACCATTCCGCGGCCTCTCCTGGGTCGGCGATGGTGCCCCAGCCTTCCTCCTTGAACCGCCCCACCAGGTTCATCGACTTCGCATGGCCCTGAGCGGCCGCGCGCCGATACCAGCGGAGCGCTTCGTCCCGGTCCTGGGCGACGCCCGCGCCCCGCGCGAGCAGATTGGCGTAGTTGTATTGGCCCCAGTCGAGCCCGGCCTCGGCGGCCTTGCGATACTGGACCGCGGCCGCCTCGGGATCGGCGGGCACGCCCCAGCCGAGCTCGTGACAGCGGCCCAGCATGTTGGTCCCCTCAATGGAACCGGCGCCGGCCGCGATGCCGAACCAGCGGAAGGCGGCGGCGGGGTCGCGCGCCACGCCGCGCCCGTCGAGGAGGATCTGCGCGTAGTGCACCTGCGCCTCGACCATGCCGAAGCGCGCGGCGGCGCCGAGCAAGCGGGCCGCGCTGGCGGGGTCGCCGTTGAGCAGGCGGGCGAGTTCCTGGGGCGTCATGCCCGAGATCTCGGCGAAGGTGGGCGGCGCGGGTGGTTCGGCCGGGCGGGGCAAGGGCGGTTCCTGTCGTGCGCCGGCTGCCATAGGCGCGGCCGCCCGGCGAGTCCATCGCCGGGCGGAACGATCCGTCAGCCCAGCAGAGGCCAGAAGCTCGGAACCGTCTCGTCCGGCGCCTCGCCGGCGGCGAAGCGCGCATAGGTGTCGCCGAGATGCGCGCAAAGGATATCCGCGTGCCAGACGTTGCCGCGCCGCGTCTGGACGAGGCCCCAGGGATTGGCTGCGTTACGGTCCGCGCGCAGGCTGCCGGCGTTGTAGGCGATCGCCGCCAGCGGCGGGTCGAAGCCGGTGGGCGCCTTGCCGGTCCGGCCCTGGCGCGCGACGTAGGCCGCGCCGGCGGCGGCGGAAACCGCCGGGTCCAGCAGCCGTGCGCGGTCGAGCTTCGGGTCGCCCAGGGCCTCCCGCGCCGTGGAGATCAGCGTCTGCATCAATCCCGGGGACACGCGATGAGGCGTGGCCTCGTCGTCGACATAGCCGGGCTCCTCGCGCAGCGCCGTGGCCCGGCCCGCGCTCTCGGTGCAGGCGATGGCGAGAAGCAGCTCCACCGGCACGGAAAACCGGCGCGCGGCATCCCCCAGCGCCTGGCGATAGGTTGCCCAGCAGCGCGCCGCCACGGCGCCGTCGCCATTCCGGCGCGGTGCGTTCTCGCCCTGGATCTCGATGCCCGCGCGCGTCAGCCGCCAGCTCAGCCGGCCGGCATCGCCATGCCACGCGGTGATGGCCGGCAGGAAGGGGCGCAGCCCGTCCTGCCAGGGACGATCGGGCTGCAGGCCCGGCTCGCCGCCGAGCCGGGACCAGGTCACGGGGCCAATGATGCCGTCGGCGGGAAGGCGCGCGCGGCGCTGGAATTCCAGCACGGCGTCGCGCGTCGCCGGACCGAAGGCGCCATCGGCCTCGCCGCGCAACGCGCCCGCGCGGATGAGGGCCAGCTGCGCGCGCCGCACGTCATCGCCCCGCAAAAGGGGAAGCCGGAAGGCGAGGTTTCGTTCGAGGATCATGGATGGTCTCCGC
Source organism: Roseococcus sp. YIM B11640 (assembly GCF_049727625.1). Lineage (NCBI taxonomy): Bacteria > Pseudomonadati > Pseudomonadota > Alphaproteobacteria > Acetobacterales > Roseomonadaceae > Roseococcus > Roseococcus sp. YIM B11640. The sequence continues at coordinate 161,180 of NZ_JBBJOZ010000003.1, forward strand.
ACTCGGGAAGGGTGGCGCGGCGGCGGGCCAGATCGGCCGCTTCGCGGGAGTCGGCCGGGGCCAGGCGCAGGCCGGCGCGCAGCGCGGCGCAGCGCTCGCCGGCCGTTCCCGCGCCCGGCCGCGTGGCCGCCAGCGCCGCGCGCGCGCCCAGCAGGGCCGCGCGTTCCGGCGGTGCCTCGGCAGCGGCCCGTGCGGCCAGGGCCAGATCGCTTCGCGCGTCGCCCGGGGTGGCGTGTTCGGCCAGGCAAAGCCGGGCCTGCGCCTCGCCATCCGCCAGGCGTTGCGAGGGCGAAAGCGAGCGCGCCGCCGCGTAGGAATCGGCGGCGCAGCGCAGGAAATCGGCCACAGGTGGACACGCGGCCCCCGCCGCCCGGCGCCCCATGGCCAGCGACATGCAGGCCTCGGCCTTTCGCGAGTACAATGGCGGACAGGCCACGTGACCGGGGGGGCAGTCGAGCGGCTCCGCGGCGATCTCGGCCGGGCTGGCCGATTGCCAGCGCGCGAGCTGCCCGAGCGGTGGATCGGCGATCGACGCCACGCTCGCGCAGCCCGCCAGCAGCCAAAGCGGAAGCCATCTCACGCCGCGATCTCCGAGAGGATACGGCTCGGATCCGTGCGGGCCTCGCGCATCTCGCCGAGCAGCAGGGTCAGGGCCTGGAGCGCGGCCTGGGCGTCCGAGCCGCCGCCGAGCTGGGGAAGGGCGACCCGGTCGTTCGCTGCCGGGCGCAGCGCCGGCGCGGCCTCCTGGAGGGATTGTACGGCGCGGATGGAAGTGTCCGCGCCGAGATCGCTTTCCACACGGTCCTGCAGAAGGGCGCGGCGGAACTGCGCGAGGCCTTCGGAGGCCTCGGCGGGGTTGGCGAAGCCGGGATAGCCGGCCCAGAGGCGCTCGGCCGCGTCCTCGCGCAGGCAAGTATCGAGCAGGCTGGCCAGGAAGCCGGCTTCGGCGACGCGCGGCTGGAACAGGCGCGCGAAGATCGGGGCTTCCGAGAGGCGCAGCTCCGCCGAGGCAGGCGTGATCGTGCCGGGGTCGAAAAGCGCCGGGTCATGCGGCGTGTCGAGAAGTTGCGCGCGGAAGCGCCGCCACGCCGCGGCCCCCAGGCTCCATCCGGCACTCAGCAACAGGGCGATGCCGGCGAGCGGACCGCCGGCGGCGGGCAGCAGCGGGGCGGCGGCCCGCAGCAGCGTGGCGAGCGGACCCTCGCGCCCGGTCAATGCGCTCGCCGCGGCCTGGATCGCGCCCAGATCGGCGCCACCGGCGCGGGCGAGGCCGAGCGCTTGCTCGGCCATATCAATGGCGGATTGCGCCTGGGGTGGAATGAGGCCTGCCGGCAAAGCAGGACCCAGCCGCTGCAAGAGAATCCGCGCGACGCCGAGATGACGCTCGAGCGCCGCGGCGGCGCCGGCCAGGAGGTCCGGCTGCGCTGCCTGGCTCGCGGCCTCGCGGGCGGCGGCCTCGCTGGCCCGAAGAGCGTCATTCGCGCGCTGCTGGCCTTCGAGCGCCTCGCCCAGCCGGCGATTCGCCTGGGCGTCGGGTCCGGTGGAGCGGGCGCCGAAGTAGTAGCCGAAGACGCCGGCAATGATGCCGTTCACGTAACCCGCGACCGCGTCGTTGAGGGCGAGGGTCTGGCTGAACAGCAGCAGCGGCAGGCCGATGACGCCGACGATGAGCGCCAGCAGCGCACGCACCGTGCCCTCCGGCAGGGCGAGCGGCAGGTCGCGGAGCGCCGCGATCTGCTCGGGCGTAGTCGCGGGATCGCGCAGCAAGAGGAAGCAGCGCGAGGCGAGCCACCAGAGGAATCCGGCGAAGCCGAGGCCCACGAGGAAGACGAGCAGCGCAGCCAGGCTCCCCGGCGCCACCAGGAGGGGGGCAGGGCTGAGCCCGGCGATCTTCGCGGCGGCCAGCACGGCAATGGCGGCCGTGCCGCAGAGGAGAAGCTTGAGAGGGGTGGCGAGGAAGGGTGGCAAGGGAGGCCTCCAGACATGCTGAAGGCTATATGTTCCTATTTTGTTCCTTAAATCAAGGAAAACAGGACGTCAGTCCTAGCGGGGCTCTTGACATTAGAGTTAAGTCAATACGTTCGGCGCCATCATGGCGACCGATCAACAGGGTGGATCAGGAATGCTCATCACACGCACCGCTTTCTTCGCCGCCATCGCCATGACGGCAGCCGCACCGGCCTGGGCGCAGTCCAACAACCCGGACTTCCGCCTGAACAACCGTGGCAACGTGGTCATCAACGAGGTCTATGTATCGTCCTCGGCGGATCAGAACTGGGGCTCGGACCGGCTCGGGCAGAATGTGCTGGAGCCGGGCCAGAACTTCGTCATTTCGCTGCCCGCCGGGCAGTGCGTGAACGACATCCGGGTCGTCTATGCCAATGGTCAGGCGACGGAACGCCGTCAGGTCAACACCTGCAACCTGACGGACGTGAACTTCCCCTGATCAGGCCGGCTGCTTCTTCAGCAGCCCCTGGCGGTGCAGCTCCTCGGCGATCTGCACCGCATTCAGGGCCGCGCCCTTCCTGAGATTGTCGCTGACGCACCAGAAGGCGAGGCCATTCGGCACCGTCGGGTCGCGGCGCATGCGGGAGACGAACACGTCGTCATCGCCGGCCGCGTCGATCGGCGTGATGTAGCCCCCATCCTCTCGACGGTCGTAGAGGTTCACGCCGGGCGCCTTTTTCAGCGCCGCCTGCGCCTGCGCGACGGTAATGGGGTTCTCGAACTCGACATGCACCGCTTCGCCGTGGCCCACGAAGACGGGGACGCGCACGCAGGTTGCGACGACCTGGATGTCCGGATCCAGGATCTTCCGCGTCTCCACCGCCATCTTCCACTCCTCCGTCGTGGAGCCGTCATCCATGAAGATGTCGATCTGCGGGATCACGTTGAAGGCGATCGGCTTGGGGAACTGCTCGACCGTGGGCAGGTCGTTCACGAAGCTGCCCTTGGTCTGGTTGAAGAGCTCGTCCATCGCCTCCTTCCCCGCGCCGGAGACGGATTGGTAGGTCGAGACGACGACGCGCTTCACCTTCGCGATGTCGTGAAGCGGCTTCAGCGCCACGACCATCTGGATGGTGCTGCAATTGGGATTGGCGATGATGTTGCGCTTGCGGAATCGCGCCAGCGCCTGCGGGTTCACCTCCGGCACCACCAGCGGGACGCCGGGCTCCATGCGGAACTGGCTGGTATTGTCGATCACCACGCAGCCCTGACCGGCGGCGCGGGGCGCATGCACGGCCGAGATCGCGGCGCCCGGGCTGAACAGGGCCAGGTCCGTCCCGGTGAAGTCATAGGCTTCCAGGCTCCGGACCTTCAGCACGCGGTCCTCGCCGAAGCTCACCTCCTGGCCGACCGAGCGGGCCGAGGCCAGCGCCACCACCTCGGACACGGGGAACTTCCGCTCCGCCAGGATCTTCAGGAGCTCGCGCCCCACCGCGCCGGTGGCGCCCACGACGGCGACCCGATAGGCCATGGCATCCTCCAATCGACTGTGCCGGGCGGCTTTAAAGCAGAACGCCCTCCGGCGATATCGCCCTCCTTGATGACGGGTGAAAGGACTGCCATCTTGAAGGGGCCGGCATCACGCCGGAGCAAGATTCGGGAGGTTACCTATGGCCTGGAAGAAGCCGCGTATCGTCGAAGTGTCCCTGGCGCTCGAGATCAACAGCTACGCCTGCGCCGAAATCGGCTGATCCGAGACCGGGCGGAAACGCCTGGTCCCTCTTATGCTGCGTGCGATCGTTTTGGGCGCGGGGGCCGGCGGCGGCTTCCCGCAATGGAACTCGGCCGGTCCCGGCTGCCGGCGTGCGCGCTCAGGCGATGCGGCTGCGAGGCCGCGTAGCCAAGCCTCCATCGCTGTCAGCGCCGATGGCGAGACCTGGGCGGTGGTGAATGCCGCGCCCGATCTTCGCCAGCAGATCGCCGATACCCCGGCGCTGCACCCGCGGCCGGAACCCCTTCGCAACTCGCCCATCAGGGCGGTGATCCTGACCGGGGCAGAGGTCGACACCCTCGCCGGACTGCTGACGCTGCGGGAGCGACAAGCCTTCAGCCTCCACGGGAGCGAACAGAGCCTCGCCGTGGTGGAGGAAAATCCCATCTTCCGCGCGCTCAATCCCGAGTTCGTCAGCCGCCACCCGATGCCGATGTCCTCGCCCTTCGAGCCGTTGCCCGGCCTTCGGGTCGAGGCCTATGCCGTCCCCGGCAAGGTTCCGCTCTTCGCCGAGAACGGGGGCGACCCGGGCGTCGCGGAGGATGGCGAGGCGGTGGGACTCGCGATCTCGGCCGGGGGCGCCGCGCTGCACTACATCCCCGGCTGCGCGATGATGACGCCGGCTCTGGAGGCCCGCCTGGCGGGGGCCGATTGCGTGATGTTCGACGGCACGCTCTTCACCGATGACGAGATGATCCGCGCGGGCGCCGGGCCCAAGACCGGCCGCCGGATGGGCCACATGCCCATGACGGGCGAGGGCGGCACGCTCGATGCGTTCGCGCGCCTTGGCGTCGCCCGGCGCATCTTCATCCATATCAACAACACCAACCCCGCCCTGCTGGACGACAGCGCGGAGCGCGCGATGCTGACCGCCGCCGGCTGGGAAGTCGCCGAGGACGGGATGGAGATCACGCTTTGAACCTGGCGACCCCCGAGGAACTGGAGGGCGAGCTCCGCGCCATCGGCGCCGAGCGCTACCACATCCTGCATCCCTTCCACCGGCTGCTGCACACAGGGAAGCTGACGAAGCCGCAGGTCCAGGCCTGGGCGCTGAACCGCTATTATTACCAGGCGAGTATCCCGGCGAAGGACGCCTCGCTGCTGGCGCGGCTCCCGACCACCGACCTGCGCCGCGAATGGCGCCGGCGTATCGAGGATCATGACGGCGACGGTTCCAAGCCCGGCGGCGTGGAGCGCTGGCTGGTGCTGACGGACAGCCTGGGCCTGGATCGCGACTACGTGGTCTCGCTCGCGGGCCTGCTGCCCGGCACGCGCTTCGCCGTCGATGCCTATGTCCATTTCGTGCGCGAGCGCAGCGTGCTGGAGGCGATCGCCTCCTCGCTGACCGAGATGTTCTCGCCCAACATCATCCAGGAGCGCGTGGCCGGCATGCTGCGCGGCTACGACTTCGTGAGCGAGGAGACGCTCGCCTATTTCACGCCGCGCCTGACGCAGGCGCCGCAGGATGTCGATTTCGCGCTCGGCTACGTGAAGGAGCACGCCGATACGCGCGAGAAGCAGGAGCTCTGCCTCGCCGCGCTGCGCTTCAAGTGCGACCTGCTCTGGGCGCAGCTCGACGCGCTGCATCACGCCTATGTGGCGCCCGGCCTGCCGCCGCCCGGCGCGTGGCGGCCATGATTCCGAAGTTTCCCCCGGGCGTCCGCCTGCATGAGGACAAGGCGCGCGACCGCTGGATCGTGATGGCGCCGGAGCGCATGTTCATCCCGGACGACACGGCGCTGGAGGTCCTGCGCCTGGTGGACGGGAAGCGCGACGAGGCCGGGATCGTGGCGGAGCTGGCCCGCAAGTTCGCGGCCCCCGAGGCCGAGATCGCGGCCGATGTCGCGGAGATGCTGCGCGACCTCATCGCCAAGGGCGCGCTCCGCGAATGAGCGCGATCGAGCCTCCGCTGGCCTTGCTTGCGGAGCTCACGCATCGCTGTCCCCTGCGCTGCCCCTATTGCTCCAACCCCGTGGAGCTCTCGCGCGCACGGCAGGAACTGAGCACGGAGGAATGGGCGCGCGTCTTCCGCGAGGCGGCGGCGCTCGGCTGTCTGCAGATCCACCTCTCGGGCGGCGAGCCCACCGCACGGCGCGACATCGTGGAGATCACGGCGGCGGCACGCGAGGCGGGGCTCTACACCAACCTCATCACCGCGGGCGTGCTGCTGGACGTGGCGCTGATGGCGCGGCTCGCGGCGGCAGGGCTCGACCATGTGCAGCTGTCCATCCAGGACGCCGACGAGGCGGGGGCGGAGCGGATCGGCGGGATGCGGGGCGCGCAGGCGAAGAAGGCGAGGGCGGCCGCGCTGGTGAAGCAGGCCGGGCTGCCGCTTACGCTGAACGCCGTGGTGCACCGCCAGAACCTGCACAACCTGCCCCGGCTGATCGAGATCGCGCTGGAATGGGGCGCGGCGCGGCTCGAGGTCGCGCATGTGCAGTATTATGGATGGGCGCTGGCCAACCGCGCCGCCCTTCTGCCGACGCGCGAGATGCTGGACGAGGCGACCCGCGTCGTCGACGCCGCGCGCATTCAGCACCGTGGACGGCTTGTCATCGACTATGTCGTGCCGGACTATCATGCGGCACGGCCCAAGGCCTGCATGGGCGGATGGGGGCGGCGCTTCCTGTCCGTCTCGCCGGCCGGCAACGTCCTGCCCTGCCACGCGGCCGAATCCATCACGGGCATGGTCTTCGCCAATGTGCGCGACACGGCGCTGGCCGAGGCATGGACCGGGAGCCCGGCCTTCAACGCGTTTCGCGGCACCGGCTGGATGCCCAAGCCCTGCCAGGGCTGCGCCCATGCGGAGCGCGACTGGGGCGGCTGCCGCTGCCAGGCCTTCGCGCTGACGGGCGACGCCGCCGCGACCGACCCGGCCTGCGCGCTCTCGCCGGACCACGGGCTTCTCGCAGCCGCGGTGGCCGATGCCCGGGAGTCGCAATTTAGGTACCGCGAATTCTCCTGAAGGCCCCATGTCCGGGGCACTACGGGCTTGCAACACTTGTGGTTTCGTCATTCCATCCGGCGGCAATGCCCCAAGGGGCAGCAGGGAGAGGAAGCATGACCATGAAACGCGTTCTGCTCGGCATGGCCGCGGCGCTGATCGCCGCCCCGGCCTTTTCGCAGGCCCCCGCGCCGGCGCCCGTTCCGGGCTGGGCCGTGGGACGCCCCGAGGGCTCCACCCTCGCGCCCCATGCACCGATCCTGACCGTCACGCCGGTGGACCGGCTGCCTGTCTCGTCGATCCGCGTGCCGCAGGGCTTCTCGGTGGCCGTCTTCGCGCACGGCATTCCCGGCGCGCGCGCCATGACGGAGGGGCCGAACGGCACCATCTTCTCCGGCAGTCGCGCCATCGGCCGCGTCTATGCCACCACGCGCAATGCGGATGGCACGACGCGCTCGCGCGTCATCGCCCAAGGCCTGAACAACCCGAGCGCGCTGACGATGGTGGGGAACAACCTCTACGTCATCGCGCTCAACCGGGTGCTGCGCTACGACAATATCGAGGCCAATCTCGACAACGTGCCCGCGCCGGTGGAACTGACCCAGGCCTTCGGCCTGCCGGCCGATTCGGATCACGGCGGCAACCATTTCTGGAAGCACCTGACGCTGGGGCCCGACAACCGGCTCTATACGAGCGTCGGCGCGCCCTGCAACATCTGCTCCATCGACCGCGACCGTTTCGCGCTGCTCGTTTCCTTCAACCTGGATGGGAGCGATCGCCGCATCGAGGCGCGCGGCGTGCGCAACAGCGTGGGCTTCCACCACCACCCCGTGACTCGCGAGCTCTGGGCCACCAATCACGGCCGCGACTGGGCCGGCAACGACACGCCGCAGGACACGCTGATCCGCGTCCGCCGCAGCGGCGAGGACCATGGCTATCCGTTCTGCGTCGGCAGCTGGGCCGACCCGCAGGAGAATGCCGGCCGCAACTGCAGCGAGTTCGCTCAGCCGGCGGCGCTGCTCGGTGGCCATGTGGCGCCGATCGGCATGCGCTTCTACACGGGGACCATGTTCCCCGAGGCCTATCGCAACCAGGCCTTCATCGCCCGCCGCGGCTCCTGGAACCGGGACCGGCTGAACGGCTATGACGTGGTGGTCGCGAAGCTCGACGCGCAGGGCAATGTGACGGGCATCGAGCCCTTCATGACGGGCCTGCTGGACGAGGCGAACCAGCGCTTCCTGGGCCGCCCTGTCGATGTCCATGTGATGCGGGACGGCTCTTTGCTCGTCGCGGATGAGCAGATGGGCGCGATCTACCGCATCACCTATCGTCAGTGATGCGGCTTCGACTGCTGGCGGCGGCCCTTCTGGCCGCCGCCCTTCCCATCGCGGCCGAGGCGCAGGACGCCCGCCGTGGGGCCGAGCTGGCAGGGCAGACCTGCATCACCTGCCATGGCGAGAATGGCCGCAGCCAGATGGAGAACATTCCGTCCCTGGCGGGCCAGCCGGCCGATTTCATCACCATCCAGATGATCCTGTTCCGCGAGGGCATCCGCCAGGCGCCCCCGATGAACGATTTCGCCGCCAACATGGCCGACCAGGACATCCAGGACATCGCCGCCTTCTTCGCGAGCCTGCCGCCCGGCCCGCCGGATGACCGGAGCCCGCGCGACGACGCGCTCTTCGCCCGCGGGCAGGCCTTCATCGGGCCACGCCATTGCGCCACCTGCCATGTCGCCGATTTCGGTGGCCGGGCGCAGATCCCGCGCGTCGCCGCCCAGCGCGAGGAATTCCTGGCCCATACCATGCGGGAGTACCGGGACGGCCGCCGCGCGGGCGTCGATACCCAGATGAACGGGGCGGTCGTCGGGCTTTCCGACGCCGATATCGCCGCCATCGCGCATTATCTGGCGCACCTGGATTGAGGGGCATTCGCGCGGCAGGTCATTGAGCCGCCGCGCCTCCCGTTCTATCCCTGGCCGCGATGGACTCGGTGCTCCCCCCGACTGACGGCCCTCTGCCGGCCTATCGCGCACGCGTGGCGGAAGGTGCCCTCCGGCCCGACCCGGCCCAGGCCCATGCCGCGGAAATCCTGCAAAGCCTGTGGCGCACGCTGCGGGGATACGACCCCAGGCCGACAGCGACCCAGCCGTCGAAGGGCTTTTTCGGCAAGCTTTTCGGGGCCAAGCGAGGTTCCGGCGACCTCGCCGCGCCCGAGGGGACGCCGGAAGGACTCTACCTTGTCGGTGCCGTGGGCCGGGGCAAGTCCATGCTCATGGACCTGTTCTTCGACACGGCCGACGTCCCGCGCAAGCGCCGCATCCATTTCCACGCCTTCATGCAGGAGGCGCACAACCGGATCCATGCCTGGCGCCAGGCCAATCCGGGCGCGGACGACCCCATCCCGCCGCTGGCGGACCGGATCGCGGCAGAGGCCTCCCTCCTGTGCTTCGACGAGTTCCAGGTCCACGACATCACGGATGCGATGATCCTGGGCCGGCTTTTCGAGGCCCTCTTCGCCCGCGGCGTGGTCATGGTCGCCACCAGCAACACCGCCCCGCAGGACCTTTTCAAGGGCAAGCCGGGGCGGGATGCCTTCCTGCCCTTCATCGCGCTGATCCAATCGCGGGTGGAGGTGCTCTACCTCGAGTCGCTGCAGGATTACCGGCGCGAGCGCATCCGGGGCCTGCCCACCTGGCACCATCCGGTGGACGGGCGGTCTGAGCGCGCCCTGGATGCGGCCTTCGAGGAATTGAGCGGTGAGAAGCACGGCCAGCCGGCCAGCCTGCAGGTGCTCGGGCGCAGCGTGCCGGTGGGCTGGTCGGCCCGTGGCGTGGTCCGGACTTCTTTCGAGGATTTGTGCGGCCGGCCGCTCGGCCCCGCGGACTACCTGGCGCTCGCCACCCATTTCCATACGCTGGTGCTGGACGGGGTTCCGCGGCTCGGGCCCGACAATTTCGACCGCGCCCGGCGCTTCATCACGCTGATAGATGCGCTGTACGAGCACCGCTGCAAGCTGGTCGCTTCGGCCCAGGCGGCGCCGGACCAACTCTACGAACAAGGCGAAAATGCGGCCATGTTCGAGCGCACGGCCTCCCGCCTCATGGAAATGCAGAGCCAGGAGTATTTAGGCTTGCCTCACCTGCCCTGACGTAATACGCCGAAACACGAAGGTCGCGTCTGTCGCGCGACCGTCGCGTTTGTTGCGTCCCGAAGGTGGTTTCCATCTTGGGAGGCCGAGTTGGGGTTGGGGGATTCATGCGGAAAGTGATCGGAGGCCTTCTGGGCCTGTGCCTGATGGCGACCGTCCTGCCGGAGGCCGCTTCGGCCCGGACCGACGCAAGGGCTTCAGTGCAGAGCAGCCGCCCGGCCGCTTCGGCCAGCCGCGCCAGCGCGCCCCGCGCCGCCACGGCGCCGCGCAGCATCAGTGCGAGCCGCTCCGCCGCGCCGCGCGCCTCGGCCGCCAGCAGCCGCAGCGCCGCCGCCCCGTCGCGCAGCGCCCGCCAGACCGCCGCGGCCCCGAGCCGTTCGGGCCGCCAGCAGGCTTCCGCCCAGACCAGCCGCCGCGGCCAGGCCGCCACCCGTGGCAGCCGCAGCACGAACAGCCGTGTCGCCGCCGCGGTTCCCTACGGCCGCCAGTCGGCCATGATGCAGCCCCGGAGCCTGAGCCGCACCGCCGTGGCCACCTGCACGATCCGCAACGGCCGCCGCAGCTGCACCACCACGGCCTCCCGCGGCGAGTCGCCGCTGCGCTGGACGGGCGGCCTCGCCCCGGCCGCGATGAGCCAGGCCTCATGCCCGGATGGCACGATGGCCACCATGGCCATCGGCCATAACGACATCACCCGCTGCGTGCCGCTCTGATCCCTCGGGAACCGAAGCCAACCGAAAGGCCGCCTCCGGGCGGCCTTTTTGTTTGGGGCCGGCCATGTCTTTGAGCCGGACAAACCCGTGATATCGTCCGGACAGGCCGGCGGCTCCAAGCCGGCAGGTCCAGGAGGAATCGCCCATGCACCGGCGCGCCGCGCTCGTAGCCGCCCTGGCGGGGGCCTTGCCTTCAGCGGCGCGGTCGCAGGCCTATCCCAGCCGTCCGATCCGCCTGATCATTCCCTATCCGCCGGGTGGCGGCACGGACGCGCTCTCGCGGCCCTGGGCCGAGCGCATGCGGGCCAGGCTGGGCCAGCCGGTGGTCATCGAGAACCGGGGCGGCGCTGCGACCAATATCGGGATGGAGGCGGCGGCGAGGTCTGCGCCGGACGGCCATACCCTCATCATCAACACCGATAATGTGGCGCTCTTCCCGCATCTCTATCGGCGCCTGACCTACGACCTGTTCCGCGACTTCGCGCCGGTCAGCTACCTAGCGGATTCGCCGCTGGTGCTCGGGATCAACCCGAGCGTGCCTGCGCGCAGCCTGGATGACTTCGTCGCCCTGGTGCGGCGCGAGCCGGATAAGTGGAGCTTCGCCAATCCCAGCATCGGCTCGCCCCATCACCTGGGCTACGAGCTCCTGGCCCGCGAGGCGGGGCTGAAGATGGTCCAGGCCGAATACCGCGGCGGCGGGCCCGCGCTGAACGACGTGCTGGCGGGCCATGTGCATCTCGGCGTCTTCACCCTCGGCGCCGTGCGTCCGCAATTCGAGGCGGGAACGCTGCGCCCGCTGGCGCTGCTTTCGCCGCACCGGTCGGATGCCGCGCCGGCGATCCCGACCACCGCGGAGTGCGGCTACCCGAGCGTGGTGAATTCGCTGCGCTTCGTCCTGCTGGTCCCGGCCCAGACCCCGCCCGAGGCGATCCAGGCGCTGCATGCGGCGAACGTCGAAGCCATGGCCGATCCAGCCCTACGCCAGCAGCTGCTGCGTGCCGGCTTCGACATCCACGTGACCACACCCGAGCAAGCCGGCAACCTGCTCCGCCTCGAGAATGAGCGCTGGGCGCCGATCCTCCCTGGCCTCAACATCCGGCTCGACTGAAAGGCATTTCCGAATGGCGACCATCGATATCGCGGGCGATGCCCGCCGGGCCGTGGATGTGGTGAAGGCGGGCGGCGTCTGCCTGTTCCCGACCGATGTGGGCTATGCCGGCACCGGCGGCTGCGAGGCGGCGCTGCTGCGCTTCTTCCGCGCCAAGGGCAGGGGCGCGCACAAGCGCAACGCCATGCTGGGCAGCCTCGACATCCATGACGAGGTGCACGACATGCCCGCCCGCGCGAAGGAGATGATCCGCGCCCTCGTGCTGGACCACGATCTGCCCATCTCGGCCATCGGGCCCTTCCGCGCGGATCATCCGCTGCCTCGGGCGCTGGGTGCGGACGCGCTGGAGGCCAGCACCGAGTCCGGCACGCTCGCCATCCTGATGAATGTCGGCGCGCTCGAGCAGGAGATGGCGCGCCTCTCGCTGGCCGAGACGCAGCCTCTCTTCGGCTCCTCCGCCAACCTGACCGGGACCGGCACCAAGTTCCGCGCCGAGGACATCCAGCCCGAGATCCGTGCCTGTGCCGATCTCGTGATCGATCACGGCTTGCGGAAGTATCATCGCTACCGGCGCTCCTCGACGATGATCGACTTCACGACGATGGAAGTTGTCCGGATCGGTTCCTGCTATGAGCTCATTCAGGACGTGCTGTCCCGATATTTCAGGGTGGAACTCCCGGCCGATCCGGGACTGGAGGCGCTCCCGTCGGGACACACCCGGGCGGCCCAGCAGGTGCACGTTTAGTCGAATCCTGCGCTGCTTCCCGGCCCGATGCCTTGCTCCGCCAGGGCAACGGGTCTACCCATGCGCCGCACACCAGCCACTACAAAGAGGAAGGCCCCATGGCCCGCAGCAAGATCGCGCTCATCGGCGCCGGTAACATCGGCGGCACGCTCGCCCATCTGATCGGCCTGAAGGAGCTCGGCGATGTCGTGCTCTTCGACGTCTTCGGCGGCGTCGCGGCCGGCAAGGCGCTGGACATCATGCAGTCCAGCCCGGTGGATGGCTTCGACAGCGCGATGTCGGGCGGCGCGGACTACGCGGCGATCGAGGGCGCGGACGTCATCATCGTCACCGCCGGCTTCCCCCGCATGCCGGGCATGAGCCGCGACGACCTGCTGACGAAGAACGCCGGCGTCATGGGCCAGGTGGCCGAGGGCATCAAGAAGTATGCCCCCAACGCCTTCGTCATCTGCATCACCAACCCGCTGGACGTCATGGTCTGGGCGCTGCAGCAGAAGTCGGGCCTGCCCGCGAACAAGGTCGTCGGCATGGCCGGCGTGCTGGACAGCGCGCGCTTCCGCCTGTTCCTGGCGCAGGAGTTCAACGTCTCGGTCGAGGACGTGACGGCCTTCGTGCTCGGCGGCCACGGCGACACCATGGTGCCGCTGACCCGCTACTCCACCGTCGCCGGCATCCCGGTCCCCGACCTCATCAAGATGGGCTGGACGACGCAGGAGAAGATCGACGCGATCGTGAACCGCACCGCCAATGGCGGCGGCGAGATCGTGAAGCTGCTCGAGAAGGGCTCGGCCTTCTACGCCCCGGCGGCCTCGGCCGTCGCGATGGCGGAGTCCTACCTGAAGGACAAGAAGCGCGTCCTGCCCTGCGCCGTGATGCTGAACGGCGAGTACGGCCTCAAGGACTTCTACGTCGGCGTGCCGGTCGTGATCGGCGCGAACGGCGTGGAGCGGATCGTCGAGGTCGAGTTCACCGCGGCGGAGAAGGCTGCCTTCGACAAGTCCTGCGATGCCGTGAAGAAGCTGGTCGAGGACTTCAAGGCGCTCGGCGTCTGAGACAGCCCGTGCGGGTTGCCGTGATCGCCGATGTTCATGGCAACCGCCTGGCCCTGGCGGCGGTGCTCGCCGCCGTGAAGAATGCGTCGCCCGATCTCCTGATCGAATTGGGCGACGCCGTTTCCGGCCCGCTCTGGCCGGCCGAGACTTTCGAGATGCTGGCTTCCTCCGGCGCGGCCGTCGCGCTGCGCGGCAATCATGACCGATGGGTCGCCTTCGATCCGCCCGAGAAGCTGGGCACGACCGACGCCTTCACCCGGGCGCGTCTCGGCGCGGCCGAACGGCAGGCACTGGGCGCGCGGCCCATGTCCTGGCGTGGCGAGGGTATCCTGGCCATGCACGCGCTGCCCGAGGACGACTTGACCTACCTGATGCATGAGGCGACCGAGCATGGCGTGCGCGAGCGCCGGCCGGCCGAGGTCGCCGCCATGCTGCCCGACCCTGCGGGGGAGGGGCTCGTCCTCACCGCGCACACCCACCGCGCTCGCCTCGTGCGCCTGGCCGATGGACGGCTGGTGGTGAACCCCGGCTCCGTCGGGCAGCCGGCCTACAAGGACACGGACCCGTACTTCCACCGGATGGAAGCCGGCGCGCCGCATGCGCGCTGGGCCATGGCGGAAAGGCGGGGCCCCATGTGGCACGTCACGTTCCACGCAGAAGAATACGACTGGGAGGCCGCCTCGGCCGAGGCGATGCGTCACGGAAGGGCCGACTGGTCGCAGTCGCTGGCCACTGGCACAATGGATTGAGCTTGAGGATCCCCCACCCATGAATATTCATGAATATCAAGCAAAGGAACTGCTGCGCCGCTATGGCGTCGCGGTTCTGGATGGCCATGTGGCCTGGACGGCGGATGAGGCCGAGGCCGCAGCGAAGAAGCTGCCCGGGCCCGTTTATGTCGTGAAGTCGCAGATCCATGCGGGCGGCCGTGGCGCCGGCCGCTTCAAGGAGGATCCGAACGGCAAGGGCGGCGTGCGCGTCGTGAAGTCGGTGGCCGATGCCAAGGCCGCGGCCGAGGCGATGATCGGCAAGACGCTGGTCACCAAGCAGACGGGCGAGGCCGGCAAGGTCGTCAGCCGCGTCTATGTCGAGGACGGCTGCGACATCAAGCGCGAGCTGTATCTCGGCCTGCTGGTGGACCGCGAGACCTCGCGCCTCACCATCATGGCCTCCACCGAGGGCGGCATGGAGATCGAGGAGGTGGCCGAGAACCACCCCGAGAAGATCCTCAAGGTCGCGGTGGATCCGGCCTCCGGCATTTCCGGCTTCCATGCCCGCAAGCTGGCCTTCGGCCTCGGCCTCGAGGGCAAGCAGGTCGGCAGCTTCGTGAAGTTCGTGACCGCCCTCTACGGCGCGGTGCAGGAGCTCGACTGCGCGATCGTGGAGATCAACCCGCTGGTCGTGACCGGCGCGGGCGAGATCGTGGCGCTCGATGCCAAGGTCTCCTTCGACGACAACGCCCTCTTCCGCCACAAGGACCTGGAAGAGCTGCGCGACGACAGCGAGATGGACCCGAAGGAGCTCGACGCGACCAAGCACGAGCTCAACTACGTGGCGCTCGACGGCGAGATCGGCTGCATGGTGAACGGCGCGGGCCTTGCCATGGCGACCATGGACATCATCAAGCTCTACGGCTCCTCGCCGGCGAACTTTCTGGATGTCGGCGGCACGGCGGACGCGGCGCGGGTGACCGAGGCCTTCCGCATCATCACCTCCGACGCGAACGTGAAGGCCATCCTGGTCAACATCTTCGGCGGCATCGCCAAGTGCGACATGATCGCGACCGGCATTGTGGAGGCGAGCAAGAACCTCTCGCTGGCCGTGCCGCTGGTGGTGCGCCTCGAGGGCACGAATGTCGAGCTGGGCAAGAAGATCCTGGCCGAGAGCGGGCTGGCGATCATCCCCGCGGACAACCTGGCAGATGCGGCCCAGAAGGTCGTCGCCGCCGTGAAGAAGGCTGCCTGAGCCATGTCCATCCTCATCGACAAGAACACCAAGGTCATGACCCAGGGCTTCACCGGAGCCCAGGGCACCTTCCACGCCAGCCAGGGCATCGCCTACGGCTCGAACTACGTGGGCGGCGTGACGCCGGGCAAGGGTGGCACCATGCACCCGACGCTCAACCTGCCGGTCTTCAACACGGTGGCCGAGTGCAAGGAAGCGACGGGCGCCGATGCGACCGTCATCTACGTGCCGGCGGCCTTCGCGGCCGACTCCATCCTCGAGGCGATCGACGCCGAGATTCCGCTCATCATCTGCATCACCGAGGGCATCCCGGTGCTGGACATGGTGAAGGTGAAGCGCGCGCTGGACGGCTCCTCCTCGGTGCTGGTCGGGCCGAACTGCCCCGGCGTCATCACGCCCGACGCCTGCAAGATCGGCATCATGCCGGGCCACATCCACCGGCGCGGGTCGGTGGGCATCGTGTCGCGCTCCGGCACGCTGACCTATGAGGCGGTGGCCCAGACCACGGCGGCCGGCCTCGGCCAGTCCTCCTGCGTGGGCATCGGTGGCGACCCGGTGAAGGGCATGGACTTCATCGACGTGCTGGAGCTCTTCCTGGCCGACGACGAGACCAAGTCCATCATCATGATCGGCGAGATCGGCGGGCAGTCCGAGATCCTGGCGGCCGAGTACCTGGCCAGCGAGAATTTCGGCCCCGGCAAGCCGAACAAGCCCGTCGTCGGCTTCATCGCCGGCGCCACGGCCCCTCCGGGCCGCCGCATGGGCCATGCCGGCGCGGTCATCTCCGGCGGCAAGGACACGGCCGCCGCGAAGATGGAAGCCATGGCCAAGGCCGGCATCCATGTCGCCGACAGCCCGGCCTCCCTGGGCTCGACCATGGTGCGCGCCCTGAAGGGCTGACTTGCACGGGGCGGGGGGCAAACTCCCGCCCTATTCATTATGTATTGTTGTGGTCCGGGCCTAAGGTCCCGGACCGTCAAATGAATCCGCCTATGGCGGAACGGAGTGAGAGAAATGGCCGGAGTGGACATCCTCGCAGGTGCGATGAACGGCGCGAATGCCGCCTATCTCGCCGACACCTACGCCAGGTGGGTCGAGGATCCCGCCAAGGTCGATCCCTCGTTCGGGGAGCTCTTCGCGGCCCTCAACGATGATGCCCGCGCGGTCCTGACCGATGCGATGGGTGCCTCCTGGGCGCCTCGCCCCCGTGGCGGCTTCGCCCCCGTGGAGGAGCCCAAGCCCGCGCCGAAGGGCGGCAAGCCCGGCGCCGCCGCCCCGGCCATGGACCCCGAGGCCGTCCGCCGCGCCGCGCTGGACAGCATCCGCGCGCTGATGCTGATCCGCTCCTACCGGGTGCGTGGCCATCTGGAGGCGCAGCTCGACCCGCTCGGCCTGCAGACGCCGCCGGCCCACCCCGAGCTTTCCCCGGGCTTCTGGGGCTTCACCGACGCCGACCTCGATCGCCCGATCTTCATCGACAAGGTCCTGGGCCTCGAAACCGCCACGATCCGCCAGATTCTGGAGCGCCTGCGCGCGACCTATTGCGGCCATATCGGCGTCGAGTTCATGCACATCCAGGATCCGGACCAGAAGTCCTGGATCCAGCAGCGCGTCGAGGGCGCGCCCTGGGTGAACAGCTTCAAGGCCGAGGACAAGCGCAAGCTCCTGACCCAGCTGACCGAGGCCGAGGGCTTCGAGGCCTTCTGCGCGAAGAAGTACGTGGGCACCAAGCGCTTCGGCCTGGAAGGCGGCGAGAGCACCATTCCGGCCGTTCTCGCCACTATCGAGGCCGCCGCCCAGGGCGGCGCCAACGAGGTCGCGATCGGCATGGCCCACCGCGGCCGCCTGAACGTGCTCGTGAACGTGGTGAAGAAGCCCTTCGTGCAGGTCTTCTCCGAGTTCAAGGGCTCGAGCTTCAAGCCGGACGATGTCCAGGGCTCGGGCGACGTGAAGTACCACCTGGGCACCTCCACCGATGTCGAGATCCTCGGCAAGCAGGTGCACCTCTCGCTGCAGCCCAACCCCTCGCACCTCGAGGCCGTGAATCCCGTGGTCGCCGGCAAGGTCCGCGCGCGGCAGGACCAGGCGGGCGATACCAAGACGCGCACCAGCGTCATGGGCATCCTGCTTCATGGCGACGCGGCCTTCGCGGGCCAGGGCCTCGTCTACGAGACGCTGGCGATGAGCCAGCTCATCGGCTACCGCACCGGCGGCACGGTCCATATCGTGACCAACAACCAGATCGGCTTCACCACGGTGCCGGCCCATGCCTATTCGGGCCTCTACTGCACCGACGTGGCCAAGTCGGTGCAGGCGCCGATCCTGCACGTGAACGGCGACGATCCCGAGGCGGTGGTCTGGTGCGCGCGTCTCTGCGCCGAGTTCCGCATGCGCTTCCAGAGCGACGTCGTGCTGGACATCGTCTGCTACCGCCGCCACGGCCATAATGAGAGCGACGAGCCCGCCTTCACGCAGCCGCTGATGTACAACCGCATCCGGCAGATGAAGACGACCCGCACGCTTTACGCCGAGAAGCTGGCGGCCGAGGGCTCGGTGACGGCCGAGGATGCCGCCGCGATCCAGGACAGCTTCAATGCCACGCTGGAGGAGGCTTTCCAGGCCTCGGCCAGCTTCAAGCCGAACAAGGCCGACTGGCTCGAGGGCCACTGGACCGGCCTCAAGGCCGTCGGCGAGGGCGAGGGCGTGGAGCAGCTCCACGAAACCGCCGTGGCGCTCGACACGCTGCGCGAGGTAGGCGGCGCACTGTGCCGCGTGCCCGGGGATTTCGCGCTCAATCCCAAGATCGCGCGGCAGCTCGAGGCCAAGAAGTCGGCCATCGAGACCGGCGAGGGCATCGACTGGGCGACCGGCGAGGCGCTGGCCTTCGGCACGCTGCTGCTGGAAGGCCACCGCGTCCGCCTCTCGGGCGAGGACGTGCAGCGCGGCACCTTCAGCCACCGCCATTGCGTGCTGGTGGACCAGAACAACCAGAAGGAATACGCGCCCCTCAACAACATCCGCGAGGGGCAGCCCAAGTTCGAGGCCTTCAATTCGCTGCTGAGCGAGGCGGGCGTGCTGGGCTTCGACTACGGCTACTCGCTGGCCGACCCCCACACGCTGACGCTGTGGGAAGCCCAGTTCGGCGACTTCGCCAATGGCGCGCAGGTCATCATCGACCAGTTCATCGCCTCGGCGGAGACGAAGTGGCTGCGCATGTCGGGCCTCGTGATGCTGCTGCCGCACGGGCAGGAAGGGCAGGGGCCGGAGCACTCCTCGGCCCGCCTGGAGCGCTACCTCCAGCTC
Source organism: Roseococcus sp. YIM B11640 (assembly GCF_049727625.1). Lineage (NCBI taxonomy): Bacteria > Pseudomonadati > Pseudomonadota > Alphaproteobacteria > Acetobacterales > Roseomonadaceae > Roseococcus > Roseococcus sp. YIM B11640. The sequence continues at coordinate 179,878 of NZ_JBBJOZ010000003.1, forward strand.
TGCGCGGAGCGGAATATCCGGGTCTGCAACTTCACGACGCCGGCCAACTACTTCCACGCCCTGCGCCGGCAGCTGAAGGCCAATTACCGCAAGCCGCTCATCGTCATGTCGCCGAAGAGCCTGCTGCGCCACAAGCTGGCCATCAGCAGCCTGGCCGAGTTCGGGCCGGGCAGCGGCTTCCGCTACGTGATCCCCGAGGTCGAGGCGATCGCGCCGGAGGAGAAAGTGAAGCGCGTGGTTCTCTGCACCGGCAAGGTTTACTACGACCTTCTGCAGGAGCGGCAGGCGAAGGGTGTCAACGACGTGGCGCTGATCCGCATGGAGCAGATCTACCCGTTCCCGGCCCAGAGCCTCGCCCAGGCCCTCGCGCCCTACAAGAACGCCGAGATCGTGTGGTGCCAGGAGGAGCCGGAGAACAATGGCGCCTGGAACTTCGTGGACCGGCGGATCGAGAAGGTGCTGAAGGATATCGGTATCAAGGCCAAGCGCCCTGACTATGTGGGCCGCGCCGCGGCGGCGAGCCCGGCCACCGGCCTCGCGAAGACGCATACCGCCCAGCAGGAGAAGCTGGTCCGCGAGGCCCTCGGGCTCTGACGAAATTCGGGGGCGCCGGCCATTCGGGCTGACGCCTCCGCCCTTGTGTTCTAGAACACCGCAGGATTTGAAGCAGCAAAGCCATGGCAACCGACATTCTCGTCCCCACGCTGGGTGAAAGCGTCAGCACCGCGACCGTCGCGCGCTGGCTCAAGCAGGCTGGTGAGGCCGTGGCGGCGGACGAGCCGCTGGTCGAGCTCGAAACCGACAAGGTGACCGTCGAGGTTCCCGCCCCGATGGCGGGCGTCCTCGAGGCGATCGCCGCGCAGGAGGGGGCCGAGGTCGAACCCGGCGCCGTGCTCGGCAGCATCGCCGCCGGTTCCGGCGCGGCGGCGGCCAAGCCCGCCCCGGCGGCGGCGCCTGCCCCGGCAGCGGCCCCCACGGCCGCGGCCAAGCCGCCCGGCACCGGCGGCGGTTCCGTCGCGGCTTCCGAGGACAAGGCTTCCGCCCCGGCCGCTCCGGGCGCGGCCCTGCCGGCCGCCGCGAAGCTGATGGCCGAGAACAACGTCTCGGCCGCGCAGGTCGGTGCCGGTTCCGCGAAGGACGGCCGCATCGCCAAGGGCGACGTGCTCGATTTCCTGAGCCGCCCCGCCGCAGCCCAGGCCCCGGCCGCCGCGGCGAAGCCCGCCCGCGCGCTGGAGCAGGGGGAGGAGCGCGTGAAGATGACGCGCCTGCGCTCCACCATCGCGCGCCGCCTGAAGGAGGCGCAGAACACCGCCGCCATGCTCACCACCTTCAACGAGGTGGATATGGGCGCGGTGATGGCCCTGCGCGGCGAGTACAAGGACGTCTTCGAGAAGCGTCACGGCGTGAAGCTCGGCTTCATGTCCTTCTTCGTGAAGGCCTGCGTGGCCGCGCTGAAGGAGTTCCCGGCGGTGAACGCCGAGATCGAGGGCGACACCGTCATCTACCGCAACTTCGTCCACATGGGCATCGCGGTCGGCGGCCCCTCGGGCCTCGTCGTGCCGGTGCTGCGCGATGCGGACCAGATGGGCTTCGCCGAGATCGAGAAGCGCATCGCCGACTTCGGCAAGCGCGTCCGTGACGGCCAGCTGAAGCTGGAGGAGATGGCGGGCGGCAGCTTCACCATCACCAATGGCGGCATCTACGGCTCGCTGATGTCCACCCCGATCCTGAATCCCCCGCAGTCCGGCATCCTGGGCATGCACAAGATCCAGGAGCGCCCGATGGCCGTCGGCGGCAAGGTCGAGATCCGGCCGATGATGTACCTGGCGCTCTCCTACGATCACCGGATCGTGGACGGTAAGGAGGCTGTGTCCTACCTCGTCCGCGTGAAGGAGGCGATCGAGGATCCCCGCCGCCTCATGCTGGACGTCTGAGATGCGCTCCCGCGAAGGTCAGCTCAGCGACAACCGACCCATCTCCCGCACCCGCGTGGAGAAGGAGAAGCAGCTGCGCGACCTCAAGGAAGTGCTCGCCGGAATGAAGTCGCACGCGACGCCTGCGCTGCGCGATTCCGTGAAGGCGAAGATCAAGGAGCTGGAGGTGGAGCTTGCCGCGCCGCCTCCGCCGCCCCGGGACCGGCGCCCACCGCGCCGGGAATTCTGAGACTTGGAAAGGCCCGCGTCTCGCGGGCCTTTTCTGTTTCAGCCCAGCTCCATTCGGGTCTCGCGCACCAGCGCGGCCATCGCCTCGCGCTGCTGGCGCACATAGACGGCGAAGGCGTCCGGATCGCTGCCGACCGGGATGGCGCCCAGCGTATCCAGCCGCGCGCGCACGGCGGCATCGGCCAGCGCATCCTTCACCGCGCCATGCCAGCGCGCGACCATGCCGGGTGCCAGGCCCGCCGGCCCGTAGAGGCCATTCCACTCGTTCAGCTCGTAGCGAGGGAAGCCCTGCTCTGCCACGGTGCCGACGTCAGGCAGCGCGGCGAGGCGGTTCGCCGAGCTCACGGCCAGCGCCCGGACCCGCCCTTCCTGCGCCAGCTGCAGCGAGGATGCGACGGTGCCGAAGACGAAGCCGATATTGCCCGCCACGAGATCCTGCAGGGCCGGCGCACCGCCGCGATAGGGCACATGCGTCATGTCCAGCCCGGCGCGGTTCAGCAGCAGCGCAGAAGCGAGGTGAGCGGCCGTGGCATTGCCCGAGGAGCCGTAGGAAAGCTGCCCCGGCCGGGCCCGGACATAGGCCACGAATTCCTGCAGGTTCCGCACGGGCATGCTCTGCGGGACGATGAGGATCTGCGGCCAGACCAGCACCTGGCTGATGGGCGTGAAGGCGGTGGCGTAGTCGAAGGGCAGGCCGCGCATGAGCGCCGGGTTCACCGTATGCGCCAGCGCATCGATCATGACGGTATGGCCGTCCGGCGTGCTGCGCGCGACCTCGCCGGCGCCGATGGACCCGCCCGCGCCCCCCCGGTTCTCGACCACCACGGACTGGCCGAGCGTCGACGTCATGGGCACGGCCAGCAGCCGTGCCGAGGTGTCCACGCCACCACCTGGCGCGTAGGGCGCGATCAGCCGGACCGAGCGGCTGGGCGACCAGGATTGCGCGAGAGCGGGGGCGGCCAGGGCCGAGAGGCCCGAGCCCAGGAACAGGCGGCGATGCATCGAACTAACTCTCCAGGCGGATATTGTTGTCGCGGATCAGGGCACCTATGCGCGTCCGCTGCTCGGCGAGGAAGGCACCGAATTCGGCCGGGCCCTGGGCCATGACCTCCATGCCCAGCAGGGCATGCCGCTCGCGCACCACGGGGTCGGCCAGGCCTTGCTGCGCGGCGGCGGCATGGCGCGCGACCATGTTCGCGGGAGTGCCGGCGGGCGCGAAGAGCGCGATCCATTCATTCAGCGAGAAGCCCGCATAGCCGAGCTCCTGCATCGTGGGCGTATCGGGCAAGGAGGGGATGCGCTGCGGCGTCGTCACCGCCAGCGCACGCACGCGCCCGTCGCGCACCAGCGGCACGGAGAGCGGCGTGGTGTTGAAGGTGAAGAGCGTCTCGCCGGCCAGCAGGCCCGGCATGGATTGCGAGCTCGCGCGATAGGGCACGTGCGTGACCTGCAGCTTCTCGATGCTCGCGAACATCACGGCCGCGAGGTGCGAGGTGATGCCGATGCCGGTGTTCGCACAGGGCTGGCCGGGATTGGCCCGCAGATAGGCGACGAGTTCCGGCACCGAATGGATCGGCGTCTCGGCCCGCACGCAGAGCACGTTGGGCAGCAGGGCGAAGAGGCAGACGGGGGTGAAGGCCGTCAGGTAGTCGAAGGCCAGGCCGCGCATCAGGAAGGGGTTGCTGACCTGCCCCGCCGCGTCGAAGAGCAGCGTCTGGCCGTCCGGCGCGGCCTGCGCCACGGCCGCCGCTGCGATGGAGCCCGAGGCGCCCGCGCGGTTCTCGATCACCACCGGCTGGCCCAGCGCGGTCTGCATATGGGGGGCCACCACGCGCAGGGAGGCATCGGCCGCGCCGCCGCCCGGCCATCCGGCGACGACGCGGACGGGGCGGTTCGGGGACCAGTCCTGGGCGTGCGCGGCGAAGGGGAGGATCATCGCGCTGGCGATTGCGGTGCGGCGGGAAAGCATGGGACGTCCCTATGTCTGGGACGCCATTACCGGGAGATGAACGCCGGTGGTCAACCGTCGAGGCGGATGCCTTCCGAGGCGATCAAGCCTCCCATCGCGCGGCGTTCGGCGTCCAGGAAGCGCGCCAGCGCCTGTGGGCCCTCGGCGGCCGGCGCCATGCCGAGTTCGGCCAGGCGCGGGCGTAGCGCGGGCTGACCGATGGCATCGGCAGCGGCTTCTGCCTGGCGTGAGATGATGCCCGTGGAGGTGCCCGCGGGGGCCAGCAGCGCGATCCAGTCGCCGATGGAGAAGCCCGGGAAGCCCTGCCCGTCGATACTGTCCGCCACCCCGGGGAGGGAGGTGCCGAGCGAACGGATTTGCCCTTCACGAAGCAAGGGCGCTGCCAGGGCGACCGAGGTGAAGCCCATGGCCACGTCGCCGCGAAGCAGGCCGGTGATCTGGTCGGCCCCGCCACGGTAGGGGATGTGCTCGGCGGTGATCCCCGCGCGGCGCAGCAGCGCCGCCATGGCGAGGTGCGTGCGCGCGCCGATGCCGACGCTCCCATAGGCCGCGAGCCGGGGCTGGGCGCGCAGCCGTTCCAGAAGCCCGGCCAGCGTGGTCACGCCGAGATCGGCTCGGACGACGAGCAGCAGGGGTAGCGTGACGAGCAGCGTCACGGGGGCGAAGGCCGTCCGGTAATCGAAGGAGAGGCCGCGCAGCAGGAAGGGGTTCACTGCCTGGCCGCCGCTGTCGAGCAGCAGGCTTCCTCCGTCAGGCACGGCCTGGGCTACCACGCCGGCGCCCACCGCGCCCGAGGCCCCGCTGCGATTCTCGGGCGTCACAGTGGTGCCGAGGAGCTCGGCCATGCGGGGGGCGATCAGCCGTCCGAGCGTATCGGTGCTGCCGCCAGGCGGGAAGGCGATGACGAGGCGCACCGGCCGCTCTTGCGCCGAGGCGACGGCCGGGAGCGTGGCGGCGAGGAGGAGCGGGCGGCGCAGCATGCCGCAGGCGTCGCGCCGGCTCCCTACCGCGTCAAGCTTCGCTTCCGTGAAATCCGCGCCCCCCGTGCCCTTCGGGATGCGAAGGGATAGGATGCCCGCCATGGCCACCCGCCGCCCCCGATCCGAGCCGACCTCCGGCAGCCTTTTCGAGGCCGAGGCGCCGCGCCCGCTCGCGGACCGGCTTCGCCCCAGTTCGCTGCAGGACGTCATCGGCCAGGACCATCTGCTGGGCCCCGGCGGGCCGATCATGCGGATGGTGGAAAGCCGTCGCCTCTCCTCGCTGATCCTCTGGGGGCCGCCGGGCACGGGGAAGACAACCATCGCGCGCCTGCTGGCGACCGCGACCGACCTGCAGTTCGAAGCTCTCTCGGCCATCCAGGGGGGCGTCGCGGATTTGCGGCGGGTCTTCGATGCGGCGCGCGACAGGCGCGCCATGGGGCAGGGCACGCTGCTCTTCGTCGACGAGATCCATCGCTTCAACCGGGCGCAGCAGGATGCCTTCCTGCCGGTGATGGAGGACGGCACCATCGTCCTGATCGGCGCGACGACGGAGAACCCGTCCTTCGAGCTCAACGGTGCCATTCTCTCGCGCAGCCAGGTCTTCGTGCTGAAGGCGCTGGACGACGCGGCATTGTCGATCCTGCTGGAGCGCGCGGAGGCGCATGAAGGCCGCCCGCTGCCGTTGACGCAGGAGGCGCGGGAAGCCCTGCTCGGGCTCGCCGGCGGCGACGGCCGCTACCTGCTGAACCTGGTCGAGCAGGTCTATACCGTCCGCTCCGACACGCCGCTCGACATCGAGGCGATGGGCCAGGTGCTGACGCGCCGCCTGCCCTCGCACGACAAGGCGGGCGACGGGCATTACGACCTGCTCTCCGCCTTCCACAAGTCGCTGCGCGGCAGCGACGTGCATGCGGCGCACTATTACGCGGCGCGCATGGTGGTGGCGGGCGAGGCGCCGGAGGCCATCTTCCGGCGTCTGGCCTGCGCGGCGTCCGAGGATGTCGGCATGGCGGATCCGCAGGCCATGGTGCAGGTCATTACCGCGTGGCAGGCCTTCGAGCGCATCGGCTGGCCGGAGGGGCGGCTCTTCCTGGCCCAGGCCATCAGCTACGTGGCGACGGCGCCGAAGAGCAACGCTTCCTACATGGCCTTCGAGAGCGCCACGGGCCTCGCGCGCGAGACGAGTCACGTGCCGCCGCCGATGAACATCCTGAATGCGCCGACCAGGCTCATGAAGGAGCTCGGCTACCATGCGGGTTATCGCTACGACCACGACTATCCGGATGCCTATGCGGGGCAGGAGTTCTTCCCCGAGGAGATCCAGAAGCGTGGCGAAACGGAGCTCTATCGGCCCAACGAGCGCGGCTTCGAGCGGGACATCCGTAAGCGGCTGGAGTTCTGGGCCGCGAGGAAGCGCGGATGAGCATGATCGTCGTGGCCGCGGGCGGCGCCACCGGATCGGTGCTGCGCTGGCTGTTCTCCGTCGCCTTCAACGGCCCCGGTTGGCCCTGGGGCACGATTGCGGTGAACGTGCTCGGCAGCGCCGTGATGGGGGCGCTGGCGGGGCATGGGCTTTCGGGCCAGGCGCGGCTGTTCTGGATGACGGGCGTGCTTGGCGGCTTCACGACCTTCTCGGCCTTCAGCCTGGAGGCGGCGACGCTGTGGGAGCGCGGCTGGATGGACGGCGCGGCCTATGTCGGGCTGACGCTGGTGCTGGGCCTGGGCGCCTTCGCGCTGGCCTATGGGATGACGCGGAGTTGAGGAGGCGATGATGGACAGGCAGATGCGGCTGGGCATCTTCGTGCAGCCGGCCGGGCATCACGTGGCGGGGTGGCGGCATCCGGATGCCATGCCGGGCGGCCCGAACCTCGCGCTCATGAAGCACATCGCGGCGACGGCCGAGCGCGGCAAGTTCGACATGTTCTTCCTCGCCGACAACTTCACCACCGGCTACGCCGAGCACCCGTCCTCGATCGGAAAGTTCGAGCCGCTGACGCTGCTCTCGCTGCTGGCGGGGACGACGACGCATCTCGGCCTCGCGGCGACGGCGTCGACCACCTATGCGGAGCCGTATCACATCGCGCGCGCCTTCTCGTCGCTGGATCACCTGTCCGGGGGGCGCGCGGCCTGGAACGTGGTCACGACCTCCTACGCCAAGAATGGTGCGGCCTTCGGCCGCCAGCACCCGCCGCATGCGGAGCGCTATGCCATCGCCGAGGAGTTCGTCGAGGCCTGCAAGCTGCTCTGGGATTCCTGGGACGACGATGCCTTCGTCATGGACAAGGCGCGCGGCAGCTTCGTGCGGCCGGGCACGCTGCATGTCCCGGATTTCCACGGAAAGTACTTCACCATCACGGGCGGGCTGAACTTGCCGCGCTGCCCGCAGGGGCATCCGGTCATCATCCAGGCCGGCAGCTCCGCGCCGGGGCAGGCGCTGGCGGCGCGCACCGCCGATGTCGTCTTCACCGCGCAGAACAGCCTCGGCGACGCGCAGGATTTCTATCGCGGCCTGAAGGCCCAGCTCGCGCAGCACGGCAGGGGCGAGGACGAGTTGAAGATCATGCCCGGCTTCATGCCCGTGATCGGCCGCACGGAGGCAGAGGCGAAGGCGCTCTTCGCCGAGCTCAGCCGGAACCTGGATGCGGCGCAGGCCAACACCGTGCTGTCGGACCGGCTGGGCACCGACATGTCGCGCTTCGACCAGGATGCGCCCGTCCCCGAGCTGCCGGAGAGCGACCATCTCAAGAGCCGCGCGCTGCTGCTGCTGGAGATGGCGCGGCGCGAGGGGCTGACGGTGCGCGAGCTCAGCCATCGCGTCGCGGCATCTCGCGGGCATCTGCTGGTCATCGGCACGGCGGCGCAGGTCGCGGACACGATGGAGCAATGGTTCAGCGAGGGTGCGGCCGATGGCTTCAACCTGATGCCGCCCTTCTTCCCGGGCCAGTTCGACGCCTTCGTCGACCAGGTGGTGCCCGTCCTGCAGGAGCGCGGGCTGTTCCGCCGCGACTACGAGGGCACGACCCTGCGCGAGCATCTCGGCCTCGCGCGCGTGCCCAGCCGCTATGCGGCCGAGCACGCGGCAGAGTAGGGCTCAGCCCTTCAGCGCGATCTCGCGAGCCTTGCGGCCGCGCATCCAGGCCATCATTCCCGCCGCGCGGCCGGACCATTTTTCATGGCGGTCGTCGCCGCGGCGGAACGCCGCCTTCAGCGCGAGGGAGGGATACTCGCCGAGCGCGAGCCGCCAGGCCGCGCCGCGTCCGTGATGCTTCGCCTCCAGGTGCAGGCGCGACCAGCCCTGGTGAAACGCCTTCCACCAGTTGAGCCGTGCGGAAGGCGCGCTGCTGGCGCCGCCCTCGTGCCGCACGCGCACGCCCGCGACATGCATGATGGCATGGCCCGCGCCGCGCATCCGCAGGCAGATGTCGTCATCCTCGAAGTAGAGGAAGATCTCCGGATCGAAGCCGCCGATCGCGCGGAAGACGGACATGCGCAGGAACATGGCCGAGCCGCCGGCATACCAGCAGCAGGCATCGCCCACCGGTTCGACGACCGGCCCGCGCAGCCGGCGGAAGGGCAGGTCGTGGCCGAACTGCATCGTGCCTTCGGGGGTGATGATCTCGGGCGCGAACATCGCCGCCTCGGGATAGCGGCGCGCGGCGGCGACCAAGCCGTCCAGCGTGCCGGGCTCCAGGCTGGCATCGGCGTTGAGCAGGATGCCGAACTCGGTCGTGACCTCCGCGAAGCCCGCATTGGCCCCAGGCCCGAAGCCGAGGTTGCGCCCGGCGCGCACCACCTTGGCCGACGGCCGCGCGGCGGCGGCCACGGCGGCGCTGTCGTCCGGGCTCGCATTGTCCACCACGATCACCGGGCATTCCTCCGGGATCGCGGCGAGGCAGGAAGGAAGCAGCGCCGCCGAGTTGTAGGCGACGATGACGACGCTGACGTCCTGAGCGGCCACTCAGGCCATGTTCACCATGATGGTCTTCTTGTGGGTGAAGTGCTCCAGCATCGCCTCCAGCGAGGCTTCCTTGCCGAGGCCCGAGCTCTTCACGCCGCCATAGGAAAGGTTGGCCTGGACCACGAGGTTCTGGTTGATCTGCACCAGGCCCGCCTCCAGCCGGTGCGCGAGGTCGAGACCCACCTTGAGGTTGTTGGTCCAGAGGCTCGCGGCCAGGCCGTACTCGCTGTCATTCGCCTCGGCCAGGACCTTCTCCGCGTCGTCGAAGGGCTGGATGACGGTGACGGGTCCGAAGATCTCCTCGCGCACCAGGCGCGAATTGCCGTCGAGGCCCGTGAAGATCACCGGGCGGATGAAGAGGCCCTTCTTCAGCGCGGAATCCTTCGGCATGGCCGAGCACTCGTGCGCCGTGGCGCCGGCGGTCTTCTTGCCCTCGTCGATGAAGGCCTGGACCTTCTCGAACTGGCCCTCGCTGATGATGGTGCCGATGTCGGTCTTCTCGTCGAGCGGATCGCCCATGACCATCTTGTCCACCGCCTGCTTCATCTCGGCCACGAAGGCGTCGAAGATCGGGCGCTCGACATAGATGCGGCTCGCGGCCGTGCAGCTCTGGCCCTGGCGGGTGAAGCGCATGGAGGTGAGCGCGCCGGACACGGTCTTGGCGAAGTCGCAATCGGCGAAGACGATCATGGGCGACTTGCCGCCCAGCTCCAGCGTCACCGGCACCAGCTTCTGCGAAGCCGCCTTGGCGACGATCTTCCCGGTCTCGACCGAGCCCGTGAAGGTCACCTTGCGGACCAGCGGGTGTTCGACCAGCGGCGCGCCGCATTCCGGGCCCATGCCGCTGATGATGTTGAAGCAACCGGCCGGCAGCACGCGGTTCATCAGCTCGCAGATGCGCATGACGGTGAGAGGCGCTTCCTCGGCCGACTTCACGACGACCGTATTGCCCGCCACCAGCGCCGGGGCGACCTTCAGCGCCATCAGCAGCATCGGCACGTTCCAGGGAATGATGGCGCCGACCACGCCCAGCGGCTCCCGCACCGTCACGGAGAGCACGTTGGGCGCGAAGGGCACGCTCTCTCCCTTCAGCTCGGAGCCGAGGCCGCCGAAGAATTCCAGGATGTCGGCCACCGTGCCGGCCTCGACCCGGCTCTCGGTGCGGATGGCCTTGCCGGTCTCGAGCGCGATGAGGCGGGCCAGCTCCTCCTGGTGCTCGCGGATGACGGCGGCGCACTGATGCACCAGGGCGCCGCGCTTGCGGGCCGGCATCTTGGCCCATTCCTTCTGGGCGCGGGCGGCGTCGCGAACCGCGGCGTCGACATCCGCCGCATCGCCCTCGGCCGCGGTCGCGACCTCCCCGCCGGTGGCGGGGTTCACCACGGGGAAGGTCTTGCCGCTCAACGCCGGGACGTAGCGGCCACCGATGAAATGCAGGCCGGAGAGTTGCTTGGCCAGCTTGAAGCAGTCGAGCTCAGGGGCGGATGGGGTGGGGTGCGGCGTCTCGAGCATCGGGCGTTCCTCAGGCTTTCCAGTGGGCCGGACCATGAACCCGATGCGGGGGAAAGGGCAACCCTCGCCACCGCCGCGGGTTGAATCCGCGACGGACAGGAGGACCCCATGGCCCAGCAGATTTCCGACGACGAAGCCCGCATCCGCGTCCGGGAGCTGATCAAGAAGATCGGCCTCGTGATGCTCGTGACCGCCGACGAGGATGGCGCCCTGCATTCCCGCCCCATGGCGGTGATGGGCGTGGAGGACCAGACGGTCTGGTTCTTCACCGACGTGGACAGCCCCAAGACGCTGGAAATCGGCCGCGACCACGACGTGCTGCTCGCCTGCGCCAACCCTGCCGGGCAGGAGTTCGTCTCGGTCACGGGCCGCGCCCGGGTCATGCAGGATGTGGCGAAGCAGAAGGAGCTCTGGAGCGAGGGCGCGCGGCTGTGGTTCCCCCATGGCCACAAGAGCGAGAACCTGGCGCTGATCTCCGTCGAGATGCTCGGCGCGGAATACTGGGACAGCCCTGGCTCCAAGGTGCTTTTCGCCTATGGCTACGTGAAGGCGCTGCTGGCGAAGAAGACGCCCGAGACGGGCGAGAACGCGAAGGTCGAATTCCGCCACTGAGTTGCCTGGACCGCATGGCGCGTCTAATCCCTGGGGATCGAATGCCTCAGGGGAATACGCGCCATGTCAGCCCAGTCTTCCGGCCCGCTCAGCGGCCTTCGCGTCCTTGACCTGACGCGGGTCCTGGCGGGCCCGACCTGTACGCAGATGCTGGGCGACCTGGGCGCCGAAGTGATCAAGATCGAGCGGCCCGAGGCCGGCGACGACACCCGCGGCTTCGCGCCGCCTTTCGTGCCGAACACGCGCGAAAGCGCCTACTTCGTCGGCGTGAACCGTAACAAGAAGTCGCTGACGCTCGATATCGCCAAGCCCGAGGGCCAGGCGATCATCCACAAGCTGCTCGAGAGCTGCGACATGCTCGCCGAGAACTTCAAGGTCGGCGCGCTGGCCAAGTACGGCCTGGGCTACGAGCAGCTGATGGAGAAGTATCCCAAGCTGATTTATTGCTCCATTACCGGTTTTGGTCAGACCGGCCCTTACGCGCCCCGTCCTGGCTACGATGCGCTGATCCAGGCAATGGGCGGCGTGATGAGCCTGACGGGCGAACCCGGCGGCAGCCCGCAGAAGGTGGGCGTTCCGGTGGCGGATCTGTTCGCCGGCCTCTACGGCTGCATCGGCATCCTCGCCGCGCTCAACCACCGTCACGCGACGGGGAAGGGCCAGCACATCGACATCGGCATGCTGGACACGCATGTGGCCTGGCTGGCGAACCAGGGCTCCAACTATCTCTCGACCGGCGAGAACCCGCCGCGTCTGGGCAACCAGCATCCCAATATCGCGCCGTACCAGGAATTCCCGAGCAAGGATGGCTACCTCATCCTGGCGGTGGGCAACGACGCGACCTTCGAGCGCTTCTGCAAGAATGTCGGCCAGGAGCACCTGCTGGCCGACAAGCGCTTCGCGACCAATCCGAAGCGTGTCGAGAACCGCCAGCTGGTGACCGACACGCTGACGCCCGTGATGAAGTCCAAGACCACCGCGGAGTGGATCAGCCTGCTCGAAGAGCTCAAGATCGCCTGCGGGCCCATCAACACGCTGGAGCAGGTCTTCGAGGATCCGCATGTGAAGGCGCGCAACATGGTCTTCGAGATGGACCACGCGAGCGGCCAGAAGGTGAAGGTCACGGCCAATCCGGTGAAGCTGTCCGACACCCCGCCGACCTACCGGTCCGCCGCGCCGGCGCTGGGCCAGCACAATGAGGAGCTGCTGCAGGGCATGCTCGGCATGAGCGCGGCCGAGGTCGCTGAGCTCAAGGCCAAGGGGATCGTCTGAGATGAGCGAGCCCCGCATCGGCGCGCTCCGCAGCACGCTGGATGGCGGGGCGCTCACGCTGCGCTGGACGGAATGGGGGCCAGTCACCGGCCGGCCCGTGGTCTGCGTGCACGGGCTGACGCGCAACGGGCGCGATTTCGACGCGCTCGGCCAATATCTCGGAGCCGAGGGACGGCGCGTGATATGCCCCGACGTGCCGGGCCGCGGCATGTCCGGCTGGCTGCCGTCGGGCGCGCTTTACGCCGTGCCGACCTATGTCGCCGCGCTGGCGCAGCTGCTTGCCGGGCTCGGCGAGTACGACTGGGTGGGCACCTCGATGGGCGGGCTGATCGGCATGGGGGTGGCCGCGCTGCCCGGTACCGCGATGCGCCGGATGGTGCTGAACGACATCGGGCCCTTCATTCCGGCGGCGTCGCTAATCCGGATCCGCGACTACCTGCAGCAGGTTCAGGTGTTCGACAGCCTCGAGGCGCTGGAAGCGCAGCTTCGGAAAGTCCATGCGCCCTTCGGTCCGCTGAGCGATCTGGAGTGGCGGCACCTCGCCACCTACAGCGCGCGTGTCACCGCGAGTGGGAAGTTCGTGTTGCACTACGATCCCGCGATCGTGGAGCCGATGTTGGGCGCCGTCGGCGATGTCGATATCTGGCCGCTCTGGAATTCCTGCGTCACGCGGCCGGTCCTCGTCCTGCGCGGCGAGAGTTCCGATCTGCTGCTGCCAGAGACGGCGGCACGGATGGCCGAGCACCCGCATGTCCGGCTGGAGACCATCGCTGGCTGCGGCCATGCCCCGGCGCTCATGGAGCCCTCGCAGATGCGGCTGATCGCGGATTTCCTGGCCTGACGGCGAAACCCTTCGCGGCGATCCGTTTTGCGTCTTAGCCTTGTAAGATGCCTTGCCGAGGAGGGGTGCCGATGACGAAACGAATGGGCTTGCTGGCCGTAGTGGGCATCGTGGCGGGGGCCGGCGCCGCGGGGGCGACGGGCATGTCCGTGAACCACGTCCCCCTGCAACCCGGAACCACCATCGCGTCCTGCCTGCAGCGCGCGGCGATCGCTATTGCCTCGACGGGCTTGCGGCCGCTGAACACCACGGCCACGGCCGCCTGGGGCGAGCGCGAGGGCGGGCGCATCTTCTCGATCTACTGCCTGCCCGACAACAACGTCGCCATCTTCATCGGCGCCGGCAATTCCTCCCGCGAGGTCTCGCCGGACGTGACCTCGCTGATGAACGCCTTCCGCGACGGTGCGGGCGGCGGTGGCGGGGCACCGCGGAAGTAGCGGTCAGCCCGCCTTCAGCAGGCGGGCGGCCTTCAGCGCGAAATAGCTCAGCACGCCATTCGCGCCGGCGCGCTTGAAGGAGATCAGCGCCTCCATCATCGCTCGGTCATGGTCGAGCCAACCGCGCTCGACCGCCGCCATGAGCATCGAGTACTCGCCGCTCACCTGGTAGACGAAGGTCGGCACGCCGAACTCCGTTTTCACGCGGTGCACGATGTCGAGATAGGGCAGGCCCGGCTTCACCATCACCATGTCCGCGCCCTCGCCGAGATCGAGCGCGACCTCGCGCAGCGCCTCGTCGCTGTTGGCGGGGTCCATCTGGTAGGTTTTCTTGTCGCCGATCAGCGCGCCCGTGCTGCCCACCGCGTCGCGGAATGGCGCGTAGAAGCCCGAGGCGTATTTCGCCGCGTAGCTCATGATGCGCGTGTGGATCAGGCCGCGCGCATCGAGTGCGGCGCGGATGCTGCCGACGCGCCCGTCCATCATGTCCGAGGGGGCGATCACGTCCACGCCGGCCTCGGCCATCAGCACGGCCTGCTGGCAGAGAATCTCGACCGTGTCCTCGTTATGGACGTAGCCGTCGCGCAGCACGCCGTCATGGCCGTGGCTCGTATAGGTATCGAGCGCGACGTCGCCGATGAGCCCCAGGCCGGGATGCGCCGCCTTCAGCGCCCGCGCGCCCCGGCACATCAGGTTGTTGGCGTCGAGCGCGCCGGTGCCCTCCTCGTCGCGGCCCTCGGCCGGCGTGTAGGGGAAGAGCGCGACCGCGGGGATGCCGAGCGCCACGGCCTCGGCCACATGTTCCGCCGCGCGGTCCACGGAGACGCGGACGATGCCCGGCATGCTCTCCACCGGCACCACCTGGTTCTCGCCCTCGGTGAGGAAGATCGGCCAGATCAGGTCCGCGGGCGTCAGCCGGTTCTCGGCCGTGAGCGCGCGCGTCCAGGCGTCACGGCGGTTGCGCCGCATGCGGGTGGCGGGGAAGGAACCGGGGAAGTTCATGGGGCCTCCAATCGGAGACCCTTATACGAGGGGAAGGGGCCCGCGCCTATGCACGGGCCCCCTGCGTCACGACAGCGCCTGCTTGAGGTCGGCGAGGATGTCGTCGATATGCTCGATGCCGATGGACAGCCGGATGTAGCCCGGCGTCACGCCGCTCGCCGCCTGCTCCGTTTCGTCGAGCTGGCTGTGGGTCGTCGTCGCCGGATGGATCGCGAGGCTGCGAGCATCGCCGATATTGGCGACGTGGTAGAACATCTTGAGCTTGTCGATGAAGCTCTGCCCGGCCTCCTTGCCGTCCTTCAGCTCGAAGCCCAGCAGGCTGCCGTAGCCGCCCTTCAGATAGGTGTCGGCCCGGCGCTTGGCCTCGCCTTCCTGCAGGGAAGGGTAGATGACCTTCGCGACCTTGGGATGGCCCGAGAGGAAGGCCGCGACCTTCTGCGCGTTGCTGCAATGGCGCTCGATCCGCAGCGGCAGCGTCTCTAGCCCCTGGAGGAACATGAAGGCGTTGAAGGGCGACATGGGCGCGCCGATGTCGCGCAGCAGGCAGGTCCGCATGCGCAGGATATAGGCGATGGGGCCGAGCGGCTTGGCCGCCTGGCTCCAGATCGCGCCGTGATAGCTCGGGTCGGGCTTGTTCAGCGTGGGGAAGCGGTCGCCACCGGCCTCCCAGTCGAAATTGCCGCCGTCGATCACGATGCCGCCGATGCTCGTGCCATGGCCGCCGATCCACTTGGTAGTGGAGTGCATGACGATGGCCGCGCCGTGCTCGAAGGGCCGGCAGAGGATGGGCGCCGCCGTGTTGTCCATGATGAGCGGCACGCCGAGCCTGCGGCCGATGGCCGCGACCTCCGCGATGGGGAAGACCTGCAGCTTCGGGTTCGGCAGCGTCTCGGCGTAGTAGGCGCGGGTCTTCGCATCCGTGGCGCGGGCGAAGGCCTCGGGATCCGCGGGGTCCACGAAGCGGACCTCGACGCCGAACTGCTTCAGCGTGTTGGCGAAGAGGTTCCAGGTGCCGCCGTAGAGATCCGTGCTGCTGACGATGTTGTCGCCCGCCTCGCAGAGATTCATCACGCAGAAGCTCGTCGCCGCCTGACCGGAGCCCACCGCCAGCGCCGCCGCGCCTCCCTCCAGCTGTGCCACGCGCGTTTCCAGCGCGTCGCAGGTCGGGTTCATGATGCGGGTGTAGATGTTGCCGAGCTCGGCAAGGCCGAAGAGCCGGGCGGCATGGCCCGTGTCCTGGAACTGGAAGCTCGTCGTCTGATGGATGGGCACCGCGACCGAGCCCGTATTCGGGTCCGCGCGGTGGCTGCCGCCATGAAGGGCGATGGTTTCCGGATGGGTAAAGGGCATCTTGGTTCGGCCTTCCTCGCTTTGGTGCGGGAGCCTGCCATTTTCGCAGGGGCGAAGGAAAGGCCCTCAGGCCGGCCGAAGCTTCGCCGCGACGGATGGCGTTAGCGGACGCCGACCCGGTTGACGGGCCCGCCCCGATTGACCGGCGACACGCCAGGTCCCGGCGCGACCCCCACGCCAGGGGCGCCGACTCCCACCCCCGGTGCCATGCCCACGCCAGGAGCGCCGACCCCCGGTGTGACGGCCCGCCGCACCGCCGGCCGGGCGACGCAGCCGACGGGATAGCCCGCCCTGGTGCAGTACACGACGGCCTCCGAAGGGCTCGGCACGATCAGCCATCCAGCCGCGAGCGAAGCGACAAGTGCGGGGCGCAACATGGGCTTGCCTTTCCGTTTCTCCCGGCCCGCAACCTAGCGCGGCGCCGCCCCGCGCGCACGATCAATCCGAACGTCGCGGCAGCCGCTCAGGCCAGCGCCCTTGCGACCTCCGCCAGGGAGGGGCGCCGTTCCGCCTGGGGGTCGAGGCATCGCTCCTGCATCGCGCGGAGCAATCCCAGCCCCTCGGCATCCTCCGCGTGATCCAGCAACTCGCCCAACAGCAATCCGAAGGCCCGGGCCTCGATCCGCAGGAGCGCGTGGCCGCCCGGCGGCAGGAAGCATGCTGCGCCGAAGTCGCTCACGATCGCCTCGCCGCCGGCGCCGTCCCACAGGATGTTGTGGGCATAGAGATCGCCGTGCAGCAGCCCGCGATCGTGCAGATGGGCCACGGCCGATGCGACGCAGTGGGCGATGCGACGCGCGGCCGGGCCGCTCAGCCGCAGGCTGGGGTCGTAGACGTCCCGTGTGCAGCTTTCCAGGCTGGGTGGCCCCGCAAGCACGCGCCAATGCTCCGGGATCAAGGGCATCAGCAGGCCTTCCAGCCCCTCGGGATGGCCATGGAGCCGCCCGATCGCGCCGACGAGCTGCGGGTGCCCGCCGGCGGCGAGGCAGGCGGCCATTTCGTGGCGCGGCAGCCCGTCGCTGGTCATGGCGCCCTTGAACAGCTTCAGCGCGACGGTCTGCGGCTCGCCGTTGTTCCAGAGCGCGCGGTGGACGCGGCCCGAGGCGCCTTCGCCCAGCAGGGGCCCCGGCTCCAGCTCCTGCCAACTGATCAGCCTCGCGGCGGGAGGCCTGCCGGGATCGAAGGGATTTCCCGCCCAGGCCGGCCAGGCCAGCGTGGGATGGGCTGCGAGCCAGGACGGCAGCGCCTCGAAGCCATTGGCGGAAATCCGCAGCAGTTCGAGATTCGGGGCCTCCGCGAGGCCTGCGGGGAGACGCTGCAGCCGGTTGCCGGACAGCATCAGCTTCTGAAGGGCCGGGCGCTGACCGAGAGCGGACGGGACCTCCTCGATCCGGTTGTCGGTCAGTGTCAGCCAGCGCAGGCGCGGCGGCAGGGATTCGCCCGGAACCTCGCGGATCCCGGCGCCCCGGAAGCCGACCTGGCTGAGCGCCTCGCAACCCCCGATTCCGGGGGGCAGGCGCTCGAAGCGATTGCCGGAGGCGAAGAGCACGCGCAGGTGCCGCAGCCGTCCCAGGTCTTCGGGCAAGTCGGACAGGGCGTTGAAGCCGAGGTCCAGGAACTCCAGCGTCTCCGCCAGTCCGAAGATCTCGCGGGGGAACTCGGTCAGGCCGCAGCCGCCCAGGCGCAGCTCACGCGCGCCGGACAGCGCTCCGCGGCGGAGTGCTTCGAGGGTCGCGAGGCTCATGCGGCGCGCGTCAGAGCGCCCGCCAGCCGATATCCTTGCGGCAGAAGCCCTCGGGCCAGTCCACTTTCGCGATGGCCGCATAGGCCGCCTCGCGCGCTTCCTGGAAAGTCTTGCCCGACGCGCCGATGCCCAGCACGCGGCCGCCATTGGCGACGAGGCGCCCAGCGTCGTCGCGCGCTGTGCCCGCGTGGAAGACCTGCACGCCCGGCACCTGCGCGGCGGCTTCCAACCCGCGGATCTCCGTGCCCTTGCGCGGTGTGCCGGGATAACCCTCTGCCGCCATCACGACGAGGATGCTGGCCAGCTTTTCCCAGCGCAGGTCGAAATCCTTGAGCTCGCCCTGCGTGGCTGCGACCAGCGCGGGCAGGATGTCGCTGCGGAGGCGCAGCATCAGCGCCTGGCATTCCGGATCGCCGAAGCGGACGTTGAACTCCAGGAGCTTCGGGCCCTCCTTCGTCAGCATCAGCCCGGCGAAGAGCACGCCCTGGAAGGGCATGTCGCGCCGCGCGAGCTCGGCGAGGACGGGGGTGATGCAGCGCTCCATCACCTCGGCCTGCAGCGCCTCCGTGAAGGCGGGGGGCGGGGAGTAGGCACCCATGCCGCCCGTGTTCGGGCCGGTGTCGCCGTCGCCCACGCGCTTGTGGTCCTGTGCCGCGCCGAGGGGGATGGCATGCGAGCCGTCGCAGAGCGCGAAGAAGCTGATCTCCTCGCCCACCAGGCATTCCTCGATGACGAGGGTGGCGCCGGCGGCGCCGTGGATGCGGTCCTCCATCATCTCGGTGACCGCCTGCTCGGCCTCCTCCACCGTGGTGGCGACCACGACGCCCTTGCCGGCGGCCAGGCCATCGGCCTTCACCACGATGGGCGCCCCCTTCTCGCGGATATAGGCGCGGGCGGCGGCGGCCTCGGTGAAGCGGCCGAAGGCGGCGGTCGGCGCACCGGCGGCGTTGGCGATGTCCTTGAAGAAGCTCTTGCTGCCTTCCAGCCGCGCGGGCCCGGCCTTCGGGCCGAAGCAGGGGATGCCGGCCTGGGCGCAGGCATCGGCCAGCCCGAGGGTCAGCGGCGCCTCGGGGCCGACCACGACAAGGTCCACACCCTCGGCCTTCGCGAGCGCCAACTGCCCCTCGATATCCTCGGAGCCGACGGGGAAGCATTCCGCAATCTCCGCGATGCCCGGGTTGCCGGGGGCGCAGATCAACCGCGTCAGCAGGGGCGAGGCCGAGATCGCCCAGCACAGCGCATGCTCGCGGCCGCCGCCGCCCACCACCAGAACCTTCATGCCCCATGCCTCCGCAAAGCCGCGATCCGCCGCTATAGTCGGGTGATGGACGGACCCGGCGGCAATATTCCCGAATATGGTGTGGGCGAGTTGGCCGGGGCCATCAAGCGCACACTGGAAGGTGCCTTCCAGCGCGTCCGTGTCCGTGGCGAGCTGACGGAGGTCAAGCCCTATCCCTCGGGCCACATCTACCTCTCGCTCAAGGACGAGAACGCCAAGATCGAGAGCGTCGTCTGGAAGAGCGCCGTCTCCCGCCTCGGGCTAAAGCCCGAGAACGGGCTGGAGGTGATCGCGACCGGCCGCGTCTCGACCTATGGCGACCGCTCCAAATACCAGCTCATCATCGAGAAGCTCGAATATGCCGGCGAGGGCGCGCTGCTGGCGCGGATCGAGCGTCTGCGGCTGGCGCTGCTCAAGGAGGGGCTTTTCGACGCGGAGCGGAAGCGGGCGCTGCCCCTGCTGCCGCGCGTCGTCGGCGTCGTGACCAGCGAGCGCGGGGCGGTCATCCAGGACATCCGCACCACCCTGGCGCGCCGCTTCCCGCGCCACCTCATCCTCTGGCCGGTGATGGTGCAGGGCGAGGGCTCGGCCGAGCAGATCGCGGCCGCCATCAACGGATTTTCGGCGCTGGAGCCCGGCGGGAGGGTGCCGCGGCCGGACGTGCTGATCGTGGCGCGCGGCGGCGGCTCGCTCGAGGACCTGATGGCCTTCAACGAGGAGATCGTGGTCCGCGCGGCAGCCGGATGCACCATCCCCCTGATCTCCGCCGTGGGGCACGAGACGGACACGACACTGATCGATTTCGCCAGCGACCGGCGCGCGCCCACGCCCACGGCCGCGGCCGAGATCGCCGTGCCGGCGCGCGCCGAGCTCGCGGCCGCCCTGGCGCAACGCGGCGCGAGGATGGACCAGTGCGTGGCGGGCTTGCTCCGGGAGTCGCGCCTGCACCTGCATCGCGCCGAACGTGGCCTGCCGGATCTGCCTGCCCTGGTGAACCAGCTGCGCCAGCGCCTGGACGACCGCGGCGAGCGGTTGCGGACGGCGCTGCCGGGCTTCGTGCTCTCTCGGCGCCAGGCGGTCACGCGCCTGGCGGGCCATCTGCGGCACCCTCGCGAGGCCATCGCCGCCGGCCGCAACGCCGTGCAGGCGCTGGATCAGCGGATGGGGGCGGCCTGGGCCCAATCCCAGGCCAAGCGCCACGCAGCGCCTGCCATGGCCCGGCTGTCCGCCGCCCCGGTCATGGCCTTGATCCGCGAGCGCGCGGCCCGCGTCGAGGGCCTCTCGGCTCGGTTGGAGGCCGTAAGCTACAACGCCGTCCTGGCGCGGGGCTTCGCCCTGGTGCAGGGCGCGGGCGGCCAGCCGGTGACGGCGGCGGCCGAGGTCGCGCCCGGCGCCCGGCTGACGCTGACCTTCCAGGACGGCAGCGTGGAGGCGACGGCGGCCGGCAAGCCGCGAGATTCGCGCCAGGGGAGCCTTTTTTGAGGCGCCGCGCCGCCCTCGCGCTCCCCGCGCTGCTTCTGGCGCGCCCGGCCCGCGCGCTGCAATGGCGCGGGACGGCGACCCAGGGCGCGCTGCTGATCGGGCAGGGGGCTGCGGGCGCGAGGCTGGCGCTGGACGGCCAGCCTGTCCGCGTCTCGCCCGAAGGCTATTTCGTCCTGGGCTTCGGCCGCGACCACGGGCCACGCGCGACGCTCGCCGTCAACGGCAGCCCCCAGCTGATCGAGGTGGCTCCCCGCCATTGGGACACCCAGCACATCACCGGCCTGCCGCCCGCGCAGGTGACGCCGGATGCCGCGACGCTGGAGCGCATCCGTGTGGAGCGCGAGCGCCTGGCCGTGGTCCGTGGGATCGACAGCGCGGCCACCGACTTCGCCTCGGGCTTCGGCTGGCCGGCGCGCGGGCGGATCAGCGGGATCTACGGCAGCCAGCGCATCCTGAACGGCCAGCCACGCCAGCCCCACCTGGCGCTGGACGTCGCCGGGCCGGTGGGTACGCCCATTCATGCCGCCTGCGCTGGCCGGGTGACGCTGGCGGCCGAGTTCCACTTCTTCGGCCGGCTGCTGGTGCTGGATCACGGCCATGGCGTGAACACGCTCTATGCGCATCTCTCGGCGATCGATGTGCGCGAGGGCCAGCGGGTGTCGGCCGGCGAGCGCATCGCGGCGATGGGTGCGACCGGGCGCGTCACCGGCCCGCACCTGCACTTCGGAGTCAGCTGGTTCAGGACCTTCCTCGATCCGCAGCCGCTGCTGCCTGGATGACATGTTCCTGGCGAAGGTTTCAGGACGAGGAATGCCCGGCGTAACCTCCCCTATTGGAAAGGTTTTCGGCGACCGCCGCCTCTGCTTGAAAAACTAAGTTACCAAATTGTCATCTGTTCGTGCTACCCGGCCTGTTCAGCTTGGGTTAATGTTGGGCCTCCATCGCAGGGGGGCCGCCAGAGTTGGCGGCGACCTGCTCTGTTCTTGCGCATGGACGGTCCAGGACATTCATGAACGTGATTCATCAGGAGCCGCCGAAGCTCGACCAGAAGGCCGAGACCCGGCAGGTCCAGGAACCGGAAACCCAGCAGGCAGGGCGTCCGTCGCGTAAGCCATGGCTTTGGGCGGCGCTTGCGATCGCGCTCGCAGGCGGCGGCTACTACTACCTGAACCATCAGGCCGCCGAGGCCCCCGCGCCGACGGCGGCGGCCGGGCCTGCGCTTCCGCCCGGCGAATTCAGGCTGAGCGAGGGCGACATGCGCGCTCTCCGCATCGAGCCGATCGTGGCGCGGGACTTCCAGCCCGAGCGCATCGCCGAAGGCCGTATCGCCTATAATGACGACCGTTCCACGCCCATGCTGTCGCTCTATACGGGGCGCGTGATCCGCGCCTTCGCGCGCGTTGGCGATCGCGTGGAGGCCGGAGCGCCGCTGTATGAAGTCGAGACGCCGGACGTGACGGGCGCCGCGAACGACCTCCTGGGCGCGCTCGACAACATGCAGAAGGCGCGCGTCTCGCTGGATCAGGCACGGCGCGAGGAAGCGCGGCAGCAATCCCTGTTCTCCGCGCGTGCCTCGTCGCAGCGCGATGTCGAGCAGGCGCGGGCTGCCGCAACCGCGGCCGAATCCGACATGCGCAGCGCGGCGGCGCAGGCGGAGACCAGCCGCGACCGGCTGCGCGTCCTCGGCCGCACGCCCGAGCAGGTTGCCGAGATCGAGCGCACGCGCCAGGTCAGCGGTGTGATCAACGTGACGGCGCCGCTCGCGGGCACGATCACCCAGCGCCGCGTCGGTCCGGGCCAGTGGGTCACGGCCGGGCAGGGCGATCCCGTCTTCACCATTTCCGACCTCTCGACGATGTGGCTCGTCGCCAATGTGCGCGAGCTGGATGTGCCCCTCGTCCGCGTGGGTCAGCGCGTCGACGTCACCGTCAGCGCGCTGCCCGGCCGCAGCTTCGAGGCGCGGATCGTCCGCACGGCCGCGGGCCTCGACCCCTCCACCCGCCGCCTGACGGTGATGGCGGAGGTCCAGGATCCGCAGAACGAGCTGCGCCCGGAGATGTTCGCGAATTTCCGCATCGAGGTCGGCCAGCCCGCGCGCACGCCGGCGGTGCCGGCCCACGCCGTCATCTTCCGTGGCGCGGAAGCGAATGTCTGGGTGGCGCTCCCCGACCAGCGCTTCACCCTGCGCAAGATCACGCCCGGCATCCGCAGCGGCGAGATGATTCAGGTTCTATCGGGCCTGCAGGAGGGCGAGCGTGTCGTCACCGGCGGCGCCCTCTTCATCGACCGCGCCTCGCGCATCGACTGACGCCCTGACATGCGCCATCTCGTTGCCATCTCGCTCCAGCAGCGGGCGCTGGTCCTTTTGCTGTTCATCGCGTTCGTCGCCGTCGGTGCCTTCGGCTTCCTGCGCCTGAATATCGAGGCCTATCCCGACCCGGTTCCGCCTCAGGTCGTCATCATCACGCAGAACCCCGGCCAATCGGCCGAGGAGATCGAGCGCTACGTCACCATCCCCATCGAGCTCGCGATGGCCGGGCTGCCCAACCTCAATTCCGTCCGCTCGACGAGTCTCTTCGGCCTTTCCGACGTCCGCGTGCAGTTCACCTTCGCCTTCACCTACGAGCAGGCGCTGCAGCAGGTGCTCAACCGGCTGGCCGTGCTGCGCGACCTGCCGGACGGCGCCAATCCCACCATCAGCCCGCTCTCGCCCATCGGTGAGATCATGCGCTACCGCGTGGTCGGCCCGCCGGGCTTCTCCTCGGCGGACCTCAAGACGCTGCAGGAATGGGTGCTCGAGCGGCGGTTCAAGCGCGTGCCCGGCGTCGTGGACGTGACGAGCTTCGGCGGCCGCAGCAAATCCTATTCCGTGACGGTGGACCTGCCGCGCCTCAATGCCTTCGGCTTGCAGCTTCCCGCGGTCATCGACGCGATCCGCGCCGGCAATGCCACGGTCGGCGCGGGCACGATCAACATCGGCCCCCAGGCGGCGGTGGTGCAGGGCGTCGGCCTCATCCGCACGGTCGAGGATGTGCGCAACATCGTCCTCTCCGCCTCCGCCGACGGCACGCCCATCCTGCTGTCGGATATCGCGACGGTGGAGATCGGCAGCCTGCCGCGCCTCGGCGTCGCGGGGCACGAGGGCGACGACGACGTGGTGCTCGCCACCGTGCTGATGCGCCGCGGCGAGCAGACGCTGCCCACCATCCGGGGCGTGCAGCAGGAGGTCCAGCGCATCAACGCGGGTGGCGTGCTGCCGCCGGGCGTGCGCGTGGTGCCGCTCTACGACCGCGAGGACCTGGTGAAGGTCGCCACCCACATGGTGGTGCACAACATCATCGTCGGCGTGCTGCTGATCCTGGTCATCCAGTGGCTCTTCCTCGGCGACCTGCGCGGTGCCGTGGTGGTGGCCGCGACGATTCCCTTCGCCTTCTTCTTCGCCGTCCTCGTCATGCTGGCGCGCGGCGAAAGCGCGAACCTGCTGAGCATCGGCGCGCTCGACTTCGGGCTGCTGGTGGATGCCACCATCATCATGGTGGAGAACATCTACCGCCATCTCGCGCTCGCGCGGCGCAACCCGCATCTTTATACGGCGCCGCAGGGCATGGGCGGGCTTTCGGGCATTTCGCTCACGGTGCTGCGCGCGGGCGGCGAGGTGGGCAAGCCCATCCTCTTCGCGCTGCTGATCGTGATCGTGGCCTTCATCCCGCTCTTCACCATGGGCGGCATCGAGGGACGCATCTTCGGCCCCATGGCCAAGACCTATGCCTATGCCATCGGCGGATCGCTGATCGCGGCCTTCACCATCGTGCCCGCGCTGTCGGCCGTGCTGCTGCGCGAGGACAGCCAGGAGCGCGACACGCCGCTGGTGCGCGGGCTGCGCTGGATCCACGCCCGCATGTACGACGCCGCCATGGCGGCGCGCGAATTCGCCCTGGTGATCGCGGCACTCCTCGTCGCGCTGTCCATCGGCGTGCTCTCGCATCTCGGTGCGGAGTTCCTGCCGACGCTGGAGGAAGGCAATCTCTGGGTCCGTGCCACCATGCCGGGCACGATCTCGCTGGAGGAAGGCCAGGCGACGGTCAGCGGCATTCGCGCCACGCTGATGGAATTCCCCGAGGCGATCACGGTCACCTCGCAGCAGGGACGCCCGGATGACGGAACGGATTCCGCCGGCTTCTTCAATGCGGAGTTCTTCGTGCCGCTGCGGGCGCCAGACCAGTGGACCACGGCCCGCAACCGCGACGGCCTCGTGGCCGCGATGAACGCGCGCCTCAGCCAGCGCTTCCTCGGCGTGCAGTTCAGCTACGCGCAGGCGATCAGCGACAACGTCCAGGAGGCCGCTTCCGGCGTGAAGGGCGCGAACGCGATCAAGGTGTTCGGCCCCGACCTCGATGTGCTGACCGCCCGCGCCGAGCAGATCCGCTCTCTGCTGACGCAGGTGCGTGGCCTGACGGACATCGCGATCTTCCCGACGCTCGGGCAGCCCACCGTCTCCATCCAGATCGACCGGGCCCGTGCCGCGCGCTTCGGCCTGCAGGTGGACGACATCAACGACGTGATCCAGACCGCCATCGGCGGCCGTGAGGCGGGACGCCTCTACGAGCAGGGGGGCGACCGCAACTTCCCCATCGTCGTGCGCCTCGCCGAGCCATTCCGCAACGACATGGAGACCATCCGCCGCATCCCGGTGGGCGGTCCCCGCGGCGCGGTGCTGGCGGATGTCGCACATATCGAACTGACCTCCGGCACGGCCTATGTCTATCGCGAGGAGAGCACGCGCTACGTGCCCATCCGCTTCTCCGTTCGGGGACGAGATCCGGCGAGCGCGGTGCAGGAGGCGCAGGCGCTGATCGCCCGGAGCGTGCAGCTCGATCCCGGCTACCGCCTCGATTGGCTGGGCGAGTTCCGCAACCTGCAAGAGGCGGTGCATCGCCTGCTGAATATCGTGCCTGTCGCGCTGCTCATCATCATGGTGCTGCTCTACGTGCAGTTCGGAAACATCCGGGAGATGCTGCTCGTCATGGCGATGGTGCCCTTGTCGCTGGTCGGCGGCATCATGGCGCTGGGCGCGGCGGGGCTGAACTTCTCCGTCCCCGCGGCGATCGGCTTCCTGGCCCTGTTCGGCATCACGGTGATGGAGGGGATCATCATGCTTTCGCACTTCAATCACCTCCGTCACGACGGCATGGCCTGGCGCCCGGCATTGGATCAGGCGGGCCAGGACCGCCTGCGGCCGGTCTTCATGACCTGCTTCGCCAGCTTCTTCGGCCTGCTGCCGATGGCGCTGGCGACGGGCATCGGAGCGGATGTGACGAAGCCGCTCGCCATCGTGGTGGTGGGCGGCATCGGTCTCGTCCCCATTTTCATCCTTGTGATCTTCCCCGCGCTGATCGACCGCATCGGCCGCCCGAGGGACCTTGCCCGGCAGGAGGCCGCGACGGCCGCACGGCGAGAGCGCGCGGGGCTGCACGCATGAAACCGACCCTGATCCTGGCGGCGCTGTGCATCGGCACCCCCGCCTTCGCGCAAATCACGCCGATCGCGGAGCCCCCGCCGCAACAGCAGCGGCGCGCACCGCGGCAGCAGTCGCAGGCGCCGGCGCCGCAGCGGTACAACGGCGCGGGCATGCAGGCCCTGCCGCTGCCGGGCGCAGCCCGCCCGCTGACCCTCGCAGAAGCCGAGTCGATGCTGGTCGAGCGCAACCTGCTGGTCGTCGCGGCTCAGCGCGGGGTGGATGCGGCGCGGGCGCAGCGCCTCGTGGCATCCTCGCGGCCACCGATGCAGCTCAGCGCCGGCAGCATGGTCGGCGAGTTCAACGAGCTCCGCAGCGGTGCTCTCTATGGCGCGCGCTTCCACGCGCCCACGAACAACGTCAATCTCGGGCTCACCGTCATTGTCGAGACGGGCGGCAAGCGCGAGCTTCGCACGCGCTTCGCCGACGAGAACATCGCGGTGGCCGAGGCGCAGGTGCTCGACGCGCTTCGCGGCCAGGTCTTCCAGCTGCGCCAGGCCTTCATCGCGGCGCTGGGCGCCCGCGCCAATCTCGAGGTCGCGCTCGGCAACCGGGGCAGCCTCGACCGCACGGAGGCGCTGCTGCGTCGCCAGCTCCAGGACGGCGCCCTGCCGGAAGGCGACCTGCTGCGCTTTCAGGCGAGCCGCGTGCCCTTCGAGGCCGACGTCTCCTCGGCCGCCCAGGCCTATGCGGCGGCGGTGGCGCAGGTGGCGGCGACGCTCGCCATGGATGCCGCCGCCGTGGCCCCGCCGGCGACTTCGAGCCGCGATCCCCTCCGCGTCGCGCTGCCCTCCGTTGCCATCGACGTGCGCGGGCGCTTCGACAGCCTGCCCGATCCTGGCGTCTCGCGTGGGGAGCTGGGCGACGCCGTCCAGAACCGCCCCGATGTGGTGGTCGCCGCGCGTCAGGCCTCGGCGGCCGGCGCCAATACCAGCCTCGCCGAATCGCAGCGCTGGCGCGACGTGACGGTGAATGGCGGCTGGGACCGCACGCGCCTCTCGCAGGACCTGCCGAATTCGACGCAGCAGATCTACGCGAGCAACCAGTTCTCGCTGAACCTCTCCGTGCCGCTGTTCACGAGCCAGATCACGCGCGGCAATATCGGCGTCGCGCAGAGTCAGCAGGCGCAAAGCGCGGCGCAGGCGCAGAACGCGCTGCTGCAGGCGCGTGCGGATTTCGCCACGGCCTGGTCCACCTTCGAGCAGGCGCGCGCGCTGCTGCGTCTCTATACCGGCGGCGCGCTGAGCCGGGCGGAGCAGGCCTATCGCAGCACTGAGCAGGCCTATTCGGCCGGTGGCCGCAACCTGCTCGACGTACTGGACGCGCTTCGCACCCTGAACGCCACGCGGGTCGCGGCGAATAATGCCCGTGCCGCCTATCTGACCGCGCTGGCGCAGCTCGAATTCGCGACGGGCGTGACCGGACTTTCGCCGCGCCTGTAACGCGGCGCGAACAGGATGGCCGCCAGGGGCAGGAGCCATACGATCCGCGCCTGGTAGCGATGATGCGGCATGGAGAGCGCGCCCGTCGCCAGCGCGTTCCCCGCCAGCCCCACCAGCAGGCAGAGCAGAAGCCCGAGCCGCCGCGCATCCCGCTCGCGATGCGCACGCCACCAGCCCAGCAGCGCGAGCGGCGTCGCCAGGATCAGCACGGCGGAGTAGAGCGGGTTCAGCGCCCGGCCGATGGGCTTGAGCCGGTCCTGCATCTGGAGCGAGTTGTCGAAGCGGGCGACCTCGCTGGCCGGAAAGCCCCGCGCCAGCACGCCGCGAACGCCTTCTCCCACATCGTGACGCGACAGCGTGTCTCCCACCTGGCTACGGCGGAGCTGGCCCAGGAAGTTGCGCGCCATGTCCGCCAGCACGCTCAGCGGCTCCCGCCGGAGGGTGGTGGCGATGATGGCGCGGGCCTCGGGCGCCAGGATCACGCCGCCCAGAAAGATAGCCTGGCCATCGAGCCCGCGATTCACCGGGCTATCGGGGCGCCAGAGGAAATCGTCCGAATTGGTGGGTAGGCGGTCGGCGAAGGCGCAGAGATACCAGCCCGAGGCGGGGCACTCGGCGGCGATGGTGCGCGCGGCGGGTCCATCGGCAATGAGCCGGGCGAGGAAGAACGTGCTCCCGTAGGGCGAGATCGAGAGGCGGCCATGGCCCACGAGATTGGTGGCCAGGAGAAGCGCCACCGCGCCGAGCAGCGGCGCCGCGACGCGCGCCACGCTCGCCCATCCGGTCCGCAGCAGACCGGCGAGGACCGTCAGCGCGAAGATCACCGGCAGGTTCGACAGATGCGAGGCCGTCGCCACGCAGCCGAGGATCAGGAGCCAACCGCGCTCCCATCGCCCCAGCCTGTCCCATCCCCAGCCGAGCAGGCCGGCGCTGACCACGGCGGCCGGCGTCATGATGTCCGGCATCACCAGGGCGGCGGACCAGGGCGCCGCGGTCAAGGCGGCGAGGGCCAGGCAGATCGCCAGATGCCGCCCCGGTGACGCAAGCCCGAGCGTGCGTGCCAGGAGCCAGAGCAGGTGCGAGACGATCAGCCCTTGCGCCACGACGACCCCCCAGAGGGTGAGGTGCTGGTGGAAGATCCAGGCGAAGGGACCGTAGATCCAGGGCTTATCCCAGATCATCAGCGGCGTGACCGTTTGGTCGAGGAAGGCGCCCGTATCGCTGAAGATGATGGGATAGCGATTCACGAAGGCGGGCCAGATCAGCAGTAGCCCGCCGAGCAGGACGGCGAGGCCGGCCTTCACCAGCGCCCAGCCGCCTGATCGTCCTCGGCGCGTGCCTCGACCCAGCGGGCCCGGCCTTCGCCGAATTCCTCGCGCTTCCAGAAGGGCGCCTTGGTCTTGAGCCAGTCGATCAGGAAGGCGCAAGCTTCCAGCGCCGCGGCCCGATGGGCGCTGGCGGTCAGCACCAGCACGATGGGCTCGCCCGGCAGGATGCGGCCGACGCGATGGATCACGGTGCAGCCGGTCAGCGGCCAGCGCGCCTCGGCCTCCGCCGCGATCCGCGCCAGGGCGCGCTCCGTCATGGCGGGATAATGCTCGAGCACCATGGCGGAGAGACCGTCATCCGCCCGGCAAAGGCCGACGAAGCTGGCGAGGGCGCCGACATCCACCCTCCCCGACGACAGCGCCGCGCTCTCGGCGGCAAGGTCGAACACGGCTTCCTGGACGACCACCCGGGCCATCTCAGCCGCCCGTGACGGGGGGGAAGAAGGCAACCTCGTCCCCAGGGGAGACGAGGTCGGACAGATGGGCGAAATCCTGGTTCACCGCCGCGCGAACCGCGCGGGGATTGGCGAAGGCCTCGGCATGGCCTGGGCTCAGCGTGCCCAGGTGGCGCATCAGCCCGCCGACGTCGCGTACGCTCTCCGGCAGGGCGATCTCCTCGCCGGCGGTTCCAACCTTCTCGCGGACCCAGGCGAAGTAGAGGATCTGCATGATCAGCGCGGAGTCGGCACCTGCTGGACGTTGCCGCCCGGGCCGATGATGGTCGTGACCGCGCCTTCCTGGATCGCCAGGCCGCTGCCCTGGGGGGAGATCGTGGTCTGAACGCGATTCGTCCCGCCCGTGGTGGTGACGGGGCCCTGCGGCGTCGAAATCACCTGGCCCATGTCCATGGCCGGCGCCGGTGTGCGCGGCGCGGTCGTCCGCACGGCACGCTGTGAAACCGGCATGCTCGACGTGCTGCTCGGATAAGTGGGCTCCAGAGCCGCGGCGCTGCCCCGGCGGCGAGGGGGCGGCGCGTCCGCGCTCGGCGAAACGCCGCGGAGCGCCTCATCGGGGTTGGCCAGGGTGGCGCGCGGCGCTTCTTCCTGCGGCCAGACGTCGCCGGGCTCGGGGCGCAGCGGCTGGAATTCGGCGGGCGAGGAACGGGACTGGATGCGCTGCACCGTCAGGCTGTCGGCGGGCGCGGCAGGGCGCATGCCGCCCCAGCTCGGGCCATAGCGAGTGGCCACGCCGGAGAGGCCGCCCGTCATCGACGCGAAGCCCGACTCGAAGGAGGAGCACCCCGCCAGAACGGAACCGATGCCGAGCAGGAGCACCAACCTGAACCCGGAAGCCTTCACCCGCATCCCGCACTCCCAAAAACCAACCGGTTTGCACCATGCGCCGGGGCTAAGCTTCCCTCAAGGGCGCTTGGACGCTCCGACACTCGGCGCGTCCCGCCCCGCGGCATGGCGAAGCCCCGCCACCCAATAATCCCAGCCCGTCACCAGCGTCAGCACCGCGGCCGTCCAGAGCATCGCCTGTCCGATCAGCGAGACCGGGAGGAAATCCAGCCCGACGGCCCACGCGCCACTGTCGCCGGCGAGCAAGGTGCCGAGAGCCCCCATCTGGAAGCCCGTCTTCCACTTGGCAAGGGCGGTGACCGGCAGTCCGACGTTCAGGCCCGCAAGATATTCGCGCAGGCCCGAGACCAGGATCTCGCGCAGCATGATGACAATGGCCGGTAGCAGCGCCCAGTTGGGCAGCCGGTCGAAGCCGGCCAGCAGCATCAGCGCCGCGCCCACCAGCAGCTTATCGGCGATGGGATCGAGCATCCGGCCGAAGCTGGAGACGATCTGCCGCTCGCGGGCGATCTTGCCGTCGAAATAGTCGGTGATCGCCGCAGCCGAGAAGACGACGCAGGCGGCGAAATCGGACCAGGGCTGGCGCAGCGCCACGAAAAGCACGAGCAAGGGGATCGAGAAGATCCGCGACAGCGTCAGGAGGTTGGGCAGGTCGGTGGGCACGAATCCTATGTAGCTTGACCCGTGCCGGGGTGGAAATGCTGGTGAATCCGCCGGGCCAGGGCCGCGCCCACGCCTGGGCAATTGGCCAAGTCCTGCTCGCCCGCGTTGCGCACCCCGCGCGCCGAGCCGAAATGGTTCAGCAGCGCCCGCTTCACCTTCGGACCCACGCCCGGCACGTCGTCCAGCTCTGACCTCGTCAGCGATTTCGCCCGGCCCGCGCGGTGGGTCGCGATGGCGAAGCGATGCGCTTCGTCCCGCAGGCGCTGGAGGTAGTAAAGGACGGGATCGCGGGGCGGGAGCTGGAATTCCTCGCGCCCCGCGAGGTGGAACCATTCGCGCCCGGCGTCGCGGTCCACCCCCTTCGCGATCGCGACGATGGGGATGTCGTCCAGGCCGAGCCGCGCCATGACCTCCCGCGCGGAGCTGAGCTGCCCCTGGCCGCCGTCGATGATGACGAGGTCCGGCCAGCCGGGTTCGGCCCGTGCCGGATCTTCCTTCAGCGCGCGGCCGAAGCGACGTTCCAGCACTTCCGCCATCATGCCGAAATCGTCGCCGGGCGTGACGGCGGACTTGATGCCGAACTTGCGGTAGGCGCCTTTATTGAAGCCGTTGGGACCGCCCACGATCATGGCCCCATAGGCGTTCGTGCCCATGATGTGGCTGTTGTCGTAGACCTCGATCCGCTCCGGCCGTTCCGGCAGGTCGAAGAGGCGCTGCACGCCGTCCAGCAGCTGTCCCTGCGCGGTCGATTCGGCCAGCCTGCGCTCCAGCGCCTCGCGGGCGTTCGTCTCGGCGTGGGCCACGATGTCGCGCTTCTCGCCGCGCTGCGGGCGATGGAGCTCGACACGCCGCCCGGCCTTGGTGGCCAGCGCGTCCGCGATCAGCCCGGCTTCTTCGACGTCGTGGCTCAGCAGGACCAGGGGTGGAGGAGGCAGGTCGTCGTAGAGCTGGGCCAGGAAGCTGCCCAGCACCTCCTCGGGCGTGATGTCCGTGCGGGCATGGGTGAGGAAGTAGGGCCGGTTGCCGTTGTTGCGGCCGCCGCGGAAGAAGAAGACCTGCACGCAGGATTGGCCGGCCGCCATGTGCAGCGCCACGACATCGGCATCACCCACGCCTTCGAGGTTGATCCGGCTCGTGCCCTGGATCTGCGTGAGGCCCCGGATGCGATCGCGCAGGGAGGCCGCGCGCTCGAACTCCAGCGCCTCGGCGGCCTGTTCCATCTCGGCGGCCAGGCGCTTCTGGATCGTTGGGACCTCGCCCGCGAGGAATTGCTTCGCCTCGGAGACGAGCGTGCCGTAGTCCTCTGCGCTCACGCGGCCGACGCAGGGGGCCGAGCAGCGCTTGATCTGGAAGAGCAGGCAAGGCCGGTCGCGCGTGTCGAAGACCGTGTCGCGGCAGGTCCGCAGCAGGAAGACGCGCTGCAGGGCCGTGATGGTCTGGTTCACCGCCCAGACGCTGGCGAAGGGGCCGTAGTAGCTCGCGCCCTTGCGCCGCTCGCCCCGATGCTTGGCGATCTGCGGGTAGGGGTGGTCGTCCGAGACCATGAGCCAGGGGTAGGACTTATCGTCCCGGAGGACGATGTTGTAGCGCGGCCGCAGCCGCTTGATGAGGTTCGCCTCCAGCAGCAGGGCTTCGACTTCGGAGGCGGTGGTGATCACCTCCACCTTCCGGGTCTCGTGCACCATGCGGCGCAGGCGTTCCGGCAGGCGGGAAGCCTGGGTGTAGCTCGCGACGCGCCGGCGCAGGGCGCGCGCCTTGCCGACGTAGAGGACGTCTCCCTTGGCGTCGATCATGCGATAGACGCCGGGCGAGAGCGGCAAGGTCGGAAGGGCGGCCTCAAGCGCGGCGCTGCCGGCGAGCGGTGTCGCGGAAGGCTCGTCGGGGTCCATCCGGGCGGAGATACCCACAAGTCGGGGGCCGCTCAAGCGGTCCGAAAACTATCCCCGACTTCTGTGGATAACCCTGTGGGCTGCTCCGGGGCATCGTCACGGGAGCGGCCTTTCACCTACGGTTGCATTGATCTGCCCAGAGAAGGGGCATTCAAATAAGTTATTGAAAATGCTGTATTAATATAATCATCACACGCCATGAATGTCAGGCGCGTGAAGAAAATGTTGAGGAATCAAAGACGGATTTGGCGGCAAACCGGCGGTGGATGAATCATCGCCCGGTGGCCAGATGGGGCTTGACTCGGCCCGTAGCCTGGGCCGCGGCGAGCCCCGCCCCGTTCGGCCGATCACGTCCAGGTTGGTTTCGGGCAGCGGATCGGCATTCAGGCGATGCCGCCAGCGGGAAATCGACGCTAGGCCCGAACCCGCTCCACGGTAACGCCTACGGAATCGGCATCCGCGAAGGCGTCCGGCTTTTCGATGGTCACCCTCGCCACGCGAACCCGGGGGTCTTCCAGCGCCATCGCGGCCAGGGTCTCGGCCAGCGTCTCCACCAGGAGCACATGGCCCCGCGCCACCTCGGCGCGGGCACCCAGCACCAGGCGCTCGTAATCGACCACCCGGCTGAGCTGGTCCGGGCCGATGCCGACTGCCGCGCTCTCGTCTTCCACGGCCAGTTCCATGTGGACGCGGATGCGCTGGGGCCCGGCCTTCTCATGCGCGTAGATGCCGAGCCGGGCCTGGAGCTCCAGCCCCCGGACGAAGACCTGCCGGAGGGGTTGCGTGCGGGGTGCGGTCATCTCGTCACTCTTCGGGGGCGATGCCGCCGCGCGGCGCCCATTGCAGGTGCTGCCCGCCATCGAGGCAAAGGATCTGCCCCGTCACCGAGGGCAAGGCGAGCAGTGCCACGACGGCGGAGCCGATCTCCTCGGGAGAGGTGCCATGGCCGAGCGGCACGGAGGCGCATTGCCGGTCGAACTGCGCCTGGCTCTGGCGCGGGCTCGGCAGGGCCGGGCCGGGGCCGATTCCGTTCACGCGGATGCGCGGCGCCAGCGCCAGCGCCATCTGCTGCGTCAGCGCCCAGAGCCCGGCCTTGGAGACGGTGTAGGAGACGAAATGCGGCGTGAGCGACTTCACCCGCTGGTCCAGCATGTTGACGATCGCGCCCTGGCTGCCTTCGGGCAGGTGCCGCGCGAAATCCTGCATCAGCACGAAGGGCGCCCGCAGGTTGGGCTCCATGTGCTCGTCCCAGCCCTCGCGGGTCGCGTCGTTCCACTCGTCGCGCTCGAAGGCGCTGGCATTGTTCACCAGCACGCCCGGCGCGCCCATCTCGGCCAGGATGCGCGGCCAGAGGCCGCGGACTTCCTCCTCGCGCATGAGATCGGCCTGGAAGGCGCGGCACCGGCGGCCGAGGGCCGCGGCTTCCTCGGCCAGCGTCGCGGCCTCGGCGGCCGAGGCTCGGTGATGGATGGCGAGGTCGAAGCCCGCCCTGGCCAATGACAGCGCGATGCCGCGTCCCAGGCGCCGGGCCCCACCCGTGATGACGGCGAGGCGGGGAATCTCGGGCGGGATGGGAAGGAGGCTCATGGGGTGGGCTTTCCAGTGCCGCCAGGCGCGTCGTTCGGCAAGAGCATGGCCGCATAGCCGCCACGCGCGGCGGCGCCGACCGCCTCGGCCACCCGGGGATCGACCAGGGCCGCCAACTCCGTCGCATAGGAGTAGCCGGCCGCGCTGCCGGGGAAGCCGCCCGCGGTGGCGGGGTGGAAATAGATCTCGGTCACGCCGTCCTCCGGCAGATGGGGGAGGGCGGCGAGCAGCCGCTCCACCGTGAAATGGCCGGACCAGGCCAGGCCCAGCACCCGGTCCGGCGCCAGGAGGCCGAGTCGCGAGGCACGCCGCCGCAGCACCCGGCACCAGGGCTTGAGCGCCCATTCCGCCGTCCCGGGACTCGCCGGGTCGGCCGCGCGGACGAGCGGGCCCGGTTCCCAGGGCAGGCGGATGCAGCGCACGCCCGCGCCGCTCGCAGCACGCATGAGCTCGACGGCGATCTGCGGATGCAGGTGATAATGCTTGTGGGCGTTTACATGATCGCAGCTGAGCCCGGTGGCGGCGAAGCGCGCCATCTGCGCCGCGACCTCGGCCGCGAGCTCCGAGCGTGCGGCGGGCGAGAGCGCGAGCAACAGGCCGAGAGCCGCCATGTCGTCGCGGAAGCGGCCATTCTTCTGCGTCAGCGCGGGGATCTGCGCGGCCGGCAGGACCGGCACGCCATCGGTCAGCGTCAGGTGCAGCCCGACCGCCAGTCCCGGATTGGCGCGGGCCACGCGCAGGCCTTCCTCGAAGCCCGCCTCGCCCACCATGAGGCTCGCCGCGGTCAGCACGCCCTCGCGATGGGCGCGCTCGATGCCCTCATTGGTCTCGGGGGCGAGGCCGAGGTCGTCGGCGTTGAAGATGAGGCGCTTCATCGCGCGCGCCCGGCCTCCACCATCTCGCCGCCCGGTCCGACCCGGTAGCGCGTCTGGCCCCAGACCACCTGGCCCGGCCGCAGCGCCGCGACCCAGACGGCCGCCGAAAGCAGATCGCGCATCGGCAGCCAGGCGAGGCGTGCCCAGCGTCGTCCCAGGCCGAGGGCCTCGTCCACCCCGGTCGCCAGGTAGCACCGCGCGGCCAGGGCGAGGGCCAGGACGCCCGCCGTCGCCCAGCCCGGTGCGAGCGCGAGCGCCGCCAGGGCCCAGGCCAGGGGATAGGTAAGCGAAAGCCCCCAGTATCCCGCCGGGCTCAGCAGATGCAGCGTCCGCGCCCAGCGCAGCTCGTGCGCCCAGAGCGAGCCGAAGCCGCGCTCCGTCATCACATGGACGGGGAGCACCGGCGCCACCTCCACCTTCAGCCCCAGGCGCCGCACCGCCGCGCCCAGCGCGTGATCATCGGCGAGCAGCGGCAGCAGGGGCTCGAAGCCGCCGATGCGGTCCAGGGTTTCCTGCCGCAATGCCATGGTGGCGCCGTAGCAGCCATTGGCCTTGCCCAGCTCCTCGCCCAGCGCGGCGTTGGGCAGGAACTGCCAGTCGATGGCCAGCGCGGCGAAGCGCGACCAGAAGGCCCCGTCGCCGGCCTCGCCCCGGTAGAGGCAGGTGACGAGCCCGATGCGCGGATCGGCGAGGGGGGCGGTGACGGCCGTCAGCCAATCCGGCTGGCAACGCATGTCGGCGTCCGCCGCCACCAGGACAGGATGGCGGGCAGCTGCGGCCAAGTGGACGAGCTGGCTCACCTTGCGGTTGGCGCCGAGCACGGCCCCGCCCGCGAGCAGGCGGCCCGGCGCGGCGCCTGCGGCCAGCGCGGCTTCGGCCAGCGGGGTGGCGGAGTCCGCCGGGTCGGACACGCCGAAAAGCGTCTCGTATTCGGCGGCATGCTCCTGGCGGAGCGCGGCTGCGAGGTTTTCCGCGAGGCCCGGCTCCGCGCCATGAAGCGGCTTGAGAATGCTCGCGGGCAGGGCGGGCGCCGTCGCGGGCCGCCGCGCCGCGAGCCGCCACAGTGCGCGCCGCGCGAAAACGGCCTGGGCCGAGCCCGCCAGAGCCAGCAGCCCGGCGGCCACGGCCAGGGCCGAGACGATACTCACGGGCGCCCCTTCGCGCGGAGCGCGGCGCTGCGATAAGGTAGGGGGGTGAAGCGCATCATCCTCCTGCTGTCATTGATGCTCGGGGCGTGCACCGTCAACGACCCCCCGGCCACCGATGCGCGTGACCCCTTCGAGGCGACCAACCGTCGCATCTTCGCGTTCAACAACACGGTGGACGACAATGTCCTGCGGCCGGTGGCCGAGGCCTATCGCGACACCCTGCCCGAGCAGCTGCGCACCGCGATCCGCAATTTCCTGCGGAACCTCAACGAGCCCGTGATCCTCGTGAACAACGTGCTGCAGCTTCGCCTGCTCGATGCCGGGCAGACGCTGATGCGCTTCTACGTGAACACGACGGCCGGCGGGCTGGGCTTCTTCGACGTGGCGACGGCCACGGGCATCGAACGCCGCCCGGCGGATCTTGGCCAGACGCTGGCGAGCTGGGGTCTGCCGGACGGGCCCTTCCTCATGCTGCCGCTGCTGGGTCCGACCACCGTGCGCGACGCGGTGGGCGACGGCATCGAAAGCTTTGGCCATCCGATCTCGCTGCTCACGGGCGCGGTGTTCTCGCGAGGCCTTTCTCAGGCGCTGGGCATCGGGCGCGGCACATTGGGCGGGCTCGATCTGCGCGCGGAGAATATCGAGACGCTGGATGCGCTCCGGAACGACAGCCTCGACTACTACTCCCGGCTCCGGAGCGTGGTGCGCCAGCGCCGCGATGCGGAGCTGGGCCGCAGCGGGCAGGAGGGCGAGGGCATCCAGCCGCTCGACGATCCCGGCGCGGTGTCCTCCACGCCGCCCGACCCGGGCGCACCGGTCCAGGCGGGCCTGCCTACCACCATCGGGGGGCCGGCGGCCGAGCTGCCGGGCATCACCGTCACCGCTCCCTCCGCGACGGCGCCCGCGGTGACCTTGCCGCCGGTCCGGCCCCCGCCGGGCGACCCGGCCTGGGTGCGTGGCGTACTCGAAGGCGTACGCGAGCCGCGCTGACGGATTTCTTTCCCCTTCCGGCGCGGAGAAACTTCCGGTAGTTTTACGTGATTGCTGGGGTTTATCGGGGGAAGCTCATGCGCTACGTCATCCTGGCGGCTCTGGCCGCCCTGGCGGCCTGCTCGGGCTCGCCAAGCGGCTCGGCGCCGCAATCGATCGTCGATCGTTCCGCCCTCACGGTGCAGGAGATCCTGACCGAGGAGAATGACCGGCTCGACGCCGCCAGTATCCTGCGCCGGGCGCGCGGGGCGCTGGTCTGCCCGCGCAGCTTCAGCGCGGCCTTCTTCGCGGGCGGCGAGGGCGGCGACTGCGTGCTGGTGGGCCGCGACGCCGCCGGTTCCTGGTCCTCGCCCGCCTTCTACGGCATCGGCTCGGGCAGCTTCGGCCTTCAGGCCGGCATTCGCGACAGCCAGACGCTGCTGCTGCTCATGAACGACCGTGCGCTCAATGCCGTGATCAATAGCCAGTTCAAGTTCGGCGCGGATGCCTCGCTGGCGGTGGCGCATGTCGGCGGCTCGGTGGAGGCCGCGACGACGACGGCCCTGGGGGCGGACATCCTTGCCTTCTCCCGCTCGCGCGGGCTCTTCGCCGGAATCTCTTTCGAGGGCACGGTGATCAATTCGCGTCCGGACTGGAATGCCGCGTATTATGGGCGTGAGGTGACCGCGCGGGATATCGTGGTGAACATGAACGCGCATAATCCCGGTGCCGATCCGCTGCGCGCGGCCCTGATCCGCTTCGGCGGCGCGCCAGCCGCGGCCACGCCGGCGGCCAGTTCGCCGCCCGCCTATTCCTCCGCGCCGTCGGCCTCATCCTCCTCGCGCGGCGTCGGGCGCGCGTCGCTTCCGCCTCCGCCGCCGGCGCGCTGAGGTTCCTCGGGCGGCGAAGTTGCGCTAATGCTGCCCGCGTGTCCGAGGTCCCGCCTTTCTGGAAGACCAAAACGCTCGAAGCCATGACGGATTCCGAGTGGGAGAGCCTGTGCGACGGCTGCGGACGCTGCTGCCTGCACAAGCTCCGCGAGGAGGACACCGAGAGGCTGCACCACACCGAGATTGCGTGTCGCCTGCTCAACCCTGCCACTGCGCGCTGCACGGACTATGCCAACCGCAAGCGCCGCGTGCCCGACTGCATCCGCCTCACGCCGAAGCGCCTGCGCAGTATCGATTGGCTGCCCCCGACCTGCGCTTATCGCCTCCTCGCCGAGGGGCGGGACCTGCCGTCCTGGCATCCGCTCGTCTCCGGCGATCCGGAGAGCGTGGTGCGCGCGGGCGTCTCCGTGCGCGGCCGCGTGATCAGCGAGCGCGAGGCCGGCGCGCACGAGGACCATATCGCCACTTGGCCAGGGAACTGGCCGCGCCGGGCGGGCACGAAGCCCGCCATCGGCTCACTGCAAGGAAGCCTCCCATGAAGAATGCCCTGTTCGGCGGCGTGAACGCCGCGGTCCTGACCGCGATGAAGCCCGACCTCTCGCCCGATCTCGACCGCATGGCGAAGCACGCCAAGTGGCTGCTCTCGAACGGCTGCAACGGCCTCGGCATCCTGGGCACCACGGGCGAGGCGAACAGCTTCGGCCTGCATGAGCGCAAGCAGATCCTGGAGGGCCTGATCGCCCGCGGCGTGCCCGCTTCCGTGATGATGCCCGGCACGGGCTGCGCGAGCCTCGCCGACACCGTCGAGCTGACGCTGCATGCGAAGCAGAACGGCTGCCGCGGCGTGCTGCTGCTGCCGCCCTTCTACTACAAGGGCCCGTCGGATGACGGCCTCTTCGCCTACTTCTCCGAGGTCGCGAAGCGCGTCGGCCCCGGCATCGCGCTCTATCTCTACAACTTCCCGCAGCAGTCGGCGGTGCCCTTCAGCCTCGACCTGATCGGCCGCCTGCTGAAGGCCTTCCCCGGCGTGTTCAAGGGCGTGAAGGACAGCTCGGGCGACTACGCGAACATGAAGGCGATGATCGACGCCTTCGCCGCGCAGGGCTTCGAGGTCTACACGGGCTCGGACGAGTTCCTGCAGAAGATCCTGGCCGAGGGCGGCGCCGGCTGCATCACGGCGGCGAGCAACGCCAACTCCCATTGGGGCGGCATCGTCTACGCGAAGCGCACGGGGCCCGAGGCGGATGCGGCCCAGGCCATGCTGGCCGCGACCCGCAAGGCCGCGACTTCCTTCCCGCTGATCCCCAACCTGCGCGAAGTGATCGCGCGCAGCACGGGCGACGACGGCTACCGCACGATCCGCCCGCCGCACCTGCCGCTGTCCAAGGAAGACGGCGACAAGTGCTGGGCCGCCTGGCAGGCGACCGGCGCCATTCCGCTGCCGGGCCTCTCCCCGGCTGCCCAGGCCGCCGAGTAAGCCATGTCCGAACCGCTCCGCTGCCGGGCGCCCGCCGTCCCGGTGCAGCAGATCGACGACGACAAGGTCCGTGTCACCCGCTGGGACTTCGAGCCCGGCGCGGAGACCGGCTTTCACCGCCATGGCTGGCTCTACATCGTGGTGCCCATGACGGACGGCACGCTGCTGATCGAGTTTCCGGACGGCACGACCATGACGTCCGAGCTCAAGGCGGGTGAGTCCTATCACCGCATCGCGGGCGCCGAGCACAATGTGGTCAACGCCGGCTCGACGTTCCTGAGCTTCGTGGAGACCGAGGTGAAGGCCTTCCCGGGCTAGCCCGGATGGACGAGGTCTCCCTCGTCGAATACGACCCCGCCTGGCCCACCATGTACGCGGCCGAGGCGGGGCGCCTGCGGGAGGCCCTGCCTCCCGGTCTCATCCTGGCCATGGAGCATTTCGGCAGCACGGCGATCCCGGGCCTCATCGCCAAGCCCGTCATCGACATCCTGATCGCCGTGCCCAGCCTGGAACAGGCACGCGCCTCGGCCGTCGCGCCCATGGGGGCGTTGGGCTACGCCTTCTGGGCCGATAATCCGAAGCGCGACCGCCTCTTCTTCGTGAAGGGCCTGCCGCCTGCCGCGCCCCAACGGACGCATCATGTCCACATGACCGTGGGCGACGGCGAGATGTGGCGGCGACTGGCTTTTCGCGACCATCTGCGCGCCCACCCGGAAGAGGCCGCGCGCTATGCCGCGCTGAAGCGTGACCTGGCGGCCCGGCATCGCGAGGATCGCGAGGCCTATACCGAGGCGAAGTCGGGCTACGTGGAGATGGTCCTGGCGATAGCCCTTCAGCGGGCGAACCACTCGTAGCCGCGCGTCAGCGCATCCTGCCGCCCGTCGCGCGAAACGTCCCACAAAGCATTGTCCACCGAGAGCCGCTGCCCGCCGTCCCGCTGCACGGGGCGGATGTTGAGGGAGGCGCGGTTGCGGCTGCCGATGCCGAAGAAGTCGAAAGGCACGCGCACATAGATGCCCTTGTCGAAACTGCCCTCGCCGAACTGGCTCGCGCTGACATTGGTGAAGGTGGCGAAGCCGCCCACCTCGATGCCACTGTCGAAGCGTCGCCCCACCTCGATGGTCCCGCCCCAGTCGCCGGCAAGATACCGCCCGCCGCGCAGCACCGTGTAGAGGTTCCATACGGGCAGGTCGGCGTAGAGCGAGACATGCCCCGTCGCGACGGAATAGCCCAGCATGCCGAAGGTCTGCCGGTAGTCGCGCTGCGCCACATAGTTCACATCGAGCCCGACGGCGAAGCCGCGGTCGAAGGGGCGCCATAGCACCTCGCCGGAGATGCCGGCGAACATCGGCTCCAGCAGGCCGGCCGTGACGCGTGCGTAGACGTCGCGGGCCGGATTCCACATGCGCTCGAGATAGAGGGCGGGGATGGTCGGGCTGTCCGTGCGGGCGTAGCGGGCGAAATCGCTGCGGACATGCGGCAGCTGGCTGTCGCTCGGCAGCCCGCCGTCGAGATTGCCGGCGATGGCCTGCGCCACGCTCCCCGCGATGCCGATGTTCCAGCCCAGGTCCAGCCGGCCGCCCACGGCCGCCCCTGCCTGCCAGCGCAGCGCGTGCTGCGCGTCGCCCACCTGCAGGTTCAGCGTGGGCGCGATGCCCCAGGAGAAGCGCGGCGGCGCGCTGCGGAAGGCGGAGGGGCTCGCCTCGTCCCAGGCGGGCAGCAGCTGCGTGGCGTGCAGGATCTCCTCCGCGCTGCCTTGCGCGCGGGTCAGGTTCTCGAAGGCCTCGCGCAGCGTGACGAGACGCGCGACCACCGCGCCGTCTCGCTCCCAGACCAGCCGGATGCGCTCAATATGCGCGGGCAGATAGGGCTGCGCCGCACGCACCACGCGGCCCGTGACCTGAGCGAGCGTCCGGTAGCGGCCGCCCGAGACGTTGATGCTCGCCTCGTCGCCGTGAATGTCGAGCGCGATGGGCAGGAAGCCCGCCTCGCGCAGCGCCGGAAAGAGCCGGGTCGCGATCTCCGCATTGAGCGTGGCTGCGCCGTCGCCGTCCTCCTGCCCACGCCGCCACACGCCCTCATATCCCGCGAGCGCGGCTCCGATCCGCGCGAGCCAGCCGGGCGCGGAAGGGGGTGCGGGCGGTGTATCCGCCTCGCCGGGGCGCGGTGCGAGCGGCGGCGGGGGCTGTCGCGGCAGATCCGGCGGATTGAACGGGTCCAGCCGAAGCGAGGCCCGCAGCAGCAGGTCCGTCCCATGCACGTAGGAGAGGCCGAGATTCACATGCCGGTTGGGCTGCCATTCGAGGCCCGCATTGAAGCGGCTCGCCGCTTCGCCGCGCAGGTTCGTGGTGCGTGCCGGATAGCCGCCACGCTCGTCGCGCAGCGCGTCCGAGGAATACTCGACTTTCGCGCGCAGCCCCTCGATCTCGCCGAAGGGCGTCGGGATCGGGGGCACCGACCACTCGATGCCCGCGAAGATGCCGGCATATGGGCCGCGGAACAGGCCGTTGAGTTGGGCCGTGCCGCCCCGGCCGACCTGGCGCGGGCGCGTGAGGAAGCGCTCGCTGCTGTAGCCCAGAGGGTTCTCGATATCGTTGCCGCTGGCCAGGCGGCCCCAGCCCATGCCGAGCGTCGTGTCCAGCGACCAGAAGCGCTTGGAGGCGACGATGTACTCGCCCTGGTAGAGGCCCGTGCCGATCACGTCCTGCAGGCCGAGGGCCAAGGCCGGGC
The DNA here is from genome assembly GCF_049727625.1 of Roseococcus sp. YIM B11640. Lineage (NCBI taxonomy): Bacteria > Pseudomonadati > Pseudomonadota > Alphaproteobacteria > Acetobacterales > Roseomonadaceae > Roseococcus > Roseococcus sp. YIM B11640. The sequence continues at coordinate 222,292 of NZ_JBBJOZ010000003.1, forward strand.
GCCAGGCATTTTCCTCCCAGACGCGCAGTTTCACGTCGAAGGCGCGGTCCGTCGTCGTGCCGCGGCCGGTGGTGCCGTTGAGGCGATCGCTGAAGCGGAAGGTGGTCTCGAGGAAGGGCAGGGCCTGGAAGTTCACGAACCAGAAATTGCGCTGGCGGCGGAGCGCGACGCCGGTCTCGATGGTGCCGTCCGGGCGGAAGCGCGCATTGGGCATTTCCAGCAGGCCGACGCGGCCGAAATTGGAGCCGGTCGCGGGAACGTCATCGATGGCATGCGCGGGCAAAGCGAGACCGGCGAGAAGCAGCGCGGCCACAGGAAATCCGGCCGCAAGGCGGCCGGTGCCGCCCGGCGCATGGGGGAGCAAGCCTAATTCCCTCTGGCGATCACGGCGAGCGCGGCGGCGCTGATCGCGAGCTGCCCCGCCACCTGCGTCATGTCGCGCAGAAATCCCCAGTTCTCGAAGGGCGATGGGTCGTTGGGCACGATCACCAGGCTGCCCGGCGGCACCGGCGGCCCGCCCTGCTGCCAGGAGCCGAGCCCTGCCGGCGCCGAGGTCCCGTTGGGCAGCACGAGGAAGGCGCGCGAGAGGTCCGCGAAGCGCTGCGTGCCGCCCGCTGCCGTCACGTATTGGCTCGCACGCCAGCCGGTGGCGAATTGCAGGCTGCCGGGATTCTGGACCGAGCCCACCACCGTCACCTCGTTCGGCCGCTTGGGCATGACGATGAGGTCGCCGGGTTCCAGCAGCACGTCGAGTTCCGGCCGGCCGGCGAGGACCACGGGGTTGGCCTCCACCACCATGCGCCCCGCCGCGCGGGCTTCGCGCAGGGCCGCCGCCATCTCGCGCCCCGCCGCGACGGCGCCCGAGATGTCCGTGCCCTGCCGCGTGCCCACCACGGCCTGCCCGGCGGCCACCTGCATGAGCCCGGTTTCCAGCTCTCGTGCCGATCGCTGGAAACCTTCCTGCTGGCGGTTTCGCACGCTTTCCCGCGTGAAGACGGCGCCGTAGGGGTAGGCCTGCGGAGTCAGCCCGCCCGCCCGCGCGATGACCTCCGAAAGGCGCTCGCCACGGCGGATGTCGTAGGCGCCGGGCCGCAGGAACTCGCCGATCAGCGTCACCGGCCCGCCCTCGCGGTCGCCGAAGCCGCGCGGGATGCGGATGCCGTCGCGCGGCGAGAGGCGCACGGCGGCGAAGTTCCGGCTGCGCAGGTCCAGCACCGTGCGGCTGAGTGGAATGGCGCTCGCCTGCTCCGAGGGCTCGCGCGCCAGCTCAATGGAGGAGAGATCCGCCGTGTCGGTCACGCCGCCCGCGACGGCGAGCAGGGCGTCGAGCCCAGTATTGTCCATCACCGGGTAGAGGCCGGGCAGGCGCGCCTCGCCCGCCAGCAGCACGGCATTGTCGACGAGGAAGGTGAGCAGCGCCGGATAGTCGAGGAAGACCTGCGGGCACGGCGTCGCTCCGAGCTCGGGAAAGCCCGCCACCCGGGCGTGGGCGAAGCGCTGCGGCGAGGAGCGCGCGGCGATGGCGAGCTGCGTCAGCGCCACGCAGTCCAGCCCGGCCGTGGCGACGGCATTGCCGGGCGTGGGCGGCGCGGTGAAGCCCTGCGGCGTAGGGATGGAGGTGCCGCCGCGCGGCTGCGGCAGCGCGACCGGCAGCGGCGAGGTGAGCGGCGCCGCCTCTGTCTCGCCACGCATCGCCTTCTGCACCGAGGGGCTGGAGAGCCAGGTGATGTCGCTCAGCGCCAGGATGATGACGTCGTCGCCCTCGGCGAGCGGCATGTTGCCGCGCCCCTGCAGCAGCGCCGCGAGATCGAAGGGCTGGAAACGGCGCGTGCGCGTGTGCGGGTCGACGCGCAGGACCACGCCCATCCGGGCATAGGGGTCTGGGCGCACCAGACGTGAATCGGCGAGAAGTCCGCGCAGCGTGGCGCCGCGACCGCCCATCGCGCGCGTCGTCGGCTGCGCGACATGGCCCGAGAGCCGCAACTGCTGCGACTGGACGTCCGATCCCGGCTGGACCAGCAGCGCATCGCCGCGCCGCAGGGCCGTGGAGAGCGAGATCTCGCGAAAGGCGCGGCGGCCCTCGCCATCCGTGGTCTCGAGCAGGTAGCGGTTGCCGCTGGGCCGAAGCGCGTCGCCCGCCAGCCGCAGCATGGTGCCGAGCACGGCGGCGGCATTGCCAGAAGGCAGTTCGTAGATGGCCGGGCGCGCGACCTCGCCCCCCAGGGCCACCACGCCGCCGATGGGCGGGACCAGGATGCGCTCGCCCTCGTGCAGGGTCAGGTCGGGCGCCGTGCCCTCGCCCGCGATGACGGGATAGAGGTCCACGATCCGTCGCCCGTGCGGCCCCTCGATCCGCACCGCGCGCAGCGAGCCGGATTTGCGCACGCCGCTCGCCGCGACCAACGCATCGAGCACATTGGCGAGCGGCGAGAGTGGCACCACGCCGGGCCGCTGCACCTCGCCGCCCACGAAGACCGTCATCTGCCGGAGCTGGCCGAGGGTCACGAAGACTTCGGAGCCCTGGAGCTCCCGCTGGGCGCGTTGCTCCAGCTCCGCGCGCAGCTCGCGCAGGGTTCGGCCGGCGGCGGGCATGGCGGGCAGGTCGGGCAGCAGCAGCATGCCGTCGCGCGTGACGCGGATGTTGACGGTCTGGCGTGAACGGCCGCGGAAGGCGATCACCAGCTCGTCGTCGCGGCCGATCATGTAGTCGTCCGGCACGGCGCCGAAACCATTGCCCACCGGTGCCCCGCCCGGGCCGGAACGAAAGGTGTCATAGCCGAACTGGCGCAGCGGCTGCGTCAGCCGGTTCGCGAAGAACTGCTCGACCGGGGAGAGGGGCTCCTCGAAGGCGGGCGGGCCGGGGGGCGCGGCAGGGGCCGCCTGCACCGAAGGCGGCAGGGGCGGTGGCGTGGGCGGCAGGGCCTGGGCGGGGGAGGCCGCGCCGCGCGTCGCGCCGGCATCGAGAAGCCGCTGGAGAATGTCCTGCTGCGCGCTAGGCGGAAGGCTTGGCAGGGCGCCGCCGCCCGGCAGGGTGGCCGGCAAGGAAGGCGGCGAGAGAAGCGAGGGAGCCTGGGAATGCGCCCTTTCAACCGCTCCAAACAGCAGACCGAAGGACAGAATAGTGACGAATTGGATAGTCCTCAGCAACCTATGCGAGCGCACTTATATTAACTCTCTCTCCATGATTGCAAATCTCTGGGAATTCTGCCTCCGTTGCAACCATGGATCGAGCATTTGTTCCTAGGGAATGTTCTTTTGCACTTTGGCTCGATGCCCTGATCCGGCTGGGACCGCGCCCCGTCGCGCTGGCGCTGTGGGGCAGGGGGCCCTTCGCCCGGCTCCGCCTGCGAATCCGCCTCGCGCGACGGGCGGAGCCGGGTGCGATGGAGGGAGCGGATCTCCGCCCCCTGTGGGAGGCGAATCGCTGGCAGGAGCTGCCGGCCCTGGCCCTCGCAGGCGCGGAAGACGCGCTGGCGCCGCAAGTGGAGTCGTGGCTGGCCGCGCATCCGCCGTTCAGCGGCCCCCAATGGATGTGCGGCCAGGAAGCCGCGTTCCGCGCGCTGCATCTCGCCCTCGCATATGCCCTCCTGGATCGACGCCCGCCTCAGGCGACGCTCCGGCTGCTGGCCCGGCGGATCGCGGCCAATCCCGCCTACGGCATGGCGCAGGACAACAACCATCCCGTTTCGGAAGCCGCCGGGCTTCTGATCTGCGGCATGGGTCTGAATGACCGGCGCATGGCCCTCCGGGGCTCCAGGCGCCTCGACAATGCGATCGCCCGCCTGGTCGCGCCGGATGGGAGTTTCGCGCAGGCAAGCCCCGCCTATCATCGCCTCCTGTTGGACACCGTCGCCGTCGCCGAGTGGCTGCGCCGTCGCTGGGGCGGACCCGGTCCCGCGTCGCTTACCCTCGCGCGCCTGGATTCGGCCACCCGATGGCTCCAGCCGCTGGTATGTCCGGACACGGGCGCCATGCCGCGGATCGGCCACCAGGATGGCTCGCATCTCGCGGATATCGCGGGCGCTGGTCCTGACGATGCCCGGCCGAGCCTGGAACGTGCGGCGCGCCTCTTCTGCGGCGCGTCCGCCGGCTGGCGCGACGATCGCGGCTGCGCGGCGATGGGACTGCCCGCCCCGAAGCAGATCATGACGGCACGGGCCGATTGGCAGAGCGGCGGATTTCTAGGCCGTTCCTCGGGCCGGGCCCGGGCCGTGCTGCGGCGCGGTCCGCTGCGCTTCCGGCCGGGGCATGCGGATCTGCTGCATCTCGATCTCTGGGACGGCCCGCTCAACCTCCTGCGGGATGGCGGCACGGGGGCCTACAACCCGGCCGATCGCGGCTGGCTCGACGAGTTCCAGGGCGCGCGGGCGCACAACATCGTCTCCTTCGATCGCGAGGAGCCCATGCCCCGGCTCGGCCCCTTTCTCTTCGCGCGCTGGCCCCGCACGCAGGAGCTCCCCCATGGCGGGACCGTCCGGGACTGGCGCGGCCGATGCCATGCGCGCGAGGTCTTCGCCATGCCGCGCGGCTTCCGGATCGAGGACCGCCTCGCGGGCACCTTCCGCGAGGCGCTGTTGCGCTGGCGCCTGGCCCCCGGCCGCTGGGTGCTGACGGAGAACGGGGTTTCCAGCGAGCGGGCGCGGCTGACCGTCACCTCCAACGTCGCCCTGCGCTTTCGCCTGACGCAGGGGCGGGAGAGCCTGGCCTATGGCGAGGTCTCGGCCCTGCCGGTGCTGGAGGTGCTGGCGGGGCGGGCAGCGCGACGCCTGACGACCTGGATCGAACTCCCGCCGGATGAGGCGGCATGACGCTCGAAGCTCTCTTGCGGCGCCTCGCAGGCCAGGCGAAGGGCCTCGCGGTCGCCGGTGCGCTCGGCTACGCGGCGGCGGCCGCGCTGGTGTGGAACTGGCCGCGGGCCTATGTGGCGACGGCCATCGTGGCCCCGGCGGAGACCACGGGCATCGCGACCTCGGCCCTGCTGACGCCCGCGCCCTTCCTGCAGCCCTCGCTGCTGGACCAGCGGCCGGGCGGCAATTTCGCGGTCTATCTGGCGGCGCTCCGCGCGCCGGAAGCGGCGGCCGTGCTGGCGCGGGAAACCGGGATCCTGGCGGAGATCGAGGCCCGGCGCGCGGCTCTGCCTTTCGGCCCCCTCCGCCGCCTGCTGGGCCTGCGGATGCAGGCCGATGCCGATGACGTGCTGGCGCTGCTCGAGCGCAACCTCGCGACCACGCCCTCGCTCAGCTCGGTCACATGGTCGCTCGAACTGGTTCACCGGGAGCGTGCGACGGCGCTCGACATGCTGCTGCGCCTGCACACCCAGGCCGAGGCGCGCGTGCGCCAGACCCTTGCCGAACTGGCCGGCCGACGCATCGCGGCGCTGGAGGAGCGGTTGCGGCAGGAGCGCGACCTCTTCCTTCGCAACACGCTCTACGAGCTTCTGGCCCAGCAGCAGCGCGCCGCCCTGGTGGTGGACGCGGACGAGGCGGCTGCCGCGCGCCTCGTCTCTGGCCCGGTGGTGGAGATTCGCCCCTCCGTCCCGAACCGGCCGCTGCTGCTGCTGCTGCTCGCGATCGTCGTTCCCGGCGTGGTGGTGGTCCTGGCGGCCTGCCGGATCCTCGCGGCGGGCGAGACTGAGGAGCCGTCCCCGCCGCGCCGGATGGAGCCGACCTTCGTGCACCTGCCCGTGGACCAGGCGTGCTGAAGGCCGCGCCGGCCCTGGGCGCGACGGCCGGCCTCGCGGCAGCCGCGCTGCATTTCGCCGGAGCCCTGAAATCCACGCCGGCCTTGGCGTCCTTGCCCTTCGACGTCACGCTCCTGGCCGCCGTCATCCTGCTGCCGGCGCTGTTGCTGCTTATCGTCCTCGCGCGGCGGTGGGACCTGGCGCCACAGCTGGCGCTGCCGCTCGCGGGTTGTGCCGGCCTTTGGCTCTGGTGGGTATTGCGCGCGGCGGGCAGCTCCTGGCCGGACGGCGCGGCCGAGCGCCTCAGGGACATCGTGCTGATCGGGCCCGTCATGCTCTTCGCCGGAATGGCCATCGGCGCGGATCCGGCCGCCCGGCGCATCTTCGTGCAAGCTACCATCGCGATAGGCATTTTCGTCGGTGCTTCGGTCGCCTGGGGCATTGCGACGGACCGCGTGGCGCTGGGCGGCCAGGTGGGGGCGGATCCGGCGCGGGTGCGCGTGCAGTACCAGATCGCGGGCCTTGCCATCGCCTGCGCGGCGGGGCTCGTGTCGGCCCGGATTCCCGGCTCGCGGGGCCTCGGGCGGGTGGGATGGCTGGCGCTGCTGGCACTGCTGGCCGGTGCGGTGCTGCTGCCCGGCGGAAGAGCGGCGTTGCTGGCCCTCGGTGTCACCGCGGGGCTCGTGCCCGCGCTTGTCTGGGTGCTGGAGGGCCGGCTGGGGAGCGCCCTGCTCTGGCTGGCCGGGCTGGCGGCGGCGGGCGGGCTCGCCTTGGCGATGCTGGCCCTCGACCCGGAGCGTGTGGCCGAACTCGCGACGCTGGAGCGCCTGCTGCGCGACGACGGCGGCGTGGATTCGGCGCGTGAGATTCTCTGGTCCGCCGCCTGGGGGTTGGGGGATCTCGCGGGACTCGGCCCCGGCGGATTTCCGCCGGCGGCGGGCAACGGCCAGGGCCGGGCGCTGCATCCGCACAACCATGCGATCGAGGCGCTGGTGGAGGGCGGCGCGGTGGGGCTCCTGCTCTGGCTGCTGGCCTTCGGGGGCGGCGCGCTCGTCCTGCTGCGTCGCCTGTCGCATGCCGGGCCCCGACGCGCGGCCGAGGTTCTGGCGCTGACCCTGCCCATGGCCATGACGGCCATGGTCTCGACGGATCTCGGCAACCGCATGGCCTGGTTCGCGCTGGGTCTCGCGCTCTCGGCGGCGGTCGAGGCGCGGCGTGTATAGCCGCTTCGGCAAGCGCTGCTTCGATGTCGCGGCGGTGCTGCTGATCTTGCCGGCGGCCGTCCCGGCCATGCTGATCGTCGCGTCGCTGGTGCGGTGGGCGCTCGGCCGGCCGGTGCTGTTCCGGCAAGTCCGTGCCGGCCGGGAGGGCGTGGCCTTCGAGCTGCTGAAGTTCCGCAGCATGCGTCTAGGCCCGGGCGAGGATGCCGACCGCCTGACGCGCTTCGGCCGCCTGCTTCGCGCGACGGCGCTGGATGAGCTGCCGCAGCTTCTCAACATCCTGCGTGGAGAGATGAGCCTGGTCGGCCCGCGCCCGCTGCTGCCGGAATACACGGCGCGCTATACCGCCCGGCAGCGCACGCGGCTGGCTGTGAGGCCCGGCCTGTGCGGGCTGGCCCAGGCGCAGGGACGCAACGCCGTTCCATGGGACGAGCGCCTGGAATGGGACGCCCGCTATGTGGAGCGCGTCACCTTCGGGGGTGATCTCGCCATCATCTGGCGTTGCGCTCGCGTGGTCGGGCGCGGCCAGGGCGCGAGCATGGCCGGTCACGCGACCATGGAGCGCTTCGACAAGGGCTAGGCTCCGGCGTCCGGCCGATCGGGGACTTTCCGGCCTATGACGGTCAATGCCGCAGGTGGCGGAACCTCCACCGGTGTGGTCCTGCACTGCGGGATGTGAACATTCCGCCGCTCAGCCGACGACGGCGATCGCCTCGATCTCGATGAGCCATTCCGGCGAGGCGAGCGCGGAGACCCCGACCAGCGTGCTGGCCGGCGGCGTCCGGCCCGCGAAGAAGGGCGAGCGCGCCTGCCCGATGATCGAGCGAAGCTCCGGCCTATAGTTCACGACGTAGGTGGTGATCTTGACGACGTCGGCGAAGCTGGCGCCGGCGGCGGCCAGCGCCCGCTCCAGATTGCGCATCACCTGCGTCGTCTGCGCGCCGAGGTCGTCGCCGCCGACCAGCGCGCCCTGCTCGTCGATGGCGACCTGGCCAGCGGTGTAGATCGTCCTCGCGCCCGTGGTGGCGACGACATGCGAATAGGCCGGTGACTTCATCAGGCCCGGCGCGGGCGGATATTCGGCGGCGCTCATGACGAACTCCCTGGATATGCGCCGATCATGGCATCGCGCGGAGATCGCGGTCTACGGCTCCAGCTGTTTCCAGAGCGGGTTCTTGATCTTGGCGAGGAAGGCGTCGAAACGGGCCAGCTGCTCGGCGCTCACCAGAATGGGGCGTTCCGTGCGCGGCCGGCGCTCTTCCTGCACGAGGATCTTCTGGGCGACGGGCGCGGTGCTCAAAACCAGGCCTGGCTGTCGGCCGCCGCGCAGTTCCAGATAGACCTCGGCCAGCAGCTTCACGTCGAGCAGCGCGTTGTGCGTCGTGCGCTGCGAGAGGTCGATGTCGAAGCGGCGGCACAGCGCATCGAGGCTGTTCTGCGCGCCGGGAAACTTCGCCCGGGCCAGCATCAGCGAATCCACCATCCGCTTCGGATCGAGCGCCGCGCGGCCGCTTCGCAGCAGTTCCGCGTCCAGGTGCTTGAAATCGAAGGGCGCGTTGTGCGCGATGATGGGCGAGTCCCCGAGGAACTCCAGCATCGCATCCGCCACGTCGGCGAAAAGCGGCTTGCCCTCCAGGTCCACGCGCGTGAAGCCGTGCACGCGCGAGGCCTCGGGCGGGACGTCGCGCTGCGGGTCTATCAGCGTGTGATAGACGCGGCCCGTGGGCATGAGGTTCACGATCTCGATCGCCGCGACCTCGATGACGCGATGGCCCTCGCTTGGCTCGAAGCCCGTGGTCTCGGTGTCGAGGACGATCTCACGCATCGCGATGCTCCCCGACGAGGCGCTTCACGGCGGCCTGCGCATGGCGGCGCGAGAGGCCGGTGCGGATCACGACATCGGCGCGGCGGCGCTTCTCGGCATCCGGCATCTGCCGCGCGCGGATGGCGGCCAGGCGCTCCTCCGTCATGCCGCCGCGCCCTAGGACGCGGGCGCGCTGCACGGCGGCGGGGGCGGAGACGACGAGGATGGCATCGAACTCCCGCAGGTCGCGTCGCGTTTCGAAGAGCAGAGGGATATCGAGCACGACCAGCGATTCGCCACGCCCGCGCGCACGGGCCAGGAAACGCTCCTGCTCGCGCCGCACCAGGGGATGGACGATCCTCTCCAGCCGCTTGAGCTCGGCGGGCTTGCCCAGCACGGCGTTGCGCAGCGCTTCCCGGCTCAGCACGCCATTCGTCACCGTGCCGGGAAAGGCGCGGCCGATGGGCGCCACGGCGCGGCCACCCGGCGCCTGGAGCCGATGCACCGCGAGGTCCGCGTCGAAGACGGGAATCCCGAGCTGGCGGAAGCTGCGCGCGGCCGTGGACTTGCCCATGCCGATGCTGCCGGTGAGGCCCCAGACTTTCATCGGGTGGGGATATCCGCCGCGACGATCCGCCGCAGCTCGTCATCCACCATCGGCGCCACGCCGAACCACGCCTCAAAGCCGGGGCGGGCCTGGTGCAGCAGCATGCCGAGGCCGCCCACCGCGCGCAGGCCGCGCGCCTCGGCCGCCAGCAGCAACGGCGTCTCCTGCGGGACGTAGACGATGTCGGCCACCACGGCATGCGCGGGCAGGGCGGAGAGATCGATCTCCAGGGGCGGCTGGCCGGACATGCCGAGGCTGGTGGTGTTCACCAGAAGCGCGGCATCCCCCAGGGGCGGCGTGTCGCTGACGGCGATGGGGCCGCCGAGCTCCCGCGCCAGCGCCTGCGCGCGCGCGGGCGTCCGGTTCACCAGGGTGAGCTTCGGGCATCCCGCATCCAGCAGCGCGGCCGCGATGGCGCGAGCCGCCCCGCCCGCACCCAGCAGCACGGCCGGGCCGCTGGCGGGATCGTACCCCTCCAGGGAGGCGAGGAAGCCGAAGCCGTCGGTGCAGTCGCCCTCGATGCCCGCCCCGGTGAAGACCAGCGTGTTCACCGCCCCCGCCCGCTTCGCGCGCGCGCTCACGCGGTCGCAGACGGCGAAGGCGGCTTCCTTGTGCGGGATGGTGACGTTCACGCCGCGGAACCCCGCCTGGGCGAGGCCGCGGATGGCTGAGGCGAAATCCTCTGGCCGGATCGGCAGCGGCACATAGGCGGCATCCAGCCCATGCCGCGCGATCCAGGTGCCGTGCAGCCGGGGCGAGCGCGAATGCGCGACGGGCCAGCCCGTCACCCCCGCCAGCATCGCCTTGCCCGAGAGCATCAGACCGCGGCCGCGGGAACCAGCGTCGCCTGCATCGCCGCGCAGAGCGTCTCGGAGCCGTCCTCCTGCCGCATCCAGACCTCGGCGCGCGCGACGGTCAGCGTGCGCCCGGGCTTCAGCACCTCGGCCCGCGCGATGGCGAGCGTGCCGCGGGCGGGGCGCAGGAAGTTCACCTTCAGCTCGGCCGTCAGAACCTCCTGCCCCGGGGGCAGCAGGGTGAGGGCGGCGTAGCCGCAGGCATTGTCGGCCAGCATGGTCAGCACGCCGGCATGCAGGTAGCCGTGCTGCTGCGTCAGCGTCTTGCGGAAGGGCGCCTCGATCACGCAGCGGCCGGGCTCGACCTCCGCGATCCGGGCCTCGACGACGCGCATCAGCCCCTGCTGGGCGAAGCTCATCTCCACCCGTTGAAGCAAGCTTGGGGCAGCCATTCAGAATCTCCAGCCGGTATGGATGGCGACGATGCCGCCCGAGAGGTTGCGATGCGCCACGCGCTCCATCCCCGCGCGTTCCATCATGCCGGCGAGCGTCGCCTGGTCGGGGAACATGCGGATGCTTTCCGCCAGGTAGCGATAGCTCTCGGCGTCCTGGGCGATGCGGCCGCCGATCGCGGGCAGGGCCTTGAAGGACCAGGCGTCGTAGAGCGGCGCCAGCGCCGCGATCTCGAGGCGCGAGAACTCCAGGCAGTGGAAGCGGCCGCCTGGCTTGAGCACGCGCCGCACCTCGCGCAGCACGGCGTCCTTGTCGGTGCAGTTGCGCAGGCCGAAGGCCATGCTGACCTTCTCGACGCTCGCATCCGGGAGCGGAATGTGTTCCGCATCGGTGCAGAGGAAGGAGAGGCCGCGCGCCAGCCCGCGGTCGAGCGCCCGCGACTGGCCCACATGGAGCATCTCGGCATTGATGTCCGAGCAGATGACGCGCCCGGCCCCGCGCTCCAACGCCAGGAAGGAGATGTCGCCCGTGCCGCCCGCGAGGTCGAGCAGCGTGTCGGAGGGGCGCGGCTGGATCGCGTTGATGAAGATGCGCTTCCAGGCCCGGTGCAGGCCCAGCGACATCAGGTCGTTCATCAGGTCGTAGCGCGGGGCCACGCTGTCGAAGACCTCGCGCACCAGCCCGGCCTTGTCGGCGGCGGCCACGGTACGGAATCCGAAATCGGCGGTGTGGTCGGCGTCTGCGCTCATCGGCACCTGCTATAGCCCCGCCCTTCGGAATCTGCCATGCGGATGGGCCATCAAATCCGACGCCGAAGGAGCGCGCCATCCCCGAGCTGCCCGAAGTCGAGACCGTGATGCGCGGGCTGTCGCGCGTGCTGACCGGCCAGGTGATCCGCCATGCCGAGACGCGGCGCGAGGGGCTGCGCTGGCCCTTCCCGCCAGGCCTGGCCTGCATCCTGACCGGTGCCCGGGTCGAGGGCTTCCGGCGCCGGGGCAAGTACATGCTGATGCGGCTGGAGGAGCGCCCCTCGGTGCTGATCCACCTCGGCATGTCAGGGCGCATGGTTGCGCGCGAGGAGGGGGCGCCGGTCGTCCCACGCCTGGGCCCGCAGGGGAGGTTCAGCGATGCCCGCGGCCACAACCAGCCGCCCGAGGCGCATGAGCACCTGATGATGGAGACGGAGGGCGGCTGGCGCGTCGGCTTCGTGGATCCGCGCCGCTTCGGCTGCGTGGACCTGATCCCGCGCGAGGCGGAGGATACCCATCGCCTCCTGGCCGGGCTTGGGCCCGAGCCGCTGGAGGAGGGCTTCACGGTCGAGGTGCTGGAGGCCGCGCTGGCGGGCAAGGTGACGCCCATCAAGGCCGCGCTGCTGGACCAGAAGGTCGTCGCGGGCCTCGGCAACATCTACGTGGCCGAGGCGCTGTTCCGCGCGGGCGTCTCGCCGCGGCGGCTGGCCGCGACCGTGCCGGGCCTGCGGGCCCGGCGCCTGGTGCCGGCCATCAAGACCGTGCTGGCCGAGGCGATCGAGGCCGGCGGCTCCACCCTGCGGGACTATGTTCGCAGCGATGGCGAGATCGGCGGCTTCCAGGACCGCTTCGACGTCTACGATCGCGAGGGCCTGCCCTGCCGGATCTGCCCGGGCCCGCCGGCATGCCACGGGATCGCCCGGCTTGTGCAGGCGGGCCGTTCCACCTTCTATTGTCCCCGAACGCAGAAGTAAGCGCGGCGCCCGAAGGTCCGAATCGGCCGCCCAGAAGCATTCCGAGGAACGCAGATGCCCTATGAGATGATCCTCACGGAGACGGACGGCGCCGCCGCCATCATCCGGCTCAACCGTCCCCAGGCCCTGAACGCGCTCTGCGACCAGCTGATGGCCGAGATGGCCCAGGCCCTGGCCGGCTTCGAGGCCGACCCCGCCATCGCCGCCATCATCATCACGGGCAGCGAGAAGGCCTTCGCCGCCGGCGCCGATATCAAGGAGATGCAGGGCCGGACCTATCCGGCGGTCTATTTCGAGGACTTCATCTCGAAATGGGAGGCCGTGACCCATGTGAAGAAGCCGGTCATCGCGGCCGTCTCGGGCTTCGCGCTGGGCGGCGGCTGCGAGCTGGCCATGATGTGCGACATGATCATCGCCTCCGAGACGGCGAAGTTCGGCCAGCCGGAGATCAACCTCGGCGTGATTCCGGGTGCGGGCGGCAGCCAGCGCCTGACGCGCGCGGTGGGCAAGTCCAAGGCCATGGAGATGACCCTCACGGGCCGCATGATGGACGCCGCCGAGGCCGAGCGGAGCAACCTCGTGACCCGCGTGGTGCCCGTGGACCAGCTGCTCCCCGAGGCGGTGAAGATCGCGAACAAGATCGGCGCGCTCTCGGCGCCTTCCGTCGCCATCGCCAAGGAGGCGGTGAACCGCGCCTTCGAGACGACGCTGGCCGAGGGCGTGCGCTTCGAGCGCAAGCTCTTCTATTCCCTCTTCGCGACCGAGGATCAGAAGGAGGGGATGGCCGCCTTCGTGGAGAAGCGCAAACCGAGCTTTCGCAACAGGTAAGCGCATGGCTGCGATGCCTCGCCCGGAAGCGTCTTGACGATGGGTGAGGCCCGGCTTAGACCCTGTGCCTCCGCGGCGGGGAACCACCGCCTCCAACATTATTCAGGTCGTATTTCCAGCCCATGGCCAACAACGCTTCCGCGCGCAAGCGCATCCGTCAGACCGAGAAGCGGACCGAGCGCAACCGCATGCGGCGCTCTCGCGTCCGCACCTTCCTGCGGAAGGTCGAGCTGGCGATTGCTGGCGGCAACCAGGCCGAGGCCGCTGCCGCTTTCCAGGGCGCGCAGCCTGAGCTGCACCGCGCCGTGACGAAGGGCGTGCTCCACCGGAACACGGTGGCCCGCAAGCTCTCGCGCCTGTCGGCGCGGATTAAGGCGATCGGCGCGGCTAGCGCCTAAGTCATCGTCTTTCCGAACAAGTAGATCGGCTCGCACCGAGAGTATTTCCGTGCTCTCGGTGCTGTCGCACGTCTGCAATCATATTGTCGTGCGATAGCGGCTTGTTTGTCACACTGCCCCCGGAGTTGGGGTGGTGGGGTGAGTGTTTGCTTTATTTCGCAGTGTTGCCGCGCCTAGACTGATCTCCAGTCAGGGGTCGTGGTGTATCGCTCTATGTCTTTGTAATCCTGCTGTTTTCTGGGGATGGCCCTCCGCATCCCCTTGATCCGTAACGTAACCGCCGCGCTCCCTTCGGGGCCAAAGATCGAGGACAGGGATGGACCAGGACTCCGGCGAGATTCCCCCCGTTGATGCCGGGAAGATTGTCGAGAGCTGGGCTCGGATACGCGGTCGCCTCCGCAAGGAGGTGGGCGATGTCGAGTACCGCAACTGGCTCCGGCAGATGTCTCTCGCGGGCGTGGAGGGCGACACCCTCTTCATCAACATGCCCACGCGCTTCATCCGCGACTGGGTGCGCGACCATTACAGCGACCGGCTGCGGATGCTCTGCCAGGCCGAGCTCCCCGGGATCCGCGCGATCGAGCTGAAGGTCCAGCCGCCCGGCAAGGCGGCGCCGAAGCTCGACGAGGATGAGGATCCGCAACTCGCGGAAAACGTGCTGGTCGCGCCCGCCCGCCCGGCCCCCGCGCCTTCGCCGGCGGTCGAGCCCCTGCGGAACGAGTGGCTGGTTCCGCTGGAGCCGCGCTTCACCTTCGACAGCTTCGTCGTCGGCAAGCCGAACGAATTCGCGCATGCCTGCGCCCGCCGCGTGGCCGAGAGCCCGGCCCAGGCCGGCTTCAACCCGCTGTTCCTCTACGGTGGCGTGGGACTGGGCAAGACGCACCTGATGCATTCCATCGCCTGGGCCTTGCGCGAGCGCGAGCCCGGCCTCTCGGTCGCCTACATGTCGGCCGAGAAGTTCATGTACCGCTTCATCGCGGCGCTGCGCTCGCACAACACGATGGAGTTCAAGACGCAGCTCCGTTCCGTCCACGTGCTCATGGTGGACGACCTGCAGTTCCTGATCGGCAAGGACAACACGCAGGAGGAGTTCTTCCACACGTTCAATGCGCTGATCGACGCCGGGAAGCAGATCATCATCTCGGCCGACAAGGCGCCGAACGATCTCTCCGGCATCGAGGACCGCCTGCGGACTCGCCTCTCCGGCGGCATCGTGGCCGACCTGCACGCGACGACCTACGAGCTCCGCCTGTCGATCCTGCAGGCGAAGGCGAACCACGCCGGCGTCGAGGTCCCGGCCCGCGTGCAGGAGCTGCTGGCCCGCAAGATCGCTTCGAACGTGCGCGACCTCGAGGGCGCGCTGAACCGGCTCGTGGCCCATGCTAAGCTTTTCGGGCGGCCCATCTCGCTCGACACGGTTCCCGAGGTCCTGACCGACATCCTGCGCGCGCACGACAAGCGCCTGTCGATCGACGACATCCAGCGCAAGGTCGCCGAGCACTACAACATCCGGCTGACGGAAATGGCCTCCGCCCGCCGCTCGCGCGCGGTGGCCCGGCCGCGCCAGGTGGCCATGTACCTGGCCAAGCAGCTCACCGCGCGCTCGCTGCCCGAGATCGGCCGGCGCTTCGGCAACCGGGACCACACCACCGTCCTGCACGCCGTGAACAAGGTGACGGAGCTGATGGCCGGCGACCCGGCCTTCGCCGAGGATGTGACGCTGCTCCGGAAAATGCTGGAGATGTAGGCGCAAGGGTGCCGGGTGGCGCCCACGTTGCGGCCGGATTCAAGGCGATGGCGCCGGGCCGCCCGCCACGCTTTGCCCGATCCCCGCGCGATGCTAGAGGATTGGCCATGTTGCGCGGCGAATCGTGCCGGCGCGCGCGGATAGCAAGGGACCGGGAGATGAAGTTCAGCGTCGAGCGCGCCATCCTGCTCAAGGCTCTCGGACACACCCAATCCGTGGTCGAGCGCCGGAACACCATTCCCATCCTCGCGAACATCCTTCTCGACGCGAAGGAGGGCGCGCTGCGCCTCACCGCGACCGACATGGAGATCGCGATCGTCGAGGAAGTACCCGGCGTGCAGGTCGCCCGCGCGGGCCGTACCACAGCGCCCGCTGCCGTGCTCTACGAGATCGTGCGCAAGCTGCCCGAGGGCGCGACCGTCGAGCTCGACCACAAGGGCGGCGACGCCCCGCTCACGCTGCGCGCCGGCCGCTTCAGCACCAACCTGCCCGTGCTCCCGGTCGAGGACTTCCCCTCGATGACCGAGGGCAGCATGCCGCATCAGTTTAAGCTGGAGGCCGCGAAGCTCCGCGGCATGATCTCCCGCACGCGCTTCGCGATCTCCACCGAGGAGACGCGCTACTACCTCAACGGCATCTACCTCCACACGGCCGAGGCCGATGGCCGCAAGGTGCTGCGCGCCGTCGCGACCGACGGCCACCGCCTCGCGCGCGTCGAGGAGGACCTGCCCGAGGGCGCGGCCGGCATGCCGGGCGTCATCGTCCCGCGCAAGACGGTGAACGAGGTGAACAAGCTCGCCGAGGAGACGCGCGACGAGATCGAGTTCCGCCTCTCCGACACCAAGGTGAGCTTCCGCATCGGCACCGTGACGCTGACCAGCAAGCTCATCGACGGCACCTTCCCGGACTACGAGCGCGTGATCCCGCGCGGCAACGACAAGGTGCTGAAGGTCGCGAAGAAGGAGTTCGCCGAGGCGGTGGGCCGCGTGGCGGCCATCTCCAGCGAGCGGTCGCGCCCGGTGAAGCTCTCGATCGACCGCAACCACCTGCTGCTGACGGCGTCCAGCGCCGAGCAGGGCCAGGCGCAGGAGGAGCTGGACGAGGACACCGTGACCTACGGCTCCTCGCCCATCGAGATCGGCTTCCAGGCCCGCTACCTGAACGACATCACCGACCAGGTGGGCGACGAGCTGGAGTTCAAGTTCTCGGACGGCAGCGCGCCGACCGTGGTGGCCGACGCCAAGGATCCGGGCGCGCTCTACGTCCTCATGCCGATGCGGGTGTGAGGGCAGGGGCTGCGCGGGGCGCCTGGCGCCCCTTCCCATGCTGCGCCTGACACGCCTGCGCCTCACGCGCTTCCGTTCCTACGCCGAGGCCGGGCTGGATTTCGCGGCCCCGTGCGTGGTCTTCGCGGGGCCCAACGGCGCGGGCAAGACCAATCTCCTCGAAGCCATCAGCCTGCTGGCCCCCGGCCGCGGACTGCGCGGGGCGCGGCTCTCCGAGGTCGCGATGGGGGGCGAGCCGCCCTGGGCGATTTCCGGCCGGTTCGACGAAGGCCTCGGCGGCTTCGAGGTCGGCACCGGAAGTCTGGAACAGGGCAGCGCCGAGCGCCGCGCCTTCCGCATCGACGGCGAGAGGCTGCGCGCGCAGGCCGATCTCGCCGAGCGCGTGGCGGTGGTCTGGATCACGCCGCAGATGGATCGCCTCTTCCAGGAAAGCGCCGGCGGCCGGCGCCGTTTCCTGGACCGGCTCGCCATGGCGCTGGAGCCCCATCTGGCGCGCGAGGTCGCGGCCTATGAGACCGCCATGTCCGGCCGTAACCGGCTGCTGGCGCAGGGTGGTTCGGATCCCAGCTGGATCGCAGGCCTCGAGGACGCGATGGCGCGCCACGGGGTCGCCATCGCGGCCTCCCGCCGGGCGCTGGTGGGGCGGCTGAATGCGGCGCTGCGCGGCGGTGTGGCGGGCGGCTTCCCGGCCGCCATCCTGACGCTGCAGGACATGGCGGCGGATCTGCTGGACACCATGCCGGCCCTCGCGGCCGAGGAAGCCCTCAGGGCCTTCTGGGCTAAGGCCCGCCCCCGCGATGCGGCGGCGGGGGCGACGCTTTCGGGGCCTCACCGGGCGGACCTGCTCTTCACCCATGCCGGGAAGGGGCTTCCGGCGGCCCTTTGCTCGACCGGCGAGCAGAAATCCCTGCTGATCTCGACGGTGCTGGCGCATGCAGGGCTGATCGCCACCGCCAGGGGCTTCGCGCCCCTCCTGCTGCTGGACGAAGTGGCCGCGCATCTGGATGCGGAACGCCGCGAATCGCTCTTTGCCGCGCTGGTCGCCCTGCCGGGTCAGAGCTTCCTCACGGGCACCGATGCCGAGGTCTTCGCGCCCCTGGCCGGCACCGCGGAAAACTGGCGCATTTCGCCTGGTCAGGCATGCAGGGAACCCCTCCCGTAGCGCGCCAAAAAATGCCATATAAGGCCGGTATTTCCTGAGGTCTCCCATTCCCCGATGAGCAGCGATTCCCCGACGTCCGGCGAGCCCACGAACCTGCCTTCCGATGCCGACTACACCGGTGCGTCCATCACCGTGCTCCGCGGCCTCGAGGCCGTGCGGAAACGGCCCGGAATGTACATCGGCGACACGGATGACGGCTCCGGCCTGCACCACATGGCGTTCGAGATCATCGACAATGCCGTGGACGAGGCCCAGGCCGGCTACGCCTCGCGCGTCGACGTGGTGCTGAATGGCGACGGCAGCGTCACCGTCACCGATGACGGCCGCGGCATCCCGGTCGATATCCACGCCGAGGAAGGGGTCTCGGCGGCGGAGGTCGTGCTGACGCGGCTGCATGCGGGCGGCAAGTTCAACCAGAATTCCTACAAGGTCTCGGGCGGCCTGCACGGCGTGGGTGCCGCGGTCGTGAACGCGCTGAGCGAGTGGATGGAAGTCCGCATCTGGCGCGGCGGCTTCGAGCATCTGATCCGCTTCGAGCATGGCGACACGGTGAAGCCGCTGGAGGTGGTCGGGCCGACCACGCATGTCCAGGGCACCGAGGTCACCTTCAAGCC
This sequence comes from Roseococcus sp. YIM B11640, assembly GCF_049727625.1. Taxonomy (NCBI): domain Bacteria; kingdom Pseudomonadati; phylum Pseudomonadota; class Alphaproteobacteria; order Acetobacterales; family Roseomonadaceae; genus Roseococcus; species Roseococcus sp. YIM B11640. Next base: position 240,608 of record NZ_JBBJOZ010000003.1, read on the forward strand.
CTCCGCCGGGACCTTCACCAAGACCGAGTACGAGTTCGCGGTGCTGGAGCGCCGCCTGCGCGAGCTCGCCTTCCTCAATTCCGGCCTCGCCATCACGCTGCGCGACGATCGCCACGTTCCCGCGCAAGAGGCCGAGTTCCGCTTCGAGGGCGGGCTGACGGCCTTCGTCGAATGGCTCGACAAGGGCAAGGAGCCGCTGTTCAAGCCGCCCATCGCCGTCATGTCGAAGGAGACGGACGGCATCCGCGTCGAGCTCGCGATGTGGTGGACCAGCTCCCCGCGCGAGGTGATGCTCTGCTTCACCAACAACATCCCGCAGCGCGACGGCGGTACGCACCAGGCCGGATTCCGCCAGGCGCTGACGCGCGTGGTGGCGAAATACGCCGAGGACCTCGCGAAGAAGGAGAAGGTCGAGCTCGCGGGCGAGGACATGCGCGAGGGCCTGACCTGCGTGCTCTCGGTGAAGGTGCCGGATCCGAAGTTCAGCTCGCAGACCAAGGACAAGCTCGTCTCCTCCGAGGTGCAGCCGGTCGTGCAGATGGCGGTCGCGGACGCGCTCTCGCATTGGTTCGAGACGCATCCGAAGGAGACGAAGCAGGTCCTGGACCAGGTCGTGCTCAGCGCCGTCGCGCGCAAGGCGGCGCAGCTGGCGCGCGAGAAGGTCGGCCGCAAGAACGCCCTCGAATTCTCGACGCTGCCGGGCAAGCTGGCCGATTGCCAGGAGAAGGACGCTTCGAAGTGCGAGCTCTTCCTCGTCGAGGGTGACTCGGCAGGCGGCTCGGCGAAGCAGGGCCGCAACCGCGCGAGCCAGGCGATCCTCCCCCTCAAGGGCAAGATCCTGAACGTGGAGCGCGCCCGCATCGACAAGATGCTGGCGAGTGCCGAGATCGGCACGCTCATCACCGCGCTCGGCACCGGCATCGGCCCGGGCGAGCCGGCGAAGGGCGGCTTCAGCGCGGACAAGCTGCGGTACCACAAGATCATCATCATGACGGACGCCGATGTGGACGGCTCCCACATCCGCACGCTGCTGCTGACCTTCTTCTTCCGCCAGATGCCGGAGCTGATCGAGCGCGGGCACCTCTACATCGCGCAGCCGCCGCTCTACCGGGCGAAACGCGGCAGCGACGAGCGCTACCTGAAGGACGACCGCGCGCTCGAGGACTACCTGATCGAGAAGGCGACGCACAACACGCGCATGACGCTGGCCGACGGCCGCGTGCTGACTGGCGACGAGCTGTCGGAGATCGTGGAGTCGCTGCGCCAGACTGCCTCGCGCATCCGCCGCATGGCGGTGAACATTCCCGCCGAGATCATCGAGCAGGCGGCCATGGCCGCGATCCTGACGCCGGACACGCAGCGCGCGCTGGAGGCAGCGAACGAGTTTGCCGCGCGCCTCGATGCGCTGGCGCCGCCGTCGGAGCGGGGCTGGAAGGTCATCGTGGACGAGGCCGGGCTGCACATGCACCGCATGGTGCGCGGCGTGGCCGAGCGCTACACGCTCAGCGCCGCCGCGCTGCGCAGCGCCGAGGCGCGCTGGCTCGACGACCGCCGCCAGGTTCTGCGTGGTGCTTTCGCGAGCGGCGCGAAGATCGCCTTCGAGAACACGGCGGAAGCCGCCGTGGGCGGGCCGCTCGCGGCTTTCGAGCGCATCCTGGGCCAGGGTCGCCGCGGCCTCTCCATCCAGCGCTTCAAGGGGCTGGGCGAGATGAACCCCGACCAGCTCTGGAAGACGACGCTGGACCCCGCCGTCCGCACGCTGCTGCAGGTGCGCGTGGATGACGGCGAGGATGCGGAGAGCGTGTTCTCGACCCTGATGGGCGACGTGGTGGAACCCCGCCGCGAGTTCATCGTGGGGAACGCGCTGAAGGTCGCGAATCTGGATGTGTGAGGGGCGCCCTCAGGCGCCGGGCGCCGCCGCCGGCTTGGCCTCAGGCCGGTTCCGGTCGGTTTAGTTCTTAGGCCACGAGATCTTCGGCTCAGCCCGTCCATGGATGGACGGATGCTGGGCCGAGGGCGCCGGCGCCTCGGGCCGCGAATAGGGCATGTGCATGTCGATATCCGCGCTCACCGAGCCGCTGGATCGCCGTGCGTCGGGCATCCGGGTGGACAGCACGCGCAGTTCCGCCCGCAGCTCGTCGAGCTGCGCCTCGATATTGTCCAGCCGTCCCTTCACGCCGAAGACCGAGAAGGGCATCACCACGAGGCAGAGCGCGAGCAGCAGCAACACCAGCAGCGCGACGAGTCCCGTCCATTCGGGCAGGCCGGGCAGGGTGAGGCGGGTGGCGAGGTCCTGCAGCATCAGCCGCCCGTCACGCTCATGTGGCGCGCGACGGCGGGGGTGCGGTGGCGGCGATCGATCACGAAATCATGTCCCTTGGGCTTGCGCGTGATGGCCTCCAGGATCGCCTGGCGCAAGCCCTCCTCGCCGAGTTCCGGATCGCGCAGCGGGGCGCGCAGATCGGCCGCATCCTCCTGGCCCAGGCACATGTAGAGCGTGCCGGTGCAGGTGATCCGCACGCGATTGCAGCTCTCGCAGAAATTATGCGTCATGGGCGTGATGAAGCCGAGGCGCGTGCCCGTCTCCGCCACATCGTAGTAGCGGGCGGGGCCGCCGGTGACGTAGTCGGTCGGGTTCAGCGTCCAGCGCTGCTTCAGCCGGGCACGGACCACGCTCAGCGGCAGGAACTGCTCGGTCCGGTCCTCGCCCGTCTCGCCCAACGGCATGGTCTCGATGAGGCAGAGGTCGAAGCCGTGCTCGCCGCACCAGCCCAGCATGCGGTCGAACTCGCCCTCGTTCACGCCGCGCAAGGCGACGGCGTTGATCTTCACATGCAGGCCCGCAGCCTTGGCGGCGAAGATCCCGCCCATCACCTTGTCGAGCTCGCCCCAGCGGGTCGCGGTGCGGAACGTGTCGGGGTCGAGCGTGTCGAGCGAGACGTTCACCCGGCGCACGCCGGCGGCCGCGAGGTCATCCGCGTGGCGCGCCAGCTGCGTGCCGTTGGTGGTGAGGGTCAGCTCGTCGAGGCCCTGGCCCAGACGGGCGCCGAGGCTCCGGACGAGGGAGATGACGTTGCGCCGCACCAGCGGCTCGCCGCCCGTCAGCCGGATCTTCCTGACGCCCAGGGAGATGAAGCTGCCGCAGAGACGGTCCAGCTCCTCCAGCGACAGGACCTCTGCCTTGGGGAGGAAGGTCATGTCCTCCGCCATGCAATAGACGCAGCGAAGGTCGCAGCGGTCGGTGACCGAGACGCGGAGGTAGGAAATGTCGCGACCGAACGGGTCGATCATGAAGGGCAAAGTCCCAAAAACGCCTGTTCGCCCGTCATTTGGGGGCGCCAGGCCCCCGCATGCAAGTCCTCAGGCCGGCGCCATGCGGCTGTCGGGGGCGCGGATCATCCAATTGAGCGCGCTGGCGGCCAGCCCGACCACGATCATGACCGGCCAGAAGGCATTGTAATTTCCCGCCGTGGAGATCAGCAGCGCGCCCGAGCCCGCGCCCAGGAAGCCGCCGATCTGGTGGCTGAAAAAGCAGACGCCATAGAGGGCGCCCAGATTCGCGACGCCGAAGCGCTTGGCGATGGCCGCAGAGGTCAGCGGCACGGTGCCCAGCCAGACGAAGCCCATCACGGCGGCGAAGACGATCGTCCCCCATTCGGTCGGCGTGGTGTAGGCGAAGACGGCGATGGCGAGCGTGCGGATCAGGTAAATCACGCCGAGCCCCGCCTCGGGCCGGATGCGGGAGGAGAGCCAGCCGCAGAACCAGGAGCCGGGAATGTTGAACAGCCCCACCATCATCAGCGCCGTCATGCCGATCGAGGCCGGCATGCCGCAGAGCGCGATATGCGACGGCAGGTGCGTGGTGAGGAAGGCGAGCTGGAAGCCGCAGGCGAAGAAGCCGCCCGTCAGCAGGGCAAAATCCCGTTCCGCCAGGGCGTTGCGGGCCAACGCCGGCAGGCCCCTCAGGCCGGCGGGGGCAGGGCCCACGCGGGCGGCCGGCTTCCACTCGATATGCCGGGCGATGGGGAGGATCAGCAGCGAGGAGAGCGCCAGCATGGCCATGGCGCCGGCGGCGCCGAACCAGCCGATGGCACTGAAGACCAGCGGCACCATGGCCGCCTGGCCCAGGCTGCCGCCCGCGCTCGCGATGCCGATGAACTCGCCGCGCCGCGCGGCCGGGGCAAGCCGGCCCACGGCGGCCAGCGCCAGGCCGGTGCCCGCGCTGGCCACGCCGATGCCCGAGAAGATGCCGATGCCGATCAGCACCGTCGCATTGGAGGGGAAAAGGGCCGGCAGGCCACAGCCCGCCAGGTAGAACAGGCCGCCCACCGCCATGACGCGGCCGGAGCCGTATTTGTCCGCCATGGCGCCGCTGAAGGGCTGGGCGAGGCCCCAGAGCAAATTGTGCAGGGCGACGGCGAGTCCGAAGGCCCAGGGGGCGATCCCGTGCTCGGTCGCCATGGGCATGAGCAGCAGCCCATAGGTCTGCCGGATGCCCATGCCGAGGCTCGAGGCCGCCGAAGCCGCGATCACCGCGATCCAGAGGGTCGTGGCGATCGAGGGCTTGGAGGGGGTCGCGGCCGTTTGCATGGACAAATCAGACCGGAGGGGTCCATTTCGCACAAGCGAAACGGGCGCGGGGGCCGTCATGCGTCAGGCGCAGGACGGAAAGGCGATCCCCGCGTCGCGGGGATCGCGTCGCCTCAGGCGGCGCGCCGCACTTCGGCGTGGTCGTTGGCCGCGCTCGGCACGGCGGCCGCCGCGGCGGGAATGCCGCTGCGCGAGATGCCGATATCCGCCAGTTCGCGGTCGGACAGGCTGTTCAGCGCGTCGATCGTGCGGCGGCGGTCCATCATCGCGGCGAGGCCGTTGCGGATGCTTCGAACGAAGCCGCGAAGGCGCTCGGCGAAAGCGGCGTCGCGGGCGCGGCGCGCCTCGGCGATGATGGCGGCGATCTCGTCGGCCTTGGAGCTGGGACGAGAGGCGAAGGGCATCAGCAGCGCGGCTTCGGCTGTGTTGATGCGGGAGTTCATGGTCTGGGTTCCGTTCATGGGGCAGCCATCTGCCCTCTGCGGGAGGCTTTTAGCGGGTGAAAATGAGTTTAGGCTGTGTCAAGCCTATGCCTCAGTCATGCATTACGGGCATGATAAACTGTGAACGAATGCTGAATTGATGGATCTCGCCATGCCGGATGCCGCCGCCCGCCTCAGCGCATTGCGCGCCGTTCTCGCCTCCGCCGGCGTGGACGGCTTTCTCGTGCCTCGCTCGGACGAGCATCTCGGTGAGTACGTCCCTCCGGGCGGCGAGCGCCTCGCCTGGCTCACCGGCTTCACCGGCAGCGCCGGGATGGCGGTGATCCTCGCGGACCGTGCCGCCGTCTTTACCGATGGCCGCTACACCACCCAGGTCCAGGCCGAGACGGACGGCTCCCTCTACGAGCGTCGCCACATCACGGAGGAGCCGCCCGAGGCCTGGCTGCGGGAACACGCGCCGGGCGCCCGCATCGCCTACGATCCCTGGCTACAGAGCGAGGGCACGCTGAAGCGCTTCACGGGCGTCCAGCTGGTGCCGCTGAGCGCCAATCCCATCGACGCCATCTGGACGGACCGGCCCGCGCCGCCCGCCACGGAGGTTCGCGTCCAGCTGCCGGAGCATGCCGGGATGAGCTCGGAGGCCAAGCGGGAGGCCGCCGCCGCGCAGCTTCGCGCCGCGGGCGAGGATGCCTGCCTGCTGGCCGACGCGCATTCCGTCGCCTGGCTGCTCAACATCCGGGGGCGCGACTTGTCGCACACGCCGCTGGCCCTGGCCTTCGCGCTGCTCCATGCCGATGGCTCCGTGCGGATGTTCCTGAACGCGCCGGAGCGGGTGCCCGCCGCGACGCGTGCCGCCATGGGGAACCGCGTCTCGGTCGAGCCGCGCGAGGAGATCCCGGCGGCGCTGCGCCAGCTCAAGGGCCGAAAGGTGCGGATCGACGCGGATTCCACGCCGGCGTGGTTCGCGGCCACGCTGCGCGAGGACGGCGCCACCGTCGTCGCGGGCGAGGATCCCTGCCGCTTGCCGCGCGCGATGAAGAACGAGACGGAGCAACAGGGCGCCCGCAACGCGCATCTGCGCGACGCCGTGGCCGTTGCCCGCTTCCTCTCCTGGTTCGCCGCCGAGGCGCATCGCGGCGGGCAGACCGAAATGTCGGCCGCCGCGCGCCTGCTGTCCTTCCGCCGCGAGGTCGAGGGCTTCGTGGCCGAGAGCTTCCCCGCCATCTCCGGCGCCGCCGAGAACGGTGCGATCGTCCACTACCGCGTGACTCCCGAGACCGACCGCGCCATCGCGGCCGGCGAGTGCTACCTGATCGACAGCGGCGCCCAGTATCCGGACGGGACGACCGACATCACCCGCACCCTCTGGACCGGGCCGGGCGCGGCGCCGGCGGGCCTGCGGCAGCGCTATACCGCCGTGCTGCGCGGCCATATCGCGCTCAGCACCGTGCGCTTTCCGGAAGGCGTGGCGGGGCCGCATCTGGACGCCATCGCGCGCCGCCCGCTCTGGGGCTTCGGGCTGGATTACGACCACGGCACCGGGCATGGCGTCGGCAGCTTCCTCTCGGTGCATGAGGGGCCCGTGTCCTTCAGCCGGGCAGCGAAGGTGGTGCCGATCCGCACGGGCATGATCCTCTCCAACGAGCCCGGCTACTACCTGCCCGGGCAGTACGGCATCCGCATCGAGAATCTGCTCCTCACGCGTTCAGCCGAACCGCAGCCCGACCAGGTGCGCCCCTTCCTGGAATTCGAGACGCTGACGCTGGCGCCCTACGACCGCGCGCTGATCGAGCCGGCGATGCTCTCGCCGGAGGAGCGGCGTTGGGTGGATGCCTATCAGGCCCGCGTGCTGGCGGAGGTCGGGCCGCTGCTCGACGCGCCGACGGGCGCCTGGCTGGCAGAGGCCTGCGCGCCGCTCTAGCGGAGACGAAAATTCCTCGCACCCGCAACGGTTTCCCAGAGTAGGATTCTTCCGGCCAGGCCGAATCGAGAGGGCGCTATGCCAGGGGAATTTCCAGGGGCAGGTCGGGGCACTGGCCTGCGGCTGCTCATCGAGCGCACCGTCATGCTGCTGCTCTTCGGCGGCCTGGTGCTGGGCGTCCTGGCGGTGCTGTGGCCCTTCGCCACGGCCATCCTCTTCGGAACCATCCTCTCCATCGCCGCCTGGCCGCTGCGCGACCGCCTGTTGCGGCTCGGCCTATCCCGCGGATTGGCGACGACGGTGTTGCTGCTCATCGCCTTCGCGGTCGTCGTCCTGCCCGTCCTGGCGATCGCGCCCGGCCTCGCGGAGCATGTGACGCAGGGCGGGCAGCGCCTGCGGGCCTATGCCGCGACCGACCCGCCGGCGCCGGCCATGCTGGCCGGCTTGCCCATCGTGGGGGAGCGCATCGCCCGCGGCTGGGAACAGGCCGTCCATGCCCAGGGTGGTCTCCGTGCTTTGCTCGAACCCTATTCGGTGGCCCTGCGGCAGGCCGTCGTCGCCGCGGCCTCCGCTCTGGCCGCGAGCGTCCTGCAGATCATTCTCGCGCTGGTCGTGGCTTCGATGTTCTGGATCGGGGGCGAGAGCCTGGCCTCGGCGCTGCGGGACATTCTCTTCCGGCTCGGCGGAAAGACCGCTGCGGGCGCGCTGGATGTGGTGGGCGGCGCCGTGCGCGGCGTGGCCTATGGCGTGGTGGGAACGGCGGCGATCCAGGCGGCGGTCATGGCGCTCGGCCTGCTGGTGGCGGGCGTACCGGGCGCGGGCCTGCTCGGCTTCGTCACGCTGCTGCTCGCCCTGAGCCAGATCGGCGCGCCCCTCATCATCGTGATCTGGGCCGGCGGTGCCTTCTGGCTCTTCGACCAGGGGCAGCAGGGCTGGGCGGTGTTCCTGATCATCTGGGGCATCGGCGTCACCATGATGGACAACGTCATCAAGCCCTGGCTCATCGGCTTCGGCGTGGCGATGCCCATGAGCCTGACCATCCTCGGCGTCTTCGGCGGCTTCGTGTCCTTCGGCTTCCTCGGGCTCTTCATCGGGCCGAGCCTCATCGCCGTCGCCTATACGCTGCTGCAATCCTGGCGCGCCGCACCCCCTTCCGCCGCCGACTGAGACATGGATCGGGTCGCCGCGATCCTCGGCCTGGTGGCGGGCACGGTGGCGCTGCAGGCGGTGGCGCAGACGGTACTTCTATCGTCTGTGGGCTTCTTCGACCGCCGCACGCGCGAGGCGACCGAGACATGGCGCACCTTCTGGATCTCGCTCGGCGCCGTGCTGGTGCTGATCCTGGGCCATGTGGCGCAGATGGCGCTCTGGGCCGGGTTCTTCCTCTGGCGCGGCGTGCTGCCGAGTTTTGACGACGCCTACTACTTCTCGCTCGTCACCTTCGCGACGCTTGGCTACGGCGACATCGTTCTGGCGCCGCAGCACCGCATCTTCGGCGCGCTGGAGGCGGCGTGCGGATCGCTGATGCTGGGCTGGTCCACGGCGCTGATCTTCGCCGCGGTGTCCGCGGCGCGAAAGCGGGGCTGAAGGGTGATCGGGTTTGCCCGCCTTAACGGCCCGGGGCTTGGCCTCGGGACGCGAGCGCCAAGCCAGGCATGCGGAGCGTGCGCCCGGCGTCCGGGGACATAGAGGCTAAGCCACCCACTCGCCGGCGCGCATCACGGGCTCCGCGCTGCCATCGGCGCCGATGCCGTCCACATTCACCTCGGCCGAGCCGATCATCCAGTCCACGTGGATCAGGCTCTTGTTGCCGCCGCGCGCCACGAAATCCGCGTCGGTCAGCGTGTCGCCGTCCACGAAGCACTTGGTATAGGCCTGCCCGAGCGCGATGTGGCTCGCCGCATTCTCGTCGAAGAGCGTGTTGAGGAAGAGCAGCCCGCTCTTGGAAATGGGCGAGGAGGCCGGGACCAGCGCGACCTCGCCGAGGCGCCGCGCGCCCTCGTCGGTGCCGATCATGCGCTCCAGCACCTCCTGGCCCGTGCTGGCCTTGGCCTCGGTGATCTTGCCGCCCTCGAAGGTCACGCGGATGTCGCGGATGAGGGTGCCGCCATAGGAGAGCGGCTTCGTGGCCGTGACATGCCCCTGGGTGCGTGAGGCGTGCGGGGTGGTGAAGACTTCTTCCGTCGGGATGTTCGGATTGCCGGTGACGCCGTTCAGCGCCGTGGACTGCCCGCCCATCCAGGAGTGGTTGTCCGCGAGGCCGACGACGAGATCCGTCCCCGGCCCGGTGAAGCGCAGCGCCGAGTAGCGGCGGTCGTTGAGCTTCTGCCGCCGGGCCATCAGCGCCGCATTATGCGTCGCCCAGGCGGCGACCGGGTCGGCGGCGTCCACGCGGGTCGCGGCAAAGATGGCGTCCCAGAGCTTCGCCACGGCCTGCGCCTCGGAGAGCTCGGGAAACATGGCGCGTGCCCAGGCCGGGGAGGCATAGGGCACGAGGCTCCAATTGATGGCCGAGGCGGTGATGAGCTCCAGCGCGGGGCGGTAGGCCTTGGCGCGCGCGCGGTTGGCACGGGCGATCAGCCCGGGATCCTGGCCGGCCAGCAGGCTTGGGTCGTCGCCGACGATGGCGAGGCGCGCGGCGCCCGCGCGGAAGGCGGCGGCCATGCCGTCGAAGAGCCAGGCCGGCGCGTGGTCGAAGGCCTCCGGCTTGGCGAGGCGATAGCGCGACAGCGCCTGCTGGTCGTCGGAGAAGAGCGTGGTGACGAGGCTCGCCCCCGCGCGATAGGCGGCATCGGTGATGAGGCGCACCAGAGGCAGCGCGTCGATGGAGGCGGTCATCACCACCTCCTGCCCCTCGCGCAGGTTGAGGCCGACGCGGACCGCGACCTCGGCCAGGCGGGCGAGGCGGGCATCCTGGGTGGCGTGGGTGGGGGCGATCTGGTCCATGGACAGGTGCTTTCGGCTGAAGGCTCGGCCGTCAGGGTAGCCCTCGGCGGGCGGTTGGCAAACGCCCGGAAGTTGGGCCAGATCGCCGGCCAGCACATGAGGATGCCCGATGTTCTATGAACCCAAGCAGGGCCACGGCCTGCCCCATGATCCCTTCAAGGCCATCGTGGCACCCCGGCCCGTCGGCTGGATCTCCACCATCGACAAGCAGGGCCGGGCGAACCTCGCCCCCTACAGCTTCTTCAACGCCGTGCATTCGCGCCCGCCCATGCTGTGCTTCACCAGCGAGTCGATGAAGCACAGCGCGGCCAATGCGATCGCGACCAGGGAGTTCGTCTTCAACCTCTGCTCGCGCAAGCTCTTCGACGCCATGAACATCTCCTCCGGCGCGCTGGCCGAGGGCGAGAGCGAGTTCGAGGCGGCGGGGCTTGAGACCGCGCCCTGCCGCTTGGTGAAGGCGCCGCGCGTGGCTGCCGCCCCGGCCGCGCTGGAGTGCAAGGTCTCGCAGTCCTTCCGGCTGAAGGATTCCGGCGGCCAGGACCTGGAAGGCTGGATGATCATCGGGGAGGTCGTCGGCGTGCATATCGACGAGGCCTATCTGCGCGACGGGCGCTTCGACACGCTCGCCGCGCAATCGGTCGCGCGCTGCGGCTACCGCGACTATTCGGCCGTCACCGAGCTGTTCGAGGCGCTGCGCCCCACCGATGGCGGCGCCTACGCGCCCGGCCAGCGGGACCGCTGATCAGCCCGCGCGCACCGGGCCGATGCGCGAGAGGCTCAGGGTGCGGCTGTAGCTTCGGCGACCTTGCCAGGGGGGCACGTCCTCCGTGCCCAGCATGGCGTTGGTGCTGATCGGGCGAAGCTGCACCGAGCCGCCATTGGCGGTGAAGAAGCGCATGGAGATCTGCGTCAGCACGATCTGCACCGGCTGGCCCCTCCAGGTACCGGTGGCGCTCTCGTAATCGCGGTTCACCGAGGTGATGACGAACTGGTCGCCGTGGCCCTCTCGCCATTCACCGACCATCCAGCTGAGGTCGGGCGGCGGCGGATCGGGCTCGCCCGATGCGCAGGCGGCGGGCAAGCCGGCGGCGCCGAGAAGGATGGCGCGGCGAAGGAACATGGGCAACTTCTCCAAGCAAACGGTCCTGCTGTTGGGCGCAGCATAGCATGGCCTCGGTCGCGGCCCACCGTTTTCAGCGAAGCCCGTCAGGGGGTTGTGGCGCGACAGACGCGATACGGAACCGCCCCTGGCGCGATCCGGCCGCGACGGGAGGCGGATAGAACGGGTGTCATCGAAGCGCCGGCATCAGGCCGAGCCCGCCGAGAGGAGACCGTCATGATGCGTGCGTCCCACATCCTCGCCGTGCTCGCCGCCACGAGCGCCGCCGCCTGCACCCCGGCCGTCGGGCCGATGGAGCAGCAGGCCACGCAGGCGAACCTGGCCTGCCAGCAGGGCTATTACGAAGCCTGCCGCCAGGCGGCCTACCTGCAGCCGGCCGCGAATGCCGAGCGCGCGCAGAACCAGCAGGCCGCCAATGCGGGGACCGCGCTCGCCGCGGGCCTGGTCGGTGCCGCCGCCGGCGCGGCGATCGTCGGCGCCTCGTCGCCCTACTACTACCGCAGCGGCTACTACGGCCGCGGCTATTATGGCCGGGGCTATTACCGCGGCTGGTAGTCGCCTCCGCTACGCCACGATGTTCGCCCCGCCGTCCACGTAGATCGTGCCGCCCGTCACCCGGCGCGCATAGGGCGTCGCCAGATAGGCGCAGGCGAAGCCGACATCCATGATGTCGGCCAGCTCGCCTATCGGCGCGCGCTCCGCGGCCTCGACCAGCAGCAGGTCGAAATCCTTGAGGCCCGAGGCGGCGCGCGTCTTCAGCGGCCCCGGCGAGATCGCATGCACGCGGATGCCGCGCGGCCCGAGCTCATGCGCGAGATAGCGGCAAGAGGCCTCGAGCGCCGCCTTCACGGGCCCCATCACATTGTAGTTGGGCACCACGCGGGCTGCGCCGTAGTAGCTCATCGCGAACATGGAGCCGCCATCGGTCATCAGCGGCGCGGCCAGCTTGGCCATGCGCACGAAGGAATGGCAGGAGATGTCCATGGCCTTCGCGAAGCCTTCGGCCGAGCAGTCCAGCAGCCCGCCCTGCAGATCCGCCTTCGGCGCGAAGGCGATCGAGTGGACGAGCATGTCGAGCTTGCCCCAGCGCTCCTTGATCTGCTCGAACACCGCCTCCAGCTGGCCCGGCACCGAGACGTCCAGCGGCGCGACGATATCGGCGCCGAGGCCGGCCGCTAGCGGCTCGACATGCGGGCGCGCCTTCTCGTTCAGATACGTGATCGCGAGGCTTGCGCCGAGCTGCTGGAAGGCGCTGGCGCAGCCATAGGCGATGGAGCTGTCGTTCGCGACCCCGACCACCAAGGCGCGCTTGCCGGCCAGAACCTGCCCGTGCGGGCGCGGCAGATGGGCGCTCATCGCGCGCGCCGCCGCGGGCGGGCGGCTGACTTGGGCGGTTCGGGCAGGGCCTGGGGCGGAATGAAGATGCCCTCGATGCGCGCCAGCCGCGCCATCGCTGCCTCGGAGAGCGTGCCCTGCGCCGTCGCCACCTGGCGGATCGCCGCCATCGCCTCGGCCCGGGCTGCGGCGTTGTCGGGCAGCAGCTGGGGCAGGGCTTCGATCGCGCGCTCCTCGTCCAGGCGCAGGATCGCGGTCTGGTCACGGATGATGGTCCGCAGACGCTCGCGCGAAATGCGCTGGGCGTCGGGTCGGGCTTGGCGCATGGCCTCGATCATCCGGCCCGCGCGTTCGTCGAGGCGGCCATCCCCGCGTACCACGAAGATCAGTCCTCGCAGCGTGGCATCGAGCAGACCGCCCGAGCCGATCTGCAGCTCCAGCGTGGCGGCGGCGCGCTCCGCCGCCGCCTTGCAGGCGAGGTCGCGCGTGGCGTGGTGATGCGGCTTCTGCTGCGCCCCCAGCCCCACCAGGGCCTGCAGCAGCGGGGAGCCGTAGGTCGCGAGGAAGACCTGCTCCGTCCATGCGTCCCGCGCGGCGGCGTAGGCGTCGAGCGTGGAGATGATGTGCTCCGAGAACTTGCGCTCCATGGCCAGGAAAGGGTTGTCCTGGCTCACCGGCCGGCGGTCGTGCCGCGCCATGTCGGCCATCGCCCCGACGCCGCTCAGGAAGGGATTGAGCGAGGAGAAAAGCTCGAACCGCAGCCGGTTCGGATGGGTGCGCCGGAGCAGATCGGCGGTGTAGTCGTTGCTCGCTGCCCTGATGACTGGCGCGAGCACCCGCTCGTAGAGGCCGTGGTTGATCTCGGACACGCGGGCCACCGTCTCGAAGCGGCGCTCGTCTTGGGGCGAATTCCCGCCCAGCGCGCGGATATCGGCGAGCCCCCGCGGCTCCAGGCGGAACAGGTACTTGCCGTGCACCAGCTCGGGGTTGGCGGTGTCCTCCTCCTTCTCGGTGATCACCGCCTCGTAGAGGCCGGGCGGCAGCATGTCGATCAGGTCCATGCAGGAGATGAACTCGCCATGCTCTTTGGTCGCGACCTTGCCGGAGACGAATATTCCGAGATGGCCGATGGTCTGGTGCACCGTGTAGACGACCGTCTGCCCGCTGCCGATCAGGTCGGCATCCGTCTCGTAGAGATCCGTCAGCCAGCCCAGCGCCTGCTGCGGCGGGGTGATGTCGTCGCCCCAGGAGCAGAAGACGATGATGGGTGAGGTGATGTTCCTGAGGTCCACGCGCGTGCCCGCGCTCGTGACGATATCGCCGCTGGCGAGCCTGTTGCCGACGAAGAGCTCATCGACGATGAACTGTATTTCCTCGGCGTTGAGCGTGACGGGATTGCCCCACCAGGTCTCGAAATCCAGGAAGCGGGCGGTCTCGGTATCGACCTTGGAATAGACGTTGTAGATCTTCTTCCAATAGGTGTTGGACGGGTTCAGGTTCTCGAAATTCGCGATGAGATGCGCGCCGTCGAAGGTTCCGTTCCCCAAATCGCCGGCGAGGGCGGTCAGCCATGTCCCGCCCAGCATGCCGCCGGTGTAGCGCATCGGATTCTTGCCGCGCACGCCGGCCCAGTAGGAGAGGGGCGCGCCCGCCAGCATGATCGGCCCGGGGAGGTCCGGGCGGATGGCGCACATCATCATGATCTGCCAGCCCGCCTGGCAATTGCCGATGAGGCAGGGCTTGCCCTCGGCGTCCTGGTGCCGCGCCGCCACGGTCTCGACGAAGAAGGCCTCCGCGCGGCAGACGTCCTCGATCGTCTGGCCGGGCACTGCGTCGGGCAGGAAGCCGACGAAATAGCAGGGATGGCCCGCGGCCAGCGCCATGCCGATCTCGCTGTCCTGCTTCATGCCGCCGATCCCGGGGCCATGGCCGGCGCGCGGGTCGAAGACGATGAAGGGGCGCTTGGCCGGGTCGATGCGCGTGCCCGCTGGCGGGAGGATGCGCACCAGCACGTAGTTCACCGGCCGCTCCAGGTTGCGCCCGTCGACCAGAAGCTCGTGATCGAAGCTCAGCACATGCGGCGCGATGCTGGCCGCGCGTTCGATCTGGACATCGCCGCGTTGTCGCAGCGTGTCGAGCAGCAGCACCGTGCGCTGCATCGCATCGGTCCAGTATTCCGCGAAGGCGGCGAAGGGCAGGGGCAGCGGCCGCGCGGCGGCGGGCGACGCGCTGGAGGCCTGCTGCGAGGCCTTGCGGGGGACGATGGGGCGAAGATCGTTGGGCATGGGAGATCTCCCGTGACGGGGTGAGGTGGGCCCTACAACTCGCGTTCCGGCCAGCCGACGAAGAGGCCGACATCGCCGGGGATACCGTTGGGATAGTTGATGATCCGGGCGCCGAAGGTGAAGCCCCCGGGCGCCAGCTCCGTCCGCCACCATTCATAGACGTCATGGAGGACGCCCGGCAGCGTTTCCTGCCAATCCTCCAGGCGGCTGGCGATGCGTCGCCCGTTGTCCGTACAGATGTCGGAAGGGAAGCTGACGATCATCACATCCTTTTCGCCCTCCTCGAAGGCGTGGCGGATCTTGGCGATGGCGTGGGCCTTGTCTTCCTCGGTGATCTTGTAGGTCATCACCTTTTCGGTGAAGGTCTTGAGTTCCTGGCGCTTCCGCTCCGCCGCGGCTTCTTCCTCGGCGCGCTTGCGCGCCAGGGCGGCATCCTTCTCGGCGAAAAGGTCCTGCACGGAAAGCGCGGGTTTGCCTTCGGTCATGTCACGTCTCCAGAACCGCGCGGGTATGGCGGAGGATCATGAGGTTCTCGTCGGTCGGGATCACATGCGCCGCGACGCGGCTGCCCGGAGTGGTGAGGCATGGCCCGTTCGCCGCATTCGCGGCGGCGTCCAGCCCGACGCCCAGCCAGGCGCAGCGCTCCAGGACCGCGGCGCGGATCGCGGCGGCGTTCTCGCCGACGCCCGCTGTGAAGACGATGCCGTCGAGCCCGCCCAGCGCGGCCGCCAGCGCGCCGATGTTGCGCGCCACCCGATGCACGAAGAGGGCGATCGCCTCGCGGGCTTCCGGCGCATCGCTCTCGAGCAGGTCGCGAAAATCCGAGGAGATTCCCGAGACGCCGAGCATGCCGCATCGCCGGTAGAGGAAGTCCTCGATCTCCTTGGCGGACATGCCCTCGTTCTGCATGAGGTAGAGGACGAGCCCCGGATCCATCTCGCCGCTGCGCGTGCCCATCGGCAGCCCGTCGAGCGCGCTGAAACCCATGGTCGTGGCGACGCTGCGCCCCGCATGCAGCGCGCAGAGCGAGGCACCGTTGCCCAGATGCGCGGCGATCACGCGGCCCTGGGCGATGGCGGGTGTGAGCCTGGGCAGGCAGGAGGCGATGTACTCGTAGGAAAGCCCGTGGAAGCCGTAGCGCCGGATGCCGCGCGCCGTCAGCTCGCGCGGGATGGCAAAGTTGCGCTCAACATCGGCGATGGTGTGGTGGAACGCCGTGTCGAAGCAGGCGACCTGCGGTATGTCCGGCGCGAGATCGAGAATGGCGCGGATGGGCGCTAGATTGTGCGGCTGATGCAGCGGCGCGAGCTGGGAGAGGGCCGCCAGCTCGTCCAGGAGGCCGGGCGTGACGCGCTCCGGCTTCGAATGGCGGGGCCCGCCATGCACCACCCGATGGCCCAGCGCGACCAGATCATGCCCATCCAGCACGCCCCGCAACCAGGGCGGCAGCAGCGCCACCGCCTCGGCCGGCGAGGAGGGCGGCTTTGTGAGAACATCGGGGCCCGGGATGGACTGGCCCGCCGCATTCTTCGCGCGGCTGCCGACGCGCACGCCGATGCCATCGATCTGCCCCGACAGCAGGCTGCGCTCCCCTTCGTAGAACGAGAATTTCAGCGAGGACGACCCGGCGTTGACGACGCCGATGACGGGGTTCAAGCGCCCCTCCCGCCTTTCAGGGATTGCGCGAAGATACTGGCCATCGCGGCCGATGCGACGCGCGCGGCCGCGCTGTCGGAACGGCTGGTCAGGATGACGGGCGCGCGCGCGCCCAGTACCAGCCCGGCGGCCTCCGCATGGGCCAGGTAGGCGAGCTGCTTCGCCACCATGTTGCCGGCTTCCAGATCCGGGCAGAGCAGGATGTCCGGGTCGCCCGCCACCGGGCTGCCGATCTGCTTGATCCTGGCGGCAGCGAGGCTGATCGCGTTGTCGAAGGCGAGCGGCCCATCGACGATCGCGCCGCGGACCTGCCCGCGGTCGGCCATCTTGCAGAGCATGGCGGCATCCATCGTCGCCTGCATCTTCACGTTCACCGTTTCCACCGCCGCCAGGATGGCGGCCTTCGGGCGCGCGATGCCGAGCGCCTGGGCGAACTCGATGGCGTTCTGCAGGATGTCGGCCTTGGCCATGAGGTCGGGCGCGATGTTGATCGCGGCGTCCGTCACCAGCAGCGGCTTCGGATAGCTCGGCACGTCGATCAGGAAGACGTGGCTGACCCGCCGCGCGCCCCGCAGGCCGGTGTCGCGCGCCACCACCGCGGCCATCAGCTCGTCCGTGTGCAGGCTGCCCTTCATGACCGCGTCCGCCCGGCCTTCGCGCACGAGGGAGACGGCCAGCCTGGCCGCATCCTGCGGCGTCGCGGCCTCGACGATCTCGATGCCGCCCAGGCTAGCGCCCGCCGCGGTGGCGGCCGCATCGATCGCGTCCGCCCGGCCGACCAGCACGGGCTGCATGATACCCAGCCGCGCGGCCTCCAGCGGGCCGAGAAGGCTGTCGTGGTCGCACGGCCATGCCACCGCCGTGGTCATGGGGGGCAGGGCGGCTGCCCGCGCGAGCAGGGCGTCCATGTGCCGGTGCTGCTGCAGCAGGATCGCCGGCCGCTCGGGCCGGGGAACTTCCACGAGCGTCGCGGGCGGGCGGGCGGTCAGGTTCCCGTGAGCGAGGATCCGGCCGCCATGGCCCGTGATTCCCGCCGCCAGCAGCACGGAGCCGCTCTCGCGGTTCACCGCCAGCACCTCGAGCGTCGCGGTCAGCTCCTCTTCCAACTCGGGCGCGGCCTGCAAGGTGAGCTGGATGCCGAGCAGCGCGCCGCCCGGACCGGGCAATTCCTGCGCGGCGAGCTGCGAGAGCATGGCCTCGAGCAGCAGGGCCGTGTCGGTGCTCACGCCGGGCCCGTTGATCGCGGTGGCGGGAACGCCGACCAGCGCGGCGGCGAGGTCAAGGTGGTGGAGCGCCAGACGCCGGGTCGTGCTGACACGCAATCCCGGATGCAGCTCCTCCGCGGGGCGGCCGCAAAGCAGATCCGAACCGTCCATGCCAAGTGCTCCCGTCGCAGTGGAACGCCTGGGCCAGCCGGGCATGCCTGAAGACTACGAAGAACGCTGCCGCCAATTTCGGCGCAGGCGGTCGCGTGCGCCAAAGGCAGGCTATGCCATGCCTTTCTTGGAAGCCACTAAAACCTTTCCATTATGTCTCGATGACGGTCTCGCGAACGCGGTGGGATGCCGCTTCAGGCGCAGGCCGCGCAGGTCATCAATCCACGCTTGTCGCGCTCGGCTTCGACCACGAAACCGCAGCGCATGCAGTTCGCGCGATCGTCGTTCTCATCGAAGGGATCGGCGCTGCGGCGGGCGATGGCGGAGGGGGTTGCCGCCTCGGTTTGGCGGCGCCTGCGCGCGATGGGTGCCTCGCCCACAGGCGCGGGCGGCGGGTCCTCGGCTTCCGTCGACGTCGGCGTCCACATCGGCATCACATGCGCGACGGGCGGCGGGGCGGCCGCAGGCTCCGGCGGCGCTTCCGCCTGGGCGGCAGCAGGAGCGGCCGTCTTGGCGGGAAAACCCTTTGCCCAGGTCTCCGCACGGAGGCTGAACTCGTGCCGGCGGGCGGGCTTCTCGCCCGGCTTATCGCCAGGGGCGGCAGACCGGACATGCACGACTTCGACAACCCGGCTGCCGCGCAGGGCACCCCGCCGGGGCACCGTCACGTGCTCGCGCTGATCGTTCGTGGCGGAAGAATCGCCCCCAAACCGGGCGAAGACGTGGTCGATATCGTCCATGAGGCTCCATGCCCCCGTTGAGGGGCTTGTCCATAGCGCTAACTCGGCGTCGGGGACGCCGGTTGCGGCGGCCCTGGCAGGAGCATGGCACAGCACCTGCTGAGTCGCGTCGTGAAGAACTATAACATGTGGCATTCCCAAGGCAGCCATCCGCGCCACCGGGCACGATTGCGCCGCCGGCGGGGCGCTTTCATAAGACGGCTCACCGCGACCCCGGAGGGAAAGACGACCCGCGTACCCCAAGCCAAGCTGCCGGCCAGTGCCGGGTTCTGGAGCGGCCTCAGGCATTGGTCGCCTTCGCCTGTCATCGGGGCCTCGCTGCTGGCCCATGGCGCGGGCGCGGCTGCCCTCGTTGCGGCACCTCAGCTCTGGCCACAGCTGCTGGCGGCCTTTGCCCTGAACCACGCGGTGCTGGCATGCGGGATGCATCCGCGAAGCACCATGCTGGGCCCTAATCTGAAGCGCCTGCCCACGGGCCCGGATGCCAGCCTGGTGCTGACCTTCGACGATGGGCCCGATCCCGAGGTGACGCCGCGGGTGATGGACATGCTCGACGCCTTCGGCGCAAAGGCGAGCTTCTTCGTCGTGGGACGCCGGGCCGAGCAGCATCCCCGCTTGCTGCGGGAACTGGTGCGGCGCGGCCATGGCGTCGAGAATCATACCTACAGCCATCCCTACGGCTTCGCCTGCATGGGGCCGGTGGCGCAATGGCGCGAGATCCGCCGGGCGCAGGACGTCATCGCCGATGCCTGTGGCCAGGCGCCGCGCTATTTCCGCGCGCCGATGGGGCTGCGCAATCCACTGCTCGGACCTGGCCTGGCGGCGGAGGGCCTGGCCCTGGTCTCGTGGACGCGGCGCGGCTACGACACGCGGCGGAAAGACCCGGCAAGGGTGCTCGCGCGGCTCACGAAGGGATTGGCCGCGGGCGACATTCTGCTGATGCACGATGGCTCCTCCGCGCGCGGCGAGGATGGCCGACCCGTCGTGCTGGAAGTGCTGCCGCAGCTGTTGCGCCGGATGGGCGGGCTCGGCCTCACTTCCGCCGCGCTTCCCGTCCTGCCGACCAGCGGAGTTTGAGAAGCCAGGGCAGCCGCATCACCATTCCCAGTACCAGGCGGGTGTGCATGAAGGTCAGCAGCATGTTGTCGCGCCCGTAGCGGAAATGCGAGACCCCGCCTTCCTCGGGCCGGAGGTAGCGCACAGGCGCGCCGAGGTTCACCGGCCGGATGCCGGCCCAGCAGAGGCGCACCGCCGCCTCGGGGTCGAAGTCGAAGCGGCGCATCCAGCGGTTGCCTTCCATGATCCGGACCAGTGGCGCGATGGGATAGACGCGGAACCCGAACAGCGAATCGCCGATGCCCAGGCCCAGCGTCTCCACGTTCGCCCACCAGTTGGAGATCTTGCGGCCGCGCACGCGCAGCTGGGGCGCATCCTCGCCGAAGCGGGGCAGGCCGAGGATCATGGCATCCGTCTCGGCTTCCGCGGCTGCCATGAAGGCCGGGATCAGGCTCGCCGGATGCTGCCCGTCGGCGTCCATCGTCAGCGCATGGGTGAAGCCCGCGGCCATGGCCGCCCGCAGGCCGTGCAGCACGGCTGCGCCCTTGCCGGAATTCTGCGGGAGCGTGAACACCCTCAGGCCAGGATCCGAGAGGGCGGCCTCCCGCACCGGAGCGTCGCTGCCGTCGGTGCTTCCGTCCACCACGACCCAGACGTCCGGCCATTGCGCGCGGGCCGCCTGCACGGTCTCCATCAGCTTGGCCCCGCTGTCGTAGCTGGGGATGAGCACGAGGCTTTTCGGCTCCGGCATCAGGCGGGGGCCAGCTCGGCGCGGAAATACTGCTCCAGCCGGCCGACGAAGGCGTGGGCGTCGTCCCCGACCTCGAAGCGCCGGCCGAGCCTGACCCGGAACACCAGCGGCAGCACCGGCGGGCGCAGCAGCGGCCAGGACTTCGAGAGGTAGGGGTTGTCGGCCTCGATCAGCACTGTCTGCACCGGTGCCCCCGCCGCCTTGGCCATCACCGCGAAGCTGCGGTGCATGGGATCGATGGGCGGGCGCGCCGTGCGCGAACCCTCGGGGAAGATCATCAGCTGGCCCCCGCCCCGAACGGCCTCCGCCGCGTCGCGGATCATGGCCAGCGGCGCATCGTTGCGTACATATCCCGCGAGCCTGATGCCGCCGCCGAGGAAGAGGCTGTCCCACAGCTTGGCCTTGGTGATGCACACCACGCGCGGCAGGCGTGAGATGAGCAGCACGGCATCCAGCATGGTCGGATGGTTCGCGGCGATAACGAGCTCCTTCTCGTCGCGCAGCGCATCCAGCGGACGCAGATCGGCCCGCAGCACGCCGGTGATTCGCATGACCCAGAGCGCCCAGCGGAAACCGTAGGAGATCCCATATTGGCCCACGCGGCGGCCGCGCCCCTTGGGCAGCAGCGGATAGATCAGCGAGGCCGGCACGCTCCAGACCAGGCAGCTCAGCCCAAAGACGGCGAGGCAGAAGTAGAAGGCCACGCGGAAGTAGACCGCCGTGAGGAAGCCCTGCCGTTTTTCATGCCGGCCCCCGGCCATCCGGCCTGGCGGCGTCGTATCGTCCATTGGCGCTTTCGTTTCGTGGCCGTGCTGTTGTTGTCGCCGCCCGGCAGGGTGGTGGCGGAAGCGTCACATGGTATCGTCGGGCGGGTCGCCTCGCAAAGAGACGACGGGATGAAGGTGCAGGCGATTGACGGGCTCGACCAGCGATCAACAGGCCGGGGCGCCGCACGCACCGCTGCTCGACTATTACGCCGCGCCCCAGGCCCGCGCCGGCTTCGTCCGCGACATCTTCGACCGCACCGCTTCTTCCTACGACCGGATCAACGGCGTCCTCTCCTTCGGCTCGGGCGGGTGGTACCGCCGCCGGGCGCTGCGGCGCGCGGGGCTGAGGCCGGGCGACCGGATGCTCGATGTGGCGGTCGGCACGGGGCTCGTGGCACGCGAAGGCGCGGCCATCCTGGGCCGGCCCGTGGATGTCATCGGCCTCGACCTCAGCCTCGGCATGCTGGCGGAGGCGCGGCGCGCGCTGCCCATCCCGCTCATCCAGTCGCGCGCCGAGGAACTGCCCCTGGCCGATGCCAGCGTGGATTTCGTGAGCATGGGCTATGCGCTGCGCCACGTTACCGACCTGAGCGTGCTCTTCGCCGAATTCCGCCGCGTGCTGCGTCCCGGCGGACGCGTGCTGGTGATGGAGATCGCCCGGCCCGAGAGCCGCTTAGGCTATGCCCTGGTGAAGGCCTATGTCGGGCGGATCGTGCCCGCGCTGAGCCGCCTGGCCGGAGCCGATTCGCGCACGCTCATGCGCTACTACTGGGACACGATCGACGCCTGCGTGCCGCCCGCCGAGATCATGCGGCGGCTGGAAGGGGCGGGCCTCGCGGAGGTGTCCTGCTGGACCGAGCTCGGCACCTTCCGCGCCTATATGGCCCGGCGCGCGTGACGATGGCTCCGGTGGAAGTGCCCGCGCTGCGACCGCTCGCGGCCCGGGTGGTGGACCGCTATGCCGGCTGCTCGCGCTACGCCCGGGGATTCGTCCAGGGCAAGCTGCTGACCGACCCCGCGACCGGCGCCATCCTGCGGCTGGCGGCCGCGAAGGGCGGCTTCGGCCGCGTCGCGGACCTCGGCTGCGGCCGGGGGCAGGTCGGCCTCGCGCTGCTGCTGGCGGGGCTGGCGGAGAGCGTGGCCGGGCTCGATCTCGATGCCGGCAAGATCGCGGATGCGAAGCGCGCCGCCGCCGGCCTGCCCGCCGGCTACGAGGCGGCGGACCTCGCTTTGGCGCCCGTGCCCCCCTGCGACACCGTGCTGATCTTCGACGTGCTGCTGCAGATGCCGGTCCGCGCCCAGCTCGACCTCGTGGCCCGCATGGCGGAGGCGGCCCAGCGCCGCGTCGTCATTCGCGCCTTCGACCCGGATTGCGGCTGGCGCGCCCGGCTGGGCAGCGCCATGGAGGAGGCGGGCCGCCGCCTCCGCCGAGACGGCTCGGCCTTCGAGCCCCTGCCGCTCGCACGGCTGGAAGCTCCCTTGCGGGAGCGCGGCTTCCAGACGCGGGTCACGCCCTGCTGGGGCTGGACGCCGCTGCCGAATGTCATGCTGGTCGCGGAACGACCCCGCTGAGGTGTCCGGCGTTGCGGGAAATGGCCCCGTTCTGCTAAGGAAATTGAGGTTGGCACTCAACCATCGGTGTTGGTGCAGCGCTACACTGCCATCACCGTTGCGGGGAGCCCATGAACACCCAGGACGCCACGGCACTGCAACAAGGGCAGTCCGCCGATCCATTCGAGTCCGAAGTCGCGCGGCTTATCGTCGGTGCCCTTTCGCTGGAAATCGCGCCCGAGGAGATCGACCCGGAGGCGCCCCTGTTCGGCGAGGGCCTCGGTCTCGATTCGATCGACGCGCTGGAAATGTCTC
This sequence comes from Roseococcus sp. YIM B11640, assembly GCF_049727625.1. Classification (NCBI taxonomy): domain Bacteria; kingdom Pseudomonadati; phylum Pseudomonadota; class Alphaproteobacteria; order Acetobacterales; family Roseomonadaceae; genus Roseococcus; species Roseococcus sp. YIM B11640. The sequence continues at coordinate 263,460 of NZ_JBBJOZ010000003.1, forward strand.
TCGTGATTTCGAAGGCCTACGGTGTCCAGCTGCGCTCGGATGACGAGCGTAACCATCGCATCTTCGCCTCCCTCCGCAGCCTTGCCGGCCATATCGCGAAGCAGCGGGAAGGGTAGGGGCGTGTCCGCGCGGCGAGGTTCCGCCGGCGATGGGTTGTCCTGGACCGGACCGGCGATCTGGGCGCTGGCGATCGTGCCCGAGCTCGCCTTCGGCGCGCTGGCCTTCTGGATCGCGGGCCGCCATGGCCCCGCGCTGCTGGCCGCGGCCATCAATCTCGTGGTCTGCCTGCGCTTCGCCATGACGCTGCGTCCTGGCCAGGTACCGCTCATCACCCGCTATGCGCGTTGCGACCGCCTGGGCCTGCCGCCGGAATGCGAGGGCTATACGCGCGGGCTGACCTCGGCCTGGGCCTGGCTCCTGGCCGGCTTCGCGCTGCTGCATGCGCTGGCCATGGCCGATCTCTGGCCGATGGCGGCGGTCGGGCGGTGGCAGGCGATCGCCTTCACAGGCTTCTTCCTCGGCGAGCACCTGTTCCGGAGCTGGCGCATGCCGCAGCTCGGCATCGCCACGCCCTGGCGTACCTTCCAGGCCATCTGGCGGGCCAGCACGCGGCGCGGGGAGGCTCCCCATGCGGCGTGACCTCTGGAGGGGGCGGGAGGAGACGATCTGCTACCGCGGCGCCCGCGGCCCGGTATCCGCGGGCGCCTTCCTGGACCAGGCCACGGCCCTGGCCGCCCGTCTGCCCGAGAGCGGCTACGCGGTGAACCTCTGCGCCGACCGGTATTTCGCCCTGCTCGGCTTCATGGCCGCGTTGCTGCGGGGGCACCCGACGCTGCTGGGTGGCGGCCCCAGCGCGACGCCGGCCTATCTCGACATGGTGACCGCCGGCTATCCCGGCGCCTATGCGATGCTGGACCATGAGCGGCCCGGCACGGAGCTGCCGATCCAGCGGGTCGATGCGCCGTGGGAGGGGGGCCGGGCGGAATGGCCTGGCATCCCCATGGATCGCGTGGCGGCCATCGCCTTCACCTCCGGCTCGACCGGCCAGCCGACCGCCCACACCAAGCCCTGGGGGGCCTTCGTGGCGGCCACCATGGCCGCCGCCGAGCGCTTCGGCCTGAGGGATGAGCCAGTCGCCAGCCTCGTCGCCACCGTGCCGCCGCAGCACATGTACGGCTTCGAGACGACGATGCTGCTGCCGCTGCTGGCCCGCACCGCGATCCATTCGGGCGCGACCTTCTTCCCCTCCGACGTGCGCGACGCGCTGGAAGCGGTGCCGGAGCGCCGCATCCTCGTCACCACGCCGCTGCATCTGCGCGCCATGCTGGCCGACCGCCGGCCCATGCCCCGCCTGGAGGCCGTCATCTCCGCCACTGCGCCCCTCCCGCGCGAGACGGCCGAGGCGGTGGAGCGCGACTGGGGCACGCCGATGCTGGAGATCTATGGCGCGAGCGAGGCGGGCTCCATGGCCAGCCGTCGCACCATCGAGGATGAGCGCTGGCTGCCCTATTCGGGCGTGTCGCTGCGCCCCGGCGTCGCGAACGTGCCGGGCCTCGGCGATGTCGCCCTGTCCGATGAGCTGGAATTCGATGCGGATGGCCGCTTCCGCCTGCTGGGCCGCCTGTCGGACGTCGTGAAGCTCGGTGGCAAGCGGGCCTCGCTCGCGGAGCTGAACCGGACGCTGGCGGCCGTGCAGGGCGTGCTGGACGGCGTCTTCGTCGCGCCTGAGGACCTCGACAGCAACCCCACCTCGCGCCTCACCGCCTATGTCGTGGCGCCCGGCCGCTCGGCGGAGGACATCCTCGTCGCGCTGCGCGGGCGGGTGGACCCGGCCTTCCTGCCGCGCCGGATGATCCTGGTGGACGCCCTGCCGCGCGATGGGCTCGGCAAGCTGCCCAGGCAGGCGCTGGCGGCGCTCGGCTGATGACGGTGGCGCGCTTCACCCTGCCGGCCGGCCACCCGGCCCTGCCGGGCCATTTTCCCGGCCGGCCCATCGTGCCCGGCGTGCTGCTGCTGGATGCGGTGCTGAAATCGGCCCCGGGGCCCGCCGGAGCGCCGCGCCGCATCCTGCGCGCCAAGTTCGCGGCCCCTGTCGCGCCCGGCGCCGAGGTCGAGATACACTACGAGCCCCGGGCCGGCGGCCGGACGCACTTCACCTGCCGCTGCGACGGCAAGACCGTTCTGCTGGGCGAGCTCTGATGCCGGACGGTGCCGGTCCCGGCACCGCCTGGACGGCGGCCCCCGAGCGCGGCAGCGACTGGATCGTCCACGTTATGATCTGGATCGCGCGGCGTCTCGGCTGGGGCGTGGCGCAGGCGCTGCTCTACCCGATCACCGGCTATTTCCTGATCTCTTCGCCCCGGCAGCGGGCGGTGGCGCGCCGGTATCTGGGCCGCGCCCTGGGCCGGCCGGCAGGCCTCCGGGACCTCTGGCGCCTCTACTTCGCCTTCGCCTCCACCATCCTGGATCGCGTCTGGCTGGTCCCCGGCGACACGCGCGGCTTCACCATCGAGATCACGGGGCTGGAGGCGCTGCGCGAGATCATCGCGGAGGGCCACGGCTGCCTGCTCTTCGGCGCGCATTTCGGCAGCTTCGAGGCCCTGCGCGCCGTGGCCGATGCGGGTTCGCCCGTCGAGGTCTCCGTCCTGATGCACGAGACCAATGCCCGGCTGAAGGCGATCTTCGACCGGATGGGCGGCCCCGGCCGCGCCGCCGCCGTGATCCCGCTGGGCGAGCCGGGCTCCATGCTCCGCGTCCGCGAGGCGCTGGAGGCGGGGGGCCTCGTCGGCCTGCTGGCGGACCGCATTCCGCGGGGCGAGCGGGTGCGGCATGCGGATTTCCTGGGCCAGCCCGCGCCATTGCCCACCGGGCCGCATCTCCTGCACGAGGTGCTGGGCGCGCCGGTGATGCTGGCCTTCGGCATCTGGCGAGGCCCGCGCCACTACGAGGTCCGCTTCGAGCCCTTCTCGCCAGGCGGGACCAGCCCGCGCGCCGAGCGCGAGCAGGCCATCGCGGCCTCCGTCGCGCGCTATGCGTCGAGGCTGGAGGCGATCTGCCGGGAGCACCCCTACAACTGGTTCAACTTCCACGACTTCTGGGCGGAGGAGGGGCGATGAGGCGACGCGTGCTGCTCGGGGTGCCCATGCTCCTGGCCCGCCCCGCGGGGGCGCAGCCGGACGAGCTCTCCGAGCTCTTGCGCAGGTTGGCCGCGGTGCGCGAGCGGCGGGACCGCTTCACCGAGGAGCGCTCCATCCCCGAGCTGGACCTGCCTTTGCCCAATGAGGGCACGCTCGCCTGGACCGCGCCCGACCGGCTGGAGAAGCACACGCTCACGCCGATCGACGAGCTGATGTCCGTCTCCGGCGGGCGTCTGGTCTATGAGCGGCGGGATCGCGACGTGCGGCGGGAATTCACGCTGGCGGACCAGCCGGAGATGCTGGCCCTGGTCGAGGCCATCCGGGGCACGCTGGCCGGCGATCTCGCCGCCCTGCGGCGCCATTACGAGGTCGGCTTCGAGGGCCGCCACGACGGCGCCTGGCGCCTCGAGCTGAGGCCGCTCTCGATCCGCGTGCGCTCCTCGGTGCAGCGCATCCTCGTCATGGGGCAGGCGGCCCAGGTGACCGGCGTGGACACGGAGGGCAATGGCAGCACGACCCGCATGAGGATCCGCCCCGCCCCATGAGGCGCCTGCTGGCCGTGCTGCTGGTGCTGGCGGTCGCGGGCGGGCTCCTGGCCTGGCGCGCCCCGCCGCGCGCCGATCTCGTGGAGTTCCTGCCCGCCGGGCGCACCCCGGCCAGCGCCTTCCTCTTTCGGGAGCTGCAGAGCGGCGCGGCCACGACCCTGCTGCTGGCCGCCATCGAGGGCGCGCCGCGCGAGGAGCTGGCGCGGCTCTCGCGCGAGACGGCGGCGGCGCTGCGCGCCTCGGGCCGGTTCGCCTTCGTGGGCGACGGCAGTCTGCGGCTCTCGGAGGAGGAGCAGGCCTTCCTCTTCCGGCATCGCTACCTGCTCTCGCCGGATACGAGGCCGGAGGCCTTCACCGCCGAAGGGTTGCGGCCGAAGCTGGAGGCGCTGCTGGACGGGCTGCGCTCGGCGGCCTCGCCGCTGCTGGCGCGCTTCGGCTTCGCTGACCCGACCGGGGCCTTCCTGGGCCTCGCGGCCGGCTGGCTGGGCGACAGCCGCATCGAAAGCGCCGATGGCGCCTGGTTCGCCCCCGGCGCCGGCCGCGCCTTGCTGGTGGCGCGCGGGCAGGGGGCGGGGCTCGACGCCGAGGCGCAGCGCGAGGCCATGGAGGCCTTCCACGCCGCCTTCCAGGCCGCCAATCCCGGCCCGGCGCGCCTGCTGCTGAGTGGCCCCGGCGTCTTCGCCGCCGCGGCGGCCCGGCAGATCAGGGGCGATGTGGAGATGATCACCCTGGCCTCGGCGGCGCTGCTCGCGGCTTTCCTGTACTGGCGCTTCCGCTCGCTGGTGCTGCTGGGGCTGGTCGCCGTGCCGCTGCTGGCGGCGACGGTGGCCGGGTATGCGGCGACGGTGGCCATCTTCGGCTCCATCCACGCCATCTCGCTGGGCTTCGGCATGACGATGCTGGGCGTGACGGTGGACTACCCCATCCTCCTGGTCACCCTGCGCCGGCCGGAGGAGAGCCTTCCGCAGGCGGCCGCGCGCATCTGGCCCTCGCTGCGGCTGGCGGCGGCCGCGGCGGCCGTGGGGCTCCTGGCCATGCTGGGATCGGGGCTGCCGGGCCTGGTGCAGCTTGCCGCCTTCGCGGGCGCCGGGCTGGTGGCGGCGGCGGCCACGACGCGCTGGGTGCTGCCGCACCTCTTGCCGGCGGAGACGCGCATCGCGGCCCGGAAGCTGCCGGGCTGGATGGCCCGGTCGCTGGACGGGCTGCGCGGCCGCCCGCGCTGGGCCTATGGCGCCATCCTGGCTGCCATCGCCATCCTGGCCGTGATGGGCGGGCCGCCCGCGCAGCGCGACCTTGCCGCCCTCAGCCCCATCCCGGCGGCGCAGCAGGCGCTGGACGGGGAGCTGCGCGCGCAGCTCGGCGCGCCGGACGTCCGCAGCCTCTTCGTGATCGGCCCGGGCAGCGAGGGCGAGGTTCTGGCGCGTTCCGAGGCGCTGGCGATCGCCATCCAGCCCCTGGCGGAGCACGGGCTGCTCTCCGGCCTGGATCTGCCGAGCCGCTACCTGCCGAGCCCCGCCCTCCAGCGCGAGCGCCAGGCCGCCCTGCCGGAACCGGCCGTGCTGGCCGAGGCTGTCCGCGCCGCCGCCCAGGGGCTTCCCTTCCGCCCCACGGCCTTCGCCCCGTTCCTGTCCGCGGTCGAGCAGAGCCGGTCGCTGCCGCCGCTCGACGTGGCCGGCTTCTCGGAGGGCGCGCCCACTGTGTCCGCCCGGCTCTCGCCTCTCGTCAGCCGGCATGGCCCGGAGGTCTGGGGCATCGCGCCCGCGACCGGCGTGACCGACCCCCTGGCGCTGGAGGCGGCGGCGCGGGGGCTGGACCTGCCGGGGGTCCTCTTCCTCGACGTGAAGCTCCAGATGGAGCGCCTCCTGGCCGAGTATGGCGCCACCACGCTGCGCTGGGCGCTGGCTGGGGCCGTGCTGGTCCTGGCGCTGCTGATGACGGGGCTGCGCGGCGTCCGGGCGGGGATCGGTGTGGCGGCGCCCATCGCGGGCGCGGTGCTGGTGGCGCTGGCCGTGCTGGCGCTCTCCGGGCAGGCGATCAGCCTGTTCCATGTCGCGGCCCTGCTGCTGCTGGCCGGACTCGGCATTGATTATTCGCTGTTCCTCGCGATAAGGGACGCCCCTCATGAGCCGGAGAACGGCCGCGGCCCGCATTCCGATGACGACAGACCAGGAGCCGTCTTGACCTGCGCGATATCCACGCTGCTGACCTTCGGCCTGCTCGCGCTCTGTGACACGCCCGTCCTGCATGGCATCGGCCTGACCGTGGCCGCCGGCGTCGCGGCCGCCTTCCTGCTGGCCTGCGCACTCTCCGCGCCCGCCGGGAGGGCCTGAGCCTTGGGAACGATGTGGCCGCTCGCCATCACCGCCCGTAGCGCCGTCACCGCGCTGGGCGCGGGCACCGAGGCGCTGCGGCGGGGCCTGCAGGCCCGCCGCGGCGGCCTCGCGCCCTGCACCTTCCCTGGCGTGCCCGAGGGGATCTGGGTGGGCGCCGTCGGCGGGCTGGAAGACGCCGCGCCCCCGGCCGAGCTCGCTGCCTATGACTGCCGCAACAACCGCCTCGCCGAACTGGCCCTCCGGGCCGACGGCTTCGAGGCGGCCGTCGCCCAGGCCCGCGCGCGCCACGGGGCGGATCGCGTGGCCGTGGTGGTGGGCACCAGCACCGCCGGCATCGAGGAGACGGAACAGGCCCATGCCCGCCGCCCGGCCGGGCAGACGGCGCTGCCGGACGATTTCGACTATGCCCGGACGCACGACCTTCAGGCCCTGGCGGACTACCTCCGCGCGCGGCTCGGCCTGGCCGGGCCGGCGCTGGTGGTCTCCACCGCCTGCACCTCCGGCGCGCGGGCCATCATGCAGGCCGCCGCGCTGATCGCGAGCGGGCTGGCGGATGCCGCCGTCACGGGCGGCGTGGACAGCCTCTGCCGCCTCACGCTCAACGGCTTCGGCTCCCTCGAACTGCTGAGCAAGGGACCGACAAGGCCCTGCGCGGGCGACCGCGACGGCATCTGCATCGGCGAGGCGGCCGGGCTGCTGTTGCTGGAGCGCCCGGGCGACGCCCCCGGCGCGCCGCTTCTCCTCGGCGCGGGGGCGAGCAGCGACGGCCACCACATGTCCTCGCCGCACCCGGACGGGCTGGGCGCGGTCGGCGCCATGCGGGCGGCCCTGGCGGCGGCGGGCCTGGCGCCCGGGGCGATCGACTACGTGAATCTCCACGGCACCGGCACGCGCGCCAATGACGCCATGGAGGACCGTGCGGTCCATCACGTCTTCGGGGAGGCCGTCCCTTGCAGCTCCACCAAGGGCTGGATGGGTCACACACTGGGCGCATCGGGCGCCGTCGAGGCCATCGTGGCCATGCTCGCCATCGAGGACGGGCTGATCCCCGGCTGCCTGGGCGTCGAAACGCCCGACCCGTCGTTCCGGTCGCGGGTCGCGACCGGGAACATCGAAGCGCCCCTGAGCCGGGTGCTGAGCAATTCCTTCGGGTTCGGCGGCAGCAACTGCAGCCTGATCCTGGGGACGAGCGCGCTTTGAGGTGCTTTGTGGGAGGGCTTTCCGTCCTGGGCCCCGGCCTGCCGGGCTGGGCCGCGTCCGAGCCGGTGCTGGCCGGCCTCGCGCCCTGGACCCAGGCGGAGGCCGTGGCGCCGCCGCCCGCCATCCTGGCGGCCACGGAGCGCCGCCGCGCCGGGACGACCGTTCGTTTCGCCCTCGCCGCCGCCATGGAGGCCACCGAGGGCGAGGATCGCGCCGCGCTGGAGACCGTCTTCGCCAGTGCCAATGGCGATGGGACCGTGATCGGGGGCATGATGGCCGCGATGCATGATCCGAACGGCATGATCTCGCCGACCCAGTTCCATAACTCCGTGCACAACGCCCCGGCCGGCTACTGGCACATCGCGGCGGGCTCGACCGCGCCCTCGCTCAGCGTCGGCGGCCATGACGGGGCCTTCGCCGCGGGGCTGCTGGCGGCCATGACCTCCGTGGCGTCCGGTGGCGGGCCCATCCTCCTCTGTGCCTACGACACGCCCATGCCGCCGCCCTTCGATGCCGTGCGGCGCACGGATTTCCCCTTCGCCACGGCCATGGTGCTGCACCCGGATGCGGCGGGCGCCAGGGCCTCCCTGGAGCTTGCCTTCCGGCCCGGCGCCGCCCCGCGCGCCGAGGCCCCGGGCCTGGACGCGTTGGCCGAGGGCAATGCCGCCGCGCGCGCGATCCCGCTGCTGCGCGCCATCGCCGGGCGCCGCGCCGAGACGCTGCGGCTGCCCTACCTGCCCGACGCGCATCTGGAGCTGCGGGTGGCGCCATGCTGACGCCGCCGCTGCTGCGCCAGGAGATCGAGCAGCTGGTGCCGCATCGCGGGGCGATGTGCCTGCTCGACCGCGCCGTGCTGTGGGATTTTTCGCAGATTCTCTGCGAGACGGAGCGGCACCGCGACCCCGGCAACCCGCTGCGGCGCGACGGGCTGCTGCCTGCGGTCTGCGGGGTGGAATTCGCGCTGCAGGCCATGGCGCTGCACGGCGCGCTCACCTCCGGCGCGCCGCAGCCGGTGGGCTTCGTCAGCAGCCTGCGGGATCTCGCGCTGCATGTGGACCGGCTGGAAGACCTCGCCGACCCGCTGCGGATCGAGGCCGTGGCCCTCGTCGCCGAGGCCTCGGGCTTCATCTACCGCTTCGGGATCTCGGCCGGCGACCGGCTGCTGATCGAGGGCCAGGCCGCCATCATCATCCAGGCCTCGGCGTGACGCGCCGCGCCCTGGTGACGGGCGGGTCCAGCCCCATCGGCGCCGCCATCTGCCGACGCCTCGCGGCCGAGGGGCACGAGGTGCTGGTGCATGCCCATGGCAACCTCGCCCGCGCCGAGGCGCTGGCCGCCGAGATCGGCGGCACCGCCTTCGCCTGCGACCTGACCGACATCCCTGCCACGGCGACGGCGATCGAGGCGCTGCTGGCGGGCGGCCCGGTCCAGATCCTCGTCCACAATGCCGGGACGCATGAGGACGTGCCGCTCGCCGGCATGTCGGAGGCGCAGTGGCGCGGCGTGGTGGATGTGACGCTGAACGGCTTCTACGCGGCGCTGCGCCCGCTCATCCTGCCGATGATCGGCACGCGCTGGGGGCGGATCGTCGCGATCTCCTCCATCTCGGGCCTGCTCGGCAACCGCGGCCAGGCGAATTACGCGGCGGCGAAGGCGGGGCTGATCGGTGCGGTGAAGACCGTCTCGCTCGAATACGCCTCGCGCGGGGTGACGGCGAATGTCGTGGCGCCGGGCATCATCGAGAGCCCGGCGGTGGCGGCGGCCATGCCGCGCGAGAAGATCGCGGAGCTCGTGCCCGCCCGCCGCGCCGGAAAGCCGGAGGAGGTGGCGGAGCTCGTGGCCTTCCTGGCCTCCGAGCGCGCCGCCTATATCTCCGGCCAGACCATCGCGGTCAGCGGCGGACTGGGCTAGCCGCGCGGCCAACCCGGGGGGGCTGATCACTGGGTCTGGTTGCGGACCCAGTTGCCCGAGCGCTCCAAGGCGGCACCCGTATCCTGCCCGGCGCGGTTGAGCGCGCGGCCGGTCGAATCGGCGGCCCGGCCGAGGGCCTGCCCCGTGTCCTGTCCCGCGCGGTCGAGGGCCATGCCGGTGCGCTCCATCGGGCCCTGGCCCTCGGCGTTGCGGTGGCAGCCGGTCAGGGCCAGCAGGCCGCCGATGGCGAGGATGCTCAGTTTCGGGAAGCTCATTCTCGGTCTCCAATCCTATTCCGCGGCGGCGAGCGGACGGGCCGGCACCGCCTCGGGCATCGCGGGGCCGAGGCCGATCCGGTGCAGGGCCGACAGCGTGTGGAACACTGCCTTGAAGCTCAGGATGGGCACAATGGCGCGCGGGTCGCCGCGCAGGTTGCCCGCCAGCATGTTGATGATGCCGTCGCGCATCCAGAGCGTGTTGCGCGGCGCCATGAAGAGCGAGCGCATGACGGGGTCGTTGATGCGGTAGATGAGCCAGCTGATGCGGTCCATCGCGCGGGCCAGCTCGCGGTTCGTGCGCTCCGCCAGCTTGTTGCCGCGGACGGGATCGTCCAGCCAGGCATGCGCGGCCTTCGCGCCCAGCTCGCCCGCCGTCATGGCCATCAGCACCCCGGTGGAGAACATCGGGTCCACGAAGCCGTAGGCATCGCCGATCATGAGGAAGCCCTCGCCGCAGCCCTGCTGCGCGCGATAGCTGTAGTTGCCGGTCGAGAAGATCTCCGAGACGATCTCGGCGCCGCGCGCGCGGGCGGAGACGGTCGGGCTGCTGGCGATGCGTTCCAGGAAGAGCTCGCGCGGCGTGCCCTTGCGGCCCTTCCAGGCGGCCTGGTTGCCGACGAAGCCGATGCTCATGATGCCGCCGGGCAGCGGGATCAGCCAGAACCAGCCATCCTCGGCGAGGTGGATGCTGATATAGCCGTCCAGATCGCCCTCGCGCCGCTCCACGCCCTGGAAGTGCGCGTACATGGCGGCGGTGTTGTTGTACTTGTTCATCACCTTCACGCGCATGCGCCCGGCGAGAAAAGTGTCGCGGCCGGAGGCGTCCAGCACGTAGCGCGGACGGAAGGTGATCTCCTCCCCGGTTTCGGTCTTCGCGCGCACCGTCGCGCGCTCGCCCTTGGCGAAGGCGACGTCCGTGACGCGCGTGTTCTCCAGCGTCGTGGCGCCCTTGCGCCGCGCATTGGCGAAGAGCAGCGCGTCGAGCTCCGCGCGTTTCACCTGCCAGGCATGGGTGCGCGCCTTGTTCAGCGCATGCGCGAAGGGGAAGGGGCAGCTGCGCCCCGTGCGGTCGGAGACGAATTCCGCGCCGGGCTTGTGCACGCCGATCCCGCGCACCTCCTCCAGCACGCCGAGGCGTTCGAGGATATCGAGATTGGCGGGCAGCAGGCTCTCGCCGATGTGGAAGCGCGGATGCGCCTCCTTCTCGACGAGCACGACGCTGCGCCCCTGCATGGCCAGGGTGGCTGCGGCGGTGGAGCCGGAGGGGCCCCCGCCAACGATCAGGACATCGGGCGCGGCATCATGCGTCATGCGGGAAAAATCCGGTTCCGCGGAAGGAGCGTCAAGGGTGGAAGCGGGGGCGTTCCGGCACCTCATGCGTGAAATCGCATGAACCTGTCTTCCTCTGGCGGAACATTCCCTCCCACTATCGGGCGGCGAGGATGGGCGGAGGGTGCTGTGACGGGATCGATCAGCTGGAATGGCACCGAGGGCGCTTGGTCGGAGCCGGGCAACTGGATCCCCGCCGGGGTGCCGGCGGCGGGCGATAGCGTCACCATCCAGAGCGGCGTCGTGCATGTCTCCGCCCTGACCCTCGACGGGCTGACGATCCAGCTGGGCTCCTCGGATGCCGGCAATCCCGCGACGATGATCTTCGCCGGGGACTGCGCCATCACCGCCACCACCACCATCGCCGGCAGCGATGTCTCTGCGGAGCTGCGCATCCCGGGCAGCCTGAGCGTCGCCGGCACCATCGCCGCCGGCTGCTCGGGCACGCCCTTCTTCATCATCGGGGTCGGCTCGCTGGAGTTGCAGGCCGGGAGCCAGCTTGCCGCCACGGCGGGCTACGACATCGTTCTCCGGCCGGGCGAAGGCTGGGTGAATGACGGCGAAATCATCGTCGCGGGGGCCACCGTCTATTCCGACGTGCCTCTGTCGGGCAGCGGCAGCGTGAGCATATCGCAGGGGGGGCAGATGCAGATGTGGGCCTCCGTCGCGGCTGGGCAGACGATGGGCTTCCTGGATGGAACCGGCCTGCTCTTGATCTCCGATCCCGCGGATTTCGGCGCGACCATCACCGGCGCCCAGCCCGGGATCACCCTCGCCCTGCCGGACAGCTTCGTGGATGCCGCCAGCTTGGACGCGGACGACGGGATCCTGACCCTCTCCTACGAGGGCGAGACCGTGGGGGAGCTGACGCTCTCGGGCGCGGCGGAGGCGCTGTCCTTCGTGCCGAGCTTCAGCCGCGAGGGCGGCACGCTGCTCTTCACCTCCCTCGCGGCGCGGCAATGGGACGGGACGGATGGCGACTGGTACGACAGCGCCCGCTGGACGACCGAGTCCGGGCAGGTATCCGTGCCGCTCGCCGGCGATACCGCGCTGATCCAGGGCGGCACGGCCACCGTCTCGGCCACGGGGCTCGGCCAGTTCGGGCAGGTCCACGACATGCAGATCCTGCTCAACGGGACGGCGTCCGATCCCGCCGGCATCGCGGGATCGGGGCTGATCCTGGACAGCGACAGCACGCTGTCGGTGACGGGCGATTCCAGCCACGGGCGGCTGCTGCTGTCCGGCACGAACACCCTGCTGGCCGAGGTCGCGGTGCTGTCGCGCCGCGGCTGCATGACCTTCCGCCTGGACGGTTCCGGCCCGCTCAATATCGGCGACACGAGCCTGGTCGTCGGCGCAGGCAGCACGATGCGCTTCTTCGGCGGCGAGGTCGCGAATGGCGGGCTCATCACTGTCACGGGCAAGCTCTATCTGGGCCCTGACGCCACGCTGGATGGAACGGGGCTGATCGATATCTTCCACGGCGGCATGGTGGTGATCGACGGCACCGTGGGCGACGGGCAGGTCGTCCATTTCGGCGATCTGAGGGGGAAGCTCCAGCTCGGCAATCTCCGGGCCTTCGAGGCCGAGATCGTCGATTTCCAGCAGGGCGACGTGATCATCCTGCCGGGGCTCCTGGCCGATACGCCGAGCTATGATGATACGGAGGGCGTCCTCACCCTCTATGCGGACGGCCAGCCCGTCGGCAGCCTGTGGATCTGGGCGGACACGGTTTTCGACGAGGAGCCGGGCCAGTTCTCCCTGGCGCCCGACGGCCAGGGCGGCACGCTCGTGACCTATACCGCGCAGCCCGTGATCGTCGATGCGTCCATCCCGGTCGCGGCGCTCGGCACGGCGGACCAGATGGTCGCGTTCAGCGATATCCTGGTGAACGCCTTCGGCGAGGTGCCGCCGGGCTTCGCGGCCTTCACGCTCTCTCAGGCATCGAGCGAGCAGCAGTCCGGGCCCAACGAGTCCTATTGGGGCCAGCCGACGCAGGATCCGCCGGGCGAGGGCTACGATCCCGCCTGGTACATCAAGGGCGAGCGCGTGATCGCCGATGGCGGGGACCCGCCGGTCGTCCTCGCCGCGGATATCGGCGACGTGCAGTTCCTGGTCGGCAACCAAATCTACGCCAGCGCGTGGTTCGGCGTGACCACGGCCACGGATTCCCTGGGCAACCCGACGCAGATCACGAAGTACAACATGTGGAGCGTCGACCCCGGGGTCAGCACCTACCAGCCGGGCGTGGCCCCGGCGGGCGCGGCGGCGATGGTGAAGTCCGTGAACACCTACGCGACCGTCTATGACGACGTGCAGAACTACGACAATTGCAACTGGATCGCCGACAACGTCGCCGCCGGCATGGGCGCTACCATGCCCTATCTGAACTACAGCAACGACCCCGACGAGAACCAGTCCGGCGGGTTCTGGCGCATCGTCCACAACGGCACGAAGGACCCTGTCGCCGACTGGTCCCAGCTGGTGCAGCCGGGCGACGTGGTTCGCCTGGGCTGGGCCGGGATCGAGGTGGATGACAACAGCCCCTCGATCGGCTGGCACACGACGACGATCTTCCAGGCGGATGCGGCGATGGGGTTGATGGAGGTCTACGACAACATCGACTACCGGCCCGACGGGTCTGGCAACGAGGTCAGCTATATCGGCCTGCATGACGCCATCTACTGGACCGACACGGTGCCGCAGAGCATCACCATCTACCGGATGGCGCCAGTGGCCCAGTACCTGATCCAGGGCGCGTCGCCGGCCGAGTACATCCACGGCACCGTCTTCGACGACCTGATCCGCCCGGTGGGCGGCGGCGGCACCATCACGACCGGGCAGGGACACAACGAGATCGAGGGGACGATCGCCGATCTCGACGGCGTGACGGTCACGGATTTCGGCGTGGGAGACCGGTTCAACGTCACCGACCTTCCCGCATCGGAAGCCTCGGTCAGCTTCGATGCGGGGTCGGGCCTGCTGACGGTCCTGGCGAATGGGAATGCCGTGGCGGGCTTCAACCTGCCGTCCCAGCCCGATGGCCGGGGCTTCGCGACGGCCGCCGATGCGCGCGGAGGCACGCTGATCTACGCGAGCTGACGGCGCCCGCCCCGCGCCGGGCCAGGACCTACTCGATGGTCCTGGCCACCTCGCGGTTGAGCCACAGCGCGCCCAGCGTGGCCGCCGCACCCGAGAGCAGGTAGGCGCCCGACGACGCCAGCCCGAACTGGCTGGAGAGCAGCAGCGCCACCAGCGGCGCGAAGCCCGCGCCGAACAGCCAGGCGAGATCCGAGGTGAGGGCCGAGCCGGTATAGCGGTGCTTCGGGGAGAAGCTGGAGGACAGCGCGCCCGAGGACTGCCCGAAGGACACGCCCAGCAGCACGAAGCCCAGCAGCATGAACACGGTCTCGCCAATGGGGCCGCCGTCGAGGAGTTGCGGCGCGAAGCCGCTGAACACCGCGATGGCGACCGCGGACAGGCCGAGCAGCCGGCGCCGGCCGATGCGGTCCGCGATCCGGCCCGAGACGACGATGGCCACGACGCCGAGCGAGGCGGCGACGGCCTCGATCACCAGGAAGCCCGCCGGGCGCTCGGGCGTGAAGAGAAAGACCCAGGAGAGCGGGAAGACGGTGACCATGTGGAACATGGCGAAGCTCGCGAGCGGGGCGAGGGCGCCGGTCGCGATGGTGCGCCACTCCGCGCGCAGCGTCTGGCCGACCGGGGCGGGGCGCAGCGCGCCGGTCTCGAAGAGGCGGGTGTATTCCGGCGTCACCACGATGCGCAGCCGCGCGAAGAGCGCGACGACGTTGATCGCGAAGGCGACGAAGAACGGATAGCGCCAGCCCCAGTCGAGGAAATCGGCCGAGGAAAGGATGGTGGTGAAGTAGGCGAAGAGCAGGCTCGCGACGATGAGGCCGAGCGGGGCGCCGAGCTGCGGGATCATCGCGAACCAGCCGCGCTTGTGCTGCGGCGCGTTGAGCGCGAGCAGCGAGGCCAGGCCGTCCCACGTGCCGCCCAGCGCGAAGCCCTGGCCCATGCGGAAGACGGCCAGCAGGATCGCGGAGGCATGGCCGATGGCCGCATGGCCCGGCAGGAAGGCGATGGCAGCCGTGGAGCCGCCCAGCAGGAACAGCGCCGTGGTGAGCTTCGTGCCCCGCCCATAGGCGCGGTCGATGGCCATGAAGAACACGGTGCCCACCGGGCGCGCCAGGAAGGCGAGCACGAAGATCGCGAAGGAGTAGAGCGTGCCGGTCAGCGCGTCGGTGTAGGGGAAGACGAGCTTCGGGAAGACCAGCACCGACGCGATGGCATAGACGAAGAAGTCGAAGAACTCCGATGTCCGGCCGATGACCACGCCGATCGCGATCTCGGCCGGGGAGACCGGGTGGTGCGTGTGCGGGAGGGAATCGTCGCTCACGGTCTGTGTCGTCATCAGCTCGCGCTCTGTCTCTGGTCTTCGGGGGCCGCCGGGGCGTTCCATGGACCCGGGCGGCGCCGGAGGGGATTGGACAAAATGTCCTATGTCCCGCCCCGCGGCCCGGAGCTATCGCGGCGCCATGAGAAGGCTCCTCCGACCGCTTCAGGCGTTGCGCCTGGCGATGCTCATGGCTCTGCCCGCGCTGCTGGGGGGGTGCAACCTCATCGTACTGAGCCCGGCGGGCGATGTGGCGCAGCGCCAGGGCAACCTGGTGATGATCTCCACGGTCCTGATGCTGCTCATCATCGTGCCGGTGATGGCGCTGACCGTCTTCTTCGCCTGGCGCTACCGGGCGGCCAACACGGCCTCCCGCTACGATCCCGACTGGGACCACTCCACGGGCCTCGAGCTCGTGATCTGGGCCGCGCCGCTGGTCATCATCATCTGCCTGGGCGCGCTGACCTGGGCGGGGACGCACCTGCTGGATCCCTTCCGCCCGCTGGACCGCACCGCGCCCGGCACGCCGGTGGCCGAGGATATCCGCCCGCTGGAGGTGAATGTCGTCGCCATGGACTGGAAGTGGCTCTTCATCATGCCGGAATACGGCATCGCGACGGTGAACGAGCTGGCGGCGCCGGTGGACCGGCCGATCCGCTTCCGCATCTCCGCCACCTCGGTGATGAACTCCTTCTACATCCCCGCGCTGGCCGGGCAGATCTACGCCATGCCCGGCATGGAGACGAAGCTCCACGCCGTCATCAACCATGTCGGCGAGTACCAGGGCTTCTCGGCCAACTACAGCGGCGCCGGCTTCTCGGGCATGCGCTTCCGCTTCCACGGCCTGTCCGAGCCCGACTTCGCGGCCTGGGTCGGCCAGGTGCGCCTCAGCGAGGGCGCGATGGACCGCGCCACCTTCCTGGCGCTGGAACGCCCGAGCGAGAACGTGCCGCCGCGGCGCTATTCCTCGGTGGACCCGACGCTCTTCGACGCGATCGTCAACATGTGCGTCGAGCCGGGCAAGATGTGCATGCACGACATGATGGCGATCGACGCGCGCGGCGGCCTCGGCGTCGCGGGAATCGGCCAGGTCCAGCAGCGCCTGGCCTATGACCGCCACGGCGCGCGTGGCCGCATGCCGCTGCCCGACCGCAGCTTCGTCACCTCCATCTGCACCATCCCGGTGCCGAGCCCCGAGCGGCCCTTTGCCGCGCCCGTGAGCTCGGCGCCGCTGACCGGGGCCGGGCTCGCGCCCCCCGGCCCGGCGCGCTCCACCCCCGTGGCCGGCCATGACGCCGTGCCGCTGCCCCGATCCTGAACGCGGGAACCGCCATGTCCGCCGGAACTGTTGCCACGAGCCCGATCTTCGGGCGCCTGACCCTCGAAGCGCTCCCGCTGCACGAGCCCATTCTGGTCGCGACCTTCGGCGCCGTCGCGCTCGGCGGCATCGCGGCGGTGGCGCTGCTGACCTATTTCCGCCTCTGGGGCTATCTCTGGAAGGAGTGGTTCACGAGCGTGGACCACAAGAAGATCGGCATCATGTACATGGTGCTCGGCCTCGTGATGCTGCTGCGCGGCTTTGCCGACGCCATCATGATGCGCCTGCAGCAGGCGCTCGCCTTCGGCGGGTCCGAGGGCTACCTGAACGCGCATCACTACGACCAGATCTTCACGGCGCATGGCGTGATCATGATCTTCTTCGTGGCGATGCCGCTCGTCACCGGGATCATGAACTATGTCGTGCCGCTGCAGATCGGCGCGCGCGACGTGTCCTTTCCCTTCCTGAACAATTTCAGCTTCTGGATGACGGCGGGCGGCGCCGTGCTGGTGATGCTCTCGCTCTTCGTCGGCGAGTTCGCGCGCACCGGCTGGCTCGCCTATCCGCCGCTCTCCGGCCTCGCCTACAGCCCCGATGTCGGGGTGGACTACTACATATGGGCGCTGCAGGTGGCCGGCGTAGGGACAACGCTGTCAGGCATCAACCTGCTCGTCACCATCGTGAAGATGCGGGCGCCGGGGATGACGCTGATGCGGATGCCGGTCTTCACCTGGACCTCGCTCTGCACCAACGTGCTCATCGTCGCCTCCTTCCCGGTGCTGACGGCGGTGCTCGCGCTGCTCAGCCTCGACCGCTATGCCGGCACGGCCTTCTTCACGAACGACTTCGGCGGCAACCCGATGATGTACGTGAACCTCATCTGGATCTGGGGCCATCCGGAGGTCTACATCCTGATCCTGCCGCTCTTCGGGGTGTTCTCCGAGGTGACCTCGACCTTCTCGGGCAAGCGGCTCTTCGGCTACACCTCCATGGTCTACGCGACCGTGGTGATCACCATCCTCTCCTACCTGGTCTGGCTGCACCACTTCTTCACCATGGGCTCGGGCGCCAGCGTCAACAGCTTCTTCGGCATCACCACCATGGTGATCTCCATCCCCACGGGCGCGAAGCTCTTCAACTGGCT
This sequence comes from Roseococcus sp. YIM B11640, assembly GCF_049727625.1. NCBI lineage: Bacteria > Pseudomonadati > Pseudomonadota > Alphaproteobacteria > Acetobacterales > Roseomonadaceae > Roseococcus > Roseococcus sp. YIM B11640. The sequence continues at coordinate 281,072 of NZ_JBBJOZ010000003.1, forward strand.
CTTCACCATGTACCGCGGCCGCATCCGGTTCGAGCTGCCGATGATGTGGACCGTCGCCTTCATGCTGACCTTCGTCGTCGGCGGCATGACGGGCGTGCTGCTCGCGGTGCCGCCGGCCGACTTCGTGCTGCACAACTCGCTCTTCCTGATCGCGCATTTCCACAACGTGATCATCGGCGGCGTGCTCTTCGGCCTCTTCGCCGCGATCAACTACTGGTTCCCCAAGGCCTTCGGCTTCAAGCTCGATGTCTTCTGGGGCAAGGTCTCCTTCTGGTGCTGGATCGTGGGCTTCTGGCTCGCCTTCATGCCGCTCTACGTGCTCGGCCTGATGGGCGTCACGCGACGCATGCGGGTCTTCGACGATCCGTCCCTGCAGATATGGTTCGTGATCGCGGGCATCGGCGCGGGCCTCATCGCGGTGGGCATCGCGGCCATGCTGGTGCAGTTCGCGGTCAGCATCTGGAAGCGCGCCGAGCTGCGCGACGAGACGGGCGATCCCTGGGCCGGCCGCACGCTGGAGTGGGCCACCTCCTCGCCGCCGCCGGACTACAACTTCGCCTTCACGCCCATCGTGCGCGAGCTCGACGCCTGGCAGGACATGAAGCGGAACGGCCATGAGCGCGTGCTCTCCGGCTTCCGGCCCATCCACATGCCGAGCAACACGGCCGCCGGCGTCATCCTCGCCGCGCTCAGCACGCTCTGCGGCTTCGCGCTGGTCTGGCACATCTGGTGGCTGGCGGCGGCGACGCTGCTGGCGGTGATCGCCGCGGCCATCGCGCATACCTTCAACTACCATCGCGACTTCCACATTCCCGCCGAGACGGTGGCCGCGACCGAGGCCGCGCGCACGCGCGCGCTGGCGGCGGCGGAGTGACCTGACCATGGACACCAACGCCCACAGCGCGGCAGTCACCGGCCCCGGCCGCTTCTACGACCTGCACGAGCACGACCATCCGGAAGGCGGCAGCACCATGCTGGGCTTCTGGATCTACCTGATGAGCGACTGCCTCATCTTCGCGATCCTCTTCGCCACCTTCGCGGTGCTGAGCGGCAGCTACGCCGCCGGCCCCTCGGGGCGCGATCTGTTCGATCTGCCGCTGGTCGCGGTCAACACGGCCATGCTGCTCTTCTCCTCCATCACCTATGGCTTCGCCATGCTGTCGATGCAGGCGGGGAAGGTGGGGGCGACGCGGGGCTGGCTGGTGGTCACGGGGCTGTTCGGCGCGGCCTTCCTGGGCATCGAGCTTTACGAGTTCCACCACCTGATCCATATCGGCGCCACGCCGCAGCGCAGCGCCTTCCTCTCGGCCTTCTTCACGCTGGTGGGAACGCACGGGCTGCACGTCACCTTCGGCCTGATCTGGCTGGTGACGCTGGTCGTGCAGGTCGGCCGCCACGGGCTGATCCCGGCCAACCAGCGGCGCCTGATGTGCCTCAGTCTCTTCTGGCACTTCCTGGACGTCATCTGGATCGGTGTCTTCAGCTTCGTCTACCTGATGGGTGTCCTGCGATGAGCCATGATGCGACCCATGATGCCACCCATGGTGGCGGTGCCCATGGCACCCTGCGGGACTACCTGATCGGCTTCGGCTTGTCGGTCGTTCTGACGGCGATCCCATTCTGGCTCGTCATGGCGAAGCCTTTCCCGGACGGCGTGACCGGCATGGCCGTCATGGGCTTCGCGGTGGTGCAGATCGTGGTTCATATGGTGTACTTTCTCCATATGAACGGCCGCTCCGAAGGCGGCTGGAACATGATCGCGCTGATCTTCACGATCATCGTGGTCGCGATCGTCATGACGGGGTCGCTGTGGGTGATGTACCACCTGAACACCAACATGATGCCCATGCCGCACGATCCGGGCATGCTGCCGTGACAGCACGCCGCGTCCTCGTCCCGGCATTCGCCGGCGGGGGCGCGCTCCTGGCGGTGGTGGCCTTCCTGGCGCTCGGCGTCTGGCAGCTCCAGCGGCGCGAGTGGAAGCATGCGCTGATCGCGGGCGTCGAGGCGCGCGCCCATGCCGCGCCCGCCGCCCTGCCGGCCCGCGCCGAATGGCCGCTCGTCACCGCCGCCCGGGACGCCTATCGCCGCGTCGAGGCCGAGGGGCGCTTCCGGCATGACCGCGAGGTCCTGGTCCGCGCCACCACGGCGCTGGGCAGCGGCTACTGGGTCATGACGCCGCTCGAGACCGCTGGCGGCACCGTCCTGGTCAATCGCGGCTTCGTGCCGCCAGAGCGGCGGGACCCGGCGTCCCGGCCGGCCTCCACGGACCCGGTGCGCGTCACGGGGCTGCTGCGGATCACGGAGCCGGGCGGCGGTTTCCTGCGCTCCAACGATCCCGCGGCCGGCAACTGGTACTCGCGCGACGTCGCGGCCATCGCGGCGGCCCGGGACCTGGCCGACGCCGCGCCCTTCTTCATCGACGTCGAGGGCATACCGGGAACCTACCCGGCCGGCGGCCTGACCGTGCTGCGCTTCCACGATAACCACCTCGTCTATGCGCTGACCTGGTTCAGCCTGGCCTTCATGGCGGGCGCGGGCGGTATCATCGTCCTCCGCCATCGCCGGGGCGGGGAGAGGATGGCGGCGTGATCCCCGAGGAGACCACGCGAAGCGCCGCCGCCTCGCCGGAGGCCGAGGCCGGGCGCCGCAACATGCGGCTGCTGATCCTGCTGCGCTGGATCGCGGTGGGCGGGCAGCTCGTGACCATCGCCGTGGTGCAGGGGCTGCTCGATGTGCGCCTGCCGCTGGGCGCCCTGCTGCCGGTGCCGGTCCTTCTCGTGGCGGTGAACCTCGTCAGCCTCGCCATGGTTCGTCGCCGCTCGGGCGTCAGCAATACGGAGCTGACGGCGGCCCTGCTGCTGGATGTCGCGGCGCTCGCCTGGCAGCTTCACCAGACCGGCGGCCTCGCCAATCCCTTCGCCTCGCTCTTCCTGCTGCAGGTCGTGCTGGGGGCGATGCTGCTGAAGCAGCCCTCCGGCTGGATCATGGTGGGCGCGGCGGGCCTGGCGCTCGCCTGGCTCGCGGTGGACTACGTCCCGCTGGACCTGCATGAGCGCCACCGGGCCGATCCGCTGGCCCTCTACATCCAGGGCGGCCTCGTCTGCTTCGCGCTCATCGCCGTCCTGCTGGTGGCCTTCGTGACGCGCATCAGCGCCAACCTGCGCGAGAGCGACGCGGCCCTGGCGCGGGCACGGCAGCAGGCGGCGGAGGAGAACCACATCATCCGCATGGGCCTCCTGGCCTCGGGCGCGGCGCATGAGCTCGGCACGCCACTTTCCTCGCTCTCCGTCATCCTGGGCGACTGGCAGCGCATGCCGCGCGTCGTCGAGGACCAGGACCTCGCGCAGGACGTCACGGACATGCAGGCGGAGGTCGCGCGCTGCAAGGCGATCGTCGGCGGCATCCTGATGTCCGCCGGCGAGGCGCGCGGCGAGGGGCCGCGCGTGACGACGCTGCGCCGCTTCCTGGACGACATCGTGTCCGACTGGCGCTCCATGCGGCTGCCGGGCAGCCTCCAGTACAGCGACCAGCTGGGCGAGGACCTTCCCATCGTCTCCGATGCGGCGCTCAAGCAGGTCATCGGCAATGTCATCGACAACGCCGCCGAGGTCTCGCCGCGCTGGATCGGCGTCACCGCGAGCCGCGAGGAGGATTCCCTGGTGCTCGAGATCGCCGACCAGGGGCCGGGCTTCACGCCGGAGATGCTGGCCTCCTTCGGCCAGCCCTACCGCTCCAGCAAGGCGCGGCCGGGCGGGGGGCTTGGCCTCTTCCTGCTGGTGAACGTGCTGCGCAAGCTGGGCGGCGGCGCCGAGGCCCGGAACCGCGAGGAAGGCGGCGCGCTGGTCCGCCTTTTCCTGCCGCTCGACGCCATCGCCTATGCGGGGGAGGTGCCGCGATGACGGAGGGAAGGCTCCTGGTCATCGTCGAGGATGACGCGGTCTTCGCGCGAACGCTCAAGCGCTCCTTCGAGCGGCGCGGCTATGCGGTGCTGACGGCGGCGAGCCTGGAGGAGCTCCAGGCGCTGCTCAAGGAGCACCGGCCGGGCTATGCGGTGGTGGACCTCAAGCTCGGCGGCGCCTCGGGCCTCAGCTGCGTTCAGGCGCTGCGTGCGACCAGCGCCACCATGCCCATCGTGGTGCTCACCGGCTTCGCGAGCATCGCGACCACGGTGGAGGCGATCAAGCTCGGCGCCTCCTACTACCTCGCCAAGCCCTCCAACACGGACGACATCGAGGCCGCCTTCGAGCGGCGCGAGGGCGACCCGGCCGTGCCTCTGGATGGCCGCCAGTCGAGCCTCAAGACCGTCGAGTGGGAGCATATCCACCAGGCGCTGGTGGAGACGGACTTCAACATCTCCGAGGCGGCCCGGCGGCTGGGCATGCACCGCCGGACACTCGCTCGGAAATTGGAGAAGCGGCAGCTGCGCTAGCGCCTGGCCCCCCTCGGCGGCATCGCCGAAGGGGTGAGGCAGCCGCTCACGCCTGGGTCAACTCTTGAAGTACCACTGCTCCGGATGCGCGCCCCAGGGCGTGCGGCAATGTTGCGAGATGCCGGTGCGCGCCGGCACGTTCTCCAACCGGTCGCTCACCACCCGCACGCCCATGAAGGCGGGCGAGAGGCCCACGAGCCCGATGCCCCATTGCTGGTCGACCGCGATGCGCCAGACCTCCTTCGCCGTCTCGTTGCGCTCCGCCTGGCGCTGGCTGGTCGCGGCGCGCATCAGCTGGAAGGCGCGCAGCAGATGCGGGTCGGACGGCGCCTCGCCGCGCTGCCCGTTCGACGCGTACCAGTGCGAATAGACATTGCTGATGACGGCGCCGATCGGGTCCACCGGCAGGGTGTAGCGCGGATAGAGATAGAGGCTCTCCGTGCCGTTGTTGGTCCAGAGCGCGATCTGGTGCTGGTCGGTATAGGCGCGCGTGTACCAGAGGCTGCGCTCCATCACCTTCACGTCGGTGGCGATGCCGATCTGCCGCCAGTGCTGCGCGATCATCTCCGCCTGCTGCGGCCAGGTGGGCGAGAGCGTCTGCCCCACCGCGATCTCGATGCGCAGGCGCTGGCCGTTGTCGCGGCGCAGGCGGAAGCCCTCGCGATCCTTGCGCTGCAGGCCGATGCCGTCGAGCAGCCGGTTGGCCTGCGGGATGTCGAGCACCGACCATTTCCGCCGCCATTCGGGCCCGGGATTCTCCGGCAGGCTCTCATCCGGCACCACGGAGCCGGGCGTGCCGAGGCCGAGCCAGAAGGCTTCGTTCAGCTGCTCGCGATCGATGCCGAGGGCGAGGGCGCGGCGGAACTCCACCTTGCGCAGCAGGTCGCCGATCTCGCGGTCCTCGGTATAGGTGATGGTCGGGAAGAGCACGGAATCCGCGCCGTTGAAGCCCGGGTCCAGATGCACCTTGTAGCGGCTGCGCTGCTGGTTCTCGATGATGACCGGCAGCTTGCCGAGGTCGATGAAGCGCTCCTGGTAGTCGTATTCGCCCGCGATGGCGCGCAGGTTGATGACCTCGGGGTTCTCGGCCAGCGTCATCTGCACGCGGTCGATGTAGGGCAGCTGCTGGCCCTCGGTATCCACCGCGTAGAAGTAGGGATTGCGCTCCAGCACCCAGAGCTGGGTGTTGATCGGCTGCACCATCCGCCAGGCCGCGAGCGTCGGCAGGTCGCGGTTCAGGCGCCAGTCGGAGCGGAACTTGAAATGCTCCACCCAATTGCCGAAGCCCGCCTGCCGCGCCTGCGCCGTGAGCTGCTCCATCGGCGTGTATTTCGGCAGGAAGGCCTTGAGATAGGCCATGGGCGCGTAGATGCCGTAGCTCTGCCCCTGCGACTGCTGCCGCGTGTTGCCGCCGCCGATCAGCGTGTCGCCGGCCAGCAGTTGAGGGAAGAGGAAGTAGGGATCGTCGAACTCGAAGGCGACGGTGTAGTCGTCCACCTTCACCATCCGCCCCGGCTTGCCATTGGCCGAAAGCTCCGGCGCGGGCGAGGGGACGAGGTCGCGATTGGCGTAGATGTCGTTGAAGTAGAAGAGCCAGTCGTCGGCGGTGTGCGGCGAGCCGTCCGACCATTTCAGCCCGCGCCGCAGGAAGAGCGTGGTGCGGCGGCCGTCCTCGCTCACCTCGTAGCCGCGGGCGAGGCAGGGCATGAGCTCCGTGCCGGCCGCATCGAAGAAGAGCGGCTTGTCGCCCGACATGATGCGGTTGCCGTTCTCGCTGTCGCCCGGGCCGATGAAGCCGCGGCGCCAGGTGCCGCCATACTTGCCCACGCTGCGCAGGGGCTGGATGACCATGACGTCCTGCGGCAGGCGCTGGTCCACGGGCGGCAGGCGGCCGGCGCGGACCTGCTCGGCCAGCATCGGGGCTTCCTTGAACTGGCGGGGGCGGCGGGCCTCGTCGGTGATGAGCTGCGGGCCTTCCAGCCGGCCGATCAGGCCGGAATCATGGAAGCCGCCGGTGGTCTGCGCGGCCGCCGCGCCGGCGATCCCGGTGAGGGCGATGGCCCCGAATTCCCTTCGACGCATGGCGTTTCTCCCTGTTCTTCCCGTTGTTCAGCGGACGCCGGCCAGTTCCAGCTCGGCGGCGCGATGGCAGCTCACGTATCGTCCCGAGGCCAGCGGCGTCAGCTCCGGCCGTTCCACGCGGCAGCGGTCGACGGCATAGGGGCAGCGGGGATGGAAGGCGCAGCCGGGCGGTGGGTTGGCGGGGTCGGCCACCTCGCCCTGCGCCACGCGTCGGCGGCCGCGCCGTTCCGGGTCGGGCGCGGGGACGGCGGCCAGCAGCGCCTCGGTATAGGGGTGGAGCGGCGCGCGGTAGAGCGCGTCGGTCGGCGCGACCTCGACGATGCGGCCCACATACATCACCGCGACGCGATCGCTGACATGGCGCACCACGCTGAGGTCATGCGCCACGAAGAGCATGGAGAGGCCGAGCCGGTCCTGCAGGTCCAACAGCAGGTTGATGATCTGCGCCTGCACCGAGACGTCGAGCGCCGAGACGGGCTCATCGGCCACGACCAGCCGCGGGTTCAGCGCCAGCGCGCGCGCGATGCCCACCCGCTGCCGCTGCCCGCCGGAGAAGGCGTGCGGGAAGCGGATGCGCGCGCTCTGCGGCATCTGCACCAGCTCCAGCAGCTCGGAGACGCGGTCGCGCCGCTCGGCGGCGGGGACGCCGTTGACCTTCAGCGGCTCGGCGATGATGTCGCCGACCATCATGCGCGGGTTCAGGGACGCGTAGGGGTCCTGGAAGATCATCTGGATATGACGGCGCAGCGGCCGCACCTGGCGCTTGGGCAGAGTGGCCAGGTCCACCGTCTCGCTCTCGCTGGTGGCGAAGCGGATGGAGCCGGACGTCACGGTCAGCGCGCGCAGGATGCAGCGCGAGACCGTGGTCTTGCCGCAGCCGCTCTCGCCGACCAGGGCCAGCGTCTCGCCCTGGGCGATATGGAAGCTCACGCCGTCCACCGCGCGCACGCGCCCGACCTCGCGCCGCAGGAGCCCGGCGCGGATCGGGTAATGCTTCTTCAGGTCCTGGACTTCGAGGAGATTCATTCCGCGGCCATTTCGTTCTGGTCCACCTTGAAGCAGGCCGCACCCGCCTGGCCGGGCGGGACCGGCCTCGGGGTCTGTTCCGTGCAGAGCGCGCCCAGCTGCTCGGTGCAGCGGGGGTGGAAGGGGCAGCCCGTGGGCCGCGCGCCCGGATGCGGCACCGCGCCGCCGATGGTGGAGAGGCGCTGGCGCGGCGTGGCCAGGATGCTCGGCACTGCGCGCAGCAAGGCCCGGGTGTAGGGGTGGCGCGGCGCGGCGAAGACCTCCTTCACCGGCGCGAACTCCACGACGCGGCCGAGATACATGACGGCCACCTCGTCCGCCATTTCCGCGATCACCCCCATGTCGTGCGTGATGAGCATGAGCGCGATGTTCTTCTCCTCCTGCAGCCGCCGCAGCAGGTCGAGGATCTGCGCCTGGGTCGTGACGTCGAGCGCGGTGGTCGGCTCGTCCGCGATGACGATCTCGGGGTCGCCGGCGAGTGCCATGGCGATGCCCACGCGCTGGCGCAGGCCGCCCGAAAGCTCGAAGGGATAGGCGGAGATGCGCGTCTCCGGCCGCGGGATCCCGACCTCGCGCAGCAATTCTATGGCGCGGTTCCTGGCTTCGGCCTTGGAGATGTCGGCGTGCTGGAGCACGGCCTCCATGATCTGGTTGCCCACCGTGTAGTGCACGCTGAGCGCGGTCATGGGCTCCTGGAAGATGAGGCCCACGCGGCCGCCGCGCACCCCGCGCATCTCCTTGGATTCCGGATCGAGCTGCGCCAGGTCGACCTCGCGCGGCGTGCCGGGGTCCAGCAGCATCCGCCCGGCGGTGATGCGGCCCGGCCGGTCGACGATGCGCAGGATGGAGCGCGCGGTGACGGACTTGCCGCAGCCGCTCTCCCCCACGACGCCGAGCGTGCGCCCGGCGTGGAGATCGAAGCTCACCCCGTCCAGCGCGCGCACGACGCCCTGTTCGGAGACGAATTCCACCGCGAGGTCGCGGATGGCGAGTGCCGTGCGGTCAACCATAGGGATCCGCCGCGTCGCGCAGGCCGTCGCCCAGGAAGTTGAAGGCCAGGATGACCAGCGTCACCGGGATGGCCGGGATCAGCAGCCAGGGCGCGCCCGAGAGGACCTGGATGTTCTGCGCGTCCTGCAGCAGGATTCCCCAGCTGACCGCCGGCGGCCGCAGGCCCAGGCCCAGGAAGCTCAGCGACGTCTCGCTGATGATCATGGCCGGCAGCGCGAGGCTGGTGGCCGCGATGATGTGGCTCGTGAAGGAGGGCAGCATGTGGCGGAAGATGATCCGCCCCTGGCTCGCGCCCGAGAGCTCGGCCGCCACCACGAAATCCTCCTCGCGGAGCGCCAGGAACCGGCCGCGCACGACGCGGGCGAGGTCCGTCCAGCCGATCAGCGAGATGATCAGGGTGATGGCGAAATAGACCTGGATCACGCTCCAGGTGCGGGGCAGGGCGGCGGCGAGCCCCATCCAGAGCGGGATGGTCGGCACGGATCGCAAGACCTCGATGATCCTCTGGATCACCAGGTCCACCCAGCCGCCATAGAGGCCGGATATGCCCCCCAGCAGCACGCCGAGGAAGAGGCTCAGCATCACGCCCGCCAGGCCGATGGAGAGCGAGACGCGCGTCGCCACCATGATGCGCGAGAAGAGGTCTCGCCCCAGCTGGTCCGTGCCGAGGAGGAAGATGCTCTCGCCCGGCCGCGCGCCTTCCACGCCGAAGAGATGGCGGTCCGTCTCGATGAAGCCGAAGAGGTTGTAGGTGTAGCCGCGCACGAAGAGCCGGACCGGCAGCTTGCGCGAGGGATCGGGCGCGTAGCTCAGCTGGAAGGTGCGCGGGTTGCGCACGCCGCGCAGGCCGTAGACATGCGGGTTGAAGCCGCTGTCGTCGAAGAAGTGGATGCCCTGCGGCGGGATGAAGCTGCGCCGGGCATCGGTGGCCTGCGGGTCGGTCGTCGCCAGGAAGTCGGCGAAGATGGCGACCATGTAGAAGAGGACGATCACCACCATGCTGGCCAGCGCCAGCTTGTGCTTGCGGAAGCGCCACCAGGTGAGCTGCAGCTGCGTGGCCTGGGCGTAGCGCGCCTCGGCCGCGGCGGCCTTGGCGTCCAGCGGTGCCTGGGTATCGACGGCGGCGCTCATTTCAGCGGCCCTCCAGGCGGATGCGCGGATCGATCCACATGAGCAGCATGTCCGAGATCAGCGTGCCGATGACGGTCATCACCCCCAGCAGCAGCACGATGGCGCCGGCGAGGAACATGTCCTGCGCGACCAGCGCCTGCAGCAGCAGCGGCCCCACTGTCGGCAGGCCCAGCACCAGCGAGACGATGATGCTGCCCGAGACGAGGTAGGGGAACAGATAGGCCAGCGAGCTCGCGAAGGGATTGAGTGCCGCGCGCACCGGGTATTTCAGCACGGCGCGGCGCTCGGTCAGGCCCTTGGCTCGGGCGGTGACGACATAGGGCTTCCGCAGTTCGTCCAGCAGGTTGGCGCGCATGATGCGGATGAGCTGCGCGGTGCCCGCCATGGCCAGCACGGCGGCGGGCAGGGGCAGGTGCTTGATGAGGTCCCAGGCGCGCGCCCAGCTCCACTCCGCCTGCGCGTATTCCGCCGAGAACAGCCCGCCGACATTCAGCCCGAGATAGCGGAAGCCGAGATACATCAGGATCAGCGCGAGCAGGAAATTCGGGATCGCCAGCCCGATGAAGCCCAGCGTCGTGAAGATGTAGTCGCCGATGGAGTACTGCCGCATCGCCGAGTAGATGCCGATCGGCAGCGCGATCATCCAGGTGAGGAACAGCGCCGAGACGGAGACGGCCATGGTGAGCCAGAGCCGGTCGCCGATCACCTCCGTCACCGGCCGGCGCCAAACCATGGAGACGCCGAAATCGCCGTTGAGCACGCGGCCCATCCAGATGCCGTATTGCACCACCACCGGACGGTCGAGCCCGTATTCCTTGCGCATCGCCTCGGCCTGGTCGGCGGAAACCGAGCTGCCGCTGGCGGCGAGGTTGGCGATGTAGGCATCCACGAAATCGCCCGGCGGCAGCCGGATGATCACGAAGGTGAAGATGGAGATGAAGACGCAGGTGATGAGCGCGAGGCCGAGCCTGCGCAGCAGATAGATCACCATGGGCGTGCGGGGCCTGGCGACGTCACGACGTTGTTCCTCCGGCCGCGACGGTCGATGCCGCCGCGTGTCCATGAGGCAGTAGATCGTCACATGCGACGACAGGCAAGCGGGGGTCGTCGTCGAAACCCGTCCCGTGCGTTCAGCTCAGTGACAAGGCAGGGAGATGTGGGCAGGAGAACGCTTCGGCACGATCTGCGAGGCGTTGGGGCCGCACCGGGTTAGAGGACGTCCGGCATCACCCAGGGCTCCTCGTTCACGTTGCCCACGCGCCAGTCGGGCCCGTGCTTTTCGAGCCGCGTGACCGAGAGGTTCTTGATCGAGAAATGCAGCGCCTGGTGCGCGTCCAGCCGCAGCGCGTGGGCCAGCGCCGCGCGGATGCTCCCGCCATGGGCGACGATCACGACGTCCTGCCCCACGAAATCCCGCGCCAGACGCTCCATCACCGGCGCGACCCGGTCGCGGAGGTCGTCGAAGCTCTCGCCACCCGGCGGGCGCTCGGCCGCCGCGTGGGGCCAGAAGGGATGCGGGGGCAGGCTGAGATAGGTGGCGAAATCGTCATGCGTGGCGCCCTGCCACTCGCCCATCGACTGCTCGGCCAGGGCGGGTTCGAGCTGCAGCTCCTGGTCGGGGTAGCCGGCGGCGAAGATGGCGGCCGCCGTTGCCTGGGTGCGGACCAGCGAGGTCGCGACCCAATGGGCCGGGCGGGGCAGGCGGGCGGCCAGCCAGCGGTAGAGGTCGGCCTCGCCCTGCACGGTCGTGTCGCAAAGGGGCACATCCATGCTGCCGTAGATGACGGCCCGGGCCGAAACCTCCACCAGCGCGTGGCGGACCAGGGTGAAGCGTGTGACGTCCATGCCCCAAGCGTGTAGCGGCGCGGCGCCTCGCCTGATAGCCATGGGGCATGCCGATCGTATCGCTGCTGCGCGAACGCCGCTTCCTCGTCATGCTCGCGCTGGGCTTCGCCGCCGGCGTCCCCCTGCCGCTCACGGGCTTCGTGCTGCGCCAGTGGTTCTCGGAATCCGGGATATCGCTGGCCGCCATCGGGTTCACGGCGCTGATCGGGCTTTCCTATTCGCTGAAATTCCTCTGGTCGCCCGTCATCGACCATGCGGCCCCGCCGATGTTCCGACGGCTCGGGCGGCGGCGTGGCTGGCTCGCGTCCATCCAGCCGCCGCTGATCCTGGCCATCCTGGCGCTGGGCCTCACCGACCCCGCGAGATCCGCTGCGCTGACGGCGGGGGTGGCGGTCCTGGTGGCCTTCCTTTCGGCCAGCCAGGACATCGTGGTCGATGCCTACCGCATCGAGATCCTGGAGGAGGAACAGCAGGGCTACGGCTTCGCCTGCTACGTCTGGGGCTATCGCTTCGCGCTGCTGGCCGCCAGCGGCGGGGGGCTGGCGCTGGTCGGCACCATCGGCTGGTCCGGTGCCTTCGCTTATTGCGCCGCGCTGGTCGCCATTGGCTTCGTCGCGGTCCTTTTCGCCCCCGAGCCCGCGGCGGCGGCCCCGGCCGAGCCGATGGGCTGGGCCCGGCGCGTCCGCACCGCCGTCATCGACCCCTTCGCCGACTTCATGAAGCGCCGCTACTGGCTGGCGATCCTGCTTTTCGTCGGCCTGTTCAAGCTGGGCGAGGCGCTGGCCGGCATCATGACGGCACCCTTCTACCGGGAGATCGGCTTCTCGCGCGGCGAGGTCGCGGCGGTGGGCAGCGTCTTCGGCCTGTTCATGACGCTGGGCGGCGTGCTGGCGGGGGGCTGGTTCGTCTCCCGCATCGGCACGGGGCGGGCGCTGGTGATCACGGGGCTGGCGCAGATGCTCTCGAACCTCATGTACGTGGCGCTCTATTCCACGGGCCGGGACATGGGGATGCTTTACGCCCAGGTCGGGGTCGAGAACTTCACGGACGGGCTAGCGGACGCGGCCTTCGTCACCTACCTCACGGCCCTCACCAACCGGGCCTTCAGCGCCACGCAATACGCACTTCTCTCCTCGCTGGCGGCGGTGCCGCTGCGCTTCCTGGGCGGATGGTCCGGGCAGCTGGCCGAATGGCTGGGCTGGCGCAGCTTCTTCCTGCTGACCACGGCGGCCGCGCTGCCCGCCCTCTGCATCATGCTCTGGCTGCTGAAGCGCCTGCCGCCCCCGCCCAGAGTCCCCGCCGAACAACTGGTGCCGGTCCCCGAGACATGAACGCCCTCTGGCTCACGCCCCTGCTGCTCATCGGCAGCAACATCCTGATGACCTTCGCCTGGTACGGGCACCTCAAGGCGCCTTCCTGGCCGCTCTGGGTCGCCGTGCTGGTGAGCTGGGGCATCGCCTTCTTCGAGTATTGCCTGGCCGTGCCCGCCAACCGGATCGGCTATGGCACCTTCACGGGCCAGCAACTGAAAGTGATGCAGGAGGTTATTACACTGGGCGTCTTCGCCGTCTTCAGCGTCACCTTCCTCGGCGAGCAGCTTCGCTGGACTTACTTTGCCGCAATGGGGTGCCTGATCATGGCGGTGGTGTTCATCTTTCTGCCCGTGGATTGATCGGACTTATTCACAGCTTCTTCGCATCTGCGGGACTTGCGGCGCGGGATTCGACTGCCATAGCCTACCAGTGGTGGTGAATCGCGAAGCGAACCCCAATCCCTGGGCCTTGGGGGAGGTCCGCGGGTCGCTACGCCGAGCTGGGGCATGGCCCCGCCACTCGTGAGCCGGGTCCGCCCGGGACATGGCTCGCGCACCCAACCGGGCTCATAGGGGAGTGCCACATGTCCGGAATGCTGGCAGAGGTTGCCGAAGACAGGTCAACCAACCCACTCGACGTCCTGGAACAGATCCTGATCGCGAACGACTGGATGTTCGAACGCCGCTCCGACGGCGAGATGGCGGCGGAAGCCCCCGGCAAGTGGTGCAACTACACCCTCTTCTTCTCCTGGGCGCCCGAGATCAGCGCCATGCATTTCTCCTGCGCCTTCGACGTGAAGGTCCCCGACCATCGGCGCGGCCCGCTCTTCGAACTGCTCGCCATGGCGAATGAGCGCCTCTGGATCGGTCATTTCGGCCTGGAATCCGACGAGGGCGTCCCCGTCTTCCGCCATGCCGTGCTGCTGCGCGGCGCCCCGGGCGCCTCGGCCGAATCGCTGGAGGACATGGTCGATATCGCCGTCACCGAGTGCGAGCGCTTCTTCCCCGCCTTCCAGTTCGTCCTCTGGGGTGGAAAGGCGCCCGGCGAGGCGCTGGACGCCGCCATGCTGGATTGCGTGGGCGAGGCCTAGGCCCAAGCCGCTCCAGGTGGCGGATCCGCCACCTGGGGTTACCAGGAAAAGGGCCGCGGCGGTGATGTCGGCCACCGTGGCGGCCTCGAACCGGCCGGGCGAGGGACGCAGGACTCCCTTGCGGCGTGGGAGCCGCTAGACTGCGCGAAACCACTCGCCAGGATTCACGCATGTCGCTTCCTCCCCTCCTTCTCATCGGCTGCGGCAAGATGGGCGGCGCCATGCTGGCCGGGTGGCTGGAGCAGGGGCTGCCGCCGGAAACCGTGGTGGTCGAACCCTATGCCGGCTCGGTCGCGGCTTTTGCTGGCCGCGTCCGCCACGTGGCCTCCATTGCCGAGATCCCGGCCGATTTCGTCCCCGGCGCCGTCATCCTCGCCACCAAGCCGCAGGAGGCGCCGAACGCGCTGCCCGCGCTCGCGCATTTCGTCCGGCCCGCGACGGTCTTTGTCTCCATCATGGCGGGCAAGACGGTCGCGGTGATGCGCTCGCTCCTCGGCGGCGACGCGCATGTTGTGCGCGCCATGCCCAATACGCCGGCCGCCGTGCGCCTTGGCTTCACGGTCGGCTTCGCGGGGCCGGGCGTCACGCCCGCCCAGCGCGAACTGGCGGACAAGCTGCTGTCTGCCATCGGCGAGGCCGCCTGGGTGGATGACGAGAAGCTGATCGACCCCGTCACCGCCGTCTCGGGCGGCGGCCCGGCCTATGTCTTCCTGCTGGCCGAGGTGATGGAGAAGGCCGCGATCTCGCAGGGGCTCCCGCCGGATCTCGCCCGCCGAATGGCGCGGGCCACGGTCTCGGGCTCCGGCGCGCTGCTGGCGGCCAGCACAGAGGATGCGTCCACGCTGCGCGTCAACGTCACCAGCCCCAAGGGCACGACAGAGCGTGCGTTGGCCGTGCTCATGCGCCCCGAGGCCTGGCCGGCCCTGATGGAGGAGGCCATCGAGGCCGCGACCGCCCGCTCGCGGGAGCTTGCCGCGGGATGATCCAGGCCGCGCCCGATCCGCGAGGGCGGCAACGCCGGAGCGGTGAATCGGCCGCGCGGATAGCCGCGGGGATGTGAGCATGACTGTCGCCCTCGCGACCATCGGCTTCACCAGGACCACCGCCGAGCGCTTCTTCGAGCGCCTCGGCGGCGCCCAGGTGAAGCGGGTGATCGACGTGCGGCTGCACAACACCTCGCAGCTGGCGGGCTTCGCGAAATCGGATGATCTCGCCTGGTTCCTGAGGACCATCAACGGCACCGGCTATGTCCATGCGCCGGAACTCGCCCCCACCGAGGAGCTGATGAAGTTCTTCAAGACGGACAAGGGCGATTGGAAGGTCTTCGAGCGCGGTTTCCGCGCACTGATGAAGGAGCGGAGGATCGAGCGCGAGCTCAAGCCCTCCTTCTTCGCGGGCGGCTGCCTGCTTTGCTCCGAACCGACCGCCGAGCGCTGCCACCGGCGGCTGGTGGTGGACTATCTGAACGAGCATTGGGGCGGGGAGCTGAAGGTCACGCACCTCTAGCCCCCAACCGGCTTGCAAAACGGCACGGCCCCCCTTACCAACGCCGCCACATCAAGAGTTGGGCCGACGCCCGACGCCAACCTGCTCTCCCGGGCAAGGTGGCGCTCCCCCGAACGGGGGAGGATGTGGCCGAACCGGCAATCCAACGGGTCCAGCCACATAGCGTCCGTCCCGCTCCTGACTGGGGAGGGTGTTTGGGCTCTATGCCGATCAAGGTTCCTGACGATCTGCCTGCACGCGCCACGCTCGAGGCCGAGGGCGTGATGGTCATGCGCGACGCCGATGCCATGCGCCAGGACATCCGCCCGATGCGGATCGGGCTGCTCAACCTGATGCCCGACAAGATGCGGACCGAGACGCAGTTCGCCCGCCTGCTGGGTGCGACGCCGCTCCAGGTCGAGCTGACGCTCGTGAAGATCACCAATCACGTCGCCCGCAACACGCCGAGCGAGCACATCATCTCCTTCTACCGCGATTGGGAGGACGTACGGGCCGAGCGCTTCGACGGCTTCATCATCACCGGCGCGCCGCTCGAGACCATGCCCTTCGAGCAGGTGACCTATTGGGACGAGCTGCGCCGGATTTTCGACTGGACGCAGACCCATGTGCACGGCTGCTTCAATGTCTGCTGGGGCGCGCAGGCGGCGGTGCACCATTTCCACGGCATGCCGAAGCACGCGCTCAAGGCGAAGGCCTTCGGCGTGCACCGCCACCGCAACCTGGCGCCGGCCTCTCCCTATCTGCGCGGCTTCTCCGACGATTTCGGCATCCCCGTCTCCCGTTGGACGGAGGTGCGGCGGGAGGACATTCCGGCGGGCAGCGGCATGAGCGTGCTGATGGATTCGGAGGAGGCCGGCCTCTGCCTGCTGGACGATCCGGCACACCGCGCGCTGCACATGTTCAACCACATCGAGTATGATTCCAGCTCGCTCGGCGAGGAATACGCGCGCGACGTTGCGGCGGGGAAGCCGATCGCCGTGCCGGTGGGCTACTTCCCTGGCGACGATCCCACGAAGAAGCCGCAGAACCACTGGCGCAGCCACGCGCACCTGCTCTTCGGCAACTGGATCAACCAGCTCTACCAGACGACGCCCTTCGATCTGCGGGAGATCGGCCGGAAATCTTGATTTTCCCGTAGGTTCGGGGTAGTGTCGGCACATCAACGCCCGGGGTCCGCCCCGGGCGTTTTTTCGTGCGCGCATGAGTAAGGTAGTAAGATGGTAAGATAGTAAGGCGAACTCAGCAGGCTTCGCCGGCGGCCCAGCCGCTCGACCAGGCCCATTGGAAATTGTAGCCGCCGAGCCAGCCGGTCACGTCCACCGCCTCGCCGATCACGAAGAGGCCGGGTACCGATTTCGCACTCATGTCCTTCTGCGACAGCGCGGCCGTGTCCACGCCGCCCAGCATCACCTCGGCCTTGGCATAGCCCTCGGTGCCGGAGGGACGCAGCTCCCAGCCCTTGAGCAGCGCGGCCAGCGCGTTGAGCGCGCGGTCCGTCACATCCGCCATGCGCGTGCCGGGCAGATGCCGCTCGGCCAGGGCCTGGGCGAGGCGCGTGGGTAGGCGCTCGCCCAGGATGGTGCGCGGCTCGGCGCGGGGGCGGGCACGCTTGGCGGCGAGGAGCCACTCGGCGGCATCCTGCCCGGGCAGCAGGTCGAGCCGGATCGCCATGCCCTCGCGCCAGTAGGAGCTGATCTGCAGGATGGCCGGCCCCGAGAGGCCGCGATGCGTGAACAGCATCGCCTCCGGAAAGCGTGCCTTGCCGCATTGCGCGACGATGGGCAGCGCGACGCCGGAGAGCGGCTGCATCAGCGCGAGATCCTCGCCGCCGAAGGTCAGCGGCACCAGGCCGGGCCGCCGCTCGACGAGGCCGAGGCCGAAGCGCTTCGCGACATCATGCGCGAAGCCGGTGGCGCCCATCTTGGGGATGGAGAGGCCCCCGGTCGCCAGCACCAGCGATTCCGCGCGGAAGGTGCCGGCGCTGGTTACGACCGCGAATTCCGTGTCGCGCGAGATATCGGTGACGCGCGTGTCGAGCCGCACCTCCACGCCCGCCGCCGCGGCCTCGGTGAGCAGCATGGCGACCACCTGCCGCGCCGATCCGTCGCAGAAGAGCTGGCCCAGCGTCTTCTCGTGCCAGGCGATGCGGTGCCGCTCGATCAGCGCGAGGAAGTCGCGCGCGGTGTAGCGCGCGAGGGCGGATCGCGCGAAATGCGGGTTGGCGGAGAGGAAGCGCTCCGGCCGCACGTCGAGATTGCTGAAGTTGCAGCGCCCGCCGCCGGAGATGAGGATCTTCTTCCCCGCGGCCTCGGCATGGTCCAGCAGCAGGACGCGGCGGCCCCGCTGCCCGGCGCGGATGGCGCACATCAGGCCCGCCGCGCCAGCGCCCAGCACCAGCGCGTCGTACCTCATGACGAGGTCAGAGCCCGACGCCGACCCGCCGGCTGTTCGAGGCGCGGAGGTTCCGCAGCCGCGCCAGCGCCCAGAGCGGGAAGATGCGGCGATAGCCGTGGTAGCGCAGGTAGAAGACGCGCGGGAAACCGGTGCCGGTATAATCCTCCTCGGCCCAGTCGCCATCGTCCTGCTGGTTGCGCATGAGCCATTCGGCACCGCGCTGCACGGCCGGGTGATCGGCCTCGCCGGCCGCCATGAGGCCCAGGATAGCCCAGGCCGTCTGGCTGGCGGAGGAGGCGACACGCTCATGCCCGTCCGGGCGGGTGCCGCCGCGCGAGGGATAGCTCATGCCATCCTCGCCCCAGCCGCCATCTTCGTTCTGGTTGGCTACCAGCCACGCCACCGCGCGCCGCATCGCCTGGTGGCCGTGCGAGAGCCCGGCGGCGTTCAGCGCCGTGAGAGCGGACCAGGTGCCGTAGACATAGTTCACGCCCCAACGCCCGTACCAGGAGCCATCGGCCTCCTGCTCGCGCAGCAGGTACTCGATCGCGGCCTTGGCCGTCGCTTCCTCGCCCTTGCCGAGCTGCGCCAGCATGGCGAGGCAGCGGCCCGAGACGTCGGCCGTCGGCGGGTCCAGCAGCGCGCCGTGGTCGGCGAAGGGGATGTGGTTCAGGTAGTGGAAGGTGTTGTCGGCGTCGAAGGCGCCCCAGCCGCCGCCGCGCGACTGCATGCCCTCGGTCCACTCCGTGGCGCGCGCCGCGGCCCCGGCATACTGCGCGCCTTCGCCCGTCTCGCGGCGGAAGCGGTCCATGGCCAGCACCACGACGGCCGTGTCGTCCACGTCGGGGTAGTGGGCGTTCTCGTACTGGAAGGCCCAGCCGGCGGGCTTGAGGTTCGGACGCTGCCAGGCCCAGTCGCCCTGCACGTCCTTGATCTCCTTGGTCAGCAGCCAGTCGAGGCCCCGCGCGACGGAGGCGCGCTCGGCTTCGCCGCCGGCCTCCAGCAGCGCGTGGCTGGAGAGCGCGGTGTCCCAGACGGGCGAGAGGCAGGGCTGGACGTAGGTCTCGTCGTCACGTTCCTGCACCAGCTTCTCGATGGAGGCCCAGGCGGTGACGAGACGCGGGTCGTCCTCGGCCACACCCAGGCAGTGGTACATCATCACGGCATTGGCCATGGCGGGGTAGATGGCGCCGAGCCCGTCCTCGCCGTTCAGCCGCTCCGTGACGAAGCGCTCGCAGGCAGCCTCGGCCCGCATGCGGTGGGTGCGGGGGAAGAGCTTGCGCGCACGGTGCAGCGCCGCGTCGAGGCCCTTGAAGATGGTGGCCCAGGGCTCCTGCTGATGCATGCCGCCGGCCCATTCCTTCACCTGGTCGGGCGGGGTGACGAAGAGCTCCTGAACCGAGGCGCCGGTCGGGTTCTGCGCCTGGGGCCGGCGCTCGATGACCACGGTCAGCGGCACCAGCACGGTGCGGGCCCAGTAGCTGATCTTGCTGACGTGGAAGGGGAACCACTTGGGCAGCAGCATGATCTCGGGCGGCATCATCGGCACGGCCCGCCACGGCACGGCGCCGAAGAGCGCCAGCGTCGCGCGGGTGAAGACGTTGCTGCGCTCGGCGCCGCCGGCCGCCAGGATGGCGCGGCGGGCGGCCTGCATGTGCGGCGCGTCGGCGGAATCGCCGATCATCTTCAGCGCGAAATAGGCCTTCACCGAGCAGGAGATGTCGAGCGGCCCGCCATGGAAGAGCGGCCAGCCCCCGGCGCAATTGCCGAACTGGTCGGCCTGGACGCGACGCAGGTAGCGGCCGATGCGCGCCTCGCGCTCCGGCTGGCGGCGGCCGAAGAAGTGATGGAGCATGACGTATTCGGAGGGGATGGTCGCATCCGCCTCCAGTTCGAAGACCCAATGCCCGTCGGGACGCTGGCGCGACAGCAGGTTGCGGGAGGCAGCATGCACGGCCCGCTCGAGCATCTCGGTGTCCAGGCCGGGCACCTCGCCCGCGCTCGCTTGCTGACCGGACTGGATATTCAACGCAACGAACCCTTTACCACAGGGGACAACCCTGACTTGCATGCATAGAGATTTCGCGGCCGGTCCGGAAGGGCCGCAGCGGCCAAATCATTGACGCGAGAGGGGTTCGCCCTTCCAGAGCCCGCCCTGGCCACGCCATTCCGCGCGGGCCGAATCCAGGGTGAAAAGCATGTAGGCCGCCGCCACCAGCGGCAGCGCGAGGCCGCGGAGCGGCGAAAGCCCGAAGCGCATCAGCATGGGCGCGAAGGCCACCGCCATGGCCGCCCAGGCCAGCGCCCCCAGCGCCTGCGCCCAGCCGGAGGCCAGAAGGGTCAGCAGCGGCGGCGCCAGGAAGACCAGCGCCAGCGCCAGAACCATCCCGGCCAGGACCAGCGGATTGTAGAAGAGCTGGGCATAGGCCGTGCGGACCACCATGGCGCGGATGGTCGCCACGTCGTCATAGGCGCGCAGCGAGCGAACGCGGTCGGTCAGGCCCAGCCAGATCCGCGAGCCGCCTCGCTTCATCAGCGCGGCCAGCGAGCAGTCGTCGATGATGCGGCCCCTGATGGGCATGAGGCCGCCCCGCGCCTCGAAGGCCTCCCGGCGCAGCAGGACGCAGCCGCCCGCCGCGGCCGCCGTGCGGGCCCTCGGGTCGTTGGACCAGCGGAAGGGGTAGAGCATCTGGAAGAAGAAGACGAAGGCCGGGATCAGCCATCGCTCCGGCCCGCTCTCGCAGCGCAGCCGCGCCATCAGGGAGACGAGGTCCCGCCGGTCGGCGATGGCGCGGGCGACCAGCCGGCGCAGGCTGTCGGGCCCGTGGGCGATGTCGGCATCGGTGAAGAGGAGGAATTCGTGGGCCTCGCCCGCTACGGCCTCCAGCCCCTGCTGGAGGGCATGGAGCTTGCCCGACCAGCCGGGCGCCTTGCCCGAGCCGGTGACGACCAGCAGGCGCTCGTCGCCCGCTGCCCGCGCGAGATCGCCCGTGCCGTCGCTGCTGCGGTCGTCCACGACCACGAGGCGGAGCGGCCCGGGATAGTCCTGCGCCACCAGGCCCCGCACGGTGGCGGCGATGGTCTCGGCCTCGTTGCGCGCTGGGACGATGGCGCAGACGGCGGGCCAGGAGGCGGGCTCCGGCAGGCTCCCGGCGTCGCGGTCGTCGTCCCGGCAGAGCCAGAAGAAGCCCCGGCCGAAGATCAGGACCAGCCAGGCGATGCAGGCGGCCAGCGCGACCCAGATCACTTGCGCAGCATCCCCTCTCGCTCGAACCAGGCGATGGCGTCCATCACCCCCTCCTGCCAGGGGCGGGAGGAGAAGCCGAGCACCCGGGCGGATTTCGCGGGCGAGAAGAACATGTGGTGCCCGGCCATGCGCAGCCCGTCGACCGTCAGCATGGGCTCGCGCCCCGTGACGCGGGCCACGGCCTCGGCGGCATAGGCCAGCGGGAAGAGGGGCGCGCGCGGCAGGCGGAAAGGCTTCCGGTGGCCGCAATGGAGCGCGATGAACTCCAGCATGGTCGCGAGCGAGACATCCTGCCCGCCCAGGATATGCCGCTCACCCACCACGCCATGGTCGAGCGCGGCGACGCAGCCCGCGGCGCAATCCTGCACATGGACGAGGTTGAGCCCGGTATCGACATAGGCGGGCATCTTCCCGCGCGCGGCCTCCAGGATGACGCGGCCGGTGGGCGTGGGCCGGCGGTCGTAGGGACCGATAGGGGTGGAGGGATTCACGATGACGGCGGGCAGGCCCTCGCGTCGGACCATGTCCTCGACCACGCGCTCGGCTTCGGTCTTGCTGGCCTTGTAGGGACCGATGGCCTCCTCGGGAGTGGCGGGGTCGTCCTCGGTGGCGGGGGAGCCGTCGGGGCGGGGCTTCAGCGTCGCGACGGAGGAGACATGCACGATTCGGGGCACCCCGGCTTCCAGGGCCGCGCGCATCACGGCCTCGGTCCCCGCCACATTGGTGCTGCGCATCCGCCGGGGGTCCGGCACGAAAATCCGGTAGTCGGCGGCGGCGTGGATGACGCCCCCGGCGCCGTCCATGGCGTAGCGCAGGCTCGCCTGATCCGTGACGGTGCCGAGGGCGTAGGAAATATCCAGGCCCTTCAAGGACTCGCGAGGAGTCTGCGGACGGACGAGGGCGCGGACCTTGTGGCCCTCCGCCAGGAGGGCGCGCGCCAGGGAGGCGCCGAGGAAGCCGGTCGCCCCGGTGAGCAAGATCGTCGTGGGACGCATGCCTCCCTTGTGGCCGAGCGCAAAGCCATGGTCCAGACCGCGGGAATGCCTATATTTGGGTCATGCATACCCGCCGATTCCTCTTGCTGGCCCCTGGCCTGCTGGCCTTCGCGACGCCCGCCCTGGCGCAGGGCGGGCCGGTTCAGGTTGTGGAGAACTTCCACAACGCCCTGCTCGGCATCATGCGGAACGCGAGCCAGCTTGGCCCGCGCGGACGCTATGAGCGGCTGGCGCCCATTATGGCCCAATCCTTCGACCTGGCGGCGATGACGCGCATCGCGACCGGCTCCAACTGGACCGCGCTGCCGCCGGCCGAACAGGCGGCGCTGGCCGACGCCTTCACGCGCTGGTCCATCGCGACCTATGCGGCGCGCTTCGACGGCTATTCGGGCGAGACCTTCCAGACCATCGGCACGCAGACGCTGGCCAATGGCGACACGCTTGTCCGCACCCGCCTGAACCGGACGGATGGCGAGCCGGTGATCCTCTCCTACCTGCTGCGTGGCGCGCAGCCGCGCATCGTGGACGTCTACCTGACCGGCACGATCAGCGAGCTCGCCTCCCGCCGCTCGGAGTTCGCGGCGCTCATCCGCGAGGGCGGCGTGCCCCGCGTGATGCAGGAGCTCGAGAGCCGCACGGCGCGCCTCCTCGCCTGAGGCGGGCGCCGGCACGATAGCGAGGATCGGCCGGCTTTCCCTGTGCTAGGCTGACGGCATGACGCCGTCCAAGCCCAGGAGCTTCCGCGAGTTCTGGCCCTTCTACGTGGGCGAGCATCTCGACGCGCGGAATCGTCTTCTGCACTTCATCGGCTCCTCCGCCGCGATCGCCTGCCTGCTGGTCGCCGCCGTGACCGGGCAGCCCTGGTGGCTGCTCGCGGCCGTCGTGGCCGGCTACGCGCTGGCCTGGATCGGCCACTTCACCATCGAGCGGAACCGGCCGGCGACCTTCCGCCATCCCTTCTACAGCCTGCTCGGCGACTGGAAGATGTTCGCCCTGATGCTCACGGGCCGGATGGAGCGCGAGGTCGCGCGTATCCGCGCAGGGCGGCCCTAAGCACCTGAGTCGCCGGCTCTCCGCCTTGGGCATTCCGGGTGGAACGAACGAAACGTCCCGTGCTTCGACAGGCCTCTCAAATGCGCGGTTGCGCCCGTGCGCCCGATCGGCTTCTTTGTCTATAAGTCACTGATAATCTTCAATTTATTGAAGATATCTACAGATTTACCGATGAAGAGGTGAAGAGTGGTTCACATATTGATGCGTGCGGCGGTCCCCGGCTTCTCGGCCCTTCTGATCCAGGCGGCGGCGGCTCAGGAAGCGCCTTCGGAACCCATCGAGCTCGACCCCATCGTCGTCCAGTCCACGCGGCTGGAGGCGGCCCGCGCCAGCATCGCGCCCAGCCTCGGCGCCAGCGTGACCCGCATCGACCGCGACACGATCGAGCGCCTGCCCCAGGGCGCGGCGGCCTCGCTCAACCAGGTGCTGCTGCAGGCGCCCGGCGTGGTGCAGGAAGCGCAGGGCGACCTCCATGTGCGCGGCGACCACCGCAACCTCCAGTACCGCATCAACGGCGTGACCATTCCCGAGGCGATCAGCGGCTTCGGCCAGCTCTTCGACGCGCGCGGCATCAGCTCCGTCTCGCTCATCACGGGCGCCCTGCCGGCGCAGTTTGGCTATCGCACTGCGGGCATCGTGGACATCACGCTGCGCTCCGGCATCACGGATCCTGGCGGCAGCGCCAGCCTCTATGGCGGCAGCTTCGGCAATTTCCAGTCCAGCCTCGCCTATGGGGGCGCCGTCGGGCCCTTCGAGTACTACGTGACGGGCAGCTACCTGCGCAGCGACCGCGGATTCGAGAACCCGACCAGCTCGCCCAGCTCCATCCACAACACGACCGAGCAGTTCCGCGGCCTCGTGAACATGTCCTACCTGCTGGACGACCGCACGCGCGTGGCCTTCATCGGCGCCACCAACCAGTCGCGCTTCGAGCGGCCGAACGTGCCGGGCCAGCCCTCGCTCTACACGGTCTATGGGCAGGATTTCTACGACAGCGCCGCGCTGCGCGCGCGCCAATGGCAGCGCGCCAGTTTCGGCGTGCTGGCGCTCCAGCACTCGCGCGAGACGCTGGACGTGCAGCTCTCCGCCTTCCTGCGCCAGACCTCCATCAGCTACGTGCCCGACGCGCTGGGCGAACTCATCCTCTCGGGTACTGCCGCTGAGGTTCGCAAGACCAACTACTCCGCCGGCCTGCAGGGCGACGCGTCCTGGCGCTTCGCCGATCGGCACACGCTGCGCACGGGCTTCTTCGCCTCCTACGACCTGACGCGGAACATCTCCAACAGCACGGTGCTGCCGCTGAACGCGGCGGGCATGGCCTATGACGCTCCCTTCACCATCCAGGAGCGCAACCGCCTGCACGGCCAGCTCTATGGCCTCTACGTGCAGGACGAGTGGCGGCCCACCGACGAGGTGACGGTGAATTTCGGCGGCCGCTTCGATGCGATGAGCCAGCAGGTGAACGCGACGCAGCTCAGCCCCCGCGTCAACGTGGTCTGGCGGCCGGGCGAGAACACCACCATCGCCGCCGGATATGCGCGCTACTTCACGCCGCCGCCCTCGGAACTGCTGACCGCGCCCGCGCTGCCGCTCTACGCCAACACCACGCTGGCGCCGGAAGTGCCCATCGCCAGCGCGCCCCGGCCCGAGCGAGCGCACTACTTCAACCTCGGCATCCGCCAGAAGATCGGCGAGGGGCTGACGCTAGGCGCCGAGGCCTTCTACCGCGACGTGCGCGACATGCAGGACCTCGGCCAATTCGGCAGCGCCTATATCTTCTCGCCCTACAACTACCGGCAGGGCCGCGTCTTCGGCACGGAGCTGACGGCGAATTACCGGCAGGGGCCGTGGCTGCTCTACGGCAACCTCACCATCTCGCGCTCCGAGGGGAGGGGGCTCGTCTCCAACCAGTATTTCTGGAGCGCGGCCGAACTCGCGCAGGTCGAGCGGAAATTCGTCCGCACGGATCATGACCAGCTGCTCACCGGCTCGGCCGGCGCCTCGTACCAGCCGTGGGATGGGGGGACCGTCTCCTCCACCCTGCTCTACGGCAGCGGCATGCGGCGCGGCTTCGCGAACAGCCAGGTCGTGACGCCCTATGTGACCGTCAATCTCGGCCTTTCGCAGGAGTTCGAGATCGCCGGCGGCGGGAAATGGACCGCGCGGCTCGACGTGATCAACCTCTTCGACCGCAGCTACCAGCTGCGCGATGGCACGGGCATCGGCGTGGGCGCGCCGCAATACGGCATGCGCCGCGGCATCTTCGCCGGCCTTTCGCGCGCCTTGTAACCGGCACGCCGGATGCCCGCCGCCCGTACGCTCGATAGCCTCTTCACCCCGGCCGCACCCGGCCAGCGGGACAAGGAGGTCGCGAGCCTGCCATGGAGCGTGGCCGCCGGCTCCTCGCGCAGGTTGCGGGGCGGTGCGTTCGCAGGCGCCGTGCTGCTGCATCTCGGCGTCTTCGGGCTTGTGCTCTGGTTCACCGCGCCGCGCCGGCCGCCGGATGTGGCGGAGCCCGCGACCATGGAGGTCGTGCTCGAAGCACCGGGCGAGACACCCGCTCCCCAAGAGGAGGCGGCGCCCCCCGTCACGGAGGAGCCGGCGGAAACGGTGGAACCACTCCCGCCGGAACTGGCGGCACCGCCGGAACCGCCTCCAGCGGAGCCGCCCCCGCCAGAACCTCCCCCGCCGGACGCGCCTCCGCCGCCACCTCCCCGCGCCGAGGCGCCGCCGCCGCCACGTCCCGTTCCGCCCCGCCCGGCCCAGCCCCCGCGGGAGCGCCGGGCGGCCCCGACGCAGCCTGGGCCGGCCACGCCCGCGCCCGGGCCGTCGCAGGCCGCGCCCGCCGTGCCATCGGGGCCGCCGGTCCTGACCCTGGCGCGCTTCCGCCGACCGCCCTCGCCACCCGAATATCCGCTCGCGGCGCGGGAGCGCGGGATTTCCGGCGTCGCCCTTATCCGCGCCCTCGTCGGCGCGGATGGCGAGACGCGCGAGGTGCGGCTACATCGCTCCAGCGGCCATGCGATCCTCGACAACTCGGCGCTGGCGGCGGTGCGGCGATGGGCCTTCGCGCCCTCGGCGCGGGACGGCCGGGCCATCGAGGCCTGGATCGAAGTCCCCATCCGGTTCGAGCTTCGCTAGGCCTTCCCAAGACGTCATTGAGCTTGCCGCGGCGCTCGGAACGAGGCTTCAATGTGCCGTGCAATGATGATTGGTTACAGGCGGTTCGGCGGTATTTCTTCACGAGGCATCGGATTCTAGGGTGCCCGGCGCATGCCGGAGGCCTTCCCCGGCCGCCGGCTGCCACCGCCGCCCACACCAGCTTCGAAAGGTTCCACGGACAGTGACACCCTCGCGTCGGCGCTTGCTCCTTGCGGCAGTGGTCCTTGTGGCGGCGGTGGGCGGATATGTCGCCTGGAGGGAGCTGGGATCGGGCGGGCTGCCGCCCGGTATCGCCAGCGGCAATGGCCGCATCGAGGCGGTCGAGATCGACATCTCGACCAAGGTCGCCGGCCGTATCCGCGAGATTCTCGTCAACGAGGGCGACTTCGTCACGGCGGGCCAGCTGCTCGCGCGGATGGACACCGCGTCGCTGACGGCCCAGCGCCGGGAAGCCGAGGCGCAGCTGGAGCGCGCGCAGATCGCTGTCAGCACGGCCGAAAGCCTGGTGACCCAGCGCCAGGCCGAGCGGAGCGCCAATTCCGCCACGGTTGCGCAGCGCGCGGCCGAGCGCGATGCCGCCCAGGCACGCCTGGCCAGGACCGAGCAACTGGCCCGCACCAACACCGCGTCCATCCAGCAACTCGATGACGACCGGGCGCGCTCGCTGGGTGCGGAGGCCGCGATGGGCGCGGCGCAGGCGCAGCTCGCAGCTTCCGACGCTGCGATCAACGCGGCGCGCTCGCAGGTCGTCGATGCACGCTCGGCCGTGATCGCCGCGCAGGCCACGATCGATCGCATCGATGTGGACATTGCTGACAGCGATCTCAAAGCCCCTCGCGACGGCCGCGTGCAGTACCGCGTGGCGCAGCCCGGCGAGGTGCTGGCCGCCGGTGGCCGCGTGCTGAACATCGTCGACCTCGGCGACGTCTACATGAACTTCTTCCTTCCCGCGGAGCAGGCCGGCCAGCTGCGCTACGGTGCGGAGGCACGGCTGGTCCTGGATGCGGCGCCGCAATACATCATCCCGGCCACCATCTCCTTCGTCGCGGATGTCGCGCAGTTCACGCCCCGCACCGTCGAAACGGCGCAGGAACGGCAGAAGCTCATGTTCCGGGTCAAGGCGCGCATCGCGCCCGAGCTGCTGCGCCGCTACATCACGCAGGTGAAGGCGGGTCTTCCCGGTGTCGCCTATGTGCGGCTGGCACCCGATGCGCCCTGGCCCTCCAGCCTGACCGGGACGCTGGTGCAGTGAGCGGCCGGCCCGAGGCCGAGGCTCCCGGCGCGCCGCCCGCCGTCGTGCATCTGCGGCAGGTCGGTCTCTCCTATGGCGCGACCCGGGCCCTCGACAATGTCACGCTGGATGTGCCGCCTGGCCGCATGGTCGGACTGATCGGCCCCGACGGCGTCGGCAAGTCGAGCCTGCTGGCGCTGATTTCCGGCGCGCATGCGATCCAGTCCGGCAGGGTCGAGGTGCTGGGAGGCGACATGGCCGATGCCGGCCACCGGGCCCGGACCTGCCCGCGTATCGCCTACATGCCGCAGGGCCTGGGGAGAAACCTCTATCCGACGCTCTCGGTCTTCGAGAACGTGGACTTCTTCGGCCGGCTCTTCGGCCAGGACCGGGAGGAGCGCGAGCGCCGAATAGACGGCCTGCTTCGCAGCACGGGGCTTGCCGCCTTCGTGGATCGCCCGGCGGGCAAGCTCTCGGGCGGGATGAAGCAGAAGCTCGGCCTGTGCTGCGCCCTGATCCACGACCCGGACTTGCTGATCCTCGACGAACCGACCACGGGCGTCGATCCGCTGTCGCGGCGCCAGTTCTGGGACCTGATCGATCGCATCCGCGCCGAGCGCACGGGCATGAGCGTCATGGTCGCGACGGCCTACATGGAGGAGGCGGCGCGCTTCGGCTGGCTGGTGGCGATGGATGGCGGCCGCGTGCTGGCCACCGGCACCCCGGCGGAGCTGCTGGAGCGCACGGGCGGGGCGACGCTAGACGGCGCCTTCATCGCCCTGCTGCCGGAGGAGCGGCAGAGGGGACACGAGCCTCTCGTGATCCCGCCAAGGGTGGAGGCAGGGGACGCGCCGCCCGCGATCGAGGCCGAGCATCTCTCCATGCGCTTCGGCAACTTCACGGCGGTGGACGACGTCAGCTTCCGGATCGGCCGCGGTGAGATCTTCGGCTTTCTCGGCTCCAACGGCTGCGGCAAGACCACGACGATGAAGATGCTCACCGGTCTTCTCGCGCCCACGGAGGGGAAGGCGCGGCTGTTCGGGCAGGAGGTTGATCCCTCCGACATGGCGGTGCGGCGGCGCGTGGGCTACATGTCGCAGGCCTTCTCGCTCTACTCCGAGCTCACCGTGCGGCAGAATCTCGACCTTCATGCGCGGCTCTTCCGATTGCCGGCCGAGGCGATCCCCGCGCGGATCGAGGAGATGGCGACGCGCTTCGATCTCACCGGCGTCATGGACAGCCTTCCGGAAGCGCTGCCGCTGGGCATCCGCCAGCGACTGTCCCTCGCCGTCGCGATGATCCACGCGCCGGAGCTGCTGATCCTCGACGAGCCGACCTCAGGCGTGGATCCCATCGCGCGTGACGGCTTCTGGCGAATCCTCTCCGACCTTTCCCGCAACGACGGCGTGACGATCTTCGTCTCGACGCACTTCATGAACGAGGCGGAGCTCTGCGACCGCATCTCCCTCATGCATGCGGGCAAGGTCCTGGCCAGCGACACGCCGGCCGGGATCGTCCGGCGCCGGTCCGCCCCGTCGCTGGAGGAGGCCTTCATCTCCTACCTGGAAGAGGCGGCCGGCCAGCCGGAGCCCGCGACAGGCGCCGAGCCAGCGCCGGCGACGGAAGCCTCGCATGCGACGGCGCAGGCCACGCGCGCCTTCAGTCCGCGCCGGGCGATGGCCTATGCCCGGCGCGAGACGCTCGAGCTTCAGCGCGACCCTATCCGCGCGATCCTCGCCCTGGTGGGCAGCGTGCTGCTGATGTTCGTCATGGGCTACGGCATCAACATGGATGTCGAGGACCTGACCTTCGCCGTGCTGGACCGCGACGACACGACGACGAGCCGGGACTACGCCCTGCAGATCGCAGGCTCGCGCTACTTCATCCAGCAGCCGCCCATCGTGGACTATGCAGATCTGGACCGCCGCATGCGCAATGGCGAATTGAGCCTCGCCATCGAGATCCCCCCCGGCTTCGGCCGTGACGTGGCGCGGGGGCGCCCCGTTTCCGTGGGGGCCTGGATCGACGGCGCCATGCCTTCCCGCGCGGAGACGGTCCGGGGCTACGTCCAGGGCATGCATGCGGCCTGGCTGGCGCAGAAGTCCCGCGAGATCTACGGCCATGCCGCCACCGCCGGCGCGTTCCAGCTCGAAGTGCGGTACCGCTACAATCCCGACATCCAGAGCCTCGTGGCGATGGTGCCCGCGGTCATTCCCCTGCTGCTGATGATGATCCCGGCCATGCTCGCCGTGCTGAGCGTGGTGCGCGAGAAGGAGCTGGGCTCCATCACCAACTTCTATACGACGCCGGTGACGCGGCTGGAGTTCCTCCTCGGCAAGCAGCTGCCCTATGTGCTGCTGGCCATGCTGAACTTCCTGATGCTGGTGGCCTTCGCGCTCTTCATCTTCCGCGTTCCGATGACCGGCAGTTTCCTGGCCCTGACCACGGGCGCCTTCCTCTACGTCGTCTGTTCGACCGGGATCGGACTGCTCTTTTCCAGCTTCATGAAGAGCCAGATCGCGGCCATCTTCGGGACCGTGCTCATCACCATCATTCCGGCCGTGCAGTTCTCCGGCATGGTGGACCCTGTCTCCTCGCTGGAAGGGGCAGGCGCGCTGATCGGCCGCATTTATCCGACGGCCCATTTCATCACCATCACGCGCGGCACCTTCTCCAAGGCGCTCGGCTTCGACGACCTGTGGTCCGCCTTCGTGCCGCT
This sequence comes from Roseococcus sp. YIM B11640, assembly GCF_049727625.1. Classification (NCBI taxonomy): domain Bacteria; kingdom Pseudomonadati; phylum Pseudomonadota; class Alphaproteobacteria; order Acetobacterales; family Roseomonadaceae; genus Roseococcus; species Roseococcus sp. YIM B11640. The sequence goes on from NZ_JBBJOZ010000003.1 coordinate 311,309, forward strand.
GCTGATCGCCGTGCCCGTGTTGCTGGGCCTCGCGGTGGCCCTGCTCCGGAAGCAGGAGGGCTGATCATGCGGCTCGGGAACATCGGGCAGCTCGGCATCAAGGAGCTTCGCGGCCTCCTGCGGGATCCGATGATGCTGATCCTGATCGTCTACGCCTTCACCCTGTCGATCTACACGGCGTCGCGTGCCACGCCCGTGTCGCTGAGCCGGGCCACCATCGCGATCGTGGACGAGGACCGCTCGCCGGTTTCGGGAAGGATCGCGCTGGCCTTCTACCCGCCCTACTTCATCCCGCCGCGCCTCATCACCACGGCCGAAATGGACAGCCGGATGGATGCGGGGCTCGACACCTTCGCGCTCAACATCCCGCCGAATTTCCAGCGCGACCTGCTGGCGGGGCGCTCGCCGGCGATCCAGCTGAACGTGGACGCCACCCGCATGTCGCAGGCTTTCAACGGCGCCGGTCACATCCAGTCCGTCGTCTCGGCGGAGGTGGACGAGTTCCTGCGCCGCTACCGCGCCGGCGGGGCCGTTCCCGTGGACCTGGTGTTGCGCGCGCGCTTCAACCAGGAGCTCAACAAGGCGTGGTTCGGAGCGATCAACAACGTGATCTCCTCCATCACCATGCTCTCCATCATCCTCACCGGCGCGGCCCTGATCCGCGAGCGGGAGCATGGCACCCTGGATCACCTGCTGGTCATGCCCGTCACGCCGGTCGAACTGATGCTGAGCAAGGTCTGGTCCATGGGCCTCGTGGTGCTGGTCGCCTCGGCCTTCTCGATCACCGTGGTGGTGCAGGGGATGCTGGGGGTGCCGATCGAAGGCTCCATCCCCCTCTTCCTGCTGGGCACGGCGCTGCAGCTGCTCGCCACGACGTGCCTGGGGATCTTCCTGGCCACCGTCGCCGGCACGATGCCGCAATTCGGCATGCTCCTGATCCTCGTGCTGCTGCCGCTCCAGATGCTCTCGGGCGGCAACACGCCACGCGAGAGCATGCCCGAGATCATTCAGAACATCATGCTGGCCGCGCCCAATACCCATTTCGTCATTCTGGCGCAGGCCATCCTCTTCCGCGGCGCGGGACTGAGCGTCGTCTGGCCGCAATTCGCCGCCCTCATCGGGATCGGGGCGGCCTTGTTCATGTTCTCTCTGCAGCGCTTCAGGAAGTTCCTGCGGTGACGCTTGACGGCCGGCGTATCCCGCGCCGATGCTGGCGTGGTGATCCCGAGCCGCTTCCTCGCCGTCGCCTCCAAAAAATGCCCCGCCTGGGGCATCGAGGACCTGCGCGCGTAAGCCACTAGCGACCCAGGACCACCTTGACCCCGCCGGTTTGGACGGGGTCATCACGCGAGGTCTCGTCTCCGGCATCCAGGAGATGAAATCATGCAAACCTCTCACCCGATCCCTGGCGGCCTGTGGCTGCCGCTCATCACGCCGTTTCGCGATGGCGCCCTCGACGAGGCGTCCCTGCGGCGCATGGTGCGTCATTATGCGGCCGAGCAGCTCGATGGCCTGATCCTCGCCGCCACGACCGGCGAAGGCTTGACCCTGGACGATGACGAGACCGAGCGACTGGTCATGCTGGTGGCCGCGGAAATGGGCGCTGCGGGGAGGCGCATGCCGGTTTTCCTAGGGCTTTCGGGCAGTGACACGCGCAAGCTCGGCAAGGCGCTGGACCGCACGGCCCGTTGGCCGCTCGACGGTTATCTGATCGCCTGCCCGTACTACACCCGTCCCTCGCAGGACGGCATGGTCCGCCACTTCGCCGCCCTGGCCGAAGGCGCCGCGTGGCCGATCATGATCTACAACATCCCGTACCGGACGGGCGTGAACCTCGGCAACGCGGCCATGCTGGAACTGGCCTCGCGGTGCCCGAATATCGTCGGCGTCAAGGACTGCGCCGCCGACATGGTTCAATCCTTCGACCTGATGCGCCGCAAGCCGCCGGGCTTCGCCGTGCTCACGGGCGAGGACGCCTTCTTTCACACGATGCTGGCCCAAGGCGCGGAGGGAGGAATCATCGCCTCCGCCCATATCGCGCCCCGCCGCTTCGCCAGGGTGCGCGACCTGGTCCGGGCTGGCGAGGCGGCGGCAGCGCTCGCGGCCTGGCACGCGATCTGCGAAATTCCGCCCCTGCTCTTCGCCGAGCCGAGCCCAGCGCCGATCAAGCACTGGCTCTGGCGGGCCGGTCTCATCGACAGCCCGGAGGTGCGCTTGCCGATGACGACGGTGAGCGAGGTCCTAGCGGCGCGGATCGAGCGCGAGGTGGCGGCGGCCATGGTCTGAAAGGCAGCAGCGCGTCAGCGACTTACCGGGGCGATCCTCCAGATCGTCCCGGTCAAATCGTCCGCAACGACAACCGCGCCGCGCGGATCGACCGTGACGCCGACCGGCCTTCCCCTGGCATGGCCATCGCGGCCTAGGAAGCCGGAGACGAAATCCACGGGCTCGCCTGCAGGGCGGCCATCCCGGAAGGGGACGAAGATCACGCGATATCCGGCGGGCGGAGTGCGGTTCCAGCTTCCGTGCTCGCCGACGAAGACACCGTCCGAGAACTGGGCTCCCATCGCTGGCGTCGAAAAGGCGACCCCGAGCGCCGCGACGTGCGAGCCCAGCGCGAAGTCCGGCCGGATGGCGGCAGCCACCCTCTCGGGGTTCTGGGGCTGGGCGCGCCGGTCCACGTTTGGTCCCCAGTACGAGTAGGGCCAGCCGTAGAAGCCGCCTTCGCGAACGGAGGTCAGGTAGTCCGGCACCAGGTTGGGCCCGATTTCGTCCCGCTCATTCACCACAGCCCAGAGGCGCCCTGTCCCTGGCTGGACGGCCAGCGCCGTCGGGTTGCGCAGCCCGGTGGCAAAGGGGCGGTGCGCGCCGGTCTGGGCATCGATCTGCCAGATCATCGCGCGATCGGCTTCGGCGTCCATGCCGCGTTCCGTGATGTTGCTGTTCGACCCGATGCCCACGTAGAGGTGCCGGCCGTCCGCGCTCGCGGCCAGTGCCTTGGTCCAGTGATGGTTGATGGCCGAGGGCAGTTCCGAGACGAGCGTCGGCGGGCCACTCGCCTGGGTCTGACCCTCACTGTAGTCGAAGCGCACGAGCGCATCCTGGTTGGCGACGTAAACTGCGCCGTTCACCAGGGCGAGGCCGTAGGGCGCATTGAGATGTTCGGCGAAGACGGTCCGTGTTTCGTAGTTGCCGTCGCCATCAGCATCCCGCAGCAGCGTGAGCCGGTTTCCGCCGCGCGTCTGGCTTCGTCCCAGGCTCTTGATGAACCCGGCGATGAAGTCCTTGGGGCGGAGCGACGGCGCGTAGCCGCCACTGCCCTCCGAGACGAGGATATCGCCATTGGGCAGGATCAGCGTCTGGCGCGGGATCTGGAGGCCGGTCGCGATGGCGTGGATGGCATAGCCAGGCGGGACCGTCGGCTGTTCGCTCCCCCAACTGGCCGGCCGGGGGATGGTCATGTCGGGCAGCAGGCCCCTCTGGGGCGCGGGTAGGTCCGGGTTGCTGCCGCGTTGGGCTGGAGCCGGTGCCTCGTCGCACGCGGTCAGCGCCATCAGCGCGATCCCTGCCAGCGCGAGCGCGCGCATCACGCGGCCCCCGTCTGGGCATGGCGCGAATAGCCGATCCATGTGGCCAGAAGCGCCAGCAGCGTCGTCAACGCGGATAGATAGAGGCCCCGCGGCATCGTCGCCCAGGCATCCATGGCGTGCACCAGCGCATTGACGAAGCCCAGCCCCCACATCGCGACGAGAAGCGCAAAGTAGATGGCGGCCCGCGCCCTTTCCGGACGAAGGCTGCGTGCGAGATCCACCAGCGCCCAAGCCACGACCCAGACGCTTCCCAAGAGGCCGCCGGCGATCAGCCAGGACGAAAAGTTCGCCCACTGGATGTGGAAGGTCTGGAAGTAGGCGAGGTCGCTCAGCAGCGCGCCGAGGAAGAGCGGAAACGGGAAGGCCAGCAGCAAGGCGTGCAGCGGATGGAGGGGTGATCGCCGAAACGACGGACCTGCGAGGGTGGCCACGGCATTCTCCTCTCGACACGGGTTTCCGGCGCGGCAGAACGCGTCGACAGGTCAACGGCTGGTGGCCGCGCATGGTTGCCCGCAGCTAAAGCGCTTTTGGCAACCCGTGGCAGAGAACCAAGCCTGCGATAGCCTGCGCGGTGGCGTAGAGCGCAAAGAGCCGGACGACGTCGAAGCTGACGCGCCGGCTCTCGTCGAGGAGACCGGCGAACCGGCGCGCCGCGACATAGGCTGTCATCAGGGCAACGATACCCAGGTGAAAAATCTGCCAGGCGAGGTTCGCGAAGACGCTGGCGGAGAAGGCGCCAGTGGTCGGCCGCAGGCCCGCCTCCCACCACGACCAGGCATCCGCGCTCACGCCAAGGAGCAGCGCCAGGCTCCCGGCCGCCAGTAGCGGCACCGACGCCTGGACCCTCGAGCGCCAGAGAAGCGCTGCGGCGATGCCCAGCGCCGCCGCTGGCACCCACGGGAGGGACGGCATGGATTGTGACCCGGGCGGCCAGGAGCCCGGCTGGGCCAAAGAGAGAAAGGCGTGCGTGAAGGCGAGGCAAGCGAAGATCGCCGCATCGACCACCAGCAGGACGACCATGGCCCAATGCCCCAACGTCGTCGGGCCGGAGACATAGACGGGCAGGCGATAGCCGCCTCCGATCTCCGCGGGTGCCGCGATGGGCCCGAGATCCGTCACGGTCCAGAGCCACTGGATGACGGCGAGGATTCCCACTGCTCCGAAAGCGAGAGACACGGCGTAAGCCTGCACCGTGAGCGCGAGGAAGAAGCCAGCTGTCCCGATGGCCGCGACCACATGCGCCCAACCCGGACCGGGAACCACCGCGACGTGCTGCGGTGTGGCCCGCGTCGGGCTGGTGACGAGTGTTTCCCGCCGGCCGGTGATCGTCGCCGGCAGGAAGTGTTGTCCGGCCTGCACCTCCTCCCGGAGGGAGGGGCGGGCCCAGAGGGGTTCGCGATCGCTTACCACAGGGATGCTGCGCGTGCCGAAGCAATCGGCGGGCAGCCATTCCAGCGTGCCGGCGCCGAAGGGATTGCAGGAATCCGACCCGATGGAGAAGCGGAAGTTGCGCGCCAGATCGATCAGCACGAGGAGCACGCCCATCGCCACGATTCCGGCGCCGATCGTGGAAAGGAGATTGGGCCATTCCAGCCCCATTCCCGCCGGATAGGTGTAGACCCGGCGAGGCATGCCCCTCAGGCCGGCAAGGTGCATGGGAAAGAAGGTGAGGTTCACGCCTCCGAACATCAGCCAGAAAGCCCAGCGGCCGAGCCGGTCGGAGAGCTTTCGCCCCGTCGCGGTGGGGGCCCAGTAGTAGAGCGCCGCCACCAGCGGAAAGACCATGCCGCCGATCAGCACGTAATGAAGATGCGCGACGACGAAATGCGTATCGTGCGCCTGGAAGTCCCAGGGCGCGACGGCCAGCATCACCCCGGTCAAGCCGCCGAGCACGAAGATGAAGAGGAAGCCGAGCACGAAGAGCGTGGGCACTTCCCATTGCACGCGACGCGCGGCGGCGAAGGTCGCGATCCAGGCGAAGACCTGAATGCCGGCGGGAATGGCTACCGCGAAGGATGCGCCGGTGAAGAAGGCGAGCGTGAGTTGCGGCAGGCCGGTGGTGTACATGTGATGCACCCAGAGGCCAAAGCTGAGCACGCCCGTTCCCACCATCGCCGCGACGACGAGTTCATAGCCGATGAGGCGGGTGCGGGAGAGCGCCGGGACCATCATCGTGACCATCCCGGCGGCCGGCAGGAAAATGATGTAGACCTCGGGATGGCCGAAAAACCAGAAGAGATGCTGCCATAGCAGCGGGTCGCCGCCGCGCTCGGCGATGAAGAAGGGCCAATCCAGCGCCCGTTCGAGTTCGAGCAGGATGGTGGCCCAGATCACGGCCGGGAAGGCGATGATGATCATCCCCGCGAAGACCAGCATCGCCCAGGCGAAGATGGGCATACGCCACAGGGTCATGCCTGGCGCGCGGGTCCGCAGTACGCCGACGATGATCTCGATCGCGCCGGCGATCGCGGAGATTTCGATGAAGCCGATGCCGAGCAGCCAGAAATCGGCGTTGATGCCGGGAGAGTGCGCCTTGCCCGCCAATGGCGGATAGAGGAACCAGCCCTGATCCGGCGCGAGGCCCCAGAACAGGCTGGCAAAGAAGGCGAGCCCGCCGATCAGATAGGCGATGTAGGCATAGGCGCCGAGCCGCGGGAACGGCAGGTCGCGCGCGCCCAGCATGGCGGGGAGCAGGTACACGCCCATCGCCTCCACCGCCGGCACGGCGAAGAGGAACATCATGACGGTGCCGTGCATGGTGAAGAACTGATTGTAGGTGGCGTGGCCAAGGACATCGTTGCCCGGTACGGCGAGTTGCAGCCGCATGAGCAGCGCGAGGATGCCCGCCAGCACGAAGAAGAGCAGGGCGGTGCCGACGTAGAGCACGCCGATGCGCGCGTTGTTCACCTCGGAAATGATCCGCCAGCCTTTCGGCTGCTCCCACGCACGGCGAAGCGCCTCCAGCTCGCCTTCAGGGCGCGGCAGCGAATTCGGCAGGGTCATCGCAGCGCCTCGAGCCACTGCGCGACCGCGTCCAGCTCGGCCTCCGAAAGAATGCGCCGGAAATCCGGCATGGCGTTTCCGGGCTTCACCTGCTGCGGCGCCGCGATCCATTGGGCCAGAGTCTCGCGGTGGTTGGCCAGCGTCCCGGCGCCGAGGCTATGTCGCGTCCCGATCAGCGTCAGGTCCGGACCGATGCGCCCTGCGAACTCCGTTCCGCGAATGCCATGGCAGGCCCCGCATCCTGCGCGGCCGAAGACCTCGCGTCCCTGGCCCTCGGGGATGGTGGGCGCGCGTTGGCGCTCAGCCCAGGCCTCGAAATCCGCCTCTGGCTCCGCCACGGCGAAAAGCGCCATCAACGTGTGCTGAGCCCCGCAGAACTCCGCGCATTGTCCGCGCATCACGCCCGGCTGCCCCGCCGTGAGCCGCAACCGGTTCTCGCGGCCGGGGATCATGTCGATCTTGCCGTGGAGGGCCGGAATCCAGAGGCTATGGACGACGTCGGGCGCCGTCACCACCAGCTCCACCTGGCGGCCCACGGGCAACCGTATCTCGTTGGCCGTGACGATGCCCTGGGCGGGATACCGCACTTCCCACCAGAACTGGCGACCCACCACCTCGACCACCAGCGGCCTCGGGGCCGGCCGCGTCAGGGTCGCGATGACGCCGGAGCTGTGGACGAGCAGCGCCAGCAGCACCACCGAGGGTACCAGCGCCCCCAGCAGCAGGACGGCCCGTGGCGAGGCCAACCGCCGCTTCCACGCATCCCGCCCGCTCAAGGCGAGGAGCAGAAGCACCATGGTGATCAGGAAAATCACGGCTGCTCCGCTGACGAGCAGCCAGGTCAGCCCATGGAGCAGCTCCGCCTCCGGCCCGCGCGGCGCCAGAGCCGACTGCTCGCCCCTCATCCCACCGCCCGGGGCCGGAGCATGGCCGTCGCGATCGCTGCCCCTGCGAGGACGAAGAGCAGGCCCCCAGGCGCCCACATGAGCACCCCGCCCAGCTGCTGGTCTTCCAGCGGCGTCAGGCCCCAGGCGGCGGTCACGCCGGGCTGATGCGCCCGTTCGAACAGGGCGCGTGGTGCGAGCGTCAGCAGCGCGCCCAGGGCGGCCATCTGCGCGGACGTGCCCAGCGCGGCCAGGAGGGCGGAAGCGGGCCGGGCCGTGGCAGCCTGGCGCAGCGCGGCCCAGAGCCAGGTCGCGGCCATCAGCAGGCTCGCTTGCATCGCCCAATAGGCCGCCGGGCTGTCAAAGGTCGCAAGATACGGGGCCGGGAGGTGCCAGGCCCAGATGGCGGCGGCAAAGACGAATGCGGCGCCGCCGGCTCTGGTGGCCCGGCCGGCGGGCCATGCCAGCGCGAGCAGCGGGGCGGCCAGTAGCATCAACAAGAGATGCTGGGCGACCCGCGCCGAAAAGAGCGCGACCGACAGGTTGCATAACGGCGAGATCAGGATCAGTCCGGCCAGCAGCCAGCCCGCGAGTGCAAGCCGGCCGTTCGGCCGCCATGCCAGGGCCAGGACACCCAGCGCCAGCAGCGCGAGCAGCCAAGGATCCATGTTCCAGGCCACCTCGCCTGGCAGGGGAGGTGAGCCGCAATAGGGGATGGCGGACGTAGGCTCTCTCCTTCCCGATACTCCGGCAAACCGTGGGTCCGCCAGCAAGTTGCAAGCCGCCTACGGAACGTTCTCCTGGCTCGCGTACCAGGCCGCGACGGCCCGGATGTCCTCTGGCGAGAGGGGCCACAGTCCTTCATCAGGTCCGTACCGGCCGCCGACGGCCCGCCCCATCAGCCATGCAAGGTCAGAGGCGCCGTCTCCGGTTCGTACGCCCTGCATCCACAAGGTGAGCTGCTCCTGCAGATAGCGATGGTGCTGACCGGCCAGGCGCGGATATCGCGGGTTGCCGCCGTCATGGCAGCTCCCGCAGGCGGCGACACCCCGTCCGGGCAAGCCGGTGGTCGCGATCTCTCGTCCGCGCTCGAGCCGCTCGCTCTCCAGGTGCATCGCGGCGGGCGTGGGCTGCGACGCATAGTGCCGGGCGAGGGCGGCCATTTCCGGCGGTGTCAGCTCGGCTGCGACAGGGCCCATGATGCCGCTGGGTCGGCTGCCATCCGCGAAGGCACGCAAGGCATCCAGCAGATACGCCTCGCTCTGCCCGGCCAGGCGAGGAAACGCGCCTTCTGCATCGCCCTGGCCGGATCGTCCGTGGCAGCGCCCGCAGCCCGCAATCCCTTCATCCAGCGGCCCGTTGCGTAGCAAAAGCCCGGCATCCGACGCGGCTTGCGCGCGTTCGGGCGCCATTTCCCCGAAGGCGAGTTCACGATAGGCCGCTTCGTCCAGACCGGGCAGGCTCCGCAGGAAAGCGACGACGGCCCAGGCTTCATCGGGGCGAGCGGCGGCAGGCCAGGCCGGCATGCCGGTGTACTTGATGCCGTGCATCACGAGCTGGAACAGCTCCTGCGTCTGCCAGTCGGCTATGTGGGGGGCGAGCTCCGGCGGCGCGGGCACCATGCGGCGGGTCACGGGATTGGGCGGGCGCCCCGGCGCGCCATGGCAGGGCGCGCAGCCGCCCTGAAAATGGCCGGCCCCACGCCGGACCAGCGCCGCGTCATCCAGCGGGGGCGGTCTGTGCCCCGTGCTGTGGGTCGCGATGGATTGGCGCATGCCGTAGTTCAGGATCGCGCCCACCGGCCGCCAATGGCCTTTGCTGGCGGCGACATCGTAGATCCCCGACCAGATCGTCAGCCCGGCAGCCAGGACGGCAGCGGTCGCCATCCCGAACACCAGCGCGCGGTTGAGCCACAGGTGCCGCGCCAGATCGGCCGCCTCGTCGCGCAGGTATTCCAGAAGGAGCCCGATCCGCATGGCCGGGCAACGGGCGGAGCTGGGCGGAGTTGCCGGCGGCATCCACGAAGCTCGGGCCGACAGAGCAAGCCCCTCTGCTGCAGGGATTTTTCGGGAGGCCGCCGCAGGGTAATAACTTTAAATTATGTTGAATTAGAAAATCACGAATCATAACCAAAGAATCTGGTTGACCTATTAGCGATAAGAATGTGTGATTAGCGGGCCGCGCCTGCCGCGCGGCCTCGAGTTGATAGGGACAAGGATATGCCTCGCCTCGGCCACCCCTGCGCCCGACGCGATCGGACGGGCCCCGGGACGCGCAGCTGTCGGCGTTGTCGCCGCGGCTGAGCCGCCCGCCGACCCCCAGTCCAACCGAATGCATCCGGACGCCGCCTCTGCCCGCGGCGCGGGAGAATCACATGCGCCTTTCGCACCCCATCATCGACGATGGCGAGCTTATCGCCGTCGCCGCCCTCGGCGACGTGAACTGGTTCCTGCTCGCCATCGACGCCCGGCTTGAGGAGATCGACCGCGAGAGCTTCAACAGCGCCGAGGAGGCCGAGCGCGCCGCGCGCGGCTATCTGCGCCGTCATCATCCGGTCTCCAGCCCCTGGCGCGCGCCGCGCGATGAATCCCATGCCGCCTGAGGCCGCCGTCCTCGGGAGCGGCTCGGCTTGGCCCGCAACGGGGCGGCCCCGCTTCGCCGCGGGGGACGGCGTCGCGCTGGCAACGCTCGCCCTCCGCAGCGCGGCCGCGCTCGCCGCTGCGCTCGCGCTGGTTTCGCTGGCCGGCCTTTCCCCCTGACCTGCCCGCAGCGGCGGCTCTCTGCCGCCGCGCTCGGTCCTCGATGTCCTGGAGCTTTCTCATGTCCGGCCAAGCCGTCGCCGTTCCTATCGTTCGTCCCCGCGAGCGCCCGTCCCGCGCGCCGCTGCGGCTCGGGGGCCTCCGTCGCTTCATCGTGCCGATCCTGCTCGTCGTGCTCTGGCAGGCCGCGGCGGAGGCCGGGCTCGTCTCCACGCGGCTGCTCGCGCCACCCAGCGCCATCGCCACGGCGGCCTGGGACCTGACCATCTCGGGCGAGCTGCCCTATCACCTCCTGGTGTCGCTCCAGCGCGTGGCGATCGGCTTGGCCATCGCCATTACCGCCGGCGTCTCACTCGGGCTGATCGCGGGTCTCTCGAAGCTCGGCGAGGATGCGGTGGATGCGACGCTGCAGATGCTTCGCGCGCTGCCCTTCCTGGCGCTCGTACCGCTCTTCATCCTGTGGCTGGGTATCGGCGAGGCGACGAAGATCGCGCTCGTCGCCCTGGGCGCGACCTTTCCCATCTACCTCACCCTCTTCGGCGGCATCCGGGGCGTGGATCCCAAGCTGCTGGAGGCTGGGCGCATCCTGGGCCTCGATCGCGCCGGGCTCATTCGCCACATCGTGCTGCCCGGCGCACTGCCGCAGGCGCTGGTGGGCCTTCGCTACGCGCTCGGCACCGCCTGGCTCAGCCTCGTCGTCGGCGAGCAGATCAACGCCACCGCCGGCATCGGCTTCCTGGTGATGGATGCGCGCGAGTTCCTGCGCACGGACATCATCCTCGTCGGCCTGCTGGTGTACGCGCTGCTCGGCCTCGGTGCCGATCAGCTGGTGCGGCTGATCGAGCGCCGCGCGCTCGCGTGGCGCCCCTCGCTGATCCGGGAGGCGTGAGATGAGCGTCGTTTCCCTCCGCGGGCTGTCGCGGCGCTTCCACGGCCCAGACTCCGTGCCCGTGCTGGACCGCGTCGATCTCGAGATGGCGCCGGGCGAGTTCGTAGCGCTGCTCGGCCGCAGCGGCTCGGGCAAGACCACGCTGCTGCGGACTTTGGCGGGCCTCGATCCTGTCGCCGAGGGCGAGGCCAAGCTGCCCACGCGCCGTGCCGTGGTGTTCCAGGAGCCGCGCCTCCTGCCCTGGAAGCCGGTCTGGCAGAATGTCTCGCTCGGCCTGCCGGGCGGCGGGGGCCGAGAGCGTGCGTTGAAGGCGCTGCGCGAGGTGGAGCTCGCCCATCGCGCCGAGGCCTGGCCGCTGACGCTCTCGGGTGGCGAGGCCCAGCGGGCTGGCCTGGCTCGCGCCCTGGTGCGCGAGCCGGAGCTGCTGCTGCTGGACGAGCCCTTTGCCTCGCTCGACGCTTTGACGCGCCTTCGCATGCAGTCCCTGGTGGGCGAGCTGTGGGAGGCGCACCGCCCCGCGGTGCTGCTGGTGACGCATGACGTGGAGGAGGCGCTGCTGCTCGCCTCCCGCGTGCTGGTGCTGGCGAATGGCCGCTTCATCGATGACGTGCCGGTCCCACTGCCACGCCCGCGGCGGCGTTCGGCGGAAGGCTTCGACGCGCTGCGCGTGCGCCTCCTCGGCGCGCTCGGCGTGGACGAGGACGGGCATGACGCGGCGAAGGCCGCCTGAGATGCGCGCCGCACGACGCCTTGGGCAGCGATGTCGGGACCGAAGCTGAATCCCTCCCGCCACGCTTTCCACAGGAGCTCGCCATGAGCCTTCACGTCACGGGCATGATCTGGGCCCGCCCCACTTCCGACCTCGATGTCCAGGAGGGCCCGGCCTTCCAGCCGGACTTCATCAACCGCATCACCCGCCTGCATGAGGAGGCCGGCTTCGATCGCGTCCTCGCCGGTTACTGGACCAATGCGGCGGACGGCTTCCTCGTTGTCGCCCAGGCGGCGACGGCGGTTCGGAAGCTGAACTTCCTGCTCGCCCACCGACCCGGCTTCGTCTCGCCCACTCTCGCGGCGCGCAAGCTCGCCACGCTCGACCATCTGACCGGCGGGCGCCTGGCGCTGCACGTCATCTCCGGCGGCGAGGATATCGACCAGCGCAAGGACGGCGACCACGAGGGGCATGAGGCGCGCTACCGCCGCACGGACGAGTTCCTCGACATCCTGCGCCGCATCTGGACCGCCAAGGGGCCCATCGACCACTCGGGCGAATTCTACCGCTTCGAGCAGGCCTTCTCCGACATCCGGCCCGTGCAGAAGCCCTATTTGCCGATCTTCTTCGGCGGGGCCTCGGACATCGCGCTGCGCGTGGCCGCCCGCCACGCCGATGTCTACGCCCTCTTCGGCGAGCCGCTGGCGGAAACGCGCACGATGCTGGACCGCGTGCGCGCCGCCTCCCAGGCCGACCACGTTCCCGCCTTCTCATGGTCCAACCGCCCCATCATCGCCGCGACCGAGAAGCAGGCCTGGGAGAAGGCTCACGAGTATCGCCGCCGGGCTGTCGCCAAGCTGGAGGCCAACGGAACCCAGGGGTTGATCGCCGCGGGCCAGGCGGTGAACTCGCAACGCCTCGTTGCCCTCTCCCAGCGCGGAGAGGTGCTGGACGAGCGGCTCTGGACTGCCATGGCCGGCGTGCTCGGCGGCCGCGGCAACAGCACGGCCCTGGTCGGCACGGCCGAGCAGGTGGCGCGCTCGCTGCTGCGCTACCGCTCGCTCGGCGTTTCGCACTTCATCCTGCGTGGATGGGACCCGCTACCCGACGTCGCGCAATACGGCTGGGAGCTGATCCCGCTGTTGCGTGAGCTGGCGAAGGCCGAGGATCTCGGCCGGGTCTCCGTCTCCCTCCACACCGCTGCCGCCTGAGGCCCGCCATGCCCTTCACCCTCGACCGCCGCGCGCTGATCGGCGCGACCGCGCTGGCCGCGACGCCCTCCCTCCTCCGTGCCCAGACGCAGCGCACGCTGCGCGTGGGCAACCAGCGGGGCGGCCTGCGCTCCCTGCTGGAGGTCTCCGGCGTCGCGCGCGACCTGCCCTACCGCATCGAATGGAGCGAGTTCCCCGCCGCCCAGCCTTTGCTGGAGGCGCTGAACGCCAATGCCGTCGACCTCGGCAGCATGGGCGACCTGAATTTCTTCAGCGTCTTCTCCTCCGGAGCACCCATCAAGGCCATAGCGGCGACCCGCTCGGACGCCGCATCGCAGAACATCGTGGTGCGCGGCGACAGCCCCATCCGCACCGTGGCCGACCTGCGCGGCAAGCGCGTGGCGGCGGCGCGCGGCGGCTGGACGCACTACTCGCTGCTCGCGATCCTGCACAAGGAGGGCATCCCTTTCTCCGACGTGCGCTTCGCCTGGCTGCTGCCGGCCGAGGCTGCGCTGGCCTTCCGCACCGGCGAGGTGGACGCCTGGTCGGTGTGGGAGCCCTATACCTCGCTGGAGGTGCTGAACTTCGGCGCGCGCGTGCTCGCCGATGCCCGGGGGCTGACGCCCTCGGCCAGCGTGCTCGCCGTGCATCGGGACGCGCTGACGCAGCGGCGCGAGCAGCTGCTGGATTTCGTGGAGCGAAACCGGCGTGGCTGGGCCTGGGCGCAGGAGAACCGGCAGGAATATGCGCGCTCCACCGCGCAGATCATCCGCCAGCCGGTCCCGGTGATCGAGCGCGCCTATGACGTCAACCAGACGCGCGCCGTGCCCATCGACGACGCGCTGGTGCGGGAGTTCCAGGTGGCGGTGGACCAGGCCCATGCCTGGGGCGTCGTGCCCGGCCGCGTGAACGTCGCGGATGCCGTCGATACCTCCTTCGGCCGGGGTGCGTGACATGATCCGTATCTCCCGCCGCGCGCTCGGCGCGGCGACCTTGCTGGCGGCACCCGCCCTGGCGCAATCCACGCCGGTGCTGCGCATCGGCAACCAGAAGGGCGGGCTGCGTTCGCTGATCGAGAGCTCGGGGCAGGGGCGAGACCTGCCCTACCGGATCGAGTGGAGCGAGTTCCCCGCCGCCGCGCCGCTGCTGGAGGCGCTGAACGCGAATGCCATCGACCTCGGCACCCAGGGCGACCTCGCGTTCCTCAGCGTCTTCGCCAATGGCGCGCCGATCAAGGCAATCGGTGCCACGCGGCACGAGCAGGCCTCGCAGGCCATCCTCGTGCGCGGCGACGGGCCCATCCGGCGCATCGAGGATCTGCGCGGCAAGAAGGTCGCGGGCAATCGTGGCGGATGGGGGCAGTTCCTGGTCCGAGCTGCGCTGAAGCGGGCGGGTATCGATCCCGCCGAGGTGACGATCGTGCCGCTCGGCCCCACCGACGCCTCGCTGGCCTTCCGGTCCGGCGCCGTGGATGGCTGGGCGATCTGGGAGCCGTACAACTCCATCGAGATTCTGGGCTTCGGCGCGCGCGTCCTGGTGGACGGCAGCGGCCTCACGCCCACGGCCAACTTCATCTCGGTCCACGACAGCACGCTGCGCGACAAGCGGCCGCTGCTGCAGGACTTCCTGCAGCGCAACCGTCGCGGCTGGGCCTGGGCTCTGAACAACATCCCGGCCTTCGCCCAGAACACGTCGGAGCTGACGCGCATCCCCGTTCGCTTCCTGCAGCGCGCCTACGAGGTGCAGCGGACGCGCGCCGTGCCCATCGACGCGGCGCTGGTCGCCGAGCTCCAGGCCGCGAGCGATGCCGCCGTGGAGTTCGGCGTCTTCTCCCGTCCGATCCGCGTCGCCGACGCCTTCGACACCAGCTTCACGCTCACGGAGGGCTGAACCATGCCCATTATCACACGCCGCCTCCTGGGCGCCGGCGCTGCCACGCTGCTGGCCGCACCGGCGCTCGCGCAATCCACGCCCGTGCTGCGCATCGGCAACCAGAAGGGCGGGCTGCGCTCGCTGCTGGAGGCGTCCGGCGTCGCGCGCGACCTGCCCTACCGCATCGAATGGAGCGAGTTCCCCGCCGCGGCACCCTTGCTGGAGGCGCTGAATGCCGGCGCGCTCGACCTCGGCTACCAGGGCGATCTCGCTTTCCTGACGGTCTTCGCCTCGGGCGCGCCGCTGCGCGGCATCGGCGTGGCGCGGCCTTCGCCGGCCGGGCAGGGGATCCTGGTGCGCAACCCCGCGATCCGGAGCGTCGCGGACCTGCGCGGCAAGCGTATCGCGGGCAATCGCGGCGGCTGGGGCCAGTACCTCATCCGCGCCGCGCTGAAGCGCGAGGGCATCGCGCCCGAGGACGTCACCATCAACTTCCTGCCGCCGACCGACGCGCTGCTCGCCTTCCGCTCCGGCGCCGTGGACGCCTGGGCCATCTGGGAGCCGTACATCTCCGTCGAGGTGCAGCAGTTCGAGGCGCGCACGCTGGTGGACGGCCAGGGACTCACGCCTTCCATCATGTTCGTCTCGGCGCATGAGCAGGCGATCCGTGACAAGCGGCCGGTCCTGGCCGATTTCCTGCGCCGTTTCGCGCAAGGCTGGGACTGGGCGCGCGGCCACATTCCCGAATACGCCCGATACAACTCTGCGCTGACGCGCATCCCCGAGCCTGCTCTGCGCCGCGCCTACGAGATCGAGGCGACGCGCGCCGCGCCCCTCGACGCGGCGGTGCTGCGCGAATTCCAGGCGGCGGCGGACAACGCCGTCGAGTACGGCCTGCTGCAACGGCGCCTCGACGTCACCCGCTCGGTCGACCTGGGCTTCGCCCAGGCTGTGGCCGGTTGAGGAGAGTCCCCATGGCCTATCGCCCCGAAACCCAGGCCCTGCACGCCGGCTGGCGCGCGGACCCGACCAACGGCGCTGTCGCGGTGCCCATCTACCAGACCACGTCCTACCAATTCGCCGATAGCGAGCACGCGCGCAGTCTCTTCGGGCTGGAGCAACTCGGCTACATTTACTCGCGCACCGGCAACCCGACGGTGGCCGTGCTGGAGCAACGCCTGGCCGCCCTGGAGGGTGGCGCGGGGGCGCTGGCCCTCGGCTCCGGCCAGGCGGCTTCGGCCTTCTCCGTGCTGGGGCTGGCGCAGGCGGGTGACAATATCGTCAGCAGCACGGACCTCTACGGCGGCACCTGGAACCTCTTCGCCAATACGCTGAAGCGCCAGGGCATCGAGGTCCGCTTCGTCGATCCGTCGGAGCCGGAGAACTTCGCCCGCGCGACGGACGAGCGCACGCGGGCCTATTACGGCGAAACGCTGCCCAACCCCAAGCTGCAGGTCTTCCCCATCGCCGAGGTCGCGGCCATCGGCCGGCCGCTCGGCATCCCGCTGATCCTCGACAACACGGCGGCACCCTTCCTGGCGCAGCCGCTGCAGCATGGGGCGGCGATCCTCGTCTACTCCGCGACGAAGTATCTCGGCGGCCATGGCACCTCCATCGCGGGCGCCATCGTCGATGGCGGCAGCTTCGACTGGACGGCGCATCCGGAACGCCAGCCGCTGCTGACCCAGCCCGACCCGAGCTACCACGGTGCGGTCTGGACCGAGGCCGCGCCGAAGCTCGGCGTGCCACCCTATATCGCGGCGGTCCGCAGCTCCGTGCAGCGGGACCTCGGCGCGCCGCTCTCGCCCTTCAATGCCTTCCAGATCCTGCAGGGGATCGAGACGCTGCCACTGCGCGTCCGCCAGCACTCCGCCAATGCACGGGCGGTGGCCGAATGGCTGGCGCGGCGGCCGGAGGTGCGGCACGTCATCCACCCCTCGCAGCAGGGCGGCGAGGCTCGCGCGCGGGCCGACCGCTACCTCAATGGCGGCTACGGCGGGCTCTTGGGCGTGGAGCTTCGGGGCGGGGCGCGCGCGGGCGCGCGGCTCATCGACGCGCTGAAACTGTTCTACCACGTCGCCAATATCGGCGACGCGCGCAGCCTCGCGATCCATCCGGCCAGCACGACGCACAGCCAGCTCTCCGAGGAGGAGCAGCGCGCGACGGGCGTGACGCCCGGCTATGTGCGCCTCTCGATCGGCCTCGAGCATATCGACGACATCCTGGAGGACCTGGACCAGGCCTTCGACCATATCGCGCTGCCGCAGGCCGCCGAGTGAGGACGCTTCCCATGATGAACCGCCGGAACCTGCTGCGCCTCGCAGCGCTCTCGCCGCTCGCCGCCCCGGCGCTGGCGCAGACCGACGTCTGGCCGAGCCGTCCGGTGAAGCTGGTCGTGCCCTGGCCTGCCGGAGGCCCGACCGATACCTACGGGCGCGCACTGGCGCGCGAGCTCTCCGCGCAGTTCGGCCAGCCCTTCGTGGTGGACAACCGCACGGGCGCCACCGGCACCGTCGGTATCCAGTACGTCGCGCGGAGCGCCGCGGATGGCTACACCCTGCTGGTGCCGAACCTCACCGCCTTCATCGGCAGCGTGGTGGCGCTGGGCGAGACCGTACAGTTCGACCCGCTGCGCGACTTCACCCCCATCGGCATCTTCGTCGAGAGCTCCAGCATCCTTTGGGCACATCCCGCGCTGGGCATCTCGAACTTCGATGCGCTGCTGGCGCGGGCTCGGGACGCCAGCAAGCCGCGGCTGGCCTTCGGCACCACCGGCAGCGGCTCGGTCTCCGAGCAGGCGGTGGAGCAACTGGCTCGGCATTATGCGCTGGAGCTGGTGAAGGTGCCCTATCGCGGCACGGCACCGCAGGTGACAGATCTCGTCGCCGGTCACGTCCAGATCGGCAGTGCGGACTATCCTACGGCCGGCCCGCACCACCGGGACGGGCGCCTGCGCCCCCTGCTGGTGATCGGGCGCCATCGCCTGCCGGAATTGCCGGACGTTCCGACCACGGCGGAGCTCGGCCTGACGGAGCCCGACTTCACGGTTTGGAACGGCTTCTTCGCCCCGGCCGCCACGCCGCAGGCCATCGTGGAGCGTCTCCGCGAAGGGCTAGCCAACGCCACCCGCAGCGAGGCCTTCCGCGCGGTGACGGACGGCAATGGCAATCGCGCGGTGTTGCAGACAGGCGCGGAAGTCACCGCGCGCCTGGAACAGGAACTGGCCTCCCGCCGCGCTTTCGCGCGTGGGATCGTGAGCGTGGGAGGCTGAGAGCTTCGGCCCGAGGCTCAGCCTCGGGCCGGCTTTAGCGTCCAACCTCGGGCCGACGCGCATCGGCGCGGCTAGCCCAAAGCAGGTCAGCCGAGCAGATCCGGCTCCTCGCTGGTGATCTTGTCCCAGAGCGGATGGAAGCTCAGGATCCCGCCGCGCTCATTGCCTACCTGCGATGCGGTGTGCGCCGCGACCTCCGGCCGGATATGCTGCGGCGTGCCGGCGGCTTCTGCCAGCAGCTGCGTGCGTGCCGCATTGTCCAGCGCGATGAAGCGCCAGGCCGCGGCCTCGACCGACTGGCCCACCGTCAGCAGCCCATGGTTCTTCAGGATCACGGCCTTGTGCGGCCCCAGCGCGGCGGCAATGCGCTGGCCCTCGGATTCCTCGAGCACGACGCCGGTGAAGTCGTCGAACAGGCTGTGGGAGCCGTAGAAGGCGCAGGAATCCTGCGTCAGCGGGTCGAGCAGCTTGCCCAGTGTCGAGAAGGCCTTGCCATGCGTCGAATGCGTGTGTGCGGCGGCCACCACGTCCGGCCGCGCCGCATGAATGGCGGAATGGATCGCGAAAGCCGCGCGGTTCACCGCATGGGAACCCTCCACCACATCACCATGATCGTTCACGAGGATGAGGTCGGAGACGCGGATGCGCCCGAAGTGAAAGCCGAGCGGGTTCACCCAGAAGTGGTCGAGCTTCTCGGGGTCACGTGCCGTCACATGGCCGGCGAGGCCCTGGTCGTAGCCGTAGCGGGCGAAGAGCCGGAAGGTGGCGGCGAGGCGCTGCTTCCGGTGCAGCCGCTCCTCCTCGACCGAGCGTTCGGGCGGGCCGTTGCGGAGCAACGAGAGGAACTCCGCGCCCGCGCGGCTGGGTGAGCTGATCTGGTTCATGGTCGATGCTTTCGATTACCGGGGTTGAGAGGTTCGCAGGCGGCCGGGTGCCGACATCGGCATCGGCCGCCGCTGCGCCGCCATGGGTAAGCGGGCCTCATTCCGGTTCGACTCGGGCGAGGCGCAGCAGCGCCTCCGCCCGCGCGAAATCCTGCGCGATATAGGCGTCGAGCTCCGCGCCCTTCTGGAAAAGCGGCACAATGCCGAGGCCCTTCAGACGTTCCTGCACGCCGGGCTCGGCCACGATCTGCCCGACCTCGCCCGCGATGCGGTCCGCGAGCTCGGCCGGCAGGCGGCCCGGAGCCCAGACGGCCCACCAGGAATGCGCGTCCACGCTCGGGAATCCGGCCTCGGCCGTGGTGGGAAGCTCGGGCGCCGCTTCCAGCCGCCGCGGCGCGGTGACGGCCAGGCCACGCAGCGTGCCGGACCGGACCGGCGGCAGCATAGCCAGCATCGGGTCCATGTGCGCGCCGATGCTGCCGCCCAGCAGGTCCGCGAGCGCCGGCGCGGTCCCGCGATAGGGCACCATGGCGAGGTCGGCGCCGATCTGGCGCACCAGCTCCACCGTGCCGAGATGCCCGGCCGAACCCAGCGAGCCCACGCCGAAGGACCATTCCAGCGGCCGCGCCCGGGCCGCTTCCGCGACCTCGGCCAGCGTGCGCTGTGGGCGGTTCGGGTTGATGGCGACGAGCACCGGCCCCTCGCCCGTGCGTGCGATGGGCTTGAGGTCGGTCAGCGGGTCATAGCCCGGGCTCTTCATCACCAGCCGCGCGACCGTCTGGATGCTTGCCGAGACGAGCAGCGTGTGGCCATCCGGCGCGGAGGTCGCCACCGCGATGCCGCCCACGGTACCGTTGGCGCCGCTGCGGTTCTCGACGGTAACCGTCTGGCCCGTCCGCTCCTGCAGGCGCTGGGCGATCACACGGCCCATCACGTCCACGGAGCCGCCGGCCGCGAAGGGCACGATGATCCGCACCGGGCGCGTCGGCCAGGCGGCGGCGGAAGCGTTGCGCACCACGAGCGGCGCCGCCGTGGCGCCCGCGAGGAGGCTGCGTCGGCGGATCATGCCGGCGCCCCCGCCAGCAGGTCCGCGTAGTAGCGCTCTGCCACGTCGGTGTGCGAGCGCAGGCGGCCCTTCAGGTAGTTTTCGCCCACATTGCGGAAGAGGGGGTTCTGCGGATCCGCCGTGGGACCCGTCGCCTCGGCGGCGAGATGCGGCGGCAGCGCCAGCAATGGTACCTCCGCATCCAGCCGGGCGCCGAGGAAGAAGGCGATGGAGAGCCGGTCGCGCCCGCCTGGCGGGCTCACCACGCGGTGCACCGTGGCCTTGAGGTAGCCGTTGGAGGCGAGCTCCAGCAGCTCGCCAATATTCACGACGAAGGCGCCAGGGATGGGCGTCGCGTCTATCCAGCCGTTCTCCCCCTGCACCTGCAGGCCGCCGACCGCATCCTGCACCAGCAGGGTCAGCAGCCCGCTATCCTTGTGCGCCCCCACGCCCTGATCGCTCTCGCCCGCCGCGCGGCCCGGGTAGCGGATGATCTTCATGGCCTGGTTCGGCCGGTCGCGGGTGATCTCCTCGAAGCTGTCGTCCGGCTGCTCCAGCGCCTCGGCGAAGGCGGAAAGCAGGCGGATCGCGACGGCGGTGAGCGCCGCCTGCCAAGCGAGCAGCGCTGGCCGCAGCGCGGGCTGGGCGGCGGGCCACTGGTTCGGCCCCTGCAAGCGTGTCCAGGGCGGGGCGCCAGGCGTCTGCGGGAGGGTCTCGCGCTCGGCATGGATGTCGAACTGCTCGCGCCAATCGGGCGCGCCGCGCGTGATCTCACGGCCCGCGCGGGTATAGCCGCGGAAGTGCGGCGAGTTGATCATCTCGACCGAGAGTTTCTCGGCCTCGGGCAACGCGAAGAAGGCGCGTGCCTCGCGCCAGAGATCCGCCTCAAGCTGCGCCGGAACGCCATGGCCGACCAGGTAGAAGAAGCCGACATTCCGCGCAGCTTCGCGCAGCTCCGCCAGGAAGGCCGAGTGGTCGGGCCCGCCGAGGCGCGAGAGGTCGAGGACGGGAAGGGAAGGCGACGTCATTCCAGGAACTCCAGGATGGGGATAGGCCGGCTCGTCTGGTGCCGCGCTGATACGCGGTGGGCGTCCCTCATGCCGCGAGGCTCCCGCCTTTGACGGTGACGCGCGATCCGCTGCGCGTATGGGGGAAGTAGTCCCAGATCGCGAGGTGCTGGACTGCGCGGTTATCCCAGAAGGCGACGGAGTTGGGCTCCCACCGGAAGCGGATCTGGAAATCCGGCTTCTCGGCATGCTGCCAGAGATAGTTGAGGATCGCCTCGCTCTCCTCCTCGCTCACCTCGTTGATGCGGTAGGTGAACAGCCGGTTCACGTAGAGGCCTTTGCGGCCCGAGATGGGGTGGCGGATCACGACGGGATGCACCGCGCTCGGGAAGATGCGGCCGCGATCGTCGATGCCGTTCAGCGCGTTGCGGCGGCGGTAGTTGCGCTCCCCGGAGTGAAAGGCGGTCAGCCCGTCCAGATAGACCTTCAGCCTTGGCGAGAGCGCTTCGTAGGCTGCGGCCAGGCTGGCGAAGAGCGTGTCGCCGCCGTGCGGCGGGGTGGTGTGGATATGCAGGATCGAGCCGAGCGGCGGCTCCTGGAAGCAGGAGACGTCGCTGTGCCACTTCTCGCCAGCGATGACCTTGGAGTTCGCGTCGGCATGGATGGGCAGGATCTCGGGATGACCCTCGGGGCCTGGCGTGTTCGGATGGATATCGAGCTCGCCGAAATAGCGGCCGAAGCGCTTCTGGCTGTCATGGTCGAAGCGCTGGTCCCGGAAGAAGAGCACGCCGAATTCGCCAAGGGCCCGATGCAGCTCTTCGACCTGCCGGTTGGTCAGGGGGCGGGTGATGTCGATGTCGCGCACCTCGGCGCCGACATGCGGCGAGACGCGGTGCAGCGTCAGGGTTTCGTAGGTCATGGTCCTGTCCTTCGGGATGCGCCGGCGGGGGAGGCGCTTCGATAATGGGCGCGGTAATCGGTTCGCCGGCTCAGGGACCGGCGGGTGCAGGACGACATCGGTCGGACGGGCGAGGCATGCGGTCAGGTCAGCGCCACGATGAGGGCGACGAGCAGGAAGACACCTACGGTGATCAGCGAGAGCTCGCCGGCAGGCATCCACATCCGGGGCGCGTCGAATTCGCTGAGCGTGACGTCCCGGGCGTGCTCCTGCGCTTCGCGCGGCCGGCTGGGGACGGCATGCGGGACCTCATTCACCTCCATTTTACGTCCATTGCATATAATCCATAACAACATGGTGAATTAGCGGATCGAGTTTGTCGAGTCCCGCTGGAGAGTTCGAGAGCCCTATCAGGCTCTGCCCCGCCGCAGGACCGTGGGTAAGCGTTTGCTTGAAGGTCCTGGCCGTACGGGCGCTGCAAAAAGAACGATAATTAAAAGTTATAACTAATTGACTCTCATTTTACACCGTGAAATTGTGCCGCTCGATCCCCGTGGTCATCCAGGAAGCCCGTATGTCTGAGTCCCGCATCGCTGCGCTCCATCCGGTCCGGCCCGCCCTCAGTCGGAGCTGTTGACCCGGTTCCGCCGACCGAACCGCCTCACCCCTTGGCCAATCCCACGACGCGGCCTCGCCGCACGGAGAACCCCATGTCCCAGTTCCGCCTCCACGGCCGGCGCGCGCTTCTTGCCGGCGCGGCCGGGCTTGCCGCCACGCCGGCCCTCGCCCAGCACCATCATCACGGCGCGGCCACTCCCGCCGCCGCCACGCCAGCGGTCGCGCCGCTGCCCGAGCGCGTGAAGCTGAAGCTCACCTGGAATGCGACCGCGCTCTGCACCTCGCCCATCGCCGTCGCGGATCGCGAGGGAATCTTCGCGCGCTACAATCTCGACGTGGAGCTCATCAATTTCGGCGCCTCCACCGAGGCGCTGCTGGAGGCGATCGCCACCGGCCATGCCGATGCGGGCGTGGGAATGGCGCTGCGCTGGCTGAAGCCGCTGGAGCAGGGCTTCGACGTGAAGATCACCGCAGGCACGCATGGCGGCTGCATGCGCCTGCTGGGCGGACGCGGAACCGGCATCACCGAGGACATCGCGAGCCTTCGCGGCAAGACCATCGCCGTCACCGACATGGCCGCGCCGGACAAGAACTTCTTCTCCATCCTCTTCGCCCGCCACGGCATCAACCCGGACCGCGACGTCACCTGGAAGGTTTTCCCCGCGAACGTGTTCGAGTTGGCGCTTAGCCGCGGCGAGGTGCAGGCGGTGGCTCTCGGCGACCCGCTCGCCTACCAGTACCGCAAGCGCCTCAACCTCATCGAGGTCTCGACCAACCTCAGCGAGGATTACGCCGATCGCGCCTGCTGCGTACTCGGCGTGCGCGGCAGCCTCATCCGCAGCAACCGCCCGGTGGCGGCCGCGCTCTCCCAGGCGCTGGTGGACGCGCAGACGCTGGTGAGCCGCGATCATGACATCGCCGCGCGCACCTTTGCCGCCTATGCCCCCGGCGGCGTCAGCGTGACGGAGATGCGCGAGATCCTGGAGAGCCACACGCATGGCCACAGCCCCGTTGGCACGCAGCTGCGCGACGAACTCCAGGCCTACATCACCGACCTGAAGCGCATCAACGTCATCCGCGCCAACACCGACCCCGCGCGCATGGCGGAGCGCATCACGGCCAACGTCTTCGCCTGAGCCGTGAGCACCTCGGTTCCCATCGCCGGCGGGGCATCCCTTGCGGTCCGTTGGCCGCTTCCGTGGTGGCCGGGCCTCCTCGCTTCGGCGAGCTGGGCCCTGGCCGCCTTCGTGACCCACCACTTTCCCGACCAGGTCGACATCATCGAATGGGCGCAGACGGAGCCCTTCGCCATCGCGCAGGCCGCCATCGCCGGTGCCTTCCTGGTGCTGGCCCTGATCGGGCCGCTGCTTCCACCGTTGTTCCGGAAGGTGCAGCCGCTCGGGCCGTGGTTCGTGGCGCTGGGCCTCTTCTTCGCGGTCTGGCAGCTCATCACGGCCAAGCTCTCGCTGCTGCCCATGCCGTTCTTCGTGCCGCCGCAGCAGCTGGTGGAGGTCTATCTCGACGACTGGCCGCGCCTGTCCCAGAGCGTGTTGGCCTCGCTCTGGCTGCTGGCGCGAGGCTATGCGCTTGGCGCGGCAGTGGGCTTCCTGGTGGGGCTCGGCCTCGGCTGGTCGCCGCGCTTCGGCTACTGGGCCCATCCGGTGATGCGGCTGGTGGGGCCGCTGCCGGCCACCGCCTGGCTGCCGCTGGCCTTCTTCCTTTTCCCCTCCTCCGCGAGCGCCAGCACCTTCCTCATCGCGCTCGCGACCGGCTTCCCGGTGGCGGTGCTCACCTGGTCGGGCGTCGCGTCGGTGGATCCGGACTTCTACGACGTGGCGCGGACGCTGGGCGCCAAGCAGCGCTTCCTGGTGCTGAAGGTCGCGGTGCCAGCCGCGCTGCCGCACGTCTTCGTGGGCCTTTTCATGGGGCTCGGCTCCAGCTTCGCCGTGCTGGTGGTGGCGGAGATGCTGGGCGTGCGCTCGGGCCTCGGTTGGTACCTCAGCTGGGCGCAGGGGTGGGCAGCCTACGGCAATATGTACGCGGCCCTGCTGGTGATGGCCTTGATGTGCTCGGCGCTCATCACGCTGCTCTTCCGCCTGCGTGACCGGCTGCTCTCCTGGCAGAAGGGCGTCGTGAAATGGTGATCGACACCCTCGAGCGCCCCGCCCGCACGGTGGGCGCGGCGCTGGACGTGAATCACGTCAGCCACCGCTACCAGCTGAAGGGCGAGCCTCTGCCCGTGCTGGATGACGTCTCTCTCAGCGTGGCGCCGGGCGAGTTCGTGGCGCTGCTGGGCCCTTCGGGCTGCGGCAAGTCCACGCTGCTGCGCCTGGTCGCGGGGCTGGAGCCACCGGCGGAGGGCGAGCTGCTGGTGGATGCGGCGCAGGTAACCGGCCCCGATCCCTCGCGCGTCGTGGTCTTTCAGGACCCGACGCTCTATCCCTGGCGCACCGTCTGGAAGAACGCCGCGCTGGGTCTGGAGGCGCGGGGACTACTCAAGGCGCAACGCGGCCGGGTGGACGAGGCGCTGGAGCTGGTGGGGCTGGGAGGCTTCGCCTCGGCCTATCCGCACCAACTCTCGGGCGGCATGGCGCAGCGTGCGGCGCTCGCCCGCGCGCTGGTGAACGAGCCGCGGCTGCTGATCCTGGACGAGCCCCTGGGCAAGCTCGACAGCCTGACGCGCATCGCCATGCAGGGCGAACTGGTGCGGCTCTGGCAGCGTCAGCGCTTCACCACATTGCTGGTGACTCACGACGTGGAGGAGGCGCTGCTGCTGGCCACGCGCGTGGTGGTGTTCAGCCCCCGCCCGGCGCGTATCCGCGCCGAGATTGCCGTCGATCTCGAATATCCACGCCACCGCGATGACCCGCATCTGGTCAACAAGCGGCGCGAGGTCCTGGCCCTTCTGGGAGTCGGCGATGCGACGAATTGACCTTCTCGGAGGCATCTTGTTGGCGCTGGCTCTGTCGGCCAGCGCTGTCGCCGTCGTGGAGGCGGCGTCCACGCCGGCCGGCGTGATTTGCCGTACCGGGCCGGCTGAGTAGCCACTCCTGACCGGGAGCCCTCAACGAGGTACCGGCGCTCCCGCCAGGATCGCCTTCACCCGGAGCCCGAGATCGCTCACCGCAAAGGGCTTCGTGATCAGTTCCATTCCGGACGCCAGAAACTTGGCCTGATCAGCGGCTTCCTTCGCGTATCCCGTCATGAAGAGAACCGGGAGCGTCGGCCGGGTCTGGCGCGCAATCTCCGCGATTTCGCGGCCGCTCATTCCGGGCAGCCCGACATCGCTGATCATCAAGTCGATGTGGCGATCCGACTTGAGGATGGGCAGGGCTTCATCTTCCCCGGCGGTTTCGATGGCGCAGTATCCGAGTTCCTCGAGGAGCTGAAGCACCACCAGCCGCACCGCGACATCGTCCTCGATGACCAGGATGGTTTCGCCGGTTCCGGAAAGCTCCGTCTTGGGAGGGGAATCGATTGCCGCTTCAGCGACCGCCGGCTGGCGTGGAAGAGAAAGCCGGATGCGCGTCCCTTCTCCCTCACGGCTTTCAATTGCCACGTCGCCGCGAGACTGTCGCGCGAAGCCATAGACCATCGACAAGCCAAGGCCCGTTCCCTGGCCCAGGGGCTTTGTCGTGAAGAAGGGGTCGAACGCCTTGGCGATCACGTCAGCCGGCATGCCCGTGCCGGTATCGGTGACGGAAAGCTCGACGTAATTTCCCGCCTCGGCCCTATCACCCTGTGCGGGCTGGCCCGTCGCGAGGGATGTGTTCCTTGCGGTGATGGTCAATCGCCCGCCAGCTGGCATGGCATCGCGCGAGTTGATCGCTAGATTGAGGATGGCGCTTTCTAGCTGATTGGCATCCGCCACGGCCATGCCGAGATCGGGAGCTATGTCTACAACCAACTCGATGCGTTCTCCCAGCGTCCGCCGCAGCAAGTCCTCAATGGAGTTCACCAGGTCGCGAACATCGACCGGCCGGCTGTCCAGGCTTTGCCGCCGGGAGAAGGCGAGCAGCCGGTGGGTCAGCGCGGCCGCGCGCTCCCCGGACTGGAAGGCGGCGTCCAGAAAGCGGATGACATCGTCCATGCGCCCCTGCGCGACACGATGACGAGCCATGTCGACGCCGCCCAGGATGCCGGTGAGCATGTTGTTGAAGTCGTGCGCGATGCCGCCTGTGAGCTGGCCTACGGCTTCCATCTTCTGGCTCTGCCGCAGCTGATCTTCCAGCAGCTTGCGCTGCGTGATGTCCCGGCCGATGCCGTAGATGTTCCCGCCTTCCGGCACGAACGTCCAGCTGATCCAGCGGAAGCTCCCGTCCTTCGACCGCATCCGGATGTCGAGGTTGGCCGCCACTTCCCCGCTCAGGACCTCGGCGATGCGGGACGCGACGACATGCGCGTCATCCTCCAGCGCCAGGTCTCGTAGCGGCACGCCAATCAGCTCCGAGGCGGGATAGAGCAGAAGATGTGGCCAGGCGGGGTTCACCGCCCGGAGAGTCCCGTCGGGGCCGACGACGCTCAGGAGGTCTGGCGAGAGGTTCCAAAGCCTGTCGCGTTCCTGGGTCCGTTCGGCCACGCGCTCCTCGAGCGTCTCCGAAAGAACACGAAGTTTCTGCTCGGACTGCTTCGTCGTCGTGATGTCGTAGATCACGCCGCTGAAGATCGTCCCGCCCGAGGGCGCGGCGCGGTGCTCCCCGCGAACCGCGAGCCAGCGTTCTTCACCTGTATCCGCGCGGGCTATGCGGAATTCCTGAAAGGCGGCGCCCGAGCCGCTTCGCGCCTCGGGGCTTTGAATCAAAGGAGGATCGTCCGGATGCACGACCGAGTTGATCGTGCGCACGGGCAGGTTCTCCGCGGGACGAAGGCCGAGCAACCGGCAGAACTGGTCGGAGACGTCGGCCGTGCCGAAGCCCTCGACATATTCGAAGGATCCGACGCCACCCGCCGTTTGCGCGATGTGCAGGCGCTCCTCGACTTTTTTCTGTTCCGTGATTTCGGTCAGTACGCCGGCAAATCGGACCGGAGTGTCATGGGCGTCCAGGAAAGTTCGCCCACGTGCGGCGACCCACTTGATCTCGCCATCCACAAGAATGCGATAATCCCTGGAGAATACCTCGGCACCGTGAAGCGCTGCGGCGACGGCGATCCTCAGCCGCGTCCGATCGTCTTCGTGGACGGGCCCGAAGAAGGTCGATGTCGGCAGCCCCGCGGCCGCCTCGGCGATGTCGATTCCGTAGATGCTGGCGAATCGTGCGTCCGCGACCAGCTTCTTCGACGCGATTCCCCACTCCCAGGCCCCCGCGGCGCCGGCGACGGCCTGGATGACGCGAAGCCTTTCCCTGGCCTCAGCCGACTTCACGTGGTTGAGCCGCAGGCCCTCTCTCACGCCTGAGGCGTCGGAATACTCGATGCTGACGTCGGCGAGGGTGGCGAGGCGGAAGGCGGGAACTCCCTGCTCATCGCAAATCGTGCTGAGGCGAATCCGGTTCCAGAAAGGCTCGCCGTTTCGCCGCCGGTTGGGCAGGTCAGCCGTCACGGTCGAATTTTCGGCGAGCGCGGCCCTGATCGGTGCGAGCAAGGCCGCTTCGACCGGCGTCCCCTGCAGGAACCGGCAGTTCCGGCCGAGCGCTTCCTCCGACGCATAGCCGGTCAGGGCCTCGAATGCATTGTTGACGAAGATGATGGGATCATCGGGCAGTCGCGCGTCGGTCACGATCATCGCCGTGCCCGAGCCGGCCAGGGCATCGAACCACGCACCTCCGAGCGCCGGCAAAGCCTGGCCGCGAGCAGACCAGCTGTTATCTGCCTGGGGCTCTGGAGTGGAACTTTCAGTCACGGCCTCGTAACGCGCAGGCATGCAGGCGGTTCCCTAGGCGCTAAATGTCATCGCCGATAATCCGCCGAAGAAACTCCGAGATGAGCATGCGCAGCGCCTGGAGCGACGGCACGTCCATCAGCATGGCGATGTAGCCGCGGATGTCACGATCGTTGATCGCGAAATTGATGTAGAGAAAGAGGACCACGCCGTCATCGTCGGACGCGGCGGTCTGTTCGAACAAAGGCGCCCCGTTGCTGCGGATGACCTGCGGCAGCGACATCGTCAGCGGTTGCTTCAGCATGTTGGCCATGGTGGCCAGGCAGCTATTGAGCACCACGTTGCCGGTTTCCATCAGCGCCTCGTCCTCCATGAGGGCGGCATCGGTCTGCGCCAGCGCGCCGCCGGTCACCGCGTGGACAAGGGCCATGCTGTTGGATTGCGGAAAGATGAGCAGCGCGCGCCCGGAGAAGACGCCACGGAAATCCTGGCTCACGGCGACGAGCTCGCCGGCCTCGCGTTCCCGGATCAGTGTCGCGGCGCCCTGGCGGGTGACGACCTCCAGCGACGGGACCGAGAGAAGCACCTGCTGACCTACCATCTTTCGCAGGCTGGCCGCGGCGCGGCTGACGCCGATGTTGACCAGTTCGGTCAATGCATCGCGTTCGAGATCCTCCAGCGGAACGAGGTGCTCGTTCATGGTCCTGAGGATCTCAGCCGCAGCGCCGCGCCGGAGATGAAGCCGCGTGCCGCATCCTCCGTGACGGGCTTGGCGATGAAGGCGGCGTTCGCGGCCCGCGCCCGCGCTACGATCTCGTCCTGGATATTCGCCGTCGCGATGGCGATCGGCATGGCGGGGAAACGCCGGCGCATCTCCTCGGCCAATTCCAACCCGTCCCGGCCGGGCATGTTGTAGTCGATAATTGCCAGGTCCACCGGCTGGGTATCGATGACGGTCATCGCTTCGTCGGCGTTCCCGGCCTCGACGCGCTTCCAGTCCGGCTGCAGTGCAGCGATCACCTTCCCGACCACGATACGCGCCAGCTTGCTGTCATCGACGATCAGTACCGTCGCCATCATCAATATTCTCCTGACATTCACGCAATACTTGCGTGTTGTTCAATTATGCCCCGGGAGGTTCGGATTGTCTCTGCCCCGTGATCGCGGGAAGCCATTGCGCCAGGAACGGCGCGCGGGGGTTGCCCGTGATTTTCGGCCTGAACGCGAGCAGGGCCTGCAGCACGGCCGAATGGAGTGCCTCACATGATGTCAGGTCAACGGTCGAGCCTGGCATCCGTTGCAGCAGCGCCACCAGCGGCTCCGCATCCTCGACCCGGCAGGGGCCTTCGAGGCGGATGATGGTCCCGTCGCGCACCACGCTCACGCCACGAGCTCCCGGAGGTTCAGAACCATCAGAACCGCGCCATCGGCGAGCACGGTCGTCCCTATGACGCCCGGTGCCCCGGCGAGCAGGCCGTTCAGGGGGCGCACCACTGCGTCCATGCGGTCGATGATCGCGTCCACCGCGAAGCCCACCAGCTCGTCGCCGATGCGCGCCACCAGCACACGCTCGGCCGCAGCGCCGGCCGGCGCCCCTGCACCGACGAGCTCGCCGAGGGAAATGAGGGGAAGGGGGTGGTCCCGGAACAGGAAGGCGCGGCCGGACCTCACCTCGTGGATGCGGTCCTTGGTCACGCGCGTTGTTTCTTCGACATCGGCCAGCGCCACGCCGAACCGGTCCGGGCCGCAGGCGATGACCATCACAGGTGTGAGCAGGGATGTTGCGGGAAGCACGAAGCGCACCGTCGTGCCCCGGCCGGCCTCGCCAAGGATTTCCACCTGCCCGCCCAGGCCGGAGGCCGCGGCGCGTACCACGTCCATGCCCACGCCGCGGCCCGACACCTCGCTGACCGAAGCGGCCGTGGAGAAGCCGGGTGTGAAGATCAGATCGAGGGCGGCGGCATCGCCCAGCGCCTCCGCGACCTCGGGCAGGACGAGGCCACGGGCGACGGCGACCGCGCGGATGCGCGCCGGATCGATGCCCGCGCCATCATCGGTGACCTCGATGACCACGCGGTCTCCATCCGGCCGTGCA
Source organism: Roseococcus sp. YIM B11640 (assembly GCF_049727625.1). Lineage (NCBI taxonomy): Bacteria > Pseudomonadati > Pseudomonadota > Alphaproteobacteria > Acetobacterales > Roseomonadaceae > Roseococcus > Roseococcus sp. YIM B11640. Next base: position 341,862 of record NZ_JBBJOZ010000003.1, read on the forward strand.
GATAGGCGGATGCGGCCCTGCTCGGCCTTGCCGCTCGCGCGCCGCGTCGCCGGCGCCTCGACACCATGGTCCACGGCATTGCGCAGGACGTGGAGCAGAGGATCGAAGAGCCTGTCCACGATGGCCTTGTCCACCTCGGTCTCACGGCCTTCCAGCTCCAGCTCGACGGATTTGGACAAGGAGCGTGCGATGTCCCGGACCAGGCGAGGGAAGCGGTCGAACAGGGGCGACAGGGGGACGAGCCGCACCGTCCCGACTGTTGCGTGAAGATCCCCGACCAGCCGGTCCAGTTGCGCCTGCCGTTCCCGCAGCAATTGGCCGAGAGCGCGGCCGCCGGCGAGTTTCTCCGCCTCGGCGGCCAGCTCCGCGAGCCCGCTCTTCGCGATGACGAGGTCGTCCGCCAGTCCGGCCAGCCGGTCGACGCGCGCAGCATCCACGCGCAAGGTCCGGCGCGCGCTGCCGCCCTCCGCCGCCGGGGCTGCCCGGGCAGGCGCCAGCGTGGCCAACTCCACCTGGTCTCCAACCAGGCGGAGCGCGGCCTGGATCTCCGGACGCGGCGCGGAGGACACGGCTTCGAGGACGAGATTGCAGGCAAACGGATCATAGGATTCGAGCGAACCCCACTCGTCCCGCGGTGAAATCTTGAGCGCCAGGATCGCGGGTACGGCCGCGATGATGGCGAGCGGGTCGTCGCCGGCGAAATAGGCGTCGGGCCGCGGCACGTAGCGAATGGCGGTGCCAGCCAGTCCGGCGAATTCGGGCGGGACGCGCCAATCCGCCGTCGGCGCAGGTTCGGAAGACGATGTCCCGTCCCGGGCGCCGAAGCGCGCGATGGCGGCTTGCGATAGCTGCACGGAGCCCTCAGGCAGCGCACCATCCCGCTCCAGCGCATCGAGCCAGCGGTCCGTCTGGTCCACGGCCTCGACCAAGGCCGCAAAATCGTGGGAACCGGCGGGGCGTCCGCTACGGATGGCCGCGAGCAGGTCTTCGGCTGCGTGAAGCATGGCCCCCATAGGGGCCAGATCGAAGAGGCCGGTGGAGCCCTTGAGGGTGTGGATCGAGCGGAAACAGCCATCCAGTGCCATGGCGTCTCCCGGATCGCGTGCCAGCACGGCGAGCTCGCGTGCCGCATCCGCGACCAGCTCGCGCCCCTCGACCAGGAACTGGGCCATCAGCTCATCGGCCATCGGCATTGTCCGGCCGCTGGAAGACGACGGCATCCTCGAACCGGCGCACGGCGAAGCGATCGCTGATCCGGCTCATGGATTCGGTATGGCCGAGGCAGAGATAACCGCCCGGCGCGAGGCGGTCGTAGAGGTTCTGCGCTGCGATGAGCCGGGATTCGTCGTCGAAATAGATCAGCACGTTGCGGCAGAAGATGACGTCGAAGACCCCGTGCGCCGCGAGACTGGCCCCGTCCACCAGATTGGCCTGGGTGAACGAGACGGATTCCTTCAGGTCCTGAATGATCTCCCGCCGGTCATGGTGGACCGGCCCGAAATAGCTTTCGACCAAGGCGCGCGGCAGGCGCGAGAGTGCGCGCTCTCCGAAGATCCCCTCCTTCGCGGCCTGCAGGGCACGCGTGTCGATGTCGGATCCGACGATCTCGATGTGGTAGGCGTCGACGAGGCGCCAGTTCTCCAGCAACCAAATGGCGATGGAGTAGGCCTCCTCGCCGGTCGAGCAGGGCACGGACCATATGCGGATCCTGTCGCCAGGCCGGCGCGTCCGGATCAGATCCGGCAGGAGGGAGCGGCTGAGGCAGGCTAATTGATGCTCTTCGCGGTAGAAATAAGTCTCGTTCACCGTGAATGCGTTGATCAGCGCCTCGCGCTCCGCCGCCTGTGTCTGCAGGACCTCGAAATAGCCGGCGAAATCGGGCGTGTTGGTGGCGGCCAAGCGGTCCGCCAGGCGGCGTTCGATGTAGTAGCGCTTGCTCTCGCCGAAGATCATCCCCGTCACGCGGTACAGGAAGTCGGAAAGGCGCCGCAGATCGGCCGCCGTCACCAGCGGGGTCGTGCTCTGGCTCACGACGGGGTCACGATCTGCACCAACTGCCGCGCGATGTCTTCGAGGGGCAGGACGTAGTCCGCGCCCCCCGCCCGGACCAGTTCTCCGGGCATGCCCCAGACCACGGCGGTTTCCTCGGCCTCGGCGATGGTCGCGCCGCCCGCTGCGCGTAGCGCCGTCATCGCGGTGGCACCGTCATTGCCCATACCCGTCATCAACACGCCAGCGAGGCGCTCGGCGGGCAGGTGTGCAAGTGCGCTGGACACCAGCCGGTCCACGCTGGGATGCCAACGATGCTCGGCGCTGGAGGGTGTCGGCAGCACGACGGGGCCATCGGCACGCAGGCTCACGATCATGTCCGCGTCGCCACGCGCCATGTAGACGCTGCCGGGGGCGACAGGCGTCGGCCGATCCACATGCGTCACCCTCAGCGCACAGAGCCCGTCGAGCCGCTGGGCGAGGGAGGCGGTGAAGGTCGCCGGCATGTGCTGCGCCACCAGAACGGGGCACGGGAAATCGGCGGGCAGCTTGCCCAGCACCTTTTCGAGCGCTGGCGGGCCACCGGTGGAGGTCCCGATGATGACCATGTCGAGCGGGCGGCCCGTTGCAGGGTTTCGCGGTGGCTGAGGGCCAGGGGCGGGGGGCCGGGGGGCGGGCAGCGAAGGCCGCCGCGCCCGCAGCCGCTCCGCCAGGCGGTGGGAGCGCCGGACCCGGGACAAGGCGGCGGCCCGGACCTTCTCCAGGAGAGCCGGCGCAAGCTCGTGCAGGGCGAGGGTGATCGTGCCGCCGGGCTTGGCCACGATGTCGACAGCGCCGAGGTCCAGTGCTTCCAGCGCCGCATCGGCGCCGTCGGACGTCAGTGAGGAAACCATGACCACCGGCGTCGGGCGCTCGATCATGATGCGATCGAGGCATTCCAGCCCGTTCATGCGGGGCATCTGAACGTCGAGCGTGACGACGTCGGGATGGAAGGCGTGCAAACGCTCCAGCGCCTCGACGCCATCGCGGGCGAGGGCGATCTCGAAGCCGCCCGCTTCGCGGAAGATGTCGCCCAGGACACGGCGCATCAGGGCGGAATCGTCGGCGATGAGAAGCTTGATCACGGGTCGCGGGAACTCGATGCGAGATCGCTCAGCAGGTCGGCCTCCGCGCGGTCGAGCAGCACGGCAGGATCGATCACCAGGACGACCTCGCCCTCCCGGTCGAGGCGCGCGGCCCGGCGGAAGAGGGGATGGCCGCCCTCTGACAAGTCGGGCGCGGGCATCAGGTCCTCCGCCTCGACTTCCAGGATCTCGGACGCGGCGTCCACCACGAAGCCCGCCTGAAGGGGACCTATCGTGAGAACGACGACGCGCCCGCCGCTGGATTCTCCTTCCACGGCGAAGCGGCGCCGCTGGTCGATGAGGGGGATCACGCGGCCACGGAGATTCATCACGCCGCGCACATAGGCGGGAGCCTTGGGCAGCCTGGTCGGCGTTGCCGGCATCCGCACGACCTCGTCCACAGCTTCCAGCGCCAGGGCGTAGGCCTCGGGGCCAAGCCGGATCACGAGGAAGCGCTCGCGCTGCGAGGAGGATGCGCTGCGGGCCACGGCTTCGTCCTTGTTCTGTTCCGTGGCGCCCAGCAGCTTCGCCACACGCTCATCCGCCAGGACGCGCTCCGGCGCCAGGATGGAGACGAGGCCGCGCTCGTCGGCCAGCCGCAGCACGAGGTCGATCCGCGCCTCGCCGCCTGCCTTGTTGAAGAGACTCGGCGCCGGCGAGAGGCGTTCGCGGGGCGCGCGGAGGATGGTGTCGACGCGGTCCACCACCAGGGCCAGCAAATGCCCACCGACGCGCGCGACGATCACGCGATCGGCCGATGTCGGCGCGCGGGTCGGCAGGCCCAGGAGTCTTCGCAGCGACAGGGCCGGCAGGATGCGGTCGCGCCATGGAAAGACGCCGAGCAGAACATCCTCGGAATGCGGCAACGCCGTCAGCGAAGCCGGCAGCGCCAGCACCTCGGCCACCGCATCCAGCGGCAGGCCGTAATCCTGGCCGGACAGGGCGAAGGCCAGGAAGGCCAGGTCCGCGGCCGCATCCGTGGTCCTGGCCTCTCGCCTCGCCGGCAGCCCCCGGTCCTGGCCGCGGAAAGCCCCCAGGCGCTCCCGCAGGACGCTTCCGAGGTCCAGCCATCGGCCGCCATCCTCTTCGCCGACCAGAACGCGGTCGCCGGGCTCCGCCTTATCGGTCTGGACGGAGCGCAGCGCCTGGATCGCATCGACCGCCAAGGCCACCAGCGGATCGTGACGCAGCACTACGATCTGCTCGGCCGTCGCAGCGGCGCCTTCCCCTTCCAGCAGGCCGCGCAGCGACACGACGGGCAGGACCGTGCCTCGCAGATGCGTGACGCCGAGCAGGACAGGAGGGGCGTTGGGAACGCGGGTGATCCGCGGCCTCCGGATCACCTCGGCGATCTGGCTGGCCGGCAACGCCACCTGGGCTTGGCCAGCCCTGACCGTGAGTCGCTGGCTTTCGCGCTCCACGTCTCAGCCTTTGGCCGAGCTGTGCAACTCACCGGCGAGCAGCGCGATTTCCTCGATCGCGGCGGCCAAGCCCTCCGCGCCCTGGGACTGCTGGCGGGCGGCCGTCGCGGCTTGTGCGGCGGCGCGGCTCGCCTCTTCCGCGGCGGCCGCGATCTGGGTCATGCCGGCGAGGACCTGCCCGCTGGCAGCCAGGATCGCCTCGCTTCCGCGCGCGACGTCGTTCGCGCCATTCTTGAGCGCGGTGGTTTCGGCTTCCATCGCCGCCATTCTGCCGTCGATGGTGCGGTTTCTTTCCACCTCCGCCTCGCTGAGCGCCGAGATCTGGTCGATGTCCCGGCGCACGCGGCTGATCTGCGCGACGATCGTGGAGACGAGGTCGCGCGCCAGGTCGGCGTTCTGCGCGGCGTCCCGCGCCAAGCTGCGGATGTCGCCCGAGACCAGGGCGAAGCCCCGGCCTTCCTCGCCGGCGCGCGCGGCCTCCATGGCGCCGCTGGTCGCGAGCAGGGTCGTCTGCACCGCAATCAGGGCGAGACCGTCGACAATCCTGCCGATCGCGCCGGCCTCGGCCTCCATGCGCTCGATGATGGCCTGAACCGACAGATTCTCCTCGAGGGCGGAGGCCACGCCCGCGATGAGCGCACCGACAGCGGTTCGCCCCCCGGCAATGAGCTCCGCGACAGCGGCCGCGCGGCCCGCGGCGGCTTGGGCGGCTGAGGAGGAGGCGCGGGCCGACCTCTCGATCTGCGCCATGGCGGCGCCCGCCTGTTGAGTGGCAGCGGCCTGCGTCTGCGCGCCACGGCTGATCTGGTCCACGGCGACGAGGATCTCCCCAGCCGAGCCGGAGAGTTCCTGCACCATGGCCGAGAGCTGTTCCGCGGCGGCGGCCACCTCCTGGACGGCTTCGGCCTGGCCATCGCCCTTGACCAGCTGTTCCGTCATCTCGGCGAGCGTGGAAGAGGCGAGCTGGCTCTGCTCCAGCGATTGCCCCTGCTGCTGCACGGCGCGCTGTGCCTCCGCAGCGGCGGAGGCCTGCTCCTCGGCCGCGCTGGAGACGCTTTCGGCTCCGCGCCGCGTCTCGCTGGCGGCGGTTGCCGCTTCGACGGACGCGATCAGGATCGACTGGCTCTCCCCGGCGAGAGTCGCCATCTCCTTTTGCACGACGCCCAGCATCTCCGAAACGCGGGACGCGGCCTTGGCCTCGGTCTCCGCCCGGTCGGCGGCGGACCGGAGCCGGGTGGCGACTTCCCGTACGCTGGCCGCAATGCCATCGGCCTGGCCCTGGATGTCCAGCGAGCGCCGCTCGGCCGTCTGGGCCAGGCCTCGGACTTCATCCGCCACGACGGCGAAGCCGCGGCCTTGGTCACCGGCACGGGCGGCCTCGATGGCGGCGTTCAGGGCGAGCAGGTTCGTCTGATCCGCGATGTCCGCGACACCCTGGGTAATCTCGCCGATCCGCGCCGCGTGCGCTTCCAGCGCAGCCACCACTTCGACGCTGCCCCGCTGCCGATGGGCGGCGATGCCCACGGCGCGGATGGAGGATTCAATCGCGGTGCCTGTCTGCGTGAGAAGGACCTGCATGGCCTCGGTACGCTGGCGCGATGCCTCCGCCTTCTCTCGCGCTTCGCCGAATGATCTTGCCATCGAGACCACGGAGGCAAGGGATTCATGCGCCGCTCCTGCCGCTTCTTCCGCGCCCGTCGCGATCTGGCCGAGCGCGCGCCGAAGTTCCTCGACGGCGGCGGCCGCCTCGGTGACGCCTCCCGCGAGCTCGAAGCTTGCGGCTGCCATTCGTTCACCCGCGGTTTGCTGGCGGGAGAATGTCTTGCGGCTCGGCGGGGCGACGACGCTCTTGGCCGGAGCGGGCTGCGCCGGTTCCGCAGGGCCTGTCTTCGGCTGCCGCGCCAGCGTCGTCGTTTTCACCAGAGGCATATCCGATCCTTGTCGCCGCGTGCCGACCTGAGCGCCAGCGGTCATGCCGCGCTGTCACCCGTGATTGGCGATACATTCAAACATGTTTGTTCGCGAGCGCCCATGAGCCGGAAAAGGCGGTTCGGATTCTGATCCATGCGAATATGGGAAGCTATGGCCCGCCTTGATCATCGGCAGACGATGCCGGATAGGCTGTCGAGACCCGACTGGCCGGAGACACGATGACTGCTACCGATACGACAGATGGAGGTTCACGCCGGCCCGGCGAGAAGACGATCCTCTTCGTCGAGGACGAGTTGATCATCTCCATGGTCGGCAGCGCGATGATAGCGGATCTGGGCTACACCGTCCTGCAGGCGAGTTCCGGGGCGGAGGCCCTGAGGCTGTTGGACGAGCGCCCTGTCGATCTCCTCATCACAGATCTGTCCATGCCGGGCATGGATGGCGCCGAACTCGCGCGCATCGCCCGCGACAGGCAGCCCGGCCTGCCCGTGCTCGTGGCGACGGGATACTCGGAACTCCCTTCGGGCCTCGACGCGAATCTCAGCTTTCTTCGCAAGCCCTACGAAAAGAGCCGGTTGCAGGCCGCGATCCAGAAGGCCCTGGACGCGCCCGGCTGATGCCCGGATTTTGACGCCCGGCCGCTTAGCTGCTCAGTGCGTCTTGCGATCGCCCTTGTCGCCCTGGCCGGGCTTGGCCGCCGTCTTGGCCTTCCGCCGGCGGTCGGCCGTCAGGGAGCGCCCGACATCCTCCACCTCCTTGAAGCGCCCATTCTTGTCCCGGCGCACGTAGCGCTTGTCGGTCCCCGTATCGATAAGTTCGCGCTTGGCTGGCATGACGGTCCTCCTGCGTGCTGTTCTCAACGTATGGGAGATCGGCGCGTTTCCCCGCCATGTCCCTTGGGTCCGCCGGATTGAAGATCGCCACCTTCAATATCAACAACGTCCTGCGGAGGCTCCCCAACCTCCTGGCCTGGCTGACCGAGAGCGAGCCGGATATCGTGTGTCTTCAGGAGCTCAAGACGCCGCAAACCGCCCTCCCCGCCGGGGCTCTCCGAGATGCCGGGTATCACGCGGCCTGGCATGGGCAGCAGACGTGGAACGGCGTTGCCATCCTGTGCCGCGGCGCCGAGCCAGTCGTCACCCGCAGTGCGCTCCCCGGCGACCCACGGGATGCCCAGGCTCGCTATATCGAGGCCGCTGTCCGTGGGGTCATCGTGGGCTGCCTTTACGCGCCCAATGGCAATCCGCATCCCGGGCCCAAGTTCGACTACAAGCTCGCGTGGATGGAACGGCTTGCGGCCCATGCCGCCACGCTCCTGGCATCGGGGGCGCCCGTCGTGCTCGCCGGCGACTACAACGTGGTGCCGACGGATGCCGACATCTACGCCGTGCGCTCCTGGGCGCGGGACGCCCTTCTGCAGCCCGCGCCCCGGGCTGCCTTCCGCCGCTTGCTCGACCAGGGATGGACGGATGCGTTGGGCGCCCTGCACCCGGACCACGCGCCCTATACGTTTTGGGACTACAAGCGAGAGGCTTGGCCGCGCGACGCAGGCCTTCGTATCGATCATCTGCTGGTGAGCCCCTCTTTGCAGCCCCGGCTGGCGGCGGGCGGCGTGGACCGCGATGTTCGTGGCCGGGAGGGCGCCAGCGATCACGCGCCGGCCTGGATCGAGCTGGCGCCCGGGACACACAGGCGATCAGGCCGCGGCATGCGTCGGACCAAAGGCTGACAACCCGCGCCAGTGTCCGACTCCGGTATGGAAATGCGGTTGGTCATGCATGGAGAACCTTACGCAGCGACGCCTCGATGCGGCCGCCGCAATAGGCTTCGCCGTATTTTTCCCGGCTTTGTGCTGCCAGCCGCGAGAGGGGAGGCAATGCGCTGACCCGTCGGGCGAGGGCTGCCGTCACGGGCGCCGCTTCCTTCATGATCGCACCGATGTGGGGGAAGCGGTCGCTCATAGTCGACCAAAGGGTGGCCGTGACGACGTCCGCGACGCCCGCCGCTTCCCCGCCCAGCAGAAAGCCGGAGTTGCGCTTCAGCCCATGGCGCCGGCCCATCTCTTCCCAGAGCGACATCCACTTCTTCAGCCGCGGGACGAAGTCCTGCCAGCGCGTGTCCGTCCACATCTGGCGGCCGCCGTCGAGGGTGATCTCGTCGATCACGTCGTTGGCGTCGTGGACGACCTTCATGGTCAGGGCGCGCAGGGCAGGGGTGGCGGGCATGAGGTCCAGCGTCTCGCCGAGATAGAGGATGATCGCCGGCATCTGGGCGATGGCGACGTCCGCCTTCCTGTCAATCAGCAGGGGCGGCCCCATGAACGGAACGGGCATGCGCTTGACTGGACCGGCCATCAGTTCGGAGATGGCGGCATCCCCGGCTTCGGTCCATTCCTTGCCGGCATGGGCCAGGACGGCGCGGACGAATTGGCCGCGGAACGGCACGGACCAGTAGTACAGATCGTAATCAGGCATCTTCGGCGCTCCGCGTGGGTTGGATGCTCGTCAACAACGCCGGCCAAGGTCAGGAGTTCGAAGCGCCATGGAGCCGAACCGCCGCGGGTACCGCCTTTCGGGCCTGGATAGGGGCCTCGATAGGATGCGGCGGTGACCCTCACGCGGCGCTTCTCGCTGGCCTTGCCCTTGCTGCCGCTGCGCGCCGCGGCGGCGGGTCCGCGACTTCGCGTCGGCTCGAAGAACTTCACGGAGCAGCTCGTCGTCGGTGAGCTCTATGCCCAGGCGCTCGAAGCCATAGGAGCGACGGTCGAACGGCGCCTCAACCTGGGCGGCACGGCCATCGCGCAGAATGCGCTGCTGAACGGCGAGATCGACCTCTATCCGGAATACACTGGCACTGGCCTTGGCGTGGTGCTGAAGGAGCCCACGGAGGGCGACGCGGCTACCCTCCTGGCCCGGGTCCGTGCCGGCTATGCCGAGCGCTTCGGCCTGCAATGGATCGCGCCCTCCGGCATCGACAACGGCAATGTGCTTCTGGTGACCGCGGATACGGCGCGACGGCTCGGTCTCGCGACCCTGTCGGACCTGTCCGGGGCCGCGCCCCGTCTGACCCTCGCCGCCGGAAATGAATTCGCCGACAGGGCGGACGGCCTGCCGGGCCTGCGTCGCGTCTACGGCATGGAGTTCCGCCGCCTGAGGCAATTCGCCGCTCTCGGCCTGCGCTATGCGGCGCTGGCGCATGGCCAGGCGGATGTCGTGAACGCCTATGCCACGGACTGGCAGATCGCCGCCCGAGGCTACGTCTCGCTGCGCGACGACCGCGGGCTCTGGCCGGCCTATCAGCTCTGCGCGGTGGTCCGGGACGCGGTTCGGCGCGAGGTGCCCGGCCTCGAGGAGGCCTTGGCCGCGGTTGGGCGGCGGCTCGACAATTCGGTGATGCAGCGGCTCAACCGCGAGGTGGACCAGGACGGCGACGAGCCGCGCGAGGTCGCGCGTCGCTTCCTCGGCTCACAACGGCCGGCCTGATGCGCTGGACCAGCCGAAACCTCGACACCATCGCCGTGGCGATGCTCACTCATCTGGAGCTGGTGCTCGCGGCGCTCGTCATCGCCATGGCCCTGGCCCTGCCGCTCGGGCTGCTGGCGGCGGGGCGGCCGCGGCTCAGCGCTTGGCTGCTCGGCAGCGCGGGCCTGCTCTACAGCCTGCCGACCCTGGCCGTCTTCGCGCTGCTCGTACCCGTGCTGGGCTTGGGCTTCGCCCCGGCGCTGGTGGCGCTGATTACCTATGCCCTGCCAGTGCTGTTGCGCGCCGTGGTCGCTGGCATCGCCGCCGTGCCGATACCCGTGACCGAGGCGGCAACTGGAATGGGACTCAGCCCCTGGCAAAGGCGATGGCGCGTGGAGCTGCCGCTTGCCCTGCCCGTGGTGCTCGGCGGGCTGCGCGTCGCCTCGGCCACCGTCGTCTCCGCTGCGACGGTCGCGGCCTACATCAGCGCCGGCGGCCTGGGCACGCTGATCCTCACCGGGCTGGATCAGGGACATACGGAGAAGATCCTGGTGGGGGCCTTCCTGGTCTCGGCCCTCGCCCTGGTGCTGGACCAGGCTTTCGGCGCTTTGCAGCGCCGCCTCCCGGCGACCGCCTGATGCAGATGCTGGGCGCCATGCTTTCCTGGCTGACGGCCCATCCAGCGGCCTTCACCGGCGCGGTCGGCGAGCATCTGCTGCTGTCGGTCGTGGGGCTGGCGCTCGGGATCGCGGTGGCGGTGCCGCTTGGCCTGGCGGTCGCGCATCGGCCGCGCCTGGCGGAGCTTGCCATCGCTTCCTCCGGCCTGTTGCGCACGGTGCCGAGCCTGGCTGTCCTCGCCGCGCTGCTGCCGCTGCTGGGTGTGGGCTTCACGCCTTCCGTGATTGCGCTGGCTCTGGTCGCTGTGCCGCCGGTGCTGGTCAACCTCCTGGCCGGGCTGCGCGCGGCGGATCCCGCGGCGGTCGCGGCAGCCAGGGGGATTGGCATGTCGCCGGGACAGGTCCTCTTCCGCGTGGAACTGCCGCTGGCGCTGCCGTTGCTCTTCTCGGGGCTGCGGGTCGCGGCGGTGCAGGTCGTGTCCGCCGCCGCGCTGGCGACCTTCATTGGCGGCGGCGGGCTCGGGGACCTCGTCACGCAGGGGCTGGCGCTGCTGGACACCGGGCGGATGCTGCTCGGTGCCGCGTCTATCGCCGCGCTCGCCTTGCTGACCGAGGCGGGTTTCGGCCTTCTCGAAAGACGGCTGCAGCAGAGGGTTGGCGCATGATCCGGCTGGAAGGCCTCACGAAGAAGTGGCCGGGCGCCGCCAGGGCGGCCGTGAAGGACGTCACGCTGGAGGTGCCGGAAGGAAGCTGCTGCGCGCTGATCGGCCCCTCCGGCTGCGGCAAGACGACGACGCTTCGCATGGTAAACCGCCTGGTCGAGCCGACGGCCGGGTGCGTGTGGATCGCGGGCGAGGATGCCCTCAGGCAGGATCCCGTCCTGCTCCGCCGTCGCATCGGCTATGTGATCCAGGAGGTCGGTCTCTTTCCCCATCGCAGCATTGCCGAGAACGTCGCGACCGTGCCGGTGCTGCTGGGCTGGGACGCCACGCGGATCCAGGCCCGCGTGGCGGAGGTGCTGGAACGGGTCGGTCTGCCGCCCGCGCGTTTCGCGGACCGGCGGCCCCACGAGCTCTCGGGCGGCGAGCGCCAGCGGGTGGGCGTGGCCCGCGCGCTGGCGGGGGACCCCCCGGTGCTGCTGATGGACGAGCCCTTCGGCGCGGTGGATCCGCTGCGCCGCCGGCAGCTTCAGGACGAGGTGCTGAAGCTGCTGCGGGAACTGGGCAAGACCGTGCTCCTCGTGACGCATGATGTCGGCGAGGCGATGCGGCTCGGCGACGCGGTGGCGATCCTGCGGGACGGCGCGCTCGTGCAGCACGCCCCGCCGGCGGAGCTGCTGGCCCGGCCGGTGGATGCCTTCGTGGCGGACTTCCTGGGAACGGATCGCGCGCTGACCCGGCTTGGCCTGTTCCCCGCGAGCGTGGCGCGCGGCGATGCGGCCGCGGCCGGTGCGCCCCTGCCCGAGCGAGCGACCCTCCGGGACGCGCTCTCCCAGATGCTGGCCCGCGGCGCGCGCTCCGTGCCCCTCGAGGGCGGCGGATCGGTCAGCCTGGATGCCGTGCTGGAGAGGGCCGCGACCTGATCAGGCTTCCAGGAGCCAGACGGAGAACAGCGCTTCCGGGTCCGTCCACATCCGCCGTGGCTGCCAGCCCGCGCTGGCCGCCAGCGCGCTCAGGCGCTCGGGACGGTATTTATGGCTGCTCTCGGTGTGGATGCTCTCACCAGCCGCGAAGCGGAAGCGGCGCCCGCCCAGCTCCACGCTCTGGGCCCGCTGCGCGACGAGGTGCATCTCGATCCGCTCCAACTCGGGATTCCAGCGCGCCTCATGGCGAAAGGCGCCAAGGTCGAAATCGGCGCCGGCCTCGCGGTTCAGCCGGCTCAGCAGATTGAGGTCGAAGGCCGCGGTGACGCCGGCCGCATCGTCATAGGCGGCCTCCAGCACCGCCGTGTCCTTCACGAGATCGGCGCCAAGCAGCATCCGCGCGCCCGGCCGGAGACTGGCGCGGGCCCGGCGCAGGAAGGCCACCGCATCGCGAGGCTCGAAATTGCCGATGGTCGAGCCGGGGAAGAAGCCCAGATGAGTCCGGCTGCCGGCCGCGCGGCCCGCGAGCTCGAAGGGCAGGGTAAAATCGGCCACCACGGGCCGCACCCGCAGCGCCGGGAAGGCGGCGCTCACGCGGGCGGCCGCGGCTTCGAGCCACTCCGGGGCGATATCGACCGGGAGATAGGCGGCGGGCGCCTCCAGGGCACCCAGCAGCTGCACGGCCTTCGCGCCATCCCCGGGGCCGAACTCGATGACGGCGGCGCCGGTCCCGATCGCCTCGGCAATCTCGCCGCCGCTTTCCTCCAGGATCCGCATCTCGGTGCGCGTGGGGTAGTATTCCGGCAGGCGCGTGATGGCCTCGAAGAGGCGGCTTCCTTCGGAATCATAGAGCCACTTGCAGGGCAGGGTCTTCTGCGCGCCGGAGAGGCCGGCAAGGGCGTCGGCCTGGAGCGCGGCGGCCTGCGCCGAAACGGCATCCTGTGCGAAAGCTATGCTCATGCCAGGTCCTCCGCGAGCCGTAGGCCGGTGAACTGCCATCGGGCGCTGGGTGGGAAGAAATTGCGGTAGCTCGGCCGCGAATGCCCGGGCGGTGTCGCCAGCGAGCCTCCGCGCAGCACCATCTGGCCGACCATGAACTTGCCGTTGTACTCGCCGACGGCGCCGGCCCAGGGCGTGAAGCCGGGGTAGGGGCGATAGGCGCTGCCGGTCCATTGCCAGGCGGTGTCCGCCAGCTCGGAGAAGCCGGGACGCGCCGAGGCGGCCTCCCACTCCTGCTCGGTCGGCAGGCGCTTGCCGGCCCAGCGCGCGAAGGCGTCCGCTTCGTACCACGAGATGTGCCGCACCGGCAGATCAGGATCGACGGGCCGCAGGCCGCCCAGGCCGAATTGCGACCAGGCGCCGTCGCGGCCCTCCCAGTACATCGGCGCTTCCCAGCCCTCGGCCTGGCAGGCGGCCCAGCCGTCGCTCATCCAGAGGAGAGGCTGGCGATAGCCGCCGTCCTCCATGAAGGCGAGCCATTCCCCGTTCCGGACGAGCCGGTCCGCCAGCCGGAAGGGCGCGAGGTAGGTGCGATGGCGCGGCGCCTCGTTGTCGAAGGCGAAGCCCCCGCCGGCATGGCCGATCTCCACCACGCCCTCCGGGCCTTCGAGCATGGCGGGGGTGCCGCGGGCGGCGGCAGGCTCGCGCCAGGCGGGATCATAGGCCGGGCGCAGCGGGTTGCCCGATAAGGCGTGGAGAATGTCTGTGAGCAGGAGCTCCTGGTGCTGCTCCTCGTGATGCAGGCCAAGCTCGATCAGTGGCAGCGCTTCTTCTGGTGGATCGCGGAGCAGCTGCGCCATCGCCGCATCCACCGTCGCGCGATAGGCGGCGACCTCCGCGTGGCCGGGGCGGGTCAGGATGCCGCGCTGCGGCCGCGCGTGACGAGGGCCGGCGGCGACGTAATAGGAGTTGAAGAGTACCGCGAAATTTTCGTCGACGCGGCGATAGCCCGGCAGGAAGGGCAGCAGCAGGAAGGTCTCGAAGAACCAGGTCGTGTGCGCGCGATGCCATTTCGTCGGGCTCGCATCCGGCATCGACTGGACGACCTGGTCCTCCGGCGAGAGGGGGGCTGCCAGTGTATCGGTCCGCGCGCGGACATGGGCATACCTTTCGGCCAGCCACGGGGTGGTCTCGGTGCCCCTTTGGGTGATGACGTTCATGGGGACGCGTTTCCTCCCAAGATCGAGGTGCGGTCGGCCGAGGCTGAAGGTTGATGGCCCAGAAACGGGTTAAGCCCGCGGCAAGCGCTCAGGTTTCAGCCCATACCGAAAGGTTACCTTTTCGGCCGGGCAGGACCGTAGGCGATGGTGTCGACGCGGTCGGGATAGAAGGCGAGGTGCTCCTTGATGTTCGCGACGGCCTGGAAGGGAGCCTCGTAGGTCCAGACGGCGTTGTCCGACCGGGTGCCGCCGGCGGGAATGCTGAAATAGGAAGCTTCGCCCTTGTAGGGGCAGTAGCTGACCTGCGCGCTCCGCACGAGCAGGCCCATCCGCGCGTCCTGGCGCGGAATGTAGATCACGGGCGGGTAGGCCGCCTCCTGGAGAATGATGGCCCTGTCGCTGGCTGCGATCGTCTGCCCGCCGACCGTGACCACGACGCGGCTGCCGAGTGGTTGCAGGGTAATCGGGTGGTCGGGGCCAGGCTGAAGAACACGTCTCGTCGTCATGGAAATCCCCTCGTGACGATCGTCGGTTCCTTATAGCTCCGGCTGCGCCGCCCATGGCCAGCTTCTCTCCATCAAAGGTGAGCAAGGATCGGCTGGCGACCTGCGCATAGTCGCGCTTTCCTGCGGAGGGCGCTGTGGAACACGAGACAGGTTGCGGAGCACGGTGGCGGTGAGCCAGCCGGTGTCGCGCGACGGACTGGACCTGCATGGCTTTTTGCGAAACCCCCTGTTCAAGTCTCGCTGTCAGATGCGAGCTCAAGCTCTGGATTTCGTCAGCAGCTTTCCTCCATTGGACGATCTCGACGAACTTGCCGAGGCGGGCTTCTTGTCGGCCCCCTTGCCCGAACGGTTCGGTGGCCTCGGTTGGGGAACCGAGGCCGGCGGGGCACTCGACCTGTTCGAAGCTCTTCGGCTGATAGGCCGGCTCAGCCTACCCCTGGGAGAGATCTACGAGGCTCACGTCGGCGCGGTCGTGCTGGCGATGCGTCGCGGCTCGGAAAGCCAGCAAGAGTTCGTCAAGGCAGCGCTCTTGAAGCGCCAACTCTTCGGGCTTTGGACGACCGACCGACCTGGCGCGGCACTTCGCGCAACCGCAGGGCTGCTCCAGGGAGGCAAGACTCAATGCGCGGGGACGGGTGTGGTCCAGCAGGCGTTGGTCACAGCGCGACATGATCCGGATGGCACGAACGAACTGCTGCTCGCCCCGTTGGACCAGTTCTCCGAGCGTGGCGATCTGTCGTGTTGGAATCCGGCGGGTATGCGGGCGTCGGCACGCGGCAATGTTGACCTGACGGGGCTGCCCGTTTCGGTTTGCCAGCGGCTGGAGCCATCCCAGGATCCCCTCTCCGAGCTTCTGCCGGCGCGATGGCGAACCCTGACTGTCATGCTCGGCGGGATAGAGGCTGTCGGCGAGGCGCTGCGGGCCCATCACGCGGGCCACGGGAACGGATCGGATCCGCATATGTCTTCCCGGTTGGCCAAGGCCATGATCGCTGCGGAGACAGCACGGCTCTGGTGCAGACAAGCTTGCTGGCTGAGCGAGGTGACGAACGCCGCCGAGAACCGGGTTATCGGGTATATGGATCTAGCGCGAAACAGCGTGGAGCAGGCTGCGCGGGCGGTGCTCGAAGCGGCCGGGCGCTCGCTTCCTCTGCAGTTGCTGGCGTCGTCGAATTCCGTTGAGCGAATGCTGCGCGACCTGGGAATTTATCTCTGTCAGCCTGGACTGGATGGATCGCGCATGGCTGCGGCCCGATCGATGGCAGGGCTTGATGGTCATGTTGGTGACCTCTGGCCTTAGACGCAGCGATCGCTTTTCGACGCTCTTCGGCATGCCGCTTCGCAACATCCATACGATCTTGCATAGCGGCCTGCCATGGCTTCCGACCGAATTCCTTTCTGATCGCTGCGATTTTTGAAAAGTTATCGAAAGTGAGCGGGAGTTTCGGGCGAGGCGATCATTGTCCCATTTTCGTGGAGAGTTCGGCCATGGACTGGGCAGCCATCTATAGAATTTCCTTCTTCGACAACGAGGGCGATCGGCCCATCTCAGTTGTGCATTGGGGCGGAGGTCTCGAGTGCGCTGAGGAATGGGCGGAGCGACGCCTGAACGTCCTCGCTTCAACGCACGATTTGCGACCACGACCCCGCCAGGCGTCTATTCACGACGAGTGTGGAAGGCTCCGGGCGCACTTCCAGTTTCTGGGCGGGGTCGAGCATCTGCCTGACCAATTGTCGCCGCGTCGGACGATGCCATCGCCGTGAGCAATATCGCTTCGATCGACAGCAATATTCCGCGTTTCATTTCCGTTCGGCGAAGCTTTGAAATTCAGGCCAGTGACCGCTCCCGCAGCTAAAGCTGCCCTTGGTAAAATCGTTGCGCTTCCACACCCTCAGGCGCGCCACAAGCCATTCTAGGGGTGGTGATCAGTCCGGCTTCCGCAATTCGACGCCTTTAAGGTCGGGCCGGTCGGTGACCGCAACGCCGTACTGCTTTGCCCAGGCGACAAGCTCCAGCAGCCCCCCGGGGAAGATTCGCGCCACTTCTTGGTTGGGCAGGACGAGCTTATCGCCGGGCGGAGCCTCCCGGATGATCTGCTCCAGACCATCGCGGAGGTCCGGCAGCCCGAAAAGAGAAGCCAGTCGTTGCATAGCGCCATAAGGTAACATCCGCCCCTGCGGGTGCAACCGCTACCGTCGGTCGCGCCAGGATGGGCGAAATGTGGGAAACCGACCTCGGTCACAAACATCCCCGGCGCGGCCCTCACGGAGCAGTTGGGTCAGGCTATGGCGGCTGGGTGGTGGAGGCTGTCGGCCCGAGGATCAGCGTGCCGAGCGCCGGCAAGGTCAGCGAGACCGAAGCCGGCAGCCCGTGCGAGCCGTCGGGCGCGGCCTGCACCGTCCCGCCATTGCCGGTGTTGCTGCCCGCGTAGATCGCCGCGTCCGAATTGAACAATTCGCGCCAGGCGCCGGCCCGGGGGACGCCCACCCGGTAGCCTTCGCGGATCACTGGGGTGAAGTTGCATATCACCAGCACGGGCTGCTCCTCATCCGGCCCGTAGCGCAGCCAAGCGAAGATGCTGTTGTCAGCATCGTCCAGCACGACCCAGCGGAAGCCGCCGGGCTCGCAATCCCGCGCATGCAGCGCGGGCAGGCTGACATAAAGGCGGTTCAGGTCACGAACCATGCGCTGCAGTCCGGCATGGCGCGGCTCGTCCAGCAGGTGCCAGTCGAGCGAGCGGTCATGATTCCATTCGCGCGGCTGGCCGAACTCGCTTCCCATGAAGAGCAGCTTCTTGCCCGGATGCGTCCACATGAAGCTCAGATAGGCCCGAAGATTGGCGTAGCGCTGCCATTCGTCGCCCGGCATCTTGCCGGGTAGCGAGCCCTTCCCGTGCACGACCTCGTCATGCGAGATGGGCAGGATGAACCGTTCCGAGAAAGCATAGACGAGACCGAACGTCAGCAGGCCGTGATGGTAGCGCCGGTAGATCGGGTCGGTCTCGATGTAGCGCAGCGTGTCGTTCATCCAGCCCATGTTCCACTTGAAGTCAAATCCCAGCCCGCCCTCGCGCGGCCTTCGGGTGACGTTCGGGAAGGAGGTGGATTCCTCCGCGATGAGCAGCTTGCCGGGGCAGCGCTCTGCGATGGTGTCGGAGAGCTCCTTGAGGAAGGAGATCGCCTCCAGGTTCTCGCGGCCGCCATGGATGTTCGGCACCCACTCGCCCTCGCGGCGGCTGTAGTCGCGATAGAGCATGGAGGCCACCGCATCTACGCGCAGCGCGTCCACTCCGTAGTGCTCCAACCAGTGCAGCGCACTGCCCATCAGGAAGTTCCGGACCTCCTGCCGGCCGAGGTTGTAGATCAGCGTGTTCCAGTCCTGGTGGAAGCCCTCGCGGGGGTCGGCATGCTCGTACAAGGCCGTGCCGTCGAAGCGGGCGAGGCCATGCACGTCGGTCGGGAAATGCGCGGGAACCCAATCCAGCACGACGCCGATCCCCGACTCGTGGCATCGCTCCACCAACCGGGCGAAATGCTCCGGCGCGCCGAAGGGCGCGTGCGGGGCGAACTGCCCGAGCGGCTGGTAGCCCCAGGAGCCGCCGAACGGATGCGCCATGATCGGCAGGAATTCGAGATGGGTGAAGCCCATCCCCTTCACGTAGGGAATCAGCTGGTCGCCCAGCTGCTCCCAATCCAGCGGCGTGTCCCCGTCGCCGCGGGCCCAGGAGCCCGGATGCACCTCGTAGATCGACATCGGCTTGCGCGCCGGATCACCCCCGATTGCCAAGGCGCGTGGCGGCCGGATGCGGCCGGTATCGGCGACGATGGAACCCGTGGCGGGGGGCGGCTCGGCCTGCCAAGCGATGGGATCGGCCTTCATGGGTAGGAGCTGGCCCCAGCTGTCGACCAACTCGTATTTGTAGATCGTGCCGGGCTGCAGGCGTGGGAGAAAGAGCTCCCACACCCCCGCCTCGTGCCGCAGGCGCATCGGGTGGCGCCGGCCGTCCCAGCTGTTGAAGTCGCCGACGACCGAGACGCGCCGGGCGTTGGGCGCCCAAACTGCGAAGCGCACGCCGCTGACCCCTTCGACGACCATCGGATGCGCGCCCAGGCAGCGGCCGATGTCCTGGTGGCGTCCCTCGCGCAGCAGGTGGACGTCGAGTTCGCCGAGCAGCGGGCCGAAGCTGTAGGGATCCTCCGTCTCCTGGACCACGCCGTTCCAGTCGATGCGCAGGAGGTAGGGGCCGGGCACCATGCCACGGGCGTAGAGCCCGGCCGGGTGCAGCAGCGTCATGGGCAGCACGGTCCCGCCCACGACGAGCGAGGCACCGCTCGCGCCCGGCAGGTAGGCACGCACGATGGGCCCGGCCTCCGTCTCGTGCAGACCGAGGATGGAGAAGGGGTCGCCATGGCGGCCATCTATCAGCGCCGCCAGGGCTTCGGGATTCAGGCCTGCCTCAGCCATCGCGGGTCTCCGTGCCCAGGATGCGGTTGGCTAGTGCCTCCAAGCCGCGCAGGGGAATGTGGATCCAGCCGGGCCGGTTGGCGGCTTCGTAACAGACCTCGTAGGCGGCCTTCTCCAGCAGGAAGAGGTCGAGCAGCGGCGTCTCGGCCTCGGCCGTCATCCAGGGCTGCGGCGCCTGGGCGTGAGCCTCACGATAGGCGGCGAGGAAGCTCTCGCCGGCGCTGTGCCGGAACCGCTCCAACAGCGCTGCGAAACGCTCGGCGCCCGGGCCCTCGATGCCCTGACGGTTCGCCGCGGCCGCGGCCGTCGCATAATCGAAGGAGCGCAGAAGCCCCGCGACGTCGCGCAGTGGTGACGACTTGGCGCGGCGCTGTTCCAGCGTCTTCGCCGGCTCGCCCTCGAAGTCGATGATGTAGGCGTCGCCTTGCACAACCAGCACCTGGCCAAGATGGAAGTCGCCGTGCACGCGCGTCTTCAGCGTGCCCTCCGCGGCGGCGGCGAGGCGCTCCACGCCGGCCAGCAACTCCTGCCCCCGCGACAGGATGGTTTTGGCGCGGGCTTGGTCCTCGGCGGCGTTCCACTCCGTCACGCCGGCCAGAGCCTCCAGCGCCTGCTGGAGCTGCGCGCGGGCCGCTTGACCCCAGGCCTCAGAATCCTCGCGTGTGGCGGGCTCGGGCCGGAAGGCCTCGTCCTCACAGGGGCCGGCGAGCACGGCGTGCATCTCGGCCAACCTATGGCCCAGCGCGCTCGCAAAGAGGAGGTAGCTGTGGATGACACCGTCCTGCTCCTCGAACGAGCTGTCCGGCACCGCCATGGTATCGATGCTGCGACGAAGGAAATCGGTGGTCCAACCCCATCCGTCGCCCTGGTTTCGTACGAAGCCCTGCAGGATGATAAGGGTCCGCGGCACGCCGTCGGGCGTCACGCGAACCACTTCTCCCAGCAGGGGAGCGGTCTGCCCGAAGCCGCGCTCCGTCAGGAAGCGCGTCATCTCGGTCTCAGGGCTGATGCCCTCCGTGATGCGACGGACCAGCTTCAGGACGGCCTGCTCGCCGATGATCAGCGAGGAGTTGGACTGCTCGGCGTCGAGCCGTCGAATCTCGGCGCCATCCGGGATCTCCACGGCCTCGAAAGCCGAGGTCGGCAGGAAGCGGATCTCGCCCTCAGCCAGCGGCAAGGTCGCGCTCCCCCGCAGGTGGTGGACAACCGTCTGGGCCAGTGCGTCCAGCGCGAAGGCGTCGGTGAGCACGCCCACGCGGCGCCCGCGGCGGATCCGCGCCAGCGCCAGCTGCTGCGGGAGCGCGGTGCTGGTCTCGTCCTCCCAGCCGAGGCCTAGGGGTAGGAAGTAGCGGCCAGGCTCGGCACCTGTGGCGCCTGCCACCTCCACCTCCGTCATCAGGGCTTCGGCGCCGTTCTCGCCGCGAAGGACCTCGACGAAGGCGAAGCGCGGTTTGCTGTGCGCCGTATCCTTCCCCGAGAACCAGCGCCGCTTCGAAAGGTATTGCGCCAGGACATCCGTCTCGAGCGTCCGCAGGGAGGCGGAGGACAGCACTTCCGCCAGGCTGTTGCGCAGGACCAGTGTCGCGAGCTCCGACATGGGCTCGGGCGCCGGCAGGTGCCAAGTGGGCATAGCGGCCTCCGTTGCGAGCAGGAACCAGTAGAACCCGTAGGGAGGCAGGGTCAGCAGGTAGGAGAGCTGCCCGATCGGCGGAAAGGAGGAGCCGCCGATCAGCTCCACCGGCACGCGGCCCGCGAAGGCCGAGAGGTCCAGCTCCACCGCCTGGGCCGTGCGCGAGAGATTGCAGACGCAGAGGATCGTCTCGCCTTCGAGCTCCCGCAGATAGGCGAGGATCTTGCGGTTGCCGGGATAGAGGTAGCCGAAGCTGCCCCGCCCGAAGGAGCGGTGCCGTTTTCGCACCGCCAGCATGCGCCGCATCCAGTTGAGCAGCGAATGCGGATCGGCCGACTGTGCCTCCACGTTCACGGCCTCATAGCCGTAGACCGGGTCCATGATGGCCGGCAGCACGAGGCTCGCGGGGTTGGCACGACTGAAGCCACCATTGCGGTCGGGCGACCACTGCATCGGCGTCCGGACCCCGTCGCGATCGCCGAGATGGATGTTGTCGCCCATGCCGATCTCGTCGCCGTAGTAGATCACGGGCGTGCCGGGCATGGAGAGCAGCAACGAGTTCATCAGCTCGATGCGGCGGCGGTCGTGCTCCAGCAGCGGGGAAAGGCGGCGACGGATGCCGAGGTTGATGCGCGCGCGCTTGTCGGCGGCATAGGTGTTCCAGAGATAGTCCCGCTCGCGATCCGTCACCATCTCCAGCGTCAGCTCGTCATGGTTCCGCAGGAAGATCGCCCATTGGCAGATCTCGGGGATCGAAGGCGTCTGGCGGAGGATGTCGGTGATGGGAAACCGGTCCTCTTGCGCCATCGCCATGTACATGCGCGGCATCAGCGGGAAGTGGAAGGACATGTGGCATTCGTCGCCGTCGCCGAAATAGAGCTGCGTGTCCTCCGGCCACTGGTTAGCCTCGGCGAGCAGCATGCGGCCCGGCGCGATGCGATCGAGCTCCGCGCGGATCTTCTTCAAGACGGCATGCGTCTCTGGCAGGTTCTCGTTGTTCGTGCCGTCGCGTTCGATGAGGTAGGGGATTGCGTCCAGCCGGAGGCCATCGACGCCCGCCTCCACCCAGAAGCGCATGACGGAGAAGACCTCCTTCAGCACGTGCGGATTGTCGAAGTTGAGGTCCGGCTGGTGGCTGTAGAACCGGTGCCAGAAATAGGCGCCGGCCACGGGATCCCAGGTCCAGTTGGACTTCTCGGTGTCGAGGAAGATGATCCGCGTCCCGTCGTACTTCCTGTCGTCGTCCGACCAGACGTAGTAGTCGCGATGCACCGAGCCCTTCTTCGCGCGCCGGGCACGCTGAAACCAGGGGTGCTGGTCCGAGGTGTGGTTGATCACCAGCTCGGTGATGACCTTGATGCCGCGCGCATGCGCCTCATGGATGAGCTTCCGGATGTCGGCCATGCTGCCGTATTCCGGATGAACGTCCTTGTACTCGGCGATGTCGTAGCCGTCGTCGCGGCGCGGTGAAGGGTAGAAGGGCAGCATCCAGATGGTGTCGACCCCGAGTTCGGCGATGTAGTCGAGCTTCTGCAGAAGGCCGGGGATGTCGCCGACGCCGTCGTTGTTGGCATCGAAGAACGATTTGATGTGCAGCTGATAGACGACCGCGTCCTTGTACCATTGCGGGTCGTTCACGGCCTCCGGGGCGGGGTGGCGTTTCGTCTTGTTCGGCATGCTCAGGCCCTGTCGGCGCGGAGGCGCCATAAGGCGAAGGGAAGGACGGCGGGATCGAGGCGCAGCGGGCGGTGCGTGCCCTCCCAGCGCTGCTCGCCGCCCGCGATCAGGTCTTCCGCGAGGAAGGGCGCGCCCGCGCCGAGGCCGAGGACGCGCTGCGGCAGCTCCATCTGCGTCTCCACGATGTCGAAGGGGTTGGTGGACACCGCCACCAGGACGATGTTGGAGCGATCCTCCGTCGCCTTGGCGAAGAGCATGATGCCGGGATGGCCCGAGGCGAGGACGGTGGTGCCGAGATGCGTCTGCAAGGCAGGATTCTGCCGCCGGAGGGCGTTGAGCCGGGTGATCTCGGCCTCGATGTTGCCCGGGCGGCCATAGTCCCAGGCGCGGATCTCGTATTTCTCGCTGTCGAGATATTCTTCCTTGCCCGGCTTTTCCGGCCGCGCCTCGCAGAGCTCGAAGCCGTTGTACACGCCCCAGAGGCCGGAGAGTGTGGCCGCCAGCGCGGCGCGGATCAGATGGCCCGGCCGGCCCGATTTCTGCAGGAAGACGGGGTTGATGTCCGGCGTGTTCACGAAGAAGTGCGGCCTGAAGAAGTCCGCGACCGGCGCCTGGTTCAGCTCGGTCATATACTGGCCGAGTTCCCAGGGCTCATTGCGCCAGGTGAAATAAGTGTAGGACTGCGAGAAACCGACCTTGGCCAGCCGGTACATCACCTTGGGCCGCGTGAAGGCCTCCGAGAGGAAGACGCAATCGGGATCGCGCGCGCGCACCTCGCCGATCATCCATTCCCAGAACGGCAGCGGCTTGGTGTGCGGGTTGTCCACACGGAAGAGCTTCACGCCCTGCTCCGCCCAGAAGAGCACGACGTCGCGCAGCGTCAGCCATAGGGAGGGGACGGCGCCCTTCGCGTAGAAGTCGACGTTGACGATGTCCTCGTACTTCTTCGGCGGGTTCTCGGCGTAGCGGATCGAGCCGTCAGGCCTCCAGGCGAACCATTCCGGATGGTCCTTCAGCCACGGATGGTCCGGCGAGCACTGGATGGCGAAATCCAGCGCGATCTCCAGCCCGTGATCCTTCGCGGCGGCGATCAGGCGGCGGAAATCGTCGAGCGTTCCCAGCTCCGGATGAATCGCGTCGTGTCCGCCTGCCTCGGAACCGATCGCATAGGGGCTGCCGGGGTCGCCGGGCTTCGCCACCAGGCTGTTGTTGCGACCCTTGCGGTTCTTGCGGCCGATCGGGTGAATGGGCGGGAAGTAGAGCACGTCGAAGCCCATGTCCCGCACCCTTGGCAGCGCGCGGATCACGTCGTCGAAAGTCCCGTGGCGGTTGGGATCGCCGCTTTGCGACCGCGGGAAGATCTCGTACCAGGACGCGAAGCCGGCGGCACGCCGCTCGACATCCAGCGGCAACTCCTGGACCACCCGGAAGGGCCGCTGGTCTGCCTTGGCCATCAGCGAGATGACGCGGGGCATGCCAAAGAGCTCGACCGCGACCTCGGCATCCGCCCGTGGCAGGGCTTTGAGCAGGGCCGTTATTTCCGCAGCCTCGTTCCTCCGGAGATGGCGCTTCGCCTCTTCCAGCAGCGCCATGCCCTCCTGGCGCTCCAGCGTGATGTCGACGCCCGCGGCCTGCTTCTTGGTGATCTCGTTGCGGAACGCGGCATAGACATCCACCCAGGCGCAGACGGCGTAGAGATGGCGGCCCACGCGGTCCGGCACGAAGGTCCCGCTGTAGATGTCGTTGACCATGTGCCGCATCGGCACCTCGCGCCAGGCGGCCTCATCGGCGGGCCGCCACAGCAGGCGGACCGCCAGCTTGGT
Source organism: Roseococcus sp. YIM B11640 (assembly GCF_049727625.1). Lineage (NCBI taxonomy): Bacteria > Pseudomonadati > Pseudomonadota > Alphaproteobacteria > Acetobacterales > Roseomonadaceae > Roseococcus > Roseococcus sp. YIM B11640. The sequence continues at coordinate 366,248 of NZ_JBBJOZ010000003.1, forward strand.
CGCGCCGTCCGTGAAGACGTCGGCGGTGACGGTCACGGGATGGCCCACAATGCGCTTGACCGGGAAGCGGCCGCCATCCACCGCTGGCGCCACGGCCTCGACGGCGATGCGCGGGGATTCCGCGAAGCTCCGGGCGCTGCGGTCGCCCGGGGCGGGCTTCTGCCGGACTGGCTTTGTCGCCTCGACGGGAATGGCTCGGACCTCACCCGGCTCCAGCTGGATGAGGCCGGCAGCCTCGGGCCGTCCCCCGGGGAAGGACGCGGGCCGCGGCAGCGCGCCCAGTGCCTGCGCGGTGGACAGCTCGGCTGGACGAGAGAGTGAGGGATTCGCCAGCACCAGGAGTTCCGGTGCCTGAGCCGGGCCGCGCATGACAGCGGCGACGGGCGCGCCCGGTGGGGAGAGCACCACTGGAGCGTCGGCGCCGGCCGTGGCGGGAGATGCCCGCCGGCCGGCATTCAGCTGACGGATCGTCTCGCTGAAATCGATCCGCGGCGAGCGACGAAGATCGTCGAAGGCTTCCGCCTGACGGCCATCATGGCCCATCCGGTGGATGTCCCCGAACTCGAAGGCCATGGGAAGCATCCAGGCCGAGCCCGCGAATGCCGCGAAGCGCAGCGCTCGCTCTCCGGCGCGACGGGCCTCGTCGCGGCTGCTGAACCCGGCCAGGAGACGGCGTGCGAAGGGCGCTTCGGGCATGGTAAGGATCGGAGCGACCTTCGAGAGCCGCGCAGCCTCCTCACCCCACCATGCAGCTTCGTAATCCCACCAGGGGAGCGAGGAGGCTGACAGATCGAAGCGGCACGTTGACAGCTCAGCCAGCCGAGCCGGCGTGACGCCCAGCGTCCAGGCCATGAAAATCAGATCGGGATGGGACTGACGCGCGTCGCGTATCAGCGGTTCCCAGAAGCTTTGGCCAGCATCGGGATCGAGGCACCGGAAGCCGCCGATCCCCGCCTGTGCCCACTCGGTCACACGCGCCACCCACCAGGCCTGGAGCGGCTCTGGCACGGGCAGCGGCAGGCGCACGCCAGAATGAAAAGGTTTGCGGGGGTCGGGCGGAGCTTCGACGGAAGGGGCGTCTTGCCGCCACTCGGGATGGGCGTCGAGAAGTTTCGATTGAGCGTCCACACGCTCCGTAGCGAGATCCAACAGGATGTTCAGCCCTTGGGCACGTGCCATGGCGCAAATGTCCGCGAGCGCCGCGAGGGCATCGCCACCGCCGAGGCTGGCGTGCAGGACTCGATGATCGGCTGCGAGAAAAACGGAGCGGTCGTGGCCGGTCCCAAAGGGCGGCGCGAGGACGACAGCATCGAACCCGAGCGACGCGATGCGGGCGAATTCCTCCGGCCAACGGCGCAACTCGGGTACGAGGAGCGGGTGGAAGTAGTAGAGTGAACGCGGAAGGATCTTTGGTTCAGCCAAGGGCTCGGGGTCCTCGCAGCGGCAAGGGCAGACCGCAATTTCTCAGCCCTAAACATCTCCCGCAGGGCGCGGTTGCCCACACATGCGCCATCCGTTGTGGAAGAACGGCCGGTTTGGCGTGCGCGCCTCAACAACGCGTGCCGCGCGCATGTTCCACTCCGCGCACCTTCCCTGGATGCATCCGATGAATCCCGGCGCGTTCTCGCGTCTGAATCCGCAACCAACCTCGGTCCACGTGCCGTCCGGCTGCCGCGTCCCGCGTTGCAAGATCCTGTGCGACATCCGGGGGGGCAGTGGCCGATCTCATCGAAGGGTCTGAAGCGGGTCTGGCGGCTGCGCTCACTGAAATGGCTGTCGCGTCCGGGGGACTCATCTTCCTGGCGCGGAGCGAAACCCGCGCCGTGCGCCTGGCGCGCGCTGCCCAGGCCCTTGAGCCGGAGCTGGGTGTGGTCCTCCTTCCGAGCTGGGACTGCCTGCCCTACGACACGACTTCGCCCTCGCGGCAGGTCATGGGCCAGCGCATGGCTGCGCTGAAGGTTCTGAGAGACGGGGCCGGGCCGGGATTGCTCGTCGCCACGATCCCCGCGGCCACTCAGCGTCTTCCGCCCGGGGAGATCTATCGCGAGCTCACGTTGCGCCTGGATGAGGAGATTGACCCCGCGGCGGTGGAGGAAGAGCTCCGGCGCCTTGGCTACGCCTTCGAGGATTGCGTTGACGAGCCTGGCGAGGCCACGCTCCGGGGTTCGGTGCTGGATGTGTATCCTGCGGCCAGAAACGGCCAGCCCTGCAGGATCGAGCATGCGGAAGGCCGCATTAAGGCCTTCCGCCTTTACGATCCTCTCACTCAGCGAAGCACCGCGGAAGTCGATGCGGTAACGTTGGGCCCCGCCTCCGAGCTCGTACTGCCCCCGGACTCGGAAGCGGTGCACGTGCAGGGGATCGAGCACGCCCTGGCGGGCTTTTACCCGAAGCTCTCGACCGTGTTCGAACTCCTGCCCAAAGCCCTGATCGTCGTCGATCCCGAAGTGCCGGACCTCGCCGATCAGCGGGCGGATGAGGTGCGGGATGCCTATCGGCTGCGCGCATCCACCTTGCCCGAGGAGCCGCCGGCCTTCGTGCCTTCGGAGCCGGATTCGCTGTACCTGCTCGGCGAGGCGTGGCGCGAGGCGCTGGCGGGGCGGGCGGCCACGACGGTCCAGCCAGCGGAGAACGGGGAGCCTCCAGTCCCATGCTTCTCGGACATGCCGGAGCCGGAGGAAGCCTTTATCGCATTCGTCGAATCTGAGCTTGCGGCAGGGCGCTCAGTCGCGATCTCCGGCCGCAAGCACCGGACGACTCTCTCGCTCCAGCGGCTGGCCGCGCGCAGGCTTGATCTGGAGGCGGCTTCCTTCGCTTGCTGGTCGGCTCTCCAGGCCGCGCCACCCGGCTCGTTCGGGATCCTGGACGGCCTACTTGCTTCGAGCTTCTCCGTCGGAAAAGTGTCTGTGGTTGCACCCTCCGATGTGCGACGGACCGCCGGGCGGCGCGACGCCAGCCAGCACCGCGAGTTTCTCGCTCTGGGCCAGGCTACGCTTCAGCCCGGCGACGCCGTCATTCACCTCGACCATGGATTGGGCGCGCTGAGCGGGCTGGAGTCGGTGGAACTGGAGGGCGCGCGGATGGACTGCCTCAGGCTCGAGTATGCCGACGGCAAGGCGCAACTCGTTCCACTCGACGAGATGGACCGGCTCTGGCGGTACGGTGCCGAAGCGGAAGCCGTGACGCTCGACCGGCTGGGCAGTGGCGGTTGGGAGAAGCGACGGCAGGAGGTCGCGGCACAGATCAGGGAGACGGCGGCGGCCATGGCTGAGCTGGCTGCCGAGCGGGCGAGGCTGACGGCGCCCGTGATCCGACCGCGTGGCCGCGTCTACGAAAGCTTCGCTGCACGCTTTCCGCACAGCCTGACCGAGGACCAATCGGAGGCCATCCAAGCCGTCCTCTCGGACTTCGCCTCAGGCCGCCCGATGGACCGCCTCGTCTGCGGCGACGTCGGCTTCGGCAAGACCGAGGTGGCGCTGCATGCTGTCGCGGCTGCGGCCCTCGCTGGCTGGCAGGTGGCAGTCCTGGCGCCCACGACGGTGCTCGTGCGGCAGCATCTGAACACCTTCCGACGGCGCTTTGCCGGACTGGAGACGAAGGACGGGCCGATCCGCATCGAGCAGCTTTCGCGGTTGTCGACCGCGGCCGAGGCGAAGGCGGTAAAGGCCGGGCTGGCGGATGGCAGCGTGCGAATCGCGATTGGCACGCAGGCTCTGCTGGGCAAGGCGATAAGCTTCCGGGAGCTCGGCCTGGTCGTCATCGACGAGGAGCAGCGCTTCGGCGCCCGGCAGAAGACGGCACTGCGGCAGCTTGCCGCCCGCGGCCACGTGCTCTCGATGACCGCCACGCCCATCCCCCGCACCTTGCAGGCGGCGCTGCTGGGGCTGGGGGAAGTCAGCGTCATCGCCACCCCTCCCGGTCGCCGACAGCCCATCCGCACGGCCCATGTGCCGCTGGACGATGTGCTGCTGCGCCAGGCGCTGGAGCGCGAGAAGCGGCGCGGCGGGCAGAGCTTCGTGGTTTGCTCCCGCATCAAGGACCTGCCGGCGATGCGCGAGCGCATTCGTGGCCTGCTGCCCCGCCTGAAGCTGATCGAGGCGCATGGGGAGCTTCCGCCGGCCGAGGTAGACGATGCGCTGTTGCGCTTCGCGGAAGGCCAGGGCGATGTCCTGCTCTCCACCAACATCGTGGAGACTGGCCTCGACGTGCCGCGGGCGAACACGATGCTGGTGTGGCGCGCGGACCGCTTCGGCCTCGGCCAGCTGCATCAGCTACGCGGGCGCGTCGGCCGCGGCCGCGTGCGCGGCACCATCTTTCTGCTGACCGATCCCGCGCAGCCGCCCACCGCACTGACGCTCAAGCGGCTCAAGACGCTGGAGGCCTTTGACCGGGTGGGCGCCGGCTTCGCCATCAGCGCGCGCGACATGGACCTGCGCGGCGCGGGCGACCTGCTGGGTGAGAGTCAGGCCGGCCACGTGAAGTTGATCGGCCTCGACCTCTACCAGCACCTGCTGGAGCGGGCCTTCCGGGCCGCGCGGGGCGAGCCGGTCCCGGAGGAGTGGACACCGGCCCTGTCCATCGAGGCCTCGGCCGGCATTCCCGAAGAGGTGGCGGAGGAGGACGGGCTGCGCATCGAGCTGCATGCCCGGCTCGCCGGCATGGTCCGCCGCGATGACCTCGCTGCGTTGGAGGATTTCGAGGACGAACTGCGAGACCGCTTCGGCCCGCCCTCCGAGCCGGTAGCGAACCTGCTTGCCCTGGCGCGTCTGCGGATGGAGTGCCGCCGCCTGGGTGTCGTACGGATGGATGTCGGCCCCACCGCTGCGGCCGCGACGCTGCTCGCGGAGCCCCCGTCGCTGACTCCACCGCTGGAGCTGCGGGGCGGCCGCGCCGTTCTCGCGCGACGGAGCGGGAATGCGGCGGACCGGATCGCCGCCGCGGCAGAGCTCCTGCATCGGCTGGCCCGGCGGAAGGCGGCATGAGACAAGCTCAGGCAGAGGTACCAGCGCCAGGATTTGGACCGCGGATGTCATGATCGGCGCCGCGAGATAACCCCGTCATTCCTCCGGCGTTATCGCTCCGGATAGCGGGGATACATTGATGGCGCAGCGCTGGCCGGACCGCCTTTGGATCGTCCGCCATGGGGAGAGCAGCGGCAATGTCGCGCGGGACGCGGCGCATGCCGCCCGGCTGGCGCGGATCGATACCGGCGGCCGCGACGTCGACGTGCCTCTGAGTCCTCTGGGAGAGGAGCAGTCTCGGGCGCTGGGAAGATGGTTCGCGCGGATGCCCCGCGACCAGCAGCCCGATGTCGTCTTGACCTCGCCCTACCTGCGGGCGCGGCAGACCGCTGGGTTGATCCACGCGAGCGGCGGCCTGGCGGTAGAGGCGGCCGACTTTATCGTGGACGAGCGATTGCGCGAAAAAGAGTTTGGAATCCTCGACCGGTTAACCAGTCACGGCATCCGGGAGGAATTCCCCGAGCAGGCCGAATTTCGCCGTGTGCTGGGAAAATTCTACCACCGGCCTCCTGGCGGAGAGAGCTGGTGCGACGTCATCCTGCGGCTACGCAGCGCGCTCGATACCGTGTCGCTGCATCATAGCCAGGCGCGATTGCTGATCGTGGCGCATCAGGTCGTCGTGCTGTGCCTGCGGTATCTCCTGGAGAACATGACGGAGGAACAGATTCTCGCGATCGACCGCGCGGGGGACGTCGCCAATTGCGGGCTCACGGAGTACGCGTTCGATCCCACCCAGGCACGGGACGGGGCACTGGTGCTGAAGCGCTACAATTTCGTCGCGCCACTCGAGCAGGAGGGGGCGAAGGTCACAGCCGAGCCCGACAGGCCCGTGGGCTCCCGATGAGCGGCAACACGACCCCGGTTGACGAAGTGTTGCTACAGGGGATGCCGCTGCCCCGCCATGAGGATGGCGAGGACAAGAACGAGCGCGGGCGCGTGGCGGTGGTGGGCGGTGGTGCTGAGATTCCCGGCGCCGTGCTGCTGGCGGGCGTGGCGGCGTTGCGCGCCGGCGCCGGCAAGCTTCTCGTCGCCACGGCCCGCAGCACGGCTGCGCCGCTCGCGATCGCATTGCCGGAAGCCCGGGTTGTTGGCCTGAGAGAAACTCCCGCCGGCGGCTTGGCGCCCGAGGCAGCCGAGACGCTGGCCGAGCAATGCGGGCGATACGACGCGCTTGTGCTGGGGCCGGGCATGGTCGATCCCGAAGCCGTTGCCGAGCTGACCGGTGAGCTCCTACGTCGGATCGAAGGCGTGCACTTCGTCCTGGATGCGGCATCGCTTTACTGTTTGGCGGATTGCCGCGGCTCGCTCCGCCGCCACGGCGGGCGAGCTGTTCTGACGCCGCATGCGGGGGAGATGGCGGGCCTGCTGGGCGTGCCGGAGACCGCGGTGCAGGCCGATCCGTTGGGGGCAGCACGGCAGGCGGCCGCCGACCTGCAGGCGGTGGTCGTGATGAAAGGCGGACGTACGTTCATCGTCACGCCACAAGGTCAGGCGTGGAGCTGCGACCGGGGGAATGTCGGCTTGGCGACCTCCGGCTCAGGAGACACGTTGGCTGGCATCATCGGAGGGCTGCTGGCGCGTGGAGCCGTTCCTGCGGAAGCAGCCCTCTGGGGTGTTTTCCTGCACGGGGAGGCTGGGGCAAGGCTCGCGCGGCGCGTGGGACGTGTCGGCTTCCTGGCGCGAGAAATACCGGCCGAGATCCCATCGATCATGGCGGAATTCGATGCGGTGGACTCAGCAGGCGCGATTACGCCGCGTTGAGCTGCAGCCCGGTCCTTTGTGGCGAGCCGGGGCTGGGTGCGGGCTCGGAGCACAGCGACATCGCCGCCGGCGAGGACGACCGGCGCGCCGGTTTCATGGCGGCACTTCAGTGGTGCCGGCAGCCATGGGCAGGCGCAGCAAGTGATGCGCCGGCCGGCAATGCGGGCAGAGGAGCTGCGGGGCAGGTTATCTACCTTGGCGCGGGCGCTAACCGAACGGGATTCCAATGCCGGGGCGGGTCCTAGATCGCTGGGCTTGGGCTTCCTATTCCTTCTGCTGCGCCTCGATTGCATCGAGTACGGTATCAGGCGCTACATCCCGCGTAATCTCTCGCAGCTCGTGCACCCGCGGCTCGATGCCCAGCCGCTCGGCGATGTCGGCTACAACCCTTGCCAACGAAGTCAGCTCTTGCTCCGCCAGCATGCTGATCTGGAGATCCAAGTCGGCCCGCCTTTCAGCCGAGGCCGCGCTGCGGTTCTGGCTGATCAACACGAAGGTTGAGAGGAAGATCGCCTCCACCGACGCTACCATCGCCAAAATCACGAAGGATGGGTCAAACTTTTCTACGCCAGGCACCAAGCCCAGGTTGACCAGTATCCACGCGCCGTAGAGGGCCAGGTGGAGATAGACGAAGCTCATGCTTCCGGTGAACGAGGTGATGGCCATCGCCAGACGATCTTGACGGGAGGCAGAGCGCTCATCCTGGCGGCGCCGCTCTTCCAGCTGCCTGATGTTTCGCATGACGGAAGGGCTAAGTTCTTCGGGTCGATCCGGCGGAGCCGGTGGGTGCGTGGACACGTAAGCCTCCGCTAACATCGGGAATGGCGACGAGCCTACAGCTGGAGCTAGCTGGCTGGGTCAATCGCTTTGGCGACGGCATCCTTTTTCTTCGGCGGCAGCAGCTTCATTGTCAGAATGAAAGCCGCCAGCAGAAGGCAAATCGCGTTGGTGATCATGATCGGCCACTGCCCGAGCACCGCGCCGTAAGCCAGCCAGAGCGCAAAGCCCGTCACCGTCAGCGCGTACATGCCGGTCGAGAGGCTCGACGTATCGCGCGTCTTGATGATTTTCCACGCCTGTGGCGTGAAGCTGGTTATCGATGCCACGGTGGCGGCGGCGCCGAGCAAGGTCTGGACGTCGAAGTTCATGATGTGCGTTACCGCTGCCGCACGTCGCGATCCAGCACCTTTGTTAATGGCTGAACCCGCAACTCCCACTCTGTGCCTGACGTTTCCTCTGGGTTCAGACGCGGAGAGGAAGCATGCCCCAGACCCTGACAGGTCGCTTCGAGACCAGACGTGAGGCCGAGCTTGCTATCGAGCGCCTTGTTCAACAGGAGAGCTTGGACCGGCAGTCGATTTCAGTGCTTCCGGTGGGCAAGGATAATTCGGCGGGGACGCAGATCTCCGGATCCGACCAGCCCGATGCACACGCGGGAAGCCGGGAACGCGAGGACGCGGCGCTCAGGGGGCCGGTCCAGGTCTCGGTCTCGTTTCCGGAAGGCAGGGCAGAGGCCGTGCGGCAAGCCCTTCAGGAGTCTGGCGCGCGGGATCTGAGCGCCCGCTGACGGGAACTGGTGACGGGCGGCTGTGACGTCGCGTTGCTCGATGTCGAGAGCCGCGCCCCTTTCAGCACGGCGGGCTGTTAAGCGCCGAGCATTCGCGCGACTGCTACGGCCATGACGCCCGCTGTCACCGCAAGAAGGTCCCGGCGCGTCGCGCACATCACGAGACCGACGATCAGAAGAGCGAGAAGTTCCGGCCACTGTCCCTTGATAAGCGTCGGGGTGATGATGCCGATCATGACGCCTAGCGGCACGGCGCGAAGGGTCGCCTGAATGCGCGGCGTCATCTGCACGATACCCATGGCCATGTAGCCCAGGACACGGCAGGCCATCGACGCTGCTGCGAGAGCAGCGAGCAAAATCAGAAAGTCAGCGCTCGTCGACATGGCGGTAGGAGGCGATCGCGCCTGACGATACGCCGGCGGCGATGACGGCCCAGACCTCTAAGCCCGCGGCGGCCATGGCCCCTGCGGTGAGCAGCGCCGCGATGGCGTTCCACACGTCGCCACTCCCGCGCCACATCGCGATTCCGAGTGCGGCGGAGAAGGCCACGAACATGAAATCCAAGCCGAAAGTTGAGGGATCGCGGATCGATTGTCCCATGACATGGCCCACCGCCGTGCTCACGACCCAGGGGACGAACATGACAAGTCCGGATCCGAACAGAAAGCCGATATCGTCGTCGCCATCCTCGAACTGACGCAGGGAAAGAGCCCAGTTCGCGTCGCCCATCACGACAAGGCTGGAGCCGATGCGGATGCCGCCGAGCCCCTCGAGCCAGGGACGAAGCGTTGCGCCGTACACGATGTATCGCGCGTTCACCACGAGAACGGTCATTACAAGGGCGGTCGTGGAGACCTCAGGCGTCCAGCTTTGAACCAGCGCCAGCTGTGCGGAGCCCGAATAGACGAAGGTGCTGAGAAGTGTCGCTTCCATGGCGCTCATGCCGACGCCAGCGGACAGCACGCCGAACATGAGCCCATAGGCGGCCACTCCGATGGCAAGCGGTCCCGCGGCACGCCACCCTTGGCGGACGCCGCGCCAAGTGAAGGGGCGAGGGCTCAATTCGGCTTTACCTAACCGTTAAGACGGTTAGAATGAGCCATGGTCGAGGCTGCCGTCAATGCAGGTGGAAGGGCACCGCGTTTCATCGCCGGCGCGCTTTGCCTCGATTTCGTGAACACCGTCGCATGGCGTGGTGACCCGGCGCGCCGCGAGGACAGGATCGGACGCTACTCCGACCTAGTGCATTGGGCCCGGTCGGCAGATGTCGTCAGTGCCGCCGACGCCGGGAAGCTGATGGCGCAGGCGGAACAGGCGCCGCGCTTGGCCGCACGGGCTCTTCGATGTGCGGCCGGTCTGCGCGAGGAGTTGTATGGCCTGACGATCGATGCTGCCGGGCCGCTTTCTTCGCCTGGCCAGCTATCGAACCTCCTTTCTCGGCTCAGTGGTATCGCGGTGTTGAACGTCAGCGGGGATCGGCCGCTATGGCAGCCGGCGGGAGAGGTGCCTGACCTGCGTTTGCCGCTGGTTCCAGTCGCGGTGAGCGCGGCATCGCTGCTGGTTCAGAATGCGAAGGAGCGCGTTCGGGGTTGTGCCGACCCGCAATGCGGTTGGGTTTTCCTCGACGAAACTCGCGGCCGCACGAGGCTCTGGTGCTCGATGGATGATTGCGGAAATCGGGCAAAGGCACGTCTGCACTATCGCCGGAAGGTGCATGGATCTGGCTAACGCTTGCGCAGCGTCCTTGGAGCGATAGGTGGAATGGACGGGAACTGGCGGTACGCTCTCGGAAGGCTGGAGACGCGCCTCGTTGCGGGGGCGCACCATCAAGTTCGGCGCGGAAAGCACGGCAAACCTAGGCCATTGCGGGGTGCCGTCGATCGAGAGAATGAATTGTGGGATATCGGCTGGAGCAGCGGTAGGAACCGGGGACGGAAATTCTCTGCGCGCCGGGACCGGTGGATGGAAGCGAATGAAAGAGTCGTACGTCGAAGGAGTAGCCACCCACGACGGCCCCGAGTCATGCGTTGACGCCCGTGAGGGCGGCGGCGAAGCGTTGACAGGGGAAACCGCGGGCTGGGTATTGAGCCGCGAAATTTTGAAAGTCGAGGGCGCTGACGCTGTAGAGAAAAGCGGAAGGCCACACGACGCGCACCATCATGGCGAGGTGCGCGCCGGCCCTGCGCGGTCCGAGGCCCCATGCACGCGGGGACACCATCCACACGGGAACCGGGAGATCCATGGGCTGCCTGGCGGGCTATCGCCAGGCCGCGACGGGAAGGCTTCGGCCGAAATCCGCTGATGCACGGCCCAGGGAAGTCAGACCCGTCCATAGTACCAGGGAAGCGGCCGAACAGACCCGGGCGACCGGGCGCGGAGGCCGTGGAGGGAAGGGGCGGGGCCGAGGGAACCGCGGGGCAGCAAAGCACGGTCCGGACGCTGAGCCGGGATGCCGTGTCACAGGCGCTGACCCGCGTACGAGAAGCTGCGAAGCGGAACAAGCGTGAACGGTTCACCGCGCTGATGCACCACGTCACGCCGGACCTGATGGCCTGGGCCTTCCATCAGCTCAAGCCGAAGGCTGCTCCCGGCATCGATGGGGTGACGTGGGACGAATATGCGGTGTCGCTCGATGCCAACATCGACGACCTGCACCGCCGTGTGATGCACGGTGGATATCGAGCGAAGCCGTCGCGGCGGCAGTACATCCCGAAGCCCGACGGCCGGCAACGACCGCTCGGCATTGCCGCGCTGGAGGACAAGATCGTCCAGCGTGCGATGGTGGAGGTGCTGAACGCCATCTACGAGACGGACTTCCTCGGCCTCTCCTACGGGTTCCGGCCAGGGCGCTCCCAGCATGATGCGCTGGACGCGCTCGCCTACGGGATCAATCTACGGCAGGTGAATTGGGTCCTGGATGCCGACATCCGAGCCTTCTTCGACTGCATCAGCCACGACTGGATGATGCGGTTCCTGGAACACCGGATCGGCGATCGCCGTGTGCTTCGGCTGATAGCCAAATGGCTGAAGGCCGGGGTCATGGAGGAAGGGGCGTGGACGGAGGGCACGGTGGGAACGCCACAGGGCGCGGTCATCTCGCCGCTGCTGGCAAACATCTACCTGCACTACGTCTACGACCTCTGGGTGGATCAGTGGCGCAAGCGCAGGGCGACCGGCGAAGTCATCGTCATCCGCTATGCCGACGACACCATCGTCGGCTTCCAGCGGCATGCCGATGCCGACCGGTTCCTCCGCGATCTGCGGGAGCGGCTGGCGACGTTTGGCCTGGCACTGCATCCCGAGAAGACCCGCCTGATCGAGTTCGGCCGCTATGCGGTGCCGCGCCGATCGGTGAAGGGGCTTGGGAAGCCGGAGACCTTCGACTTCCTGGGTTTCACGCACATCTGCGGGAAGCGCCAGGACGGGAAGTTCATCCTGCTGCGGCAGACCATCGCCAAGCGGATGTGGGCCAAGCTCCTGGAGATCAAGGAGACGCTCTATCGCATGTGCCACCTGCCGGTGCCCGAGCAGGGGCGCTGGCTGGGGCAGGTGATGCGCGGCTACTTCGCGTATCATGCGGTGCCCACCAACTCGCGGCGGACGACGGCTTTCGCATTCCATGTGGTCCGGCACTGGCGGCGAGCGCTCATGCGGCGCAGCCAGAAAGCCTACGTCCCATGGCGGCGGATGAAGCCGATCGCCGCGCGCTGGATACCATCCGCCAGAATCCGGCACCCCTGGCCGCAACAGCGCTTCCTCGTCCAACACCCGAGGTGGGAGCCGAGTGCGTTAGCAGCGCACGCTCGGATCTGTCCGGGGGGCGCGGGGTAACCCGCGTCCCTACCGGGATGGGCGCCGGCGCCGGGCGAGGCTGTCGCGCCATGCCCAAATTGTTCCCGACGAGATCACTGTTCCTCCCGCCAAGGCTTCCGGAAGGTCCCGCTTGCAACGGGGTCGATACGGTCTGCCTGCGCGAGGGCCCATTCGGCCCAAGCATCCAAGTCCACTGGCAGCATTGGTTCGGCGCTGCTCTCATTGGCGATCCGAACCTGCGCAACATAGCGCCGGATCGTCTCAGCCTTCTGAAGTGCCTCGACTTCGCAGAGGAGTCGCTCGACACGCCTGCGTTCCAGTTCCGCGATGCGTTCGCGCTCACGACGCACGGCCTCCTCACGTTCCTTGCGGCGCTCCTCAATCAGTTGGGTTCGCCGCTCGATGCGCCACGCATGTTGACGTAAGACCCCTTCGCGGTGCTGCTCCTCGCCCTTCAAGACGATCGCGACCGCGATCTCACCCAGTTGGCTCTCGAGCCGCTGCTCACCATCCTCCCAGATGCGTCCATCGGGTCTGCCGTTATCCTCTGGATCGAGCGCGATGCGGATTTGCTCGACCGCGGTCGTCTTCATATCCGCACCCTTGCCGCTGCGTCGTTTTGTCTCGATGACGGCGACACGGACGCGCACGCTTTGATCACCGACGCGGACCATGAATTCGTTGATCACACCGTCGTAGGGTTCGCCGCCCGATGTTTCAGCGCGGCAGCCGCATGAGGCGGTCGCCAGGAAGAGCGCCGAGATCATGCGTAGTCGGCGCCGTTGGATCGCGCTCTCGTATCGGGGCGCGTACCATGACGACAGAGAGCCGTACTGCTTCGCCTTCTCCTGGCGCGCTTCGTCATATTTGAGGATCCGTGCGACTACCGGGTGTGGGCGATCGAGTACCTTTGGAACAGTGACCCGGCGGATGCTCTGCTCGATCGAGAGCCGAACGTCCTCGATCGGTTCCTCGAACGTTGGCTCTGGCGGGATCGGGCCGAGGGTCTCGTCCTCGGATAGTTGTGGCCAGTAGTAGCGCCAGTACGGATTGCCGCCAATTACTACCCTATCCCGAAGGCCAGGCGGCCTCTTCGGAAGCGCAGTCCTGATTACGGACTTACCGTTCGATCTCCGGGCCCAGTAGCCACGAGGTGGCACCGGTACGTCTACTCTGGCGCATGTCTTGGCGATGGCCACCCCGGAGATCCCCACCTCCGGAGCCAGTTTCGTCAGAGGCTGAGACCAAACAAGGTCGTAGAGTTCCTGTCGGGTGAATTCCTGGGCCATGGGCACCTCCGTGGCGTTGCCATATTCACCGCTTGTCGCGAGCACTCCAACGCCACGCGGCCGAGCCTTAACGCCACAGGTTACACGGGCCTGTCTCGTGGATGAGTCTCTCCGGCCCCCCTGACTTGGCTGATTTGGTACATGTTTTTGAAATTTAGATGGTTGGCCCTTTCCCGGTCAGCCTCGCACTGATTATCCTGCAGATTGTAATCGGTGCGATCGTCCAGGAAATCCGAGGCGGCGACTCGATGCTTGGCCCCAACGCAGGGCCTTTTTGCTGGGGATGGTGATGGACCGAGAGCTAAAGCAGTATGCTACAGCCCTGCGCACTTACATTACTTCTACGTACCATATCTCGCATCCAGCGCTAGTAGACCTTCGCGACGAACTTCTCGCCCGCGAAGGCGCAATCGCACAAAGACCTTACCTCGAGAGCACCGCGCGCTACGAAGGCGCTCGGCGCTTCGAGGACCTCGAAATCCCGAAGCCAGTCGCGGACCTCTTGGCGCATCTCGGGGAGCGCAAGGCCGTCTTCGACCCGCCGTATGACCATCAGGCGAGTGCGCTGGAATTGGCGCTCGCGGCGGACTACCGCGATATCGTCGTCACCACGGGGACGGGTTCCGGCAAGACGGAGACGTTCCTCCTACCGATCCTCGGCCGTCTGGCCGCCGAGGCCTCGGCCACCCCGTCCTCGTTCTCCACGCGAGCGGTCCGCGCGTTGCTGCTCTACCCGATGAACGCGCTGGTCAACGACCAACTCGGGCGCCTTCGGGTGTTGTTTGGCAGTAACGACGTCGCGCGGTGGTTCACCGACCACGGCGGCCGCCCCATGAAGTTCGCTCGCTACACCGGGCGTACGCTCTACCCCGGGCGACGGAAGGAGGACACGGCTAAGCACTGGTCGCGCCTAAAGGAACCACTCGAGTTCTTCACGAAAATCGAGGACCGCGCTGCGTCGGACGCGGCTACGCGGGCGCTTATCGCCGAACTCCGGAGCCGAGGAAAATGGCCGGCCAAGCCTCCGTCGAGCCCGACGAAGGAGGACGGCGTCAGCAGATGGCTCGGCACCGGCAAGTGGAAGAACCAGGGCAGGTGGGTCCGTACCGTTGAGCAACCTGAGGACCCGGAACTTTTCCTGCGCCACGAGGTGCAGGAGCACGTTCCGGATCTGCTGGTCACAAACTACTCGATGCTAGAGTACATGCTCCTGCGGCCAATCGAACGCGACATATTTCGCGAGACTGCAGATTACTACGCTGCCAACCCTAACCAGCGCTTGATGCTGATCCTCGACGAGGCGCACCTCTACCGCGGCGCGCAGGGGACCGAGGTTGCGATGCTGATCCGGCGCCTGCGCAACCGCCTGCAACTGCCGCTCAGCCAGTTTCAGGTCATCTGCACTAGCGCCTCATTCTCCGACCCCGAGGCGGCCAAGCGCTTCGCTGCCGGCCTCGCTGGCAAGCCCGTCCCCGGGTTCGAGGTGCTGACGGGCAACAAGCGCGCGGCGCAGCCCTCGGGGCCGGGCGACAGCAGGGTCGCGCAGGCGCTCGCGAGTGTCGATCTACAGCGCGTCCATGACGGCGAACTCGCCGCACGCTTCACCGCCTTGCTCCCCGTCCTCAAACTGGCGGACCCCGAGACGTCGGTCGAGGCGCTAACGCGCCTTGCGGCAGACGTGACCAACGCGGACCCCGTCGCGCGCGCGCTGAACTCAGCCCTCAGCAAGCTTCCGGTCACGGGGCGGCTGGTGAACCTCACGAGCGGCGCGCGAGCCGAGGGTGATCACGAGCGCGATCCTGTCGGCGTGGGGCCCGCGCAGGACGCGGCCCGTTTGGCACTCCGGTTGTTCCCGGACGTCGACCCCGCTTTGGGGATTCCAGCAGCCAACGCCCTCGTGGAACTGGCGTCGTTGGCGAAAGAGAGTAACGGGAAGGCGCCGCTTCTCGCCGCGCGCGCGCACGCGTTCTTCCGGGGACTGCCAGGGCTGTGGGCGTGCTCGGATCCGAGATGCTCCTGCGTCCCCAACAACATTCGGCAGCGCTGGGCCGACAACCCCGCTCCGACGGGTGCGCTCTATGCGCAGCCGCGCCGCACGTGCCAGTGCGGCGCTCGTGTCTTCGAGTTCCACACCTGTCGCTCGTGCGGGTCGGGCTACTTCAAGGCGTTCTCCTTCGACCCAGCCGCGCCAGAGTACCTGTGGGCAGAGGACGTGGGCGAGGTGGACGACATCGATGGTGTCGTGAAGCCGGTCTTCCTCGCGCTTGAGGAGCCACCCCAAGGCTCTGGCGCGAGCCTTGACTACTTAGACCCGGTGTCAGGACGCGTCGGCTCCAGGAGCAATACGGCGCGGGAGATCTGGTTGCCGCCTGTCGGGCAGAAAGACACCCCGCCTGGGCACTTCCCGTATTGCCTGCGCTGTCGCGCGGACGGCGAAATGATCCAGGATCATGTCACTAAGGGTGACGAGCCGTTCCAGGAACTCGTCTCGTCGCAGTTGCTTGAGCAACCCCCGCGCCCTGATGTCGAAACGCCGCTCAAGGGCCGCAAAGCCCTCATCTTCTCCGACGGGCGGCAAGCCGCTTCAAGGCTCGCCGGCAAACTTCAGCAATACTCGATGCGTGACGCGGTCCGCCCACTCATCCTCGACGGCTTCGCGGAGTTGGAGCGGCGGTTCGGCGCGCCAGTCGCGCTGGAGCACGCCTACGCTGCGCTGCTGACCGGTTGTGTGATGCGGGGAGTTACGCTGCGTCCCGCACAGGCGCCGCACTTCGAGGAGGACCTACAGCTATTTCGCGAGTTGCTGGCCAGCGTCCCTCCGCTCACCGAGCGCGCCTTCCTCTCGCGGTCTGCGGAGTTGAACACGCACCGCACCAACAAGGCGCTGATGCTCGCGCTCTATCCTGTGCTGAAGGACCCGCATACCGGCCTTAGCGCGCTTGGGCTCGGGACCATCCAAGCCCTGCTGGACGACACCGACCTCGCAGCGCTCCACAAACTGCCCGCGCCGGCCGAGCCGGTGGATTTGAGTGACGACGAGCGCCGCCTTGCGCTGCTGGACCTGTGGCTCAATGACGCAGTTCTTGGCCACGCTGTCTTCCTCCCGACTACGCCGAGCGACTGGCTGGATTCACCGAAAGGCGCGAGGATCAACCGGACCAAGGCCAGCTTTCCAGGGTTCGTGAAGGACCTGGTTGGCACCAAGTGGTTCAACGCAAACCTGCGGGGAACGACTGCCGCCCCAGCGCCCTGGGGGACGTTCCTCCGCAGGACGTTCGGCGCGAGCGAGACCGCCAACGGCTTCATCTTACGTGCGGCAAAACTCCGGGTCGCCTCGACGGGCATCCAGTGGCGCCGTTGCGACACGTGCACGACCGTGCAGCACTTCAATCCGCTGAGCGGCGACCGCTGCCGCATGCGGCTCGGCCAACGCGAGTGCGGCCAGACCACCCGCCCGCTCGACCCGTCAACTGACCCGGTATTTCGCTCTCGGAAGGGCCATTTCCGCCGGCAAACCGAACGGCTTGCGTCAGAGTCCGGCTACGCGCCGCACCCGTATGTCGCCGCCGAGCACTCCGCGGCGCTCAATGACGGCGGCAACAGCGCCGCGGTCGCTCGGACAGAGTGGCACGAACTCCGCTTCCAGGATCTAGACGTCGAGGGGCCCGAGGGCCGCAAGGATGGCCCGATCGACGTGCTCTCGTGCACGACGACGATGGAGGTCGGCATCGACATCGGCAGCCTCACCGCCGTCGCGCTCAGGAACGTCCCGCCTGGACGCGCCAATTACCAGCAGCGCGCTGGCCGTGCAGGTCGTCGCGGATCCTCGCTCTCGACGGTCGTAACCTACTGCGGCGCCGACAGCCACGACCAGGAGTTCTACGCCAGCCCGGCGGCGATGGTGAGCGGGCCGGTCCCCGACCCAACGCTGAACCTCGACAACCTCGAGATCGTGCGTCGTCACTGCTTCGCGCTGGTGATGAGCATGTTCCAGATGGACGCCATCGCCGACCCGCACGACGACAGCGTCAGCGCCAACGTGTTTGAGAGCCTTGGGCGGCTCCGGGATTTCCGCCGTGGCGGACCGTCCGAATTCTCCTACGCCGGTTTGGAGCGTTGGCTCGGTGACAACGAGTCATCGGTCAGAGCCGCTCTGGCGGAGGTCGTCCCCGAAGACGTCACCAAGGTGGACTCTAGTTTCGTCGAGTCGGTCCCCGCACGGCTTCTCAACGCACTCCGGGAGGTTGGTGCGGGTCCGCCCGACGTTGCGGACCTCGAAAGCGTGCTCTCGCCAGCGATGGACGAACTCGTCGTCGAGGGAGGCGGCGAAGAGGCTGCAACCGCGCGAGGCGGACTCACGATGGATTGGGGTGATGCTGTCGACTTCGACGCGGTTGGTGCTCCTGCAGCCACTCCCGACGCTTCGGGCGCCGCCGACGTCGATCGTGCCGAGGAGGCTCCCGAAGGTGGGCTCGATCCCGAGAAACTGCTCGACCGGCTCTTTGATCGCGGCGTGCTCCCCCGGTACGCGTTTCCCACGGACGTCGTGACCTTCCACGTGTTCGACAAGAGCGCGAGCACCGAGCGCAAAGCGGTCCTCAAGTACTCGCCCCAACTCGGGCTGAACCAGGCGCTGTCGAGCTATGCACCCGGCCGCGAGGTGTGGGTGAACGGGGAACGCCACTACTCCTTCGGCATCTGGACGCCCTTTAAGCGCCGAGAGTGCTGGCAGGCGTGGTTTGGAATGAAGGTGTATTTCGAATGCGATCAGTGCGGATACGCGCGCGTCGAACAACGGAGCGAGGAACATTACGTCGGGCAGGTCTTGGACTGCCCGGCCTGCGGCACCCCGGGCTCGCTGGGCGTCGGCACCCGCTGGCTTCGGCCGCCAGGTTTCGCGCACCCTGTAGACGTCGACGCGGAACTTCCTCTTGAGGACAGCCCAGCCCCAACGCGTCCGACACGCGCAAAGCTCAGCGCGCCCTTCACCGACCGCGGCCCGCCCGCGCATGCCGCTCAGGCTGCAAATGGCGCAGGATACGAGGTCTGGACCGCGAAACAGCGGCTTGTACTAACGAACACCGGCTCCCAAGATCGAATGAAGCCGGGCTTCCTCTACTGCCCGCGCTGCGGGCGCGCGGAGCCAAACGGTTGGAGTTCCGGCAAATTCCAGCAGGGCGGCCACCCAAGGCCAAACCCCGACCACTTTCCGCACGGCGCGAATTGCAATGGCACCCCGACGGTGGTGGTGCTTGGGAACGAGTTTGAGACGGACGTCGCCCTGTTCCGATTCCGCCTCAGCGGGACGGCGACCATCGCCCCAGGCTCCACGGTAGCGAAGATCGTACTCACGACAGTAGCCGAGGCCCTGGCTGCGGCCGCCGCGAAGATCCTCGACATCGAGGAGTCTGACATCGGAGCCGAATTCCGCGTTGCCATGACGAGCGGCGGGCGTACCGGCCGCGAAGTCGAGATCTATCTCTACGACCTGACGCCGGGCGGCGCCGGCTTCGTTCGTGCTGCAGTGGAGCGGCCCGGCGCCCTATTCGATACTGCGCTGAAGCGCCTAGAGTCTTGCGACTGCACCCACTCCTGTTACCAGTGTATGCGTAGCTTCAAGAACAAATGGGATCACAAGTATCTCGACCGTAAGCTGGGCGCCGCGTTCATCCGGCACGTCGTGCGTGGAGAGCAGCCGACGATCGACACTGACGACGAGAAGCGCATGCTCCAGGCATTGCGTGTGGATCTGGAGGAGGCGGGGCATGCCGTCGTCGTTGTCGATGGTGGGCTTCGGCTCCCGGGTATCGGCGGTCGGGTCGTCGTACTCGGCCATCCCATGTCGCACGGGGAGGCGGGCTCTGTGCGCGGACGAGTGCTCGTCGAGCAGGCCGGGCAATCAGTGGTGGTGGACCAACTCCTTGTCGATCGGGCGTTGCCCGCAGCTGTGAAGGCTGCGACAGGCGCGCTTTCAGCAGAGCGCGAGGGCTTCGCTGTGCCGTCATTCCTTGCGGAGGCACCTGGTGGGTGCCCCGTATACGACCCGAAGACACTTGGCCTCGCGAATCCTCCGTCGGCGCTCACCACGGTGCTTGTTCCCGGCGCACCGTCAGGGGCGTTTGTTGTGAAGCTCACACGCCCCACGCTCGAGCGCTGGGGGAAAGGCGAACTCGGAATAGACGCCTGGGTCGTATTCACTCCGACGGCTCCTGCTGACTTCGCGCAGGGTAGGGACAAGACGCCGCGGCTGCTGGTGAGCAAGGTGGGGGCCTTCAACGCGACGAAGGAACGGTGGACCTTCGGACTTCCGTCCACGCGCGGAGACAAGGCCCATATTCTTTACTTCTCCCACGTCGCGCCCCGCTCCGAGGCGCCGCGCGTGGAGGAGGTCATCGTCGTCGGTCGCGCATTCGGGGTATTCGTCGGTGGCGAACTCCAGTTGTTCGGAGGCGCTTAATGGCCCGGATGTACCCAGACGTTCCGCCGGGCGATCTCGAGCACGCCTCCGAGGAACTTGTCTACGTAGCGCTACGCGATCAACTCGGCGACGACTACGCGGTCCTGCATTCGTACCCGTGGCTGCGGCCCTGGCGTGGGGACGCGCTACTTGAGGGCGAAGCTGACTTCGTCGTGGTCCATCGTCATCACGGGCTCTTGGTGCTCGAGGTGAAGGGAGGGGAAACGATCAGGTATGACGGGCGGAAGTGGTCTCGCGACACGTCAAACGGCCCGAAGGACTTTCAGGACCCCTTCGTCCAGGCACGGAGGAACATGCACGCGCTGCTCGATATTGTCAGGGAGCGCTCCGGAAAGCGGCTTGGGAAGGAGGATATCGCGCATGGATATGCGGTCGTCTTCCCCCACCTCGACTATGAGGGTTCACCGCCTCCGCATGCTGACAAGGCGATCATCATCTCGCGCAAGCACCTCCCCATGATGGCGCAGGCTATCGAGACTGCGTACAGGGCGTGGACGGGCACAACGAACGCTGCGAAGCCGCTTGGTCATGAGCAATACAGAATGCTCTTGAATGACTGCTTGATGCCCAAGTTCCGCATATTCCGACCTGTAGGGCCCGACATTTCGAAGACCGCCGACCGTCTCCTCGAACTGACTGAGACACAGGCGCAGGTGTTCGAGGGGCTGTACGTTCAAGACCGAGTCCTCGTTGAGGGCGTTGCTGGCTCGGGGAAGACGTTCCTTGCTCTCCACCGCGCGCTGGCGTTTGCGCGTGAGGGCAAACGTACGCTGTTTGTCTGTTACAATAAGGAGTTGGCTGCGTGGCTGCGCGCACATGTCGAGGAGGATCCCACAACGGCGGAGTTTCGTAGCCTTCTCACCGTCAAGCATTTCCACTCGCTCGCCGCTGACTTTGCGAAGGAGGCCGGGATCGAGTTCCGCCCGCACGACGGGGGCGAATTGACGGACTCGTTTTGGAACGATGAGGTGCCCGACCTCATGGAACAGGCCATCCTCACGCTAGGTGACGCGGCGCAGTACGACGCCATCGTCGTCGATGAGGCTCAGGATTTCTGCCTTGGCTGGTGGTACGCGCTGACAAACTCTGTGCTGTCACAGCCGGACGGGCCTCTATACGCCTTCTTGGACCCGAACCAGTCTCTCCGCGGCGTGGTCCAGTGGCCGGACGTCGAGTTCGGCGCGCGCTTCAAGCTCACAATCAACTGCCGGAACACTCAGCGGATCGCAGCCGGGAGCGCCTCGGTCCTCTCGCTGACGCCGCACATCTTCAAGCGGGCGCCGGTCGGTGGCGCGCTTCGAGTCCTTCGCGCCGGCTCTGACCGCCAGCAGAAGGGCCTCGTGCTCCAGGAATTGAGATCGCTCCTGCAGCGCGAGGGCGTGACGCCCAAAGAGATTGCCGTCATCGGGCCCGCAGCAAAGGATAAGGGCAGTCTCGCCGACGTGCGCGACGTCGACGGCGTTCCGCTCGTGACGTCCGCGCTGACGTGGCGCGCGGGCGGCGGTGTGCTCGTGACAACCGCGCGCTCATTTAAGGGGCTCGAGGCCGAAGTCGTCGTCCTCTACGACCTCGGTGGGTTTGGCGCTCTCTTCAAGCGTGAGGATCTCTATGTGTCGTGCACGCGGGCGAAGGTGCTGCTCATCGCAGTCGTGCATGGTGAGCAGTGCAGGGAGGTGATCGCCGCGGCACAGGCGGCGTCGGAGGCGGAACAGTGACGATCGAGACGCTCACGCGCGCCCAACTCGCTAGCGAACTCGGGTCCACGGACCTTGAAGGTAACGCAAGCGCGCGCGCGATTGCACAGTTCATGCGCGATGCCATGAGTCGTTGGGGCCTCTGCCCGAAGCGGGCGCTTCTCAAGCACGCCAGAGAGCAACTTCGAGCCGGCGATGTGCCGACTGACTCCGTCCCCCAGGTCCTCGAGCGGCTCGTCGCGCTGGGCGAATGTATGGAAGTCGCGATCGGCCACGAGTCGTACATCGCGCCCGCTGAGCCTCGCTGGGTAGCCTCCGGGGGCGGCTTGGCGGTTATGCTCGGCCCGGTCGACGTGCCACCGGAGATACCCCGGCTGGGGACGCAGGAGCCCACCGACGTGGCCGTCCGAGTCCAAGTCGCAAGCGAGGAACAAGCCGCGATGCTCGAGGCGTGCGGCGCCCGGCAGATCTCGCTGGCCGAGTGGCTGCACCCGCTAGGCTATCTGCGCCACGTCTCACGGCGATCTGGCGATGCCATTCGCGGAGATCGATTCACCCTCGCGGCATTTTGGGAGCATCTGACTGCCGCTGTTACCGAGGACGGACTTCAGGTCGACCTCGATGCCGAGATCCGCTTCGCGGTCGGTGCGCCGGGCGGCTTTTTCGGACGATACAGCGCTGCCACGCTCGAGGGACGCTGGCGGGATTCCGCATCGGATGGCGTGTGGTGTGCTTACCGCCGAGGCTACGGCGACGCTCATTGGCTCCCCACGCTGGTCTCGGTGGATGGCAATGATCGGCGGACGTTCGACCTGTTCGACGACGACGAGTGGCGGTGGGCGCTCCTCGCGCGTTCGAGAGCCATTGGCCCGGAAGAGGTCGTTCAGCACTCGGGAGATGAGGTTCAGGTGACCTGGCCGCTACCGCAACAGCTCCGCGCCGCGTTGGACATCGTCGGAGTTCCGTCTGGAAGATGGCAATGGCGAATGACCCCCGACGCCCCTGATCTTTGGGCCTTGCTCAATTAGTGGTCCGCCTTGCACGAATGGCCGCGACGAGCCTCTCGCGCGGCCGCAAACCGATGGTCGCTGCTTCGCAATTGCGGAGCCACGCCTCGCGTTCCCGCCAGTATGCTTCTGTCATTGCAGCAACATCCGCAGCGGCATCGCGGACATTCTCCGCACGCGTGATCTGCGCCCGGTTTCCTCGCTCCTGAGCGTCTGCCAACGCCGCCGCGGCACGTATCAACTCCCGACTAGCCAACTCCAGCGCATCTCCTGCCTCCTCTGCGACGACGCCGAGCCTAGCGCGCAGTTCATCGACAAAAGCTGACCGCTCTGCGCTCCATATAACGCCACCGGCCTGCTCTCCGGCGCGCAACTGGCCAAGTTCGACCTTAGTCGCGGGGTCGGGTTCGGGGATCGTTGCCGCACGTGGAAGCCCCGCGCGTTGGTGTGCCATTGGGTTCATCAATGCCGCGATGCACTGCTGGGGAACGTCTTGCCATCCGGCCGGCGTCTTCCTCCGCACACAGAGGTTGGTCCTGGCCATGAGCGCCGCGCGGAGCCACCGAGCGTCGGCTTCGAGGGCGCAATGTGCCGCGCGAGAGAAGGGGGCCATCAGTTCAACGAGCTTTTCGCTCGGCGACCTAGTCACCGCCGCGGCTACCGCGCGCTTCGTGGCTTCAAGCGTTCGCTGAAGCGCTAGTGCCTCAGCGGGGTCCAGCGTGCTCATCCGGAGCAGGAACCAGCCCGGCTCCGCATGCTTCCACAACTCGTGATCATCAAAGTAGGTTACGTCCAGCGCCTCGAGCGATATCTGCTGGCTGGCCCAATTGTCGATGATCTCATCATGCAGTTGATCGCCAAAACTCGCGAACCTGAGTTTCCTCCGGATTGGTAGCGCATCGATCATCATCGTCACGCTTCGAAGCGGCGGAGTACCTATGTCTGCGCGGCGGGTGATGAACGCATGCGCATGCCGCGGGCTCCGCTCGTGTGCCGGGTCGGCGCCAAAAGTAAAAACCACCTTTGCGGTAACCGGCCTGTGTCCGAACATGCCGACCTCACCGAAGCGGTACCAGAGAGTGCGGAACCTCGTGCCCGTATCGGGGTCGCTGTTTGCCCGGATGTGATACTCGCCAGCCTTATCGAGCAGCCGCAGCATAGGCTCTATCGCCCGGTCCCAGGCTTTTGGCCCGGCGGACGAGTACTCAGGGATGTCGCCAATAACGGGCGCGACCGGACGCCAGCCTTCCAGGCGCTCGCGCAGGGCGGCCGCCCACCCCACGTGCCAAGGGAGGTGTGGACGCAGCGCTGACGTGAGTTCTTGGGAGGCATCCTCCGCTGCCATCACCGCCGTGCGCTCCTCCAGGCTGCGCCACCTGGCGCTCTCGGGACGCAGCGCCGCGTCCTCGATCGCCTTGGCGACCTCGGCGAGGTGCGCCCCGTCGAGATTGACGCTGCGCTCGAACGCGTTGAACCGGCCGAGAACGGTGACCACCTTCTCGTCCACGAGGCCGCACTGTGCGATCGTGTAGACATCAATCGTATGCGCGGCGCCCTCGCTCGAGAACGCTGCCGCGTTCCCAATTCGATCGAGCCGACCGATCCACTGCTCGACCTCCTCCGGTCTCCACGGAACGCTGTAGAGCACCAGTACACGCGCGCACTGGAGGTTGAGTCCGACCTGCGCGGCCTCCGGCGCGAACAGGACCTGGGCCTCGCCGCGTTGGAACGCCTCCAGGTTCTCGTTCGTCTCATTTCCGAACCCGCCAAGATCCTCGACGGCATCGGTTTCCATGCCCTGGCGCACGCGCGCCGCAACGAGACGGATGCGTGCGCCAATCGGACCGATCTCGGGGAGCCGCGACTGGACGAGCCCAAACAGGTAGTCGACGGTTAGATTATCCTGTGCCGCCACGAGAACACGCTCCTGAGGCGCGTCTGCCCAGATCTTGGCAAGCAGATCGACGAGAGCGTCGGCACGCGAATCTCCGGTACTCTTGTGGAGCAGTGGCTTCACTCTCTCGAGGAGCCCATCGCGCTCGTGGCCCCTTCGACGGAAGAAGTCGACGCGCTGCTCTATCGACGGCGGGCTCAGGATGGCGCGTTTTGCCAGCAGCACGGGATCAAACCGAGCACTGAGACTGTCAAGGTGGGTGAAGTACCTCCACAGGAGCGTCTGGCGGTCAACCTCTGCGCCCAGAGGCTCCACAACGATTGGGTGATGCTGCCGCCGAGGGAGAATGCCGCTGTAGTCGACACGTCGGGTACGGATCACGCGGCGATAGGCGCAAAGCGCCATCGCTGCGTCCTTCAGCGAGTTCTGCTCTGCAGTGGATGCCGCTGCACGATCGCGCTCGAGAAGCGCGTCTATGACTTGCTGCGCCGCCCACTCGGGCCACTTCGAAAGATCCTCATTGACTGTCAGTTCACGCGCCGCGTCTACGACCTCCCAGCGCGCTCGTGCGGCGCGCTCTGGCTCGAGGAGGGCGAACAGCTGTGCGTGCCGCTCAGGGCGTTGGAACGAAGGGGTGGCGGTCAGAACGAGCAAATGCTCGAACTCGCCCGACACGCGGACGATGCGATCCTGAAGGTCGGCGCGCAGTCGATGCAACTCGTCGACGATGAGGACCTGGTAACGCGTCGGGTCAATGTCTGAGAGCGCAAGCCGTAGTGCCCCGGCGGAGTCCTCCTGTCGGAGTTGGTCCTCCCACGCGAGCCTGACGTACTGACCATCTTCCGACTGATTCGTTTCGTACGGCGCGGCATGCGAACGGGTCATCAATTCGTCACGCCACTGCGGCACCAACCTGTCGGGCACGATGACGAGCGCGCGTAGGTCTCGGCGCTGCCTGCGAAGTGCATTCAGGATCATCAACGCCTGGACTGTCTTACCCAGGCCGACCTCGTCAGCAAGGAGGTGCCGGACTCGGACGTCCGTCAGCACTCGGAGCACGTTTGCGACTTGGTGGGTGTAAACTGAACCCGCCACTCCCAGCGCCGGCGCGACCGGAGTACGAATCTCCTCCGCCTGGCGGCGGAGGGCCTGCAACTGCAGACAGAGATCGACGTAAGGGTTTCGGCTCATGCGCCGCCCCAACGTGCTTCACGGGCCCTCAGCGCGAGGTAACGCGTTGCACGCGCAACGGAGCGCTCGACCAACAGCGTGTCGATGGCTGCTCGCCAGTCGGTGGTGAGCGCGAGTTCCGGCGCGATCCAGAGCGTATAGCTAGCCTTAAGTGCATCACGTGCCGGAACTGCGCCCGCGAAGGATCGACGCGCGGAGTTGGCCCAAGCCGATAGCTCATCGGCGACATCGTCCACTGTCATCGTGCCGACCTCGAGCGCCATGAGGCGAGGCGCGCTATCCGACGGCAACAGCATGGCTGCGAGCGCGCGTAACTCGACGCGCTCGCGCACACGGACGAATGCTTCATCCCAGCGCTCCGGACTCTCGCCAGGGTCTGCGTCTCCGAGTTCGACTGCGACGTCGTTCTGGCCGCGTGCGCGGTATCGCGCTGCTAACGCCTCGTATGCTGTCGAGCATGCGCCATCGAGCACCTCATAGTCGTCGTCACCGAGATCTGACGGCGGGCCGACGCGCGCCCATAGTGTCGGAAGCGATCGGCGGATCTCCGCGACAGCGAGTTGTCGGATCTGGGTCTCTTGCTCGTCCGATAGTTCTACAAGCCCGTCGCGACCAAGTGACATCTCCCGACACACCTGCTCGAGGACGCTCCAAGTGCTTCTGCGAGGGATCGTGGCCTCCTCATGCGTCCACTCGGGGCCGCAGCACACCTCCGTCATCCAGCCCTCAATGCGTGCGGCTACCTGACCGCGGTGGATCTCGCCGATCGCGCTGCGCGTCTCCGCCAACGACCAGCGCAGGTATGCCTCCACGAGATCCTCGAGTCCGACACCGTCGCGGCTTCCACGCCGCTGGCGCTTGAGCCTTGGCCTTGTCGCGCCTTCAACCGCGAGGTCGCGAAGCTGAAGGCGTTTGGGTGCTATGCAAAGCGTCGTAAAAGGGGCTGCGGCGCCTAACTCAAGGTGGTCGGCTTCGATCGGAGCTAGCAAGTAGGTCCGGCTCCCCAGCACGCCCTCAGTCGGCTTGCCGACAGGATCGTCGGCGCTGACTACGCCAAACCGGAGCGGGCCACCCTCGCAGAGGAGTTTCGGCTCATCCCGCCCCTGCCACCAACAGGGGCGGACGACGCGATCCAGTTCCCAGGCGGCGCCGGCGATGTGGCCAACCCGCGTACGGAAGGTCGCGGACTCCGCACCCGAGACGAAATCCCGCACGTCCTCGCTGAGGAGGGTCTTCATGACCGCGTGCTCTGATGAGACCGGTTGCGGGACCGGGCCGAGCGCGCCCGTCGCGGTGAAGACGCGTCCGCCAGCCTCCAGATCAATGGTTAGCGGGAGGCCGTCAATCGGCGCCGCACCGTCGACCACGAAACCGAAGCGTCCGCCCAAGAGGGCTTGTACAGTCCGTTCCTCGGACCGCAATTCGACGCGGACCGGAGCCGTCACGGGGGGCGGTGCACCGACGCCGCGGAATACATATTCGCGTGAATCAGTCTCACCGGAAACGCGAAGCCTTTGCTCGCCGAACTCGACAGCGACCCGCACAACCTCGGTCGCGCCTGCCGCCGCCGAGCGTCCGTTGAGATGCACAACAAGCGCCTCGTCGCCGGCTAAGCGTTGTGGGACCAGCACGCGCTTGTCCCCGGTTACGAATGTCGGGATGTCGTCCCCACGTCCCACTGGGGGCGTGCCTGCGAACCGGATTGACACGCCGCGGCGCACGTCAAAGCCGAGTTGCGCGAGTGCGCGGGCGCCGCCGGCAGTATCAGGTGCGAGTTGCAGGCATCTCAGCGGTCCGATCTCGCCAACGATCGGGCAACCACGAAGCGGTTCATCATCCTCACCGATCAGCGCCCAGTACTTCCGGTGGCCCGTGATGGTGCTCCCGTGCACCTGCCGCGCGACATCGCCCTCCGCGCTCACGGCGAACAGCTGCGGAGGTGCCAACTCCAACTCGAAGCCATGCAGGACGGCCAGATCCTGTGCCTCGAGTCCGGCCCTGTCGAGTTCAGGAAACAGCGGCGCATTGCCATCTGGGAGCGCCGTGAACTTCAATGGAAAGGGGAGGCCTGACAGCAACTGGTCGCTGACGACCCGCGCGGTGGTGCCCCAAAGCTGAGGCGCGAACCTCCTACGACGCAGGGAATGACGGAGTCGCTGAGCAATCGTCGCGTCTAGCAGCGGGAAACTCGCCTCAAGGAACAGCGCATCGTTAGTGAGTCGAAG
Source organism: Roseococcus sp. YIM B11640 (assembly GCF_049727625.1). Lineage (NCBI taxonomy): Bacteria > Pseudomonadati > Pseudomonadota > Alphaproteobacteria > Acetobacterales > Roseomonadaceae > Roseococcus > Roseococcus sp. YIM B11640. The sequence goes on from NZ_JBBJOZ010000003.1 coordinate 394,188, forward strand.
TTGGAGGGCCCCTTTGATGCGAGTCACTGCTGGAAGTTGGACCGTGCTGTTAGTGCCGGACCTAGCTGCGCGCTGGATGCTCCGGGCCACCGCGACCCCACGGCGAGCGACATCGTCTGCCTCCAGATCGGCAGACAGCCGGCTGACGATCTCTGCACTAAGGTCGTGCCCATCTCGCCGCAGCAGGCTGCGAGTGAGCGACACAACCACTCCGAGGTCCTCCAGAAACGTGGCGAAGCGCGCGGTCGGATACGCTGCGGCGCTCCTGACGGCTCGATAGAGCGTAGCTTCGTCCGAGTCGCTCACGCCTACGCGCAGGTTTGCGAGCGTCGCCGCGAAGGGCCGGTGGAACTCGAGAGGCAGGAGCGCATGGGTAATCGGCCACGCAATGAGGTGAAACGCCTCGGCCCAAGCGGTTTTCGGTGGCTGTGCCCCTCGGAACTGCTCGGACGCGCGGACGAATAGATCCTTGATCCGTTGGCGCCCCATCGGCGGCAGTTCGACGCCCAGTTCACGGTCGAGAAGCGGCCAGAAGTCCGTGCCGGAGCCGCGGTACCGGTAGCCGACCTCCGTCGCCGCGACGAGGAGTGACAGATGGTTCTCGTCCCACCAGCCACTGTCGAGGGGATGGAACCGCAAGTAGGCCCGCACTGCCGCACGCAACTTGGTCAGTTCGTCGGCGTCCAGACCATGCTCCACGAAGAACACCGCGCTTTGGCGCGAGTCACGTAGCGCACTGAACCGCTCAGCAAGGAGACGCTGGAACTCTTTCAAGCAACACCGCCACCGACCACAGCAGCGACGGAGCGCCGACGCTGGCTGCTAGGGCAAGGAGCCTCACGACGCCAATCCGCCACCCTTGAGCAAGGGCTTCGATCCCGCAGGAACACGTGGCCCCCTCTAGATGCGGCTTTGAGACCTGGAGCATCTTCCATTACATGTTGGAGAGTATGATATTTGATGCGGAGCGCAACACAAGAGCGGGGCTCTAGACTCGCTTGCGGCGTCGTCGACGTTGTTCAAGATGTTTCGAAGAAGTTCCGGCCCTTACAGATCCTCGAAGAGCGACGTCTGGTTGGGATCCTCAGGCGGAAGCACGACGCGGGCCCCGTGTCGAATTGGCCGGACGAGCGAGTGATCCGCCACTTTGCGCAGTGCGTCATCATTCTGAAGCCGCGAGACGAGCCACCTCTCGATCCACCAGGACACGACAGTTCGCGTTCCCGCCTTTGGGTCACCTAAGTCGAAGAGATAGTCCGGTTCCGTGTCCATCCCGAGCAGGTACTCGCGGAGGTTCCGGATCAACGGTACGCCGTAGACGATGCGGTGGCGCCCGTGCATCAGGAGCGCGTCGGTCGGCAGTTTCAGTCGATCGAGACCGTCACGGATCTTCCGCAACTTCGGGCTTACCCCCTCACCGAAGATGCTGTTTACGCGCTGGCCGGTGAGTGACTGCTGTACGAGCGCCACCAGCGCCTCGACCGTCGCCGACCCAAAGTGAGACGTCCCGTACGATCCGGACCGACCGAGTTCAAGGAAGGCGAGTTGCTCGTCAGCCTTGCCGCCGAGCCGAGCGGCCGACATCCGGATGCGATTGTACTGGCTCGACCCCACGCCATAGAGCGACGTCGTACCAAGGAAGACCAGGTGCGATGGCCGCACGATCGGACGGCCAGCCATCGACGACGCAATCTCGCTCTGTTGGTCGGAATACCGCTGCCGATATGCAGCTATGACTTCTGGGCTCGCAGCCAGCATCGAGACCAGTTTCCCTCCAAGGATGGGGCCGTAAGGGGCAACCGCACCGCAGACCGTGATGTCAGCCATGGCTATGCCGACGCGGTCGGCCTTCGCCTTCCGCAGCACGGTCTTGACCGCTTGTCGGCCCTCTTGGTCCTTAAGCAGTGCACGCACGTCCTCGGCCGTCGGGCTCTCCGGCAGGAACTTCGTGAGGGCAATCTTGACGCGGAGCATGTCCGCCAGCGCGAGTGCCCGCTTGCTACGATACAGGTGTGACAGTGCCTGCTTGCGCCAGTGGGCTTCTGCGCTCTCGGCGCTTGGTCGCACGCTGCGCTTCATCTCTTTGCTGCGCACCAGCCTATGGTGCAGTTCGCGCTGCCGCTCGCCGTAGGTCGCGAGTAGCGTGATGACGTCGCTGGATGGGGCTCGGAAATCTCCCGGCGAAAGCAACTGCTCTTCAATGAAGTCTTCAATGTAGCACTCGCTGATGCTGGCATCGACGGTCTGCTTCAGCCAAGCCGCCAATGCTGCAGAGCCTTCTTCGGCAGCAAACTCGAGGAATGCGTCCGGGTGCCAGCCAATCCAGGCGTCCCGCTCGCGGATCTGCACGATGGGGCTGCCGAGTGCGCCGATGCCGACGATCGGGTGGCAATCGCACGCACGATCGCGGACGAGGAAGGCCATCGTCCGTCCTGGCGTGCTCGTGTACTGATTGCTCCACGTGTGGCGGAAGTACCGCCATATGTCCTGCAGAGCGAGGCCGGTGTGCTCGCACGTGGCTCCATCATCGACAAACTGGAGGTAGGGGTCGACGATCTGCCTCAGGCTTTCGACGACGCTCTCCGGATCCGACGACCGCACACGCCGAAGTCCAGCGGCGAGTTCACGGCCGTCTCGCATCAGTGAGAAGATTGAGACACGCCGACCCTTGTAGAGGCGGCTCGCTTCAAGCCCACTGACAAACCGACGGGTCGATGGCTCACGCAGTTGCTCGTCGCGCTTCACCAACTCCTGATTGCGGATGCGCTCCTTCTCGCGGAGCGGGTCGAGGAGTTCTTCCTCAGGGCGCCTGACTTCGACGGATCCGCCGGCCGTCACGCGAATGGGCCACCGCTGATGGGCCAGGTCGGTCAGGATGAGGAGCGCTGCGCGCAATGGTGCGGAGCGGGAGTGGCCGCCGAGGCTCCGCATTGCTTCGCTTGTAACGCGTTCTATCGCCCCGTCTTCGGGAGGCTGCGAAAGGCTCGACAGTCGTTCGGCGTGCGCGCGGAAGGCCGCGCGCGCACTCTCCTCTTCGGGCAGCGATGGCGCCAGCACGAACCACTCACCTTGGGCGAACTTGCTCATTGGCTAGCTGTCGAGGAGTGTTGCCAGCGTATCGCTCCAACCCTTCCGAATTGACTCAGCGACCTTGATGTCCGTCTCCTTCTCCAGGAGTGCCTCGGTTCGCGCCATGGCGAGGAGCAGGAGGTCGAGGTGTCCTCGTAGTGTCGCCTCGGCCGGGGTGTCTGCGTCGAGCAAGGGCTTGTAGATGATCTTGTAGAATGGGTGCTCCGGATTGATGACCAGCACGAATCGCCCATCGTCGCGGGCGTAGTTGAAGAAGAGCGTCTCGCTCAGCGACTTTGCGAGAATCCGGTACTCTGTCTTACGGTGCAGGTCGCCTGCGTCGCCAGCCGCCGGCAAGGTCTTCCCGAGGCCGCCAAGGACCTGCTCGTCACGAGGTCTGCGCCGCAGCGGCAGCGGAGGGAGCATCACGTCCTTCTCGCTGGCCCGCCCTTCCGATGCGCTGAACCGCTCGGCTGTTTTGACAGCGAGGTGCGCCTTCCGCGCCCGAGCGTTGAGCGCTCTGGCGATTGCCTCAATGTCTGGCGCGATGGCCTCGACCAGGTGCGGCATCGGGCGGATCTGCTGCTTGCTGTGCGTGATCCCGAAGGCTTCGTCGAGCACCGGATCGAAGGTCACCTCGCAGCGCCACCAGTCATCATAGTTCTCCCGCCGCTTGCCGTTCAGGAAGAACCAGCCGTAGTCGACCTCCCGGCCTGCCCGTACGACCGACACGCCAGCGCCTTTGGCGATGCCCCGAAGACGCTTCTCATCGTTTCCGAGTTTGGACCACGCCTCGACGGGCAGTTCTGAAAAGCGGATGCGCACAATGCCTGTTGTCGCCCGGTCGTCAGGTCTGGCTGCGACCTCAATGACCAGTTCATCTCCGAATTGCGTCGCGCCGGAGAATCGGCTGCTGGAATGCAGATACAGCGGATCAACCGGTTCGACGGGGTCTCCATTGATCGTCAACGACACTCCGCCCCAGAGAAAGTGTCGGAAGCGACGTCCGAGGGAGACCAGGAGCCGCTTGGTCAGCGTCGATATGCGGCGGTTGTCCAGACGGTCGCAGCGGGACCAGGTGACCGCGGTGCCGCTCGCGTGGCCGTTGATGAAGGTGGGCCGGGGCACGACTGCCGGCTCGGGAACCGCCGTGATCGCACCACTCGCGATCTCATCGATGTCGAGGTACGAACTGAGGACCTGGCCCCTGCGTGATCGCCACGTGTGGACCGTGACGCGCTTCGCCTGACTAAGCGAACTGTTCGGCAGCCCCATGCCGTAGCGTCCGAGACCGTTCCGATCATTGAACCGCGAACTGCCACCAAAACGCAGCGCGGTCCGTAACGTTCGGGCGTCCATTCCCGAGCCATTATCAACGACGGACAGAACCAAAGGGTGCTCGTCACATGTCTCGTCGACATTGATGGACACGGCGATTTCGGTCGCCCCGGCCTGCAGCGAATTGTCAATAAGTTCCGCCACCGCGCTGGATGTGCCCTTATAGCCGGAATCGCGGGTCGCCTGGATGAATTTATCCAGAGCGACAATCGAGTAATCTTCATCAGTACTTTTCGTCATTGGCCCCGCTCTACCGACTTCATTCATCTCCACCGAGTTTCCCAATATAGGCGCCGGTGTTTCAAGGCGATTTGGCGCGCCCGATCCCGGAATAACGGACGCCGTGCAGCTTTCAAGGTAGCTCTCGAACTCAGCCCGAATCGGCGCTTCGGATAGTAGGGCCCTGAATCAACGGCTGGCCATCTGCCGGATCTCGGGCTGACCGAGAGCCAAGGAGCCATGCTGGATCGTTGCACCAAGGCGCGCTGGCTCGATCTCGTCCGACGCCAAGTTCGATTTGCTGATTTTGCGACGCTCGATGGAACGCGCAGCGGTGTACCTGGGGAGGCACTCACGGGATGAGTCGCTTCCTCACCTGCACCGACAGCAGGGCCGAACCCAGGTCGAAGGTAGCCGCGGAGATATTCCTGGCCATGACGCGGACGGTGTTGTTGGACCACACCGCGGCGTCGAGTTCGATGAAGCGCGTCGACGAGGCGAGCGCCGCATCGGCGAGATCCCCCTGCCGCGCGCCGGTGACGGTGACGTCGAGCAGGCTGGTCGCCCCAGGCGCCAGCGACGGCAGGTCCCACGCCACCTCCGCGGCGAACTCGCGCTGCCCGACCGGCAGCGCGGAGGTGCCGCAGAGCAGCGCCGGCGCCGCTTCCGGCAGTCCGTAGAGCCGCAGCGCCTCGAACTCGATCTGCCCGTCGAAGCCGACGATGCCGATCTGCGCGAAGGCCACCGCGGGCCCGAGCCGCACCGTCATGCGCTTGTTCAGCGAGGCATCGGCCATGGCCGCGCCACCTGTCCAGGCCTTGGAGGGGACGTTCCACAGCAGCGTGGTGATCGAGGCCAGCGCGTCACCGGCGACGTTCTCGCGGACTTTCATCGCCGCATCGAAGCAGCGCACGAAGATCCGCCCGCCGTCCGCCCCGCCGACGAGGGAATGGACCAGGGCGAACTCCTTCGCCTGGCCGCACTCCACCACGAAGGCCAGCCCCCGCTGCGCCTCGAGTAGCAGCCCGCGCGCGGTCGGCGTGATGTCATCGAGCCCGTTGAAGGACAGCCCGGCCAAGGTGGCGGCGCTGGTGGTCGAGGTCGCGACCACTGCCAGCCCCTCGACGCCGATCTCGGTGGTGCCGTGCCGGAACGCCTTCGCTCGGACGTTCGGGACGGAGCCCAGCAGCCGCAGATGCCGCGAGGCCGGTGCCCGGTGGCGGTTGAGCACGCTGTTGCCGCAGCGCGTGGCCGTCGCGGTGTAGTCGATGCCGACCTGGTAGGTGTTGCTCCAGGCGACCTCGTACTCGCAGTCCTGCGCCGCGGCGGTGTGCCGGGCGACAATCGGCGAGCAGGCCTCCATGCGCAGCGCGCGACCGATGATTGCCGAGCCGCTGGTCTCGTTGAGGAAGGGGATCGCCACATTGGGGTCGAGCTGGCGCAGCTCGAAATTCGGCGCGTCGAAGATGTGCCGGTTGTGGTTGGAATAGGCGCCGTCCGCCTTCGACAGCCGGATCCCGAAGCGATCCAGGCTGGGGTTGATCCCGGTCGCGACGGCGAAGTGCCCGCCATAATAGCGGATCGAGGTGTTCCAGGCGGTGGCGGTGGCGCAGTGGATGTCGAGGCCGATGCGGTTGTTGAGGATCCGCCCGAGGTGGAAGGTGCTGTCCTCGACCCCGCGGCCGTCACCCAGCGTTCGCATGCCGATGGTGAAGCCCGACACGAGGCGGAGCTCGACCACCGAGGCGTCGATGTTGCGCACCAGGATGCCGATGTCGGCCTCGTCGAGCCAGTCGGACTGGGTGGCGCGCACCACTTGCAGACCGGCATAGTGCTTCTCGCCATTGCGGGTGGTGCCGCCATCACCCAGCGTCAGCACCGTGGCCGGGGCCGTGCCGCTGTGGCGGATCACCCCGTGCATGATCAGCCCGCGGGCGCCGCCGCCGAGGACCACACCCGCGGAGACGTTCCAGGTGCCGGGCGGGATGACGGCGAATTTCTGGTCCGCCGCCGCGCGATCGAAGGCCGCCTGGATGGCGGTGCGGTCGTCGGCGACGCCGTCGCCCAACCCGCCGAAGTCGGCGGGCAGCACGGTTTCGCGGTCGCGCAGGTACTTCGCCAGGTCGGTCTTGCTGACCGCGGTGTCGAGCACCAACAGGTCGTCGATGCGGGCAGGCATGGTGATTTCCCTACAGCGCGGTCGCTGTTACCGGCCCGGCCAGGGCCGAGACGTTGCCCTCGGCCGAGACGGCGCGCAGCCAGTACCAGCGGGTGTCGCCTGGGCTGAGGCCGATGCGGTCCCAGAAGAGGCTGGTCGGCTCCTCCGGCAGCTTGGCCGCCGCGGCGAGGCTGCTGGAACTGGCCTCGAACACCTGCAGCCGGACGGCATCGGGGGGGAACCCGCCGGCGAGGCGGATGCCGCCGGCAATCCCCGTTGCGGTGGGCGCCGCCACCGCCGCGGGAACGAGCGCCTGCCGCCAGCCGGAGACCGCACCACTGCGCGCCACGGCGCGCACCCGGAAGCCGGTCGGCTCGGCGGTGGGGAGGACGGCCGCGGTGGCGCCCAGCGACCCGCCATAGCCCTGCCAGGCGGCAACGGAGGCCGGGAGGAACTCGACCTGGTAGCCGGCAAGGTGCGAGGAGCCGACCGTGGCCCAGGATACGGCCAGGACAGCGAAGGCCGCCGTCTGCGGCGTCTCCACCGCGATGCTGGCGGGCGCGGCGATGACGCCCGGGTTGGGCAGCACCACGGCGGGGTTCGCACCGGTCGCGCGCTCATCGACCGCCGGGTTCCAATCCCACACCGCGGCGTCCTCCTCCTCCAGGGTGAGATCCACACCGCCCTCGGCGGCGAGCGACCAGGCGGTGACCCGCGCCGGGAAGGGTGTCAGGCGGTCGAGCGCCACCGTCGCCGCCTCCCAGGGCCGCAGCCGCAGGGCGGAGAGGTTGGCGGGGAAGGCCACGGTGCGCTGGCGGCGGTTGCGCTCCAGCTCGACCTTCATCAGCCGCTGGACCGTGCTGACCGAGGTGGTGAGCGGGAATTCGAGGTCGCGGTAGATCATCTCGCCGCCATCCTGGGCGACGTAGTTGCTGGCCAGCAGCGGCGGCGCGTCGGTCGGCTGCCAGTTGGCGGCGGGCTCGACATAGACGGCGCGCACCCCGTTGAAGAGATCCCGCCGTGGCCGCGCGCCCTGGATGGTGACGTCGCCACGGAGGTCGTCGGAGGTGAGCGTCGCCGCCGGCAGCGCCGGCGCGCCGGCATGGAGGAAGAACCGCCCGCCCGAGACCACCAGCGCGCCGGCCATGGCAGCGGCGAGCTTGCGGGTGATGGCGATCTTGCCCTCGGCGAGGGACAGCACGCCATTGGCGGTGTAACGGCGCTGGTAGACCCCGGCGCGGGTGCCGACCAGCTCGTCGCAGATGTTGGCGGCCGCCATCAGCGCCGGGATGTCGATGTCGGACCAGGCGGCGCGCCAGCCGAAGGGCGCGGTGAGGTACCAGGCGAGCAACAGGGCCGGGTTGTCGGACCAGCCGACCATGCCGGTACGCGGATCGAGGATGGTGTCGGCGCCCTCGACGATGGCGGCGATGTTGGGCGGGCCGGCGGGAAACGCCTCGGCTGCGAGCTTGAGGCGGACCGCGACATAGGCGCGGCCGCGGCCGCGATGCTCGGCGGTCCACTGGCCGCCAGTCTCGGCGATCAGGTTGGCGTCGGCCACCTGGTCGGGATCGCCCAGATGCCGGTCGATGCGCACGAGGCCGGAAAACGACCCATCGCTCTCGACCTTGTCGCCGAGATAGACCTCGCCGATCGCCCGCACGCGATGCGCGGCCAGCACGACCACCGAATAGAAGTACCCATCGGCACGACCCTCATCGTCGGTAGCCGAGTGCAGGAAGACGATCGGTCCTGACACCTTGCAGCGGCCGAGGACGATCTGGTGCTCGGTGACCGGCTGGCGGAAGGCCTGGGTGCGGCCGGCGCCGGGCTGGCCGGCATCGAAGCCGGCGATCGCCGCCGCCTGCGGGCTGAGGCTGGCCTGCTTTTTCTGCTTTTGCGGAAAGACCGACTGGCCGATGGCCGAGACGATGAAGGCGGCGCCGGCGCCGACCACGGCACCGATGATCCCGCCACCGACCGCGGCGGAGGCGATGCCGGCGGCGGCGACAGCAATGAGGGGGACAGCGGCAGGCATCGGGCGCGGTCCTCCGTAGCGTCAGTCGATGCGCCAAGCAGTGGTGCAGGCGGTGAGCGAGAACCGCACCAGCCCGCGCGGCCCGACGAAGACGGCGCGGCCGCCATCCACCGCCACGCCGAGGCGCGGTGGCTCGCCGGCGAGGACGACATCGCCCACCCGCGCGAAGGCCGGCGGGATGCGCGGGAAGCCGGCGCTGTCCGCGGTGGCCTCGAGCGTCAGTAGGCTGCGCCAGCCTGGTCGACGACCTGTGCTGGCCAGCACTGCGGCCAAGGCGAACCGCCCGCAGTTCCAGCGATGGGCATCGAAGGGACGCGTCTCCGCCGCGACCAGCAGGTCTGCCAGCCGCGCAGGCCAATCCGGGAGCCGCGCCATCAGTTGGCCGGCAGCCGGATCTCCGCCTCCTGCAGGACGGGGACGAACTCGAAGAAGCGATCCCCCGGATACTCGGCCTGCTGGTCGGCATCGGTGTAGCGCCGCACCTCGGCGCGCTCGAGGTCGACGAGGCGGCTCTCGCAGGTGAGCGAGATGCGCGGCTCGGCCCCGTCCACTACCTGCATGGTGTCCATCAGTCCGGCCCACAGGGGAAACGGGTCGGCGACGAAGGCGCCCTCGGCATCGAGCAGCGCACCCCACAGCCGCGCCGGGCGCAGGCGGAAGGACCGCCTCGAAGGCCAGGGGCATGTGGATGGGCGGCAAGGTGCCGCTCGGCTACGACGTCGCGAACCGCAAGCTGGTCGTGGACGAGCTAGAGGCCGTGCGGGTGCGGCGCGTATTCGAACTCTTCGTCGAGACCGGCTCCGGCGTCGAGACGGTTCGTCGACTGCAGGCGGAGGGTATCGCCAACAGGGCGGGCAAGCTCCTAGACAAGGGCGATGTCTACAAGGCGCTGAACCTGCGGACCTATATCGGCGAGGTCACGCACAAGGGGAACGTCTATCGCGGCGAGCATGAGGCCATCGTGCCGCGGGATCTGTGGGACCGGGCACACGCCGTCCTCCAGGTCAGCCCGCGCACTCGGGCCGCGCAGAATCGCCAGCATGCGCCGGCGCTGCTGAAGGGGCTGATCTTTGGCATCGACGGTCGGGCAATGTCGCCGACGCACGCTGTGAAGAATGGCCGACGCTATTGCTACTACGTGGCGCAGCGTGTGCTGAAGGCCGACACGGTCGTGGATGACGGGATCGTGCGGCGCGTGTCGGCCGCGCAGATCGAGGGCGCCGTAGTCAGCCAGGTTCGTGCTCTCCTCCACCAGCCCGAGATCATCGTAGGCACATGGCTCGCGGCGCGGCGCGAGGCGCCGGACCTGACCGAGCGCGAGGTCCGGGATGCGTTGCACCGGCTTGATCCGCTGTGGGAGGAGTTGTTCCCTGCTGAGCAGGCGCGGATCGTGCGGGCGCTGGTTGAGCGGGTGGTGGTCGGGCCCGCCGGCGCCGACATCCGCCTCCGGGTGGAAGGGTTGGCTAGCCTGGTCCGCGACCTCACCGCCATCGCGCCCAGCGCGCTGGCGGCGGCAGCATGACCGCCGCGACCAGCATCACGGTCCGGGTACCGCTGAAGATCCGTCGGCGGCCAGGGCGGAAGACGGTGGTCACGCCGATAGTGGAGGAGGGCGCCGATGCCGCCATCCCGACGCGCGCGGATCCGGCGCTGCTCAAGGCCCTGGCGCGGGCGTTTCGGTACCAGCGACTGCTCGACGAAGGGCGCTTCGCCTCGATCACCGAGATGGCGGCGGCGGAGCAGATCGAGCGGGGATATCTGGGTAGCCTGCTGCGGCTGACATTACTCGCTCCCGCGTTGGTGGAGGAACTGCTGGAGGGAAGTGCGGGATCCGCCCTAAGCCTCTCCAAACTGCTTCAGCCATTTCCCCAGTGCTGGGAGGATCAGCGAATGGGCTTGGCAGAATAGCGCCCATGCCCGTTCGTCCGCTTTACGCCCAATTAAGCCGTTCCAAGTGCTGAGCGCTTGAACCCGAAGCCGGCCATTCGTTCAGGTTGCACTTGCCCCTGGTGGAACGATCAGGGTGGATACTCATCAATCACTGTGGAGCTCGGCTTATCCACACGAGTCCTTGCGCTAGCGGCTTTGTCATCGCCGTGCTCAACTATCGCGCGAGTATTGAGGGCACGACGCGCACATGAGCGTTGCAATTGAGAATTCTACGGCGGCAGCTGCCGTGACAACCGCATCCGGACTATGGATGTCTCCACAGGTCGTCGCGGCCCTACTCGCGCTTGCTGGCGTGATCGTCGGCTTGGTCGCTCGCGACATCGTCATGGCAATCTACCTGGTGCGGCAGAAGCGCGCCCAGGAGCTTGCCGACAGGAAAGAAGCCGAGGGCAAGCAGCATCAGGACCTAGTGCGCCTCTATTCGGATCCGCTCAAGGACGCGGTGACGAGCCTGAGGCATCGGCTCAAGGAGATCGTGGAGCAGAAGCAAGCCCGCTATCTACTCGCCAACGCTCCCAACATTCCCTTCCTCGACTATAAGCGGATCAGCACCCTGTACCGGATCGCAGCTGTTCTGGGCTGGATCCGGGCGATCCGGCGCGAGCGCAGCTATCTCGATCCGCAACAGGCATCAGCCTCGGGCGAAATGCAAGCGATCGACGAGTTCGAGAAGGCGCTCGCTGATGGAACGCATGTCGAACTGCAGCGGCTTGATGAGCTATCCAATCTGTGGCGCGTCTCCACTATTGCTCCTCAGCAGAAGGGCCCTATCGCCAGTCTAATCGATGGCGAGCGTGCGGGCTTTCTCGCCGAGAAGGAAGCGCTCACTGCAAGCAGCATGTCCGAATCGGACCAGGTAGAGTTGGCGGAGCGATGCGCCGCGATCATCCGGCGGGAGGCCGGCGTTGATATTCCGGCCAATCTCGTGGCCGCAACCGCGAAGCAGAGCACAGTCACCTTTGGCATCAAGGAAGCCTATATCTATCGCGACTGGCAGGTCGCGATCGGCGATATGATGCTCCAGGAAGACAAGCGAGGCGTCCGCCATTTCTCGGTGCTCGGCTTCGGCATTTTCGAGGATCAGGTTCTCGAGGCGCGCAAGGACACGCAGTCGCATGTGGCGCGCTGGATCGGGCGCCTGGAACGTCTCATCCATGATCTGGACATGACGCAGATTGGCATGTTCGACGCGAGACGCGAGCAGCTGCGCAAGATCTACGACAGCGTGATCAAGCTAGAGGCCGCGCTCGATCAGCGTATCCGCGGCACGACAGTTCTGTAGGGCTGGCCATGCAACCGGATGCGCTCGCGGACGCTCCCCTCGCGTTCGGCGAGCGTGGTGAAGTAGACGCTGCACCCGGCCTTCGCCGAGCAGTTCAGGAGCAGGCACGGCTGCGACGGCCCACTACAAATTTCACCCGGACCGCCTGATGGGGGCTGGTCACCCGGCTACCTAAGCCAATCGGGGGGAACCAGCTTGATGCCATCCCTCCACCTTTCGACAGTGCCTTCCCGGAACCAAGGTTCCAGCAATTCGAAGTGGTCCATCACGATTACCTGCATCGTGGGGGCGAGGTCCTTGCAGTAATCATCGAGAAGGCGGAACAGCCGCGCTACTGCAACCTGGTCCTCGTCGTCGGCACCTCCGACCTCCCCGACATCACGCTCGCGCGGATAGTGCGCCTGTGATGGCTGGTCGAGCATCAGGAAGGCGGGCACCGGGCGACGTCGAGCGCGCAGGACTTTGTGGAGAGCGAGGTGGGCGGCCACATGATAGCCGACCCAGTTCTCGCCGCTGCCGATCTGGGGCAATGCCAGGGGGCCCTCCGGCGCATCGGCCACGACAGTCAGATTCTTGCGGTCCAGTCGAAGGGGATGCTCGCCGTGTTCCAGCTTCAGCGTGCCCGCGTACTCGGTCAGGGATTTGCCCACGAGCGCCAGAGCAGTAGCCAGCCTTTCCTCGACAGCCTCGGGGTCCAGCGCCTGCTCCAGTTCGGCAACTTCGGCTCTGACCCGGTTCACCTCCGCCGGGAGCCGGGCTCCGACACCAACCGACCTAGCATTCTCGAGATAGTAGGTGATGCGGCCAATAACCCGTGCCTGGGTAGCCAAGTTGTTCTGCTCGATGCGTAGCCGCTCGTTCTCCGCAATCCTGGAAGCGATGTCGGCGTTGATACCTCGCAGTTCGGTTTCTTTCGATGAACGGGCTCGTTCGAGTTCGGCGAGGCGTGTCTGCACTCGGGGACTGTCGCGCCTGACTGCCTGGAGCTGCTGGCTGACGCTTTCAAGGCCGCGCCTGACATCGACGACCGAGGGAACCGCGACAGGGAGGCGGCTATCACACAGCGGACAGATTCCATGGTCGGCGTCATCACGCCCCGATACCAGGCCAATCGATGCCAGACGTGCCTCGTGCTCCTGAGCCTCCGTCTGGAACGCCGAGGCTTCCCGTGCGAGGCGACCAATGTCGGCTATCTCGTCGCGGAGGTCTTCCAGTTCGACGCGGAGGGAGCGTTTGCGCTCTTCCAACTCCGCCATGTCTGCGGAACCGTCCTGGACATCCCCCAGCAGGGCTGGACGGGCCTCCGCAGCTTGAACGAGGAGGGCCCTGATTTCTCCTGGCGATGAAGCTACGGCATCGGCTGGACATAGGCCGACGCGCTTCGCATCGAGCAGAAGACGCGATGCCGCCTCGGACGCCTCGCTGGCAATGGCCTCGGCGTCGGCAAGTTCCCGCTCCAGCCTGCGAAGGCGCACCCTTGCGTCGCCGAGCCGCTTTTGCGCGATGAAGTGCCCCTCATCCACCGCACCGAGGAAGTACGGCAGGACGTCCTTGATGGCTTGCGGGATCCACTGTTCTCCCTGTCGATGGAACAGGAAGCGGCGGTTCGCAATCTCGTCCTGGGACTGCAGGCAGAAGAGGATCGCGTGCCCAGCCGACGCCTCGAGCGGGCGCCGTGTCGCGCCTGTGGGCGGGACGTGCAGGTTCTCCGGGATTCCCAGCAGAGCGGCGAACTGGTTGCGGAGCGCATCGGAGGTGATGTTCTTGGTGAAGATACTGGCGTCCGGCGGCAGTTCGGCGACGTTCCGCTCGAAATAGATGTCGTCGCTGGTGATGGCAGGCAGCGGCGGGTTCCTGCGAGCGACGAAAACGCCCTCACCATCGCGGTCAAAGAGAACCGCGAACCACGAGACCGACCGCCGGATTTCCCCGGCCGGGACGGTGCATTCTGAACGTCCCCAGCAGTAGTCGACAATATCGAGGAGGGCGGACTTCCCTGTCTTCGAGCCTCCGGCCACGATGTTCAGCTTGCCCAGCTCGAATTTGACATGCCGGAGTTCCCCATCGTTCGAGTAGATGCTGATGGCCCGGATCTGCATGGTCACGGTTCGACACCCATTGATTGGAGCACGCTCCCAGGAGACGGTTGCTGGGCAAACCAGCGCCCCACCAAGGCAGCCGATCGCCGCATGGCATCGGTTTCGGGCGTCGTCGCCGACGCGCGAGAGGCGGCCCGCAAGGGGCGCTCGCCGACAGCCAAGCCCCCCTCGGAAATCGCCAGTGCGTTGACGCGGATCACGAACATCAGAGCTTCACGAGAAATCGGCCGAAGCTGAAGCGTCCGGCTAGCAACCAGCGCGAGGACCGGGCCGTTCTCCGCCATCCATCCCGCCATGGCTGCATTGGCTCGCCTCGGTAGGCTTTCACGGGTAGCGGCGTGCATCACCAATGGCAGGACGAGGAACGCCAGCGGCAAGGCGAAGGGCGCATCCTTGGCGTGGACATACTCATGCGTCGCCCTGAAGATCAGCTCTCCGGAGAACGCTGGATTGAGCAGGGCTGCTTCTTCGCGTGGCCGCTTGTTCCAGGCAATTTCCCAGCGGGTTCCGAGGGCCATCCTATGTCCCTCCATCGCCGCAAAGGCTCAGGTAATCCCGATGCCAGCCGACACGCAACTCGTTCGAGAGGATTTGGTAGGAACCAACGTTAAGGAAGCGGAAGGTGACCGTGCGGAAGGGGAAGCGAGCTTCCTGTTCAACCCATCGGTAGACCTTCTGTCCTGCGGCTTGGAGAGCCGTGTCACATGGCAGGCAATGACCGTGCTCATCGCACATAACGTTGAAACGCGCTTCCCATTCCTCGATCAGGCGTCCTTCGAAAAGGCGGACTTCACCGTCGAGGACGAGATGCTCCCTCAGCCATTGGGAGCGTTGGCAGAACGCGCGATAGAAGTCTCTCTTGGCTGCCCAGATCCGGGCGCTTCCAATTCCGACTGCGCGCAACTGCGCCACGAAGCGAAAGCCCTCATACTCGGCGATATCGGCATCCGGTGGCTCTGCGTTCTCGAAAGTGGCTATCAGCGCATCGCGCCGGAACATCTCCCGGATCTCGTCTAGTCGCGTCTCGAGCTCTGAAATCGCAATGCGGCCGTGGGAGCCCGGAGCCAGGATTGAACACACTCGGGGCCACCACCAGCCTTCGAGGATCTCGCGAGCCTCGGCGACTCTGCCCCGCGGCGTCATGAGCCGAAGGCTTTCCTCGATGACGTTCGTCAGGTCCTGCAGCGTGGGCTGTCCGTCGAGCACCTCAACCGACGAGAGTAAGGACGAGCGCATTTCGGGCGTCAGGTCTAGGAAGGCCCGAAATGCCGCCTGAAGGTCGGCGTTCCTGGAGGAGTTGGCCACCTCGGTCAGCATTTCCGCGGCCTTTTCGGGATCCCGGTTCTGACCTGACGCACCCGGCATCGCTGGACGGAGAAGGGACGCTGCGGAGCCGTCAGGCGCGACTCCGGTCGTGACGAACTGGAAACGGACACGCGAGGCGACGTTGGGAGCGGCCCGGACCGCAGTGGACCAAATCCGAAGGGTCTTCCAGATGTCGGGGCTGGCATCGGTTAGTCCGGCGGCCCGAGCTATCCGGTGCTTGGTCTGAAGCAGTTCAAAGGGGGTTCCATTGCTCTCGAAGGCAACGTCATCGAGTTGTTCTATGGAGACTTCGATGCCTGGCGTTCCGTTGACGTGCCTGAGACTCAACGCGAGGGCGAGCCGCGCCTGGTAGAGGTATCCTGCAGCAGATGCCGACGCGTCGAAGTCAGGCACCTCTGCCCCCACGCACGTCCGATTCCTGGTCTTTTGCCGCCATCGCCTTGGTTGACCGAGATACACGGCAGGCCACGCGCCGCCACCCGCGAATCCCATCTCACATTGTTCCAAAGCGACACCAGCATACGGAAGCGCAATGTCTCAAGCGATTCCGCGGGCCGCCCTACAGAGGCTTGGCGGGTGCAGGAGGCGGCGAATTCTCCTTCGACAGAGAGTATTCTCCGGCCGGACACATCCCTCAAGCGGTCGAAATGCTGAATATCCGTGTGCCGGTTTTCAGCAAATTCTCGCTGGATCAACAGGTTAAAGCTTGAGGGTAAAATCGGCCTACCCTCGAGGTTCGGAGACTCACCGCTCTCTCCGGCCAAAATTCGTCGCTGGTTGCGCCCTCGAACCATCAAGGTCCACGCGCAAACGACGGCCAAACCTGCGCCTCAGCGCGGTGCCCTGACCAGGAGAGACAGGTTGTGAGAGAGAAGAATGGAGCGGGCGAAGGGATTCGAACCCTCGACCCCGACCTTGGCAAGGTCGTGCTCTACCCCTGAGCTACGCCCGCCCGCTCCGTGGGGGAGCATGTGCCACGGGTGCCGCGCGTTGGCAACTACCCCCCGTCATGCATTTGCAGCATGGTGCCTCAGCGCAGATTCATCCCACTGCATGCCCAGTCCGGGACGGTCCGGAATCAGCGCCATTCCATCCTTCACGTGCAGCCTCTCGCGCAGCAAAGCGCCAGCAATATCCAGGTGTTCCAGGTAGTGCCGGTTGGGCGAAACGCTCAACAGATGCGCGCTCGCCTCGATGAAGATGTGCGAGGAAAGCGGCACGCGCTGCGCGCCTGCCAGCGCCATGCCGCGCAGGAAACCCGTGACGCCCCCCATCTTCATGACGTCGGGCATGCAGAGGTCGGTGGCGCGCAGCGCGAGGCTCCGTGCCATTCCCGTGACGCCCCACCAGTTCTCGCCACCTTGCACGGGCATCTCCAGCTGGCTCGATAGCCAGGCGAGGCCCTCGTCGTCGGTGACGTGCAGCGGCTCCTCCAGCCAGCGCACGCCCTCCGCCTGGATCGCGAGGCCGCGCCGCAGCGCCTCCGGCCGGTCAAGGCCCTGGTTGTAGTCCACCAGGATCTCCACCGAATCGCCCACGGCCTCGCGCACGGCGCGGATGGTCGCGATGTCGTCCTCCAGCCGGGCCGCGCCCAGCTTGAACTTCACGGCCCGCAGGCCGAGATCGGCGACCGTCCGGCCTGCTTCCTCCGCCAGCATCGCGGGGCCCCAGCCACGCAGGCTGCCATAGGCCGGCAGAGGCGAGAGATCGCCGCCCAGCAAGCGCGCCAGCGGCAGGCCGGCCTGCTTCCCGAGCGCGTCCCACAACGCCATGTCGAGGACCGAGATGGCCATCTGCACCAGCCCCTCGGCGCCGATCAGGCGGTTGCCGTTCTGCAGCCAGTCCCAGATCCCCTGGGGCGCCACCTCGCGCCCCACGAGTCCCTCGCCGATGTTGCGGGTCAGCGCGGCCAGCGGCCCCAGCGCCTGCGGCGCATAGGCGAAGGCATAGGCGGTGCCGCGCGGACCCTGCTCGGTCTGGATCTCCGCGATCACCAGCGGCGCGCGCGTGATGACGTTCAGGCTGTTGCGCAGCGGCGGATCCATCGGGGCATCCACCGCATGCACCGTCACGTTGCGAATCGTCAGCGCGCCCATTTTGTCCTCCCGCGATTTTTCGGAAGGAAGCTGACCGCGAATCGCGGCCTCGGCCAAGTCAGCCGAGAAGGACGAAGGTCAGCTCGTGCTTGTTGTGCGCGGAGTGGAAGACCATGGCGCCCGGGATGGCCGCGAATTCGGCGGCGATGTCGTGGTCGGTCTCGCCCTGGAACTTGATCGAGCAGAAGAAATTCGTCGCGAATCCCTGCCAGCGCTGCACGAGGCCGAGCAGGCGCTTCGGGTAGCAGATCACGTCGCTGAACAGCCAATCCACCTTCTCGGGCGCCAGACCGAAGGCGCTTTCCTGCCGCAGCGCGACGCCGGGCATCGCCATGACGCGCGGATCGAGCGGCGCCTTGTCCACAGCCGTCACCTGCGCGCCAAGTCCTGCGAGCGCCCAGGTCCAGCCGCCTGGCGAGGCGCCGAGGTCGAAGCAGGTCTCGCCCAGACCGGGATGCCGCCCGATTCGAGTCAGCCCTTCCCAGAGCTTGAGATAAGCGCGCGACGGCGGGCCCTCGCGATCCTCGACGAAGCGCGGCGCGCCGCCGGGGAAGGGTGAGGATTTGGTGGGTGAGGCCAGGATGGTCTCGGGCCCCAGCAGCGTCCAGGCCCCCAGATGGCCCGTGGGCGCCGGTTCCGGGAACGCGAGGGGGCGCGCCCTCACGGGCGGCAGCCGGTCCTCGATCAGCGCCGCGCGCCGGTGATGCGCGGGGCCGGGCACATAGGACCAGTTGCGCTGGATCGCCCGCAGCCCGTCGGCGGCGAGCTTGACGGAGGGTGCCTCGATCTCGCGCGGGGCATCCCAGATATCGAGCGCCCAGGAGGCAGGGGCCGGCGGCTCGGGCGAGAGCGCCAGGCGTCCATGCCAGGAGGCGATGCTGCGCCCGCTGCGCGCAAGCTCCTCAGCGAGCGGCTGCTCCAGCCCCTCATCGGCGAGGTAGGCCGCGCGGATCATCGGCGCCACGCCACGACGGCCAGGATGGCCCAGGCCGCTATCGTCAAGGTGCCGCCGATCGGCGCGGCCGGCCCGAGCGAGGTTCCCGTGAAGGCCCGCACCAGCACGGCCGCGCTGAACAGCGCGAGCCCGAGGGCCATCACCATGGCGACCACGAAGCCCTGCCTGCGGTTCCACAGGCCGAGCCCGATCAGCGCCGGCGCGTGCCAGCCCAGCAGGGCGGCCACGCTCTGCACCATCTCCCGCGCATCCAGCGCGGCATGGGCGCCGAGGGCCGCGAGGCCAACGGCGAGAAGCCCGGAAATTCCGGCGAGGCTGAGGCACAGGCGCTGCATGCGTCCCTCACTACGCCGTGGCCGCCTTCCGCACCACCGCAGCCGCCTCATGGGCGAGGCGCGTGGGCTCCGGCAGGCGGCGCCCGCGCCCTGTCGCCCGTACCCAGCGCAGCGCCGTGGGGAGCGACACGCGATGGCCGGTGGAGATGTAGAGCGGATTCGCCCCGGCGCGGCTGCGAAGCAGCACCCCGATCTCCTCCTCCCTGTCGCGCAGGCCTGCCGTGCTGCCGGCGGCGTCGCCCACCGGTGCGGCATGGCCGACCAACCGGGACTTGGCGACCCCGATGGTAGGAAGGTCGAGCATCACGCCGAGATGCGAGGCGATGCCCAGGCGGCGTGGATGGGCGATGCCGTGCCCGTCCACGAAGAGAAGCTCCGGCTTCTCGGGCAGGGCGGCGAAGGCTTCCATGGCGGCCGGCACCTCGCGGAAGCCCAGAAACCCGGTGAGGTAGGGCAGGTCCGGCGTAGCGGCGATACCGGCGCGCGCGACCTCGCGCAGGCTGGGCCACTCCAGGACGACGATGGCGGCATAGACGCGCCCCGTCGGATCGTAGCGCGAGCAGGAGATGTCCACGCCGCCGATCAACCCCGGCGCGGCCGGAAGCGCATCCTCGCGCCGCACGCGCGCCGCGAGCTCGACCTGCCGGCTGCGGAGCGCGGCGAGGTCAGCCCGCGCCACGCATCGCAGGCACCATCAGCCCGACATTGTGCCGCATCATGGCCTCATAGGTCGCGGCCGGCCCCTCGGGTGCGGAGAGCGCATCGGCGAAGAGGCGCCCGCCCACTCGCACGCCCGCTTCTTCGGCGAGGCGCCGGAGCGTGGCGGGATTGCCGATATTCTCGAGGAAGAGCGCACTCACGCCCTGGGCACGGATCTGCCGGATCAGCCCCGCCACCTGCTGCGCCGAGGGCTCGGCATCCATGGACACGCCCTGCGGCGCCAGGAAGCGCACGCCGTAGGCGGCGGCGAAGTAGCCGAAGGCGTCATGGCTGGTGATGACGATGCGCCTCGCTTCCGGGACCGTGGCGATCTCGGCCCGAATCCAGGCGTCGAGCGCGGTCAGCCGTTCGGCATAGGCCCGCGCGCGCGCCTCGTAGTGAGCGGCGCCGTCGGGGTCGGCGCGGCGGAATCCGGCCTCGATGTTGCGGACATAGCCGATGGCCAGGCGCACATCCTGCCAGGCATGCGGGTCGCGGCCGCCATGGCCGTGGCCGCCCGTGGCGGCGCGCAGCGCCAGCCCTTCCGTCGCCAGCACCTGAATGCCCGCGAAGCGCGTGGATGCAATGAGGCGGTCGAACCAGGAATCGAAGCCGGCGCCGTTGCGGATGGCGAGCCGGGCCGCCCGCAGCGCCGCCGCCTGGGAAGGGCGCGGCTGGAAGTGGTGCGCGTCCGTGTCGGGCCCGACCATCGCCTGCACGGACGCACGCTCGCCGCCGACCTCGCGCGCCATGTCGGCCAGGATCGAGAAGGAGGCGACGACGGGGAGAGGCGCCTGGGCGCGGGCGGTGGCGACAAAGGGCAGGGCGAGGCCCGGCAGGAAGCGGCGGGAAATGGTCATGAGGACATGTTACAAGATAACATGCCGGCCGGCCAGCGCGGTCAGCGCCCCATCAGGCGCCGCAGCCAGCCGAACAGGCCCTCGCCACGCCGCACGCTCTTCTGGTGCGAGACATGCGGGCGCCGCAGGGGCGGGGGCAGGGCGGTGGCCACGCTATGCCGGCCCGTATCCATGGCATCCACCAGCCGCAGCTCCAGCAGCAGGACCTGCGCCACCGCCTCCGGCGGGTCCTCGCGAAGAAGGGCTCGGGCGGTGTCCGCGGCATCCTCCCACTGCTCGGCGCGGCGCAGAGCATCCACGATGCGCACGGTTTGCTCGGCATCCAGCGGCGGGCCGCTGCGCCAGAGCGCCACCGCCTCGAGCCTCCAGCTGCGGGCGAGGTCGGCGCGCCCGAGGTCGTCGGCCGTCCAGGCCGCATGGAGCGTGGCCTCGGCGGCGGCATGCAGCGCGCCCGTCTCCTCCAGCACCAGGGCCCAGGCCAGGAAGCGCCGGGCCAGGGGCGGGTGGGAGGCGTCGTTCAGAAGGGCGCGGAAATTGGCGGCGCCCACGGCCTGGGCGGCGGCGGGGTGGGCCTCAGCGATGTTCGGGGCGGCGTAGCCGCAATGCGGGCATTGCTGCAGCCAGCGCGACATGGTCGCGCGCACCGGCGGGCCGGGCCGCAAATCGAGGTCGGGCGCCTGCTCGGGCATGCCCAGCCGGAAGGGTTGCTGGCGGCTTTCGGTGCCGCAGACGCCGCAGATGGCGCCGTGCGCGGCCATCGAGGCGGAATGGGTTGCAGGCCGTTGCTGTGCCATTTCGGCTAAATCTAGGCGCTGACGGCCGTTTGGCGAAGGGGCAAAGCGACAAGTCCGTTCCGAAATGCCGCCCGGGAGGGGAATGCGTTGCAGGGAATGGGTCTGGAAGCCTTCTGAACTCTCACCTATTCTTGCCTTCCCATCAGGCTCGGACACCCAGGATTTCCATGCCGCGCGGCGATCTTTTTCCCGATATCGCCCCTTTCGAGACGGGGCTCCTGCCATTGGGCGACGGGCACGTCATGTATTGGGAGCAGGTCGGCAATCCCCGCGGCCAGCCGGTGCTTTTCCTGCATGGCGGGCCCGGTGCCGGCGCGGGCGCGGTCCATCGCCGTTTCTTCGATCCCATGCACTGGCGCCTGATCGTCTTCGATCAGCGCGGTGCCGGCAGGTCCCGCCCGCTGGGCGAACTCAAGACCAACACCACCCCGCATCTCGTCGAGGATATCGAGACGCTGCGCCGCTTCCTCGGCGTCGAGAAGTGGCTGCTCTTCGGCGGTTCCTGGGGCTCCACGCTGGCGCTCGCCTATGCGCAGGCGCATCCGGAATGCGTGACCGGCTGCGTCCTGCGCGGGGTCTTCCTGGGCCGCGACGAGGAGGTCGATTGGTTCCTCTACGGCCTGCGCCGCTTCTTCCCCGACGCCTGGGCCGCGTTCGCCGAGCACATTCCCGAGGCCGAGCGGCATGACCTGCTGG
Organism: Roseococcus sp. YIM B11640; assembly: GCF_049727625.1. NCBI lineage: Bacteria > Pseudomonadati > Pseudomonadota > Alphaproteobacteria > Acetobacterales > Roseomonadaceae > Roseococcus > Roseococcus sp. YIM B11640. The sequence continues at coordinate 416,102 of NZ_JBBJOZ010000003.1, forward strand.
GCGCCTATCTCCGCCGCCTGACGGACCCGGACCCCGCGGTCCACCTTCTCGCCGCCCGGGCCTGGAGCCACTACGAGGGCAGCTGCTCGACCCTGCTGCCCAGCCCCGAGACGGTGGCGAGCTTCGCGCAGGACCGCACGGCCCTCGGCCTCGCGCGGATCGAGGCGCATTACTTCGCGCACAAGCTCTTCCTGCGGGAAGGGGGGCTGCTGGCGGGGATGCAAACCATCGCGCAGATCCCGGCGGAGATCATCCAGGGCCGCTACGACATGGTCTGCCCGGCGGAGACGGCGTTCGAGCTCGCGCTCAACTGGCCGCGTGCGCGGCTGACGGTGGTGCCTGACGCGGGCCACTCGGCGCTGGAGCCGGGGATCAGGACCGCGCTGGTGAGTGCGGTGGAGCGTTTCCGCCGGCGATAGGCGCTACTTCGCGCGGACCACGTCCATCACGGCGCGCAGGACCTCTGGCACGCCTTCGCCCGTCACGCCCGAGCACAGCAGCACCTTGCGCCCGCAGGCGCGCTCCAACGCCTTCACGCGGGAGGTCCTGGCCTGGGGCGTCATGGCGTCGAGCTTGTTGAGCACCACGATCTCGGGCTTGTCCTCGAGGCCGGCGCCGTATTCGGACAGCTCGTTGCGGATCAGGTGATAGGCGCCCGCCGGGTCGGCCTGGCTGCCGTCGATGAGGTGCAGCAGCACCCGGCAGCGTTCCACATGGCCGAGGAAGCGCGTGCCGAGTCCCGCGCCCTCGCTGGCGCCCTCGATGAGGCCGGGAATGTCCGCCAGGACGAATTCCTCGGTGGCGTTGAGGCGCACGACGCCGAGCTGCGGGTGGAGGGTCGTGAAGGGGTAGTCGGCGATCTTGGGACGCGCGGCGGAGGCAGCGGCGAGGAAGGTCGACTTGCCCGCGTTGGGCAGCCCCACGAGGCCGGCATCGGCGATGAGCTTCAGCCGCAGCCAGACCCATTTTTCCTCGCCCGGCCAACCCTTGTCGGCACGGCGGGGGGCGCGGTTGGTGCTGGTCTTGAAATTGGCGTTGCCGAAGCCGCCATCGCCGCCCGTGGCGAGGCGCACGCGCTTGCCGGCGACGTCGAGGTCGGCGATCAGGGTCTCGCGGTCTTCGTCCACGATCTGCGTGCCGACGGGCACCTTCAGCGTCACGTCGTCGGCGGCAGCGCCCGTGCGGTCGCTGCCTGCGCCGTTGCCGCCCTTCCGGGCCTTGAAATGCTGTGCGTAACGGTAGTCGATGAGGGTGTTCAGCCCCTCGACCGCTTCGGCATAAACATGGCCGCCGCGGCCGCCATTGCCGCCATCGGGCCCGCCATACTCGATGAAGCGCTCGCGCCGGAACGCGACGACTCCGTCGCCGCCGTCGCCGGACTTGATGAACACCTTGGCTTCATCGAGGAACTTCATGGGGATCTCTCAAACGAAAACGGGGGCCACGAGGGCCCCCGCTGTCGCACCGATTGGGGCGAGCCTTACTCGGCGGCCTGCTTGATGGGTTCCACGGAAACGTGGACCCGGTCCTCGGCCTTGCGCGAGAACTTCACGTGGCCCTCGACCAGCGCGAAGAGCGTGTGGTCACGGCCGACGCCGACATGCGTGCCGGGCTTCATCTTCGTGCCGCGCTGCTTGACGAGGATGTTGCCGGCCAGCACGTGCTCGCCGCCGAACTTCTTCACGCCAAGCCGCTGGCCGGGAGAGTCGCGGCCGTTGCGAGAGGAGCCGCCTGCCTTTTTGTGTGCCATCTGTCTTGCTCCTTACGCCGCGATGGTGGCGATGCGCAGAACGGTCTGCATCTGCCGATGGCCACGCTTGCGGCGGCTGTTCTTCCGGCGGCGCTTCTTCAGGATCAGCACCTTGTCGCCGCGGTTCTGCGTAACGACGGTCGCCGTCACGGTCGCGCCCGGAACAGTCGGCGCGCCGATCTGCAGCCCGGCGTCGCCGCCCAGGGCGAGCACTTCATGGAAAGTGACGGTCGAGCCGGGCTCGGCGTCCAGCTTCTCGACGGCGAGCACCGCATTCGGCGTCACCCGGTACTGCTTTCCGCCGGTGCGGATCACTGCGAAGGTCATCTCACGCGCCTTTCGGGACTTCCGCGAAATGCGGGGTTGCCCGTGAAATCTGATGGTTCTGGCCGTCGGCGGGGCGGTAGGCCGACCCCATGAAACGACCGCGGGCGACACGCATGCGCCGCCCGGGAGGCGCCGTTTAGGGGGGAGTGGGCCTTTGAGTCAAGTCACTCCCGCGCGACCCCCCGTTGCGCGGCGGCGCACATACCCCTATACGGCGCCCCGGCCTGGACAGGTGGCGGAGTGGTCGATCGCACCGGTCTCGAAAACCGGAGTAGGTGCAAGCCTACCGTGGGTTCGAATCCCACCCTGTCCGCCAGGTTCGACGCGCGAAGCGTCGGCTGCGCCAACCGAATACGCCCTTGACCGCCGTCCCGGCGCAAGGCGAGTTTGCGCGATGTCCCGGAAATCCCTGGAGTTCCGTCACCTCGAGGCCTTCCGCGCCATCATGCGCAGCGGAACGGCTACCGGCGCGGGGGCCATGCTCGGCATTTCCCAGCCGGCGGTCAGCCGCCTTCTCTCGCAAATGGAGGCGCTGGTCGGCTTCCCGCTCTTCGAGCGCGTCCATGGGCGGCTGCTGCCCACCGTCACCGCCCAGGCGCTGCATGAGGAGACGGAGCGCATCTTTACCGGCATCGAGGAGATCGCCGCGCTGACCGAGCGTCTGCGCATCCAGTCGCCGCGCCGGGTGGTCATCGCCTCGCTGCCCACGCTCACGCTCTCCATCCTGCCCGGCGCGGTGAAGGCCTGGCGCGAGGCAGGGCGGCGGGAGACGCTCTCGGTGCATTCGCGCACGGCGGGCGGGGTGCTGGGGCTGGTGGCCTCGCGCCAGGCGGATATCGGCATCGCCGTCGGCGTGCCGGCCATTCCCGGCGTGCGCTCCACACCGCTGGCGCGCACGCGCGCCTGGTGCGTCATGGCGCCAGGGCATGCGCTGGCGGCGAAGCACGTCGTGCGCGCGCCCGATCTCGAGGGCCAGTCGTTCATCGCCCTCTCGCGCGAGGAAGGGCGCCAGGCCGTGGTGGACGAGGCGCTTCGGGGCAGCGGCGTGCGTTTCCATGAAACCGTGGAATGCCGGATGACCGCGGGAGCGGTCGGCATGGTGGCGGCGGGCGTGGGCATCACCATCGCCGATGCCTTCTCCATCTCCGTCTATCTGGAGCGGGGGCTTGTGTTGCGGCCTTTCGAGCCCAACGTGATCTTCGAGTACCGGCTGATCTGGCCCGAGGAGGTGCGCGACACCTTCGGCCGCGCGGCCCTCGCCCAAGCCATCCGGCAGGAGGCGAAGCGCGTCGTCGAATACGTGGCGGGGGCCGCCGCCGAATAACCGAGGTCCATAACCAGGGTGCATAACCCTGGGGGTGTCCGCATACCGCATTGGTATGATGCAGCGGGCAAATGCCGTGCAACCGTGACATCGGCATGACAGACACCTCCGACCCCTTCGCTCCGGGATTCGTCGAGCGCCCCTATTGGTGGGATGCGGCCCCGCCTAGCATCGCGGACGCGCCGCCGCTGCCCGAATACATCGACGTCGCCATCATCGGCGGCGGCATTGCGGGCCTCGCCACGGCGCTGGAGCTCGGCCGCAACGGCGTGAAGAGCCTGGTCATGGACCGGGAGATGATCGGCTGGGGCGCTTCATCGCGGAATGGCGGCGCGCTGGCCGGCGCGGGCAGCCTCGGCAAGGTGCGCGCGGACCTGGAGCAGGTCCTGGGCAAGAAGTTCCTCCATGAGCTCGCGGAGGAAAGCGAGGGCGCCTTCGAGAGCTTCGAGGCGCTGGTCGCGCGCGAGGGGCTGGACTGCGACTTCGTGCGCTGCGGCCGCTTCGTGGGCGCCCACGCCCAGAAGGCCATGGACGGGCTGAAGCGCCGTGCCGAGATGATCAATTCCGCGATGGGCGAGCAGGCCTTCCTGATCCCCCGGGAGCGCGTGGCGGAGGAGATCGCCACCGACCGCTTTGTGGGCGGCATGGTGCTGCACCGCGCCGGTTCGCTGCATCCGGGCAAGTATGTGCGCTCGCTCGGCCATGCGGCGGAGCGCCAGGGCGCCATCATGGCCGGCGGTACCAAGGTGCTGGGCTACCGCCGCGAGGCCGATGGCGGATTCGTCGTCGATACCAGCCGCGGCCGCGTGAAGGCGAAGCACCTGATGGTCGCGACCAACGGCTACACGGGCAAGGCTACGCCCTGGCACCGCCGTCGCCTCATCCCCGTCGCGAGCTACATGATCGCGACCGAGGAACTGGGCGAGGAGCGTGTCCGCAAGGCGCTTCCCAAGCTGCGCGTCTATGGGGACACCAAGAAGGTCCTCTACTACTTCCGGCCCTCGCCGGATTACCGCCGCATCCTCTTCGGGGGCCGCGCGAGCTTCGTGGATGCGGATACCAGGCGCTCCGGCGCGCGGCTGCACCGCTTCATGACGGATCTGATCCCCGACCTCGAGGGGACGAAGATCACGCATAGCTGGAAGGGCAACGTCGCGTTCGCCTTCGACATGATGCCGCATGTCGGCGAGCATGAGGGCGTCCACTACGCCATGGCCTGCAACGGCAGCGGCGTGACGACCATGACGCATTTCGGCACCGTCGCGGCGCAGCAGATCATGGGCGGCTCCAACCGCGTTTCCGCCTATGCGCGCCTCCCGTTCCCGACCAAGCCCTTCTACAACGGCAATCCCTGGTTCCTGCCCGTCGTGGGCATGAGCTACCAGCTCCGCGACCGGCTCGATGGCTGGCGCCTGCGGGACAAGCCCTGATGGGCCAGCATCCCTACTTCACCGCCGCGGAGTACGAGCAGCGCCTCGGGCGGCTGAAGGCCCGGATGCGCGCGGCCAGGGTCGATGCCGCGCTTTTCGACGAGATCGAGGCGATGATCTGGGTGACGGGCTTCGGCAGCTCGGCCAATCGCTGGCGCTGCGCCGTGATCCCGCTAGAGGCCGAGCCCTTCTTCCTGATCCGCGCGCTGGACGCCGGCATCTGCCGCGAGCGGAGCTGGATCGAGGACGTGCCCTTCTATCGCGACTGGGAGGATCCCATTCCGGTGCTGGCCGCGAAATTCGCGGAGCGCGGGCTTTCCGCCGCGCGCATCGGCCTGGACTTCGAGAGCTACGGCATGTCCGTCGGCCGCTTCGCCGCGCTGCGCGAGGCCATGCCGAAGGCCGAGTTCGTGGATATCGGCCCGGTGATCGCCGAGCTGCGGCTCATCAAGTCGCCCGCCGAGATCGAACTGCTACGCCGCGCCGCCGCGATCGCGGACCAGGCGACGCTGGATGCCGCCGCTGTCTGTATTCCAGGCGGTTTCCAGCGCGATGCCGCCAAGCGGGCCCAGATGACCTTCGTGGAGATGGGCGGCGACCCTTATCGCCCGGGCCCCATCACCGCCGGCCGCGGCTGGAATTTCCTTCACGCGCCCTCGGGAGACGAGCCGCTGCGGAAGGGCGACCTCGTCCATATCGAGCTGACGCCGCGCATCCACGGCTATAGCGCGCGCATTATGCGCAACGCCGTGCTCGGGCAGCCGGAGCCGGAGCGCCAGCGCGCGCTGGATATCCTGATCGAGCTGCAGGATCGTCAGATCGCGGCGATGAAGCCGGGCGCCATCGCCTCCGACATCGACGCCATCCTGCGCCAGGGTGTGGTGGAGGCGGGGCTGCGCGACAGCTACGACAACATCACCGCCTATACGCTGGGCCTCTACGGCGATGCGGGGCCGCGTACCAGCGACTTCACCCGTATCTTCCATCCCGAGGCGCATTGGCCGCTGGAAGCTGGGATGGTCTTCCACGTCTATGCCTCGGCCGGCGGGGCGGCGATCAGCGAGAGCGTGCTGGTCACCGAGACCGGCTCCGAGCGGCTGACGCAGTTGCCGCGCGGCTTCATCGTCAACGCATGAGCGCTGGCCGGATCATCGTCCTCGGCGCGGGTGTCGCGGGGCTGTCGGTGGCTTTGCCGCTGCGCCGCGCGGGCCGCGAGGTGACGGTGATCGATGCGCTGCCGCCCGCCGGCGGCAGTTCCTTCGGCAATGCGGGGCTGCTGAGCCCCGATACCTCCGTGCCGGTCGCGCTCCCGGGCATGCTGCGAAAGGTCCCGGGCTGGCTCTCCGATCCGCTCGGGCCGTTGGTGGTGCGGCGCTCCTACCTGCCGCGCGCCACGCCCTGGCTCTGGCGCTGGATCAAGGCGGGGCGGATGGACCGCGCCCTGGCGATCTCCGCCTCCATGCGGGCGCTGCATGTGGGCAGCTTCGAGGCCTGGCGCGCCCTGCTGGGAGCCGGCGGCTTTTCCGAATTCATCCGCCAGTCCGGCCAGGTGCAGGTCTTCGACCGGGCAGAGGAGACGCCCGCCGCCGCGCTGGAGCGCGAATTCCGCGCCCGCCAGGGCATTCCCACCGAGGTGCTCGGCGCCGACGAATTGCGGCAGATGTTTCCCGGCATTGCGCGGCACGTCTCGCGCGGGGTGCTGATCCCGGGCAACGGCAACACGGTCAATCCGGGCCGCATGGTGCGGCGCCTTGCCGATCTCTTCCTCGCCGAGGGCGGGGAGATCCTGGCCGAGCGCGTGCTGAAGCTCATTCCCCGCGAGGGCGGTGGCTGGATGGCGATGACCAATGTCGCGAACCATGTCGCGGCCACCGTCGTCGTCGCGGGCGGCGCCTGGTCGCGCGCGATGCTCGATCCCTTGGGCATCCGCGTCCCGCTGGAGACCGAGCGCGGCTATCACCTGCTGCTGCCCGGCGCGAATGTGGCGCCGCGCATGCCCATCCTCTACAAGTCGCGCAGCTTCACCATCACGCCGATGGAGGAGGGGTTGCGCGCGGCCGGGACGGTCGAGATCGCGGGGCTGGACGCGGCGCCGGACGAGCGCCGCGCGGAGCAGCTCCTGCGCCTGATGCGCACGCTCTTCCCCGGTCTCGAAGGCGGCACGCCCCGGCTCTGGATGGGCCATCGTCCCTCGACGCCCGATAGCCTGCCCGTGCTGGGCCCCGTGCCCTCGCGGCCCGGGCTGCATCTCTGCCTGGGCCATGGGCATTTCGGCATGACGGGTGGGCCGCCCAGCGGCAAGCTCGTCTCGGACCTCATTCTGGGTGCCGCCCCGCGCATCGACGCCGCGCCCTATTCGGTGAATCGTTTTCAAGGAGGCTCCCCATGACAGAGACGACCGTATCCACGCGCCTCGGCCGGCGCCTGCTGCTGGGCACTGCGCTGGCCGCGCCCGCCTTCCGGATGGGCCGCGCGCAGGCCACGAACGAGGTAATCGTCCGCACGCCGGGCGGTGCCTATGACGACATCATGCGCCGCTACGTCTACGACCCCTTCACGGCCGAGACGGGCATCCGCGTGACGGTGGTGGCCGCGACGGCCGCCAAGCTCATCGCCATGTTCCGCGCCAACAATGTCGAGCTGGACCTGATCGACACGGGCGACGCGCAGCTCATGACGCTGGAGCGCATGGGCGCGCTGGCACCCATCGCCTATGACCGCTGGCGCTGGTCCAAGCCCGAGGACATCACGCCGGAGGTGCGGAAGTCCCACCGCGTGGGCAACTTCACCTATGCGACGGTGCTCGCCTACAACACCGACAGCTTCCCCGGCGACAACCACCCGAAGAGCTGGGCGGATTTCTGGGACGCGGGGAAGTTCCCCGGGCCGCGCATGCTCTCCGATATCGCGAGCGCCTCGGTCAATTTCGAGTTCGCGCTGCTCGCTGACGGCGTGCCGCGCGAGCGGCTCTACCCGATCGACGTGGATCGCGCTCTCTCCATCATGTCGCGCATCCGCCCGCAGATCCGCCGCTTCTGGGACACGGGCGCGCTCTCCGCGCAGATGCTGTCCGACAAGGAGGTCGTGCTCGGCTCCATCTGGAACGGCCGCCTGCAGACGCTGATCGATCGCAACGCGCCGCTCGGCTACACCTGGAACGAGCACATGATCCAGGTTCAGGCGCTGGGCATCTTCAAGGATGCGCGCAACGTCGAGGGCGCGCAGCGCCTCGCCGACTTCATGATGCAGCCGCAGGTCCAGGCGCAATACGCCAAGGCCCTCATCTACGGCCCGACCAACGAGCGAGCCTTCGGCCTGCTGACGCCCGCGGAGATCGCCCGCATGCCAGGCGGCGAGAATTCCCGCCGCCTGGGCTTCTATCAGGACATCGCCTGGTGGGACGCCAATCGCGACCGGGTGAGCCGCGCCTGGGCCCGGTGGCTGCTGCGTTGAGCATGGCTGTCGATCTCCAGTCGGTCACCAAGCGATACGGGGCCGAGACCGTGGTGGCGGGGGTATCCCTCGCCATCCCGGAAGGCGAGTTCTTCACGCTGCTCGGCCCATCCGGTAGCGGCAAGACGACGACGCTCTCCATGCTCGCGGGCTTCGTCGTGCCCGATGAGGGGCGCGTGATGCTGGGCGGGCAGGACATGACGCGCGTTCCGCCGCGCGGCCGCGGCCTCGGCATGGTGTTCCAGAACTACGCCATCTTCCCGCATCTCAACGTCGCGGAGAATGTCGCCTTCCCGCTGACGGTGAAGGGCGCGCCCAAGGCGGAGATCCAGGCGCGCGTGGCGGAAGCCCTCGCGATGGTGAAGCTCGACGGCTTCGGAGCGCGCTATGCCCGGCAGCTCTCGGGCGGGCAGCAGCAGCGCGTGGCGCTGGCGCGCGCCATCGTGGCGCATCCCAAGGTGGTGCTGATGGACGAGCCGCTGGGCGCGCTCGACAAGAACCTCCGCTACCACATGCAGGTCGAGATCAAGGAGATCCAGCAGCGCCTGGGCATGACGGTGATCTACGTCACCCATGACCAGGAGGAGGCGCTGACGATGTCCGATCGCATCGCCATCATGAACCACGGCAAGATCGCCCAGATGGGACCGCCGCGCGAGGTCTACGAGAATCCGGAAAGCAGCTTCGTCGCCGCCTTCCTGGGCGAGGCGAACCTGCTCAAGGTCCGTCGTGACGGCGAGGCGGTGCGTGGGCCCGGCGGCGCGGCCATCTTGGCCGCGCGCGGCGCGCTGCCCGGCGCGGATGGGCTGGTCTTCGTCCGGCCGGAGAAGGTCAGCGTGCTCGCCGGCACCCTGGATGCCGCCTCGAACCACCTTCCGGGCCAGGTCCAGCACGCCTCCTTCCTCGGCAACATCGTGCGCTATGCCGTGACGGCGGCGGATGGCGCCTCGCTGCTCTGCGACGTCGCCAATGGCGCGGGCGCCGTGCTGCACCGGCCCGGGGACGCGGTGACGCTGAGCTGGCGGGCCGAGGACAGCCGGCTGCTGGCGGGCTGAGGCGATGCCGCTCGGACGCCTCTCCGCCTGGCTGCTCATCGCCCCGGCGCTCATCCTGCTGGCTGCTGTCTTCATGGTGCCGATCGGCTGGTTCCTGGTCGGCTCGCTGGGCGAGCTCGGCACCGCGGCGGAGATCTGGGAGGAGGCGCAGGCCGTCCTCTTCTCGCCCACCGTGCTGAAGGTGATGCTGAACACCAACCTCATCGGGGCTGTCGTCACGCTGCTGGTGCTGGTGATCGGCTACCCCGTCTCCTACGCGCTGTCGCGCGCCAAGGGCTGGGCCTTCACGGCCATCCTGCTCTGCATCGTGTTGCCCTACTTCACCAGCACCATTGTCCGGACCTATGCCTGGATGGTGCTGCTGGGGCGCAACGGCCTGATCAACCAGATCCTGCTCGGCCTCGGGTTCATTGATGCACCGCTGAACCTCATGTACAACCGGCTCGGCGTCGTCATCGGCATGACCTACGTGCTGCTGCCCTACATGGTGCTGACGCTTTTCGCCGCGATGAAGGCGGTGGACCACCGGCTGCTGCAGGCGGCCGAGGGCATGGGCGCCTCGCCGGCGACGGTCTTCTTCAAGGTCTTCATGCCGCTGACCCTGCATGGGGTGATCGCGGGCGTGCTGATCACCTTCATCCTCTCCATCGGCTTCTTCATCACGCCGGCGCTGATGGGCGGGCCGGGCGACATCATGATCGCCATGCTGATCGAGCGCGAGGTGGAGCTGACCCATGACTGGCCGACGGCCGCGCTGATGACCATCCTGCTGCTGGCCGTCACGCTCATCCTCTACGGCGTCTACAGCCGGTTCGCGGAGAAGGAGGAGGCAGCGCGATGATGGGTCCCGTGATGCGCGCCACCTTGCTCAAGGCCCTGGTGGCGCTGCTCTGCTTCGGCCTGGTGGCCCCGATCGTGATCGTGGCCATCGCCTCCTTCAGCGGCGACGGCTACCTGAAGTTCCCGCCCGAGACGCTGTCCATGCAATGGTATGCCCGCTTCCTCGGCGATCATCGCTGGCGCGCGGCCATCATGAACTCGGTGCTGATCGGGCTCATGGCCTCGGTGTTCTCGACGGTGATCGGCTTCCTCGCCGCCTATGCGCTGGTGCGCGGCAACTTCCGCTTCAAGGCGGCGATCACCTCGCTGCTGCTGATGCCGGTGATCGTGCCGCACATCATCACGGCGGTGGCGGTCTACTTCCTCTCGGCGAAGATGGGGCTGGTGGGCGTGAAGCCCTGGATCTCCGTCGCGCATTCGGTGGTGGCGTTGCCGGTGGTGCTGGTGATCCTGCAATCGGCGCTGAAGACGGTGGACCCGGCGCTGGAGCGGGCGGCCATGGTCTGCGGCTGCTCCCGCTTCGGGGTGTTCCGCCGGGTGGTGCTGCCCATTGCGCTGCCAGGCATGGTCTCCGCCGCGCTCTTCTCCTTCCTGACGAGCTTCGACGAGCTGGTGATCTCGCTCTTCCTCGCGGGCATCCGGTCGGAGACGCTGCCGGTGCGCATCTGGAACAGCCTGCTGCTCGAGGTGGAGCCCACCATCGCCGCCGTCAGCACGTTGCTGATCGCGGTGACGACGCTGGCGCTCGCGATCGACGGCGTCATCCGCAAGCTCAAGGGCGGGCAGATGGCGGCGCTGAAGTAACCTTTTCGGCGATGGCGGCTTCGTTCGGGTAGAAGGAAGCCGCCATGACCGAACCCGAGGCCCTGCGTTTCGCGCCATCCGGCGCGATTCCCAATCACCCGTCCCTTCCGGTGCTGCTCTACCGCGGCGTCCTGCCGGCGGGCGCGAGGGACCCCGCCTCGGCGCTGGAGGCGCTGTTCGAGCGCAACGGCTGGCCGCCGCAATGGCGCAACGGCGTCTACGACTTCCATCACTTCCACACCCAGGGTCATGAGGTGCTGGGCTTCGCCGCGGGAAGCGCGCGGCTGATGCTGGGCGGTCCCGGCGGGCAGGAGGTGGAGGTCCGCGCGGGCGATGTCGCGGTGCTGCCGGCCGGGACGGGTCATCGCAACCTCGGCTCGACCCGCGATTTTCTCGTGGTCGGCGCCTATCCGCCGGGCCAGGAGGGCGACATCTGCCGAGAGGCGCCAGACGCATCGGGGCTGGCCCATATCGCCAGCCTGGGCTTTCCCGGGAGCGACCCGGTTTTCGGTCCGGGCGGGCCCCTGCCGCGGCTCTGGCGGCCTGGCTGAGGCCCTGTATCCTCCCCGCCAACAAGGGAGGAAGCCACCATGGCCCGATTGCCTTATCTCAACCCGGAGGACCTGCAGGAAGCCGATCGCGACCTGCTGAAGCGCATGATCACGCTGCACCGATGCCTGGTGCACAGCCCCGGTGCGGCGCGGGCTTTCGGCACGCTCGGCCAGTACATCCGCTTCGGCGCCAAGATCGACCCCCGGCTTCGCGAACTGGCGATCCTGCAGGTCGGCTGGCTGGCGCGCTCCGCCTATGAATGGTCGCACCACATCAAGATCGGCCATGATTTCGGCGTCTCGGACGCGGATATCGAGGGGCTGATCGCCGAAAGCGAAGGGCGGCAGAGCAGCCTGGAGCCGCTCGCCCGGCTGGTGCTTCAGGGCGCCCGCGAGGTCTATGCCGGCGCCATGACCAAGCCCACCTTCGACGCGCTGCGCGAAAAACTGAGCGACGAGCAGATGGTGGACCTGACCGTCACGGCCTCCTTCTACTGCGCGGTGGTGCGGACGCTGGCCACGCTGGAGATCGATGTGGAACCGGAATACCGGCCCTATCTCGAGCGTTTTCCTCTGCCCAAACCGCAGGGCTGACCTGCTTGGCCGCAATTTAACGCGGCGGTGCCTATATCGGCTTGGCGGGCGGTGGTCTGCTCGCTAAGCCATTGCTGCATTGCGGAATGAGGTGAAGCGGATGTCGGAGCATAAGATCTGGGTCGTCTGGGGCGGCATCTTCACCGACTTCACCTTCGAGACGCTGGAGCCCGGCACCGAGGAGCTCCACGGCCCCTACCACGACGAGGCGACCGCGCTGCGGGCCTGGCGCGACGAGACGCGCCGCAAGGTGGACATCGCGACGCACCGCCTCTTCGTCCTGCTGGCCTCCCCGACGCCGGCGGAAGGCTGAACGCCTGAAGGGGCTCAGCCCTCCAGGACCACACCGCCCGCGAAGCTGATCCGGCACAGCAGCCCTTCCGGGCGCCATTCGGTCTCGAAGCGGCCGCCCAGCCGGGCCTCGAAGGTCTGCTGGATGAGCTGCGAGCCGAAGCCCCGGCGCGGCGGCGGCCCGGCGAGGGTCGGCCCGCCCTCCTCGCGCCATTCGATGCGCAGCGCGTTTCCGTCCCAGTTCCAAGTGACGAAGAGGTGCCCGCTGGCCGCGGAGAGCGCTCCGTACTTCGCGGCATTGGTCGTGAGCTCGTGCAGCGCCATGGAAAGCGGCTGCGCGACGGCTGCCTCGATCATGACATGGGGCCCGGTGAGGTGGACGTGCGGCCCGCCGGGTCCGGTGAAGGGCTCCAGCTCATGGCCGATCATCTGGCGCAGGCTGGCGCCTCGCCACCGGTTCTCGCTGAGCAGGGTCATGGTCCGGGCCAGGGCCTGGACGCGGCCCTCCATCACGTCCACGAAGGATTCCTGATCCGCCGCCGTCGTGACGCGCAGCAGGCCCGAGACGATGGCCAGGGCGTTCTTCGCCCGGTGCTCGACCTCATGGGCGAGGAGCGTCGCTTGCTCCTCCGCCAGCTTGCGCTCCGTGACGTCATAGGCCACGCCCATGAGGCGGGCGCCCCCGCGGTCCTCCAGGCGGCGGGCGCGGGCGGCGATCCAGACCGTCTCGATCTCGCCGTCCGGCTGGGGCAGGCGCAGGCGGAACTCGCTCTTGAATTGGCCGGTGCGCCGGGCGAGGGCCATTTCCCGGCGCACGCGGCCCCGGTCGGCCGGGTGCATGCGGGCGAAGGCTTCCGCCATGGGGGGCGGGCCCAGCGAGGGATCGAAGCCCCAGAGCTCGATCATCTTGGGCGACCAGACCAGGCCCTTCGCCGGGGGCTCCCATTCCCAGGTGCCGATACCCGCGGCCTCCTGCGCGAGGCGCAGCCGGGCATCGCTCTCGGCCAGCGCCCGCTCGGTCGAGCGCAAGGGCGTCACGTCCACATGGGCGCCCCGCATCACCAGGGCGTGGCCCTGGGCGTCGCGCTCGATCTCGCCGCGCGCCGCGATCCAGCGCACCTCCCCGTCCGGGCGCACGATCCGGTAGCTCTGCGAGTATTCGGTGATACCGCTCTCGTCCGAGGTGGCCTCGAGGAAGGCGCCTTCGGCTCGCTCGCGGTCGTCGGGGTGGAGGCGGCGCACCCAGTCCGCGTGGCGCTCCTCGGCCGCCGACCGTGTCTGGCCCTGGAGCGCCATGTACTCGGCCGAGCGCCTGTTCACGCCGGACTTCAGGTCGATCTCGAAAGTGGCCACCAGACCGAAGCGGGCGGCGCGGTCCAGCCGGTCCGCGGTGCGGAGCACGTCGCTGGCAAGCTGGGTATTGGCGGTGTCGAGCCGTTGCTGGTCCCGTCGCACGCGCAGGGCCAGGAGGAAGAGCATGAGCGTCGCCGGCAGACCGAATACGAGATGCGAGGCCAGGGTCCGCCGCCAATGCTCCACGACGGTGGCGCGCGGGCGGAGCGCCGTCGCATAGATGGGAAAGCCATCGACCCGCCGCATCACGGCCAGGATGGGCGTGTTGTCCACCACGCTGATAGCTTCGTACTGCCCCATCTCGGAGCCCACGAAGTCGTGGTACGGCCGGCCCCGCGCGATGGGCGGCAGCGGCCGCTCCATGCCGGTGGTGCGGCTGAGGATGTGCCCGTCATCCCGCGTCAGGACCAGCACATCCCCCGACTGCCCGGCGAGGCGGCGCAGGCGCTCTGCCAGGAAGTTGGGATTGACCGAGACGGAGACGACGCCGTCGAAGGCGCCCGGGCTGAGGCCGTTGCCCGTCTCCCTCCGGGCGCGCGCGATGGAGAGGCGGAGCCGGTTGTCGTAGCGCCCGACATAGGGCGGGCTGATATAGGTCTCGGGTGGATTGGGCTGCTGGAAGGCGCGGAAGTAGTCCCGGTCGGCCAGGGAGCGGTCGCGGCTGACCGGGAAGGTGTTGGTCGCCAGCAGCAGCGTTCCCTGGCGATCGACGACGAGTGCGAAGTCGCTTTGCGGCAGCTCGTCGACGATGCTCCTCAGGTCGTTGTGAAGCGCATGCTGCTGGTGCCGGATGGTCTCGTCCGAGAGATGACGCAGCCGGTCGTTCACGCGCCCCGCCGCCAGCGCATAGGTCTCGAACGCCCTGGCCGCGTATTCCGCCGCGGCCTCGGAGGTGCGCTGGAGCTGGATGAAGGCGTCTTCCTTGGCGGCGCGCCAGCTGAGCCACGCACCGCCCGCGAGCACGAAGAGCGGAACCAGCAGCGCCGCCGCGGGCAACAGGAAGCCCGCCCGCGAGATACGCTTGCCGTTCCGGCGCTGGCCAGGCTCTCCGCCGGTCGAACTCACTCGAAAGCCCCCGCTGGCGGGCGTCGCCTATTCCTGGACATCATCCATCGCGGCCTTCCCGGCGCCATGCCGGATGTGGGAACAAGTCGCGGCTCCGCTGGTTTCATGCCGACTTGGAGGCTTTTCCGATGAGCGCCATGGCCGCCGCCGGGTTACGGGGTTTAAAGCCGCTGATGACGTAGAGGAAGACGTCGCGTGGGCGCATCTTGTCCGGCGCTCCCGACGGCGGGGCCAGTCCTTTCGGCGGCTCGCCCGCGGCCCAGGCCTGGGCTCGCGCCGCCCAGGCTGTCAGTGCCCGGGCCGGATAGCCCAGCTCCTCATCCTCCTTCGTGCCCATGATGCGGGCGTAGATGAAGTCGGCCGTGGGATCCGTGATCTGCGGAAATTCATCCGTGTCGCCGGCGAGGACGATGGCGACGCCATGCTGGCGGGCGAGGGCCACGAAGTCCGGATCGCGGAAGCTCTCGTGCCGGACCTCGACGGCGTGCCGCAGCGCGCGGCCGCCATGCTCGTGTGGCAGCAGTTTCAGGAAGGCTTCGAAATCCGCGGGGTCGAACTTCTTGGTCCCGGCAAACTGCCAGTTGATCGGGCCGAGCTTGTCCTTCAGCTCCAGGATGCCGCTGTCCAGGAAGCGCCGGACGGACTCGCCCGCTTCGGCCAGGACGCGGCGGTTGGTGGTGAAGCGCGGCCCCTTGAGGGCGAAGACGAAATCGTCCGGCGTCTCGTCATGCCATTTGCGGAAGCTCTCGGGCTTCTGGGACCCATAGTAGGTGCCGTTGATTTCGATAGAGGTCAGCTTGCCGGCCGCGTATTCCAGCTCCCGCTTCTGGGCCAGGCCCTCCGGATAGAAGGTTCCGCGCCACGGCTCGAAGGTCCAGCCGCCCACGCCGATGCGGATGCGTCCCTTGGCCATGCGGTTCCTCCTGCGGGTTGGTGGCCCGCAGGATGTGCGGCGATAATGCTTTCCCGCAAGCGGGGCCGTTGCGGGGACGCGATGCCGCACCTAGGATAACGGCACCTACCGACCGTCCGGTTAGGTCAGGGCCTGGATGAACGCGGGCCGCAGGGGAAGGGAGTTCATTCATGCCGGCTTTTCGCCGAATGACGGACCTTGCGAAGCTTTGACGCCCATGCAACTGCGGAGCATGGACGATCTTGCCGAAATTCTGGAGCTGGACGGGTCCGGCAATCCGCCGCAGGGGCGCATTGTGCAGATCTTCCAGGTGGCCTGCCGCCTCTTCGCGCAGCGGGGCTTCGATGGCGTCTCGATGCGCGACATCGCGGCCGAGTGCGATATCTCGAAGGCGACGCTGTACCACTATTTTCCGGATAAGGACTCGATCCTGCGGCCCTTGGCCATGGGCACGACCAAGTCGATCTTCCTGCATGTCTCCAAATTCGACGATCCCTCGCGCCCGCCGGTCGAGCGGCTGCGGACCTTCCTGGTCGAGACCGCGACCTTCTTCGAGAAGTTCCGCTGGGCCTGGATCGCCGGCGCCAGCGCCTTCTGGAGCGACCCCAAGGCCCGCAGCCGGAAAGAGCGCGTGGGCTGGCGCGACCGCTACGAGGCCCTCCTGCGCGACATCCTGCAGGCGGGCATCGACAGTGGCGAGATGCAGATCAAGGACGTGCGCCTCGCCGGGCGCTTCGTGCTGGGCAGCGTGAACTGGATGGCGCGCTGGTACGACCCCGAGGGCCCGATGACGGCGGCGGAGATCGTGGACAACTTCTGCGACATGATCATCCACGGTATCGGCGCGGCGGAAGCGGGCAAACGCAAGCGCGGCTGATGTTGCGGCGGGAGGGCGGGTCCGTCAGGATCGGCTCTCACCCGCCGAAGGCCGCTTCCATGAACCAGATCAGCACGCCGGACCGCCATGGCCAGGATTTCCTCTCCCTCCTGCGCAATGGCCCGCCAGAACGCTCGATCGAGGAGGAGCGGCTGCACCGCAAGCGCTGCCTCGCCGCCACCTTCCGGCTCTTCGCCCGCTACGGCTACGACCAGGGCCTCGCCGGCCACGTGACGGCGCGCGACCCCGAGAAGCTCGACCACTTCTGGGTGAACCCCCTCGGCTTTCACTTCGGGCGCATCCGTGTCTCCGACCTCATCCTCGTGAACGATGACGGCGAGGTGGTGGAAGGTTCCCATGCGGTGAACCGCGCGGCTTTCGCGATCCATTCCGCCATTCATGCGGCTCGGCCGGACGTGGTGGCCGCCGCGCACACGCATTCGACGCATGGCAAGGCCTTCTCGACCCTGGGCAAGCTGCTCGACCCGCTGACGCAGGATTCCTGCGAGTTCTACCAGTCGCACGCGCTCTTCGACGACTTCACGGGCGTGGTGCTGGAGGAGGAGGAAGGCCAGCGCATCGCCGCCGCGCTCGGGCCGCACAAGGCCGCGATCCTGAAGAACCATGGGCTGCTGACAGTGGGCCAGTCGGTCGAGGCCGCGGCCTGGCGCTTCATCGCCATGGACAATTGCGCGCGCGCCCAGCTCCTGGCCGAGGCCGCCGGCAAGCCGCAGCTGATCAGGCCCGAGATCGCGGAGCTCACGGCCTCGCAGATCGGCAACGAGCGGGGCGGAATCCTCAACTTCCATCCGCTCTGGGACAAGATCACCAGCGAGGAGCCGGAACTGCTCGCCTAATCGATGGACGCGCCGGACGCCCGGATGATGGGCGTCCAGGCGGCCAGCTCGTCGCGCACATATTGCTGCGCGTCGTCCAGGAAGAGGCGCCCCGGTGCCGTGGCGCTTTCGGCGTAGCGGCGCAGCAGTTCGGGCGATTGCAGCGAGTCCCTCGCGGCTTCCGCCAGCTTCTCCACGATCGGTCGCGGCGTGCGGGCGGGCGCCGCGATGCCCGACCAGCCGTCCACCACCAGCGACGGGTAGCCCAGCTCGGCGAAGGTCGGGATGTCGTCGAAGCCCGGCACGCGCTGCGGCCAGGTGTGGGCGAGCGGCCTGAGCGCGCCGCTGCGGATATTGGCGCTGGCGGCGGTGAGGCTGTCGATCATCATGGGAAGCGTCCCGCCCACCACGTCCGACACCACCTGGGCCGAGCCGCGATAGGGCACATGCGTCATGCTGAGCCCCGCTGCCTGCAGGAAGCGCACCATCACCAGGTGCGGCATCGAGCCGATGCCCGAGGTGCCGTAGGAATAGCGGTCCGGCGCGGCCTTCGCCGCCGCCACCAGATCCGCCACGCTGCGGACCGGCAGGTCCGGCCGCACGAGGATGAGGTAGGGCGTGCTCATCACCATGGCGATGTGCGCGAAGTCCCGGTCCGGGTCGAAGCCCGCGCGCTCGCCCTGCAGCACCTTGCCCACGATCATGGAGCTGATGACCGAGAGCAGCAGCGTGTAGCCATCGGGTGCGGCGCGCGCGACTTGGCCTGTGCCGAGCATGGCGCCCGCGCCGGGCCGGTTTTCCACCACGATGCTCTGGCCGATGCGGCGCGCCATCTCGGCCGTCACGATGCGGGCGATGATGTCCGTCGTGCCGCCGGGCGCGAAGGGCACCACGAAGCGGATGGGCCCGGCCGTCGGCCAGGCGGGCTGCGCCAGCGCGGGCGTGGCGAGCAGGGGCAGCCCGG
This sequence comes from Roseococcus sp. YIM B11640, assembly GCF_049727625.1. NCBI lineage: Bacteria > Pseudomonadati > Pseudomonadota > Alphaproteobacteria > Acetobacterales > Roseomonadaceae > Roseococcus > Roseococcus sp. YIM B11640. The sequence continues at coordinate 434,529 of NZ_JBBJOZ010000003.1, forward strand.
CGAGGGACAGGCTTCGGCGGGAGATCGTCATGCCATTCTCCTCAGGGGATACCCGTGGCGAGCCCGTCGCGCTGCGGATCCGCGCCGCCCTCGAGGCGGCCGTCCCACATGCTAATGCCGTGCACGGCGGCGAAGGGGAAGGTGGCGGCGGTGCGCTTCACCTCGTAGCCCATCTCCTCCAGCGTGCGCTGGACGGCACGGGGGATGCGGTTGCCGATGTCGATGGCGTCGCTGGTCGCGCTGAAGCGCGGCGCCTCCACGGCCTCCTGCATGGTCATGCCAAAGTCGAGCAGGTTCACCAGCGCCTGCGCGATCGCTATGGGAATCCAGGCGCCGCCCGGCGCGCCGAGGGTGGCGACGGGGCGCCCCTCCTCCAGCACGATGCTCGGTGCCATGGAGGAGAAGCGGCGCTTGCCCGGCGCGATGGAGCCGGGGCGGCCCGGCCGCGGATCGCACCAGTTCATCGCGCCGTTCAGCATGAAGCCCGTGCCCGGCACGATGACGCCGGAGGGCACGCCGAGCGTGTGCGTCAGCGAAACCACCATGCCGTCCGCATCGACGCAGGAGATGGTGGTGGTGTGCTGCGCCTCGGCCTCGGTGCGCGGCAGGTGGTGCTTCTGCCCGGCCGCGATCTCGCCCGCGCGCTGGTCGGCGTAGATGTCGGAGAGCAGGCGGTCCAGCGGCGGCTCCACGAAGCGCGGGTCGCCGATATGCAGGTCCTTGTCGCGGCCGGCGATCTTCATCGCCTCGGCCACCACGCGGATGTACTCGGCGCTGTTGTGGCCAAGGGCGGGAAGGTCGAAGCGCTCCAGGATGCGCAGCATCTCCGCCACCATGATGCCGCCCGCCGGCGGGGCCGGCACGGCGATCGTGCGGCCGCGATAGGGGATGGTGAGCGCGGGGCCGATCTCGGGCCGCATGCCCGCGAGATCCCCGGCCGAGAGCAGGCCCCCATGGGCCTGCATGTCGGCGATGATCCGGCGCGCGATGCTGCCGGTGTAGAAATCCTCCGCGCCCTCGCGGGCCAGCGTGCCGAGCGTCGTGGCCAGCTCCGGATTGCGAACGGAATCGCCCACGCGCTTCGGCGTGCCGTCGGGCCGCAGGTAGAGCCGCTGCCCGTCCTCGGTGAAGGCGAGCTTGGCGCGGTAGGGCAGGCGCCCATAGCCCGCCTCGTCCAGCGCCATCATGGTCGCGACATGCGGCCGGACGAGCCAGCCTTCGTTCGCGATCGCGATGGCGGGATCGAAGAGCTCCGCCCAGGGGCGGCGGCCCCACCGCGCATGCGCCTCCGCGAAGACGCGCAGGATTCCGGGCGTGGTGACGGCACCATGCCCGAGTTCGTTCACGAAGCCCTTCAGCACATAGCCGTAGCCGTCGCTGCATTCGCGCTCGAAGGCCTCGGCCCACATGTCCTCGGTGCAGGCGCCGGGGCAGGTGGAGAGGCCGTTGACGACGACATGGTCGCCCGAATGCGGCTCCAGGAGATGGAGCACGCCGAGGCCGCCGATGCCGCACATCAGCGGGTCCACGACGCCCTGCGCCAGCGCGCAGGCCAGCGCCGCGTCGAGAGCGTTGCCTCCGGCGGCGAGGACGGCGGCGCCGGCCTCCACCGCCTCGGGCTGGGGCGCCACGATCATGGCGCGGGCTTCGGGCAGGCGGCGCTGCGGGCGGGCCATGCGCTTACTCCACCCGGATGCCGCGGCGGCGGATGAAGGCGCCGATCTCGGCGCTTTCCGTCCGTGCGCGATCCTGGATGGACTGCGCCGTGCCGGAAATCGGCTCCAGCACGGCCTCGCGCAGCTTCTGCGTGACGGCGGCGCTCTCGACCACCGTGCGGGTCGCGGCGTTCACCCGTTCCACCACGGCGGGCTGCAGGCCGGCGGGGCCGATGAAGGCGTACCAGCCCGGCAGGGTGATGAAGTCCAGCCCCACCTCGCGCAGCGTAGGCACGTTGGGCAGCGCGGGCGAGCGCTCATGCCCCATGGTCACCAGCGGAACGACGGTGCCGGCCTCGATGGCGCTGAGCGTGCTGCCGAGCGGGCTGAACATGCAGTCGATGTCGCCCGCGATGATCGCGGTGAGCGCGGGGGCGGAGCCCGCGAAGGGCACGTGCGTCAGGCGGATATTGGCGCGCTCGGCCACCATCTCCATGCCGAGATGCGTGGAGTTGCCGTTGCCGGCGCTGCCATAGGTGATGCGCTCGGGCTGCGCGCGGCCGCGGGCCACGAACTCCTGCATCGTGTTCACGCCCATCTTCTTGCCCGCGATGATCACGAAGGGCGTATCGGCGATCGGCGCGATCCAGGAGAAGTCGCGCCAGGGATCATAAGGCAGGTTCGGGAAGAGGTTCGGATTGAACGAGAAGATCGAGACGCCGCCGAGCATGATGGTGTTTCCATCCGGGCGCGACTGCTTCAGCGCGTTGATGGCCACGATGCCGTTGGCGCCGGGCCGGTTCTCGATGACCACGCTGCGGCCGAGCTCGCGCGAGAGAGGCTCGGAGAGCAGGCGGGCCAGGATGTCGGTGGCGCCACCGGGGGGCTGGGGGATGATGACGCGCAGCGGGGCTTCCTGCGCGATGGCGACGGCGGGCGTGGCGAGGGCAGCGAGCAGGGCGCCGCGGCGGGGGAGGGAGATCGTCATGGTCCGGGACTTTCGAGAATGCGTAGCAACGGGGCGACGCTGAGCGCCGCCAGGATGGTGAGTTCGGGCAGCTGCGCCGGGCCGTAATGGCCGGCCCGGTGCAGCAGGTTGAGCGAGCCTAGGGTACGCCCGTCCCAGCGGACGGGCATGTTCACCGCGCCCTCGCAGCCCAGCGAGAAGATGAGCTCATGGTCCGGGAAGGCGCGGATGACCTCCGCGCGATCCCGGCAGAAGCGTGCCTCGCCGGCCTGGACGACGACCCTGTAGAACTCGCTCTCCCGGTTGATCGGCTTGTAGCCGGAGACCGGGTATTCCGCCGGATGGCTCGAATGGAACCGGCGGTTGCGGTCGCGCGCCTCGTCGAGCACCAGCACCGTGAAGAGGCGGTGGCCGACCAGGCCGGCCGCCGCTTCCTCGATGGCGCCGAGCCCTGCCTCCGGCTGGCCGGGGAGGGCGAGGGCCCGCGCGGCGCGCGCGAGGATCACAGGATGGTCTGAGAAGCGAGGTCCTTCGGCGCGCGGGTGATGATCTCGGGCGTCGCGCCCACGATCACCGTGTCGTCGTGCCGGAAGCCGCCGAGGCCCCACTGGTAGAGGCCGGGTTCGGCCGAATAGACCTCGTTCGCGATGAGGGGGCGGTGGTTGAAGGCCATGTCCTCGGGGAACTCATGGCCCATCGTCCCCATGCCGTGGCCCGTGCGGTGCAGGATCAGGTCGGCCACGCCGGCCTTTTCGATCACCGCCTGGGCGGCGGCGTCGATGCCCGAGACGGGCTTGCCCGTGATCGCCGCTTCGCAGGCGGCCTCGTTCGCGGCGCGCGCGGTCTCGTAGAGGAACTCCTGCCGCGCCGTCGGCTTACCGCAGAACCAGGTGCGCTCGTTCTCGACGACGAGGCCGTTCACGCGCGGGATGACGATGTTGACCAGCCCGTCGCCCTTCTCGATCCGCTGGCCGGAGGAGCGGCCGTCGCCATGCGGCGCGCAGCTCGCGGGGCCCGAGAGCGTCCAGCAGCGCATGATCTCGAGATGCTGGCCGGGGAAGCGCACGGCCGATTCCTCGGCGAGCTTCGCCGCCATGGACATGTCGAGCTCCTGCACCAGGCGGCCGGGGCGGATGTTCTCGCGGTACTGGTCCTGCACCCAGTCGGTCAGCGCCGCGATCTCGCGCAGCAGCTGCAGCTCCTCGGGATGCTTGACCCAGCGGAGCGCGCGGCAACCGGCGGTGGCGCCTTCCAGCTTCACGCCGGGCAGCAGGGCGGTGGCGCGCGCCAGCATGCCGCCCGCGGCGTCCGCGCCGATGCGCGCCTTGGCGAGTCCGGCGCGGCGCAGGCGGTCGGCCACCAGCTGCGGCCATTCGGTGACGAGCGGCACGCGGTTCGAGAGGCGCGGATGCTCGGCATAGAACTCGACATCCGTGACCCAGAGCTTCTGCGCCTCGATCCCGAAGCGCCAATGATTGGTCGAGAGTTCGCAGAGGATGACGAAGGGCTCGCCGTTGCGGGGCACGATGCAGACGATGGGGCGTTCCCAGGGCTGCACGTCGGTCGCGAAATTGGTGGCGAACTGGAAGAAGTCGGCGCCGGTGAAGGCCAGGGCGTCATAGCCCTCGCGGTCCATGAGCTCACGCATCATGGCGTGGCGATGGTCGCGGACGGCGGTGCTCAGGGTCATTTGGTTCTCGTGGGGTAGTTAGCTATGCGCCGCGACATACCATGAACGGGGCGTCATGTCGCGGGGGCAGGCTTGCCGGCTCTCCGGGCCGGTGCCACATCCGGCCCATGGAGCAGGATCCGACCGAGACGCCGCGGGGCGAATTGCAGATTCGCCAGCTGGCCATGCCGGGCGATACGAACCCGGCCGGGGATATCTTCGGCGGCTGGGTCATGGCCCAGATGGACGCCGCGGGCGGCATTGCCGCATCCGCCGTCGCGCGGGGACGGGTGGTGACCGTCGCCGCCTCCAGCATGGTCTTCATCCAGCCGGTGAAGGTCGGTGACGTGGTCTGCGTCTATACGGACCTGACGCGGATCGGCCGGACCTCCGTCACCTTCGATATCGCGGCCTGGGTGCTGCGGCGCGGCAATGGCCAGCGCATCAAGGTCACGCAGGCGGAGTTCACCTTCGTCGCGGTGGACGAGGGCGGCCGCCCCCGCCCGGTGCCGCGCGACTAGGCGGCCTGATCGCTCTTTCCGGTGAAGTCGGCGAGCCGGTAGGAAGCGGTCACGTTCTGGGCCATGCCGGTGGCCCGGTCCCAGTCATAGGTGCGGTAGCTGTGCCCGCGCGTCACGTACTGGCCGCCCGCATAGAACATTTCATACTGCAGGTGGCGCGAGGCGAATTCGGTGCCGACCGCGTCCCAGGTCAGCTTCAGCAGCTTCACCCGCTCCTCGCCCGTCATCGCGGGCGAGATCTGCGTGGCCTGGATGATGCGCGAGAGCTCCGGATGCGAGAAATCCTCGACCGAGGAAGGCAGCATCAGCATCGCGCCGCCCGCGAGCTCGCGGATCGACTGGATGATCTGGGGATACATCTCCTGCGACTGGACCTGCGCGGCGTAGAGCAGATGCTTGTTCGGCAGGTAGTGGGGGCCGACCATCTGGCCGCCCGCCTCCATGCCGAGCACCATGCCCTCGATCAGCGCAGCCTGCGAGGCGAGCTTGCCCAGCTGCTCGCGCACCGGCGGGAAGTTCACCGTGCCGATGGTCTCGGCGACGCCACGTGCCAGGCCGACGAGGAAGCGCAGCTTCACCGAGAGGCGAATCTGTGCCTGGTAGTTCTGGTAGACATGGGCATAGGTGTCATGCAGCTGCGCGCGGCACATATCCGTGTCGCGGTACACGAAGACGCGCTCCCACGGCACCTTCACGTCGTCGAAGAAGACCAGCGCGTCGTTCTCGTCGTAGCGGAAGGAGAGCGGGTGGTCGTACTCGCTCAGCGCCGCCTCCTCGAAGCTGCGGCGGGAGAGGAGCTTGAGGCCCTTCGCGTTAATGGGCAGCGCGCAGGAGAAGGCCAGGTCCTCCTCGCCGCGCTTCAGCGGCTGGCCGGAGCCCACGAAGATCTCATTGGCCATGATGGCCGAGGTGGCGAAGAGCTTGGCCCCGCGGATGGTGATGCCGGAGCTGTCCTCGTCCACGATGCGGGCGATCATGTCCTCCGCGCCCTCGCCCTGGTCGCCGAAGGCCTTGGAGCGGTCGCCCTGCACGTTGTTGATGACGTAGGTGAGGAAGAGGTCGTTCGCGCGCGCGTATTCGTACCACTCGCGGAAAGCCTTGCCGCGCCTGGGGTCGTGCGCGTCGAAGACCGCCGCGCCCATGTACTGCGCGGACATGGAGGAGGCGACGTGGTCCGGCGAGCGGCCGAGGAAGCCGCAGGTGAGCTCCGCCCATTCCACCAGCGCCTTCCGGCGCTCCACCATCTCGGCATAGCAGGTCGGAAGTTGCCAGGCGCGGTTCACGCGCCGCCCGCCGCCGAGATCGAAGGTCATGCGCTCGATATTCTCGGGCTTGGCCTGGTGGTCGTACAGCATCGCGGCGGAGCCCACGGCATTGCGATAGGCCGGGTGGCTGGCGACATCGGTGATCAGCTTGCCGTTGAGGTAGACGGAGCGCCCGTCGCGCACGCTGCGGAGGTGCTCGGCGCCGTCCTTCACCAGGGGCTGGGTCGCGCTGCTCATAGGGGGTCCTTCCTTGGGGCCGCTGACGGTGGCTCCTGGTTTTCAATACCTAACCAACGAAGCTATTACAATACATGAAAAGCCATGTGCAAGGCGGTGTCCGCTGGGCCTTCGGCTCCGACGCCGTTCAGGTTAGCCTGGAACCGCAATAAGGCTTTGGTAAATGGCTTCTCTTGCAAGGTATAAACTTCTCTGACAGGCTTTGCGCCGAAGCAGACAACCGGAAATACCCTATGCAGATTGAAATCCGCCGCTGGATGACCGTCGTGGAGAACAAGATGGTCGAGGCCGGCCGTCCCGGCGATCCGGCGCTGCGGAAGGTCGGCGTCATCGCGGTGGTGAAGAATCCCTATGCCGGCCGCTACGAGGAAGACCTCTCGCCCGCCATCGCGGCCAGCGCCGCCGTCGGCGAGTTCATGTCGAAGCTCGCCATCGAGGCGATGGGCGGACTTCCGGTCGAGAGCTACGGCAAGGGAGGCGTCGTAGGCCTGGGCGGCGAGCAGGAACACGCGAATGCCATGCTCACCACCACCTTCGCCGAGCCGCTGCGCCAGGCGGTGGGCGGCGCCTTGGCGTGGATTCCGTCCTACACCAAGGTCGCCGCGCCCGGTGCGACGATCGATGTGCCGCTCGCCCACAAGGACGCGCTCTACGTGCGCTCGCACTATGACGGCATGACGCTGACCATGCCGCCCGAGGCGCCGGCGTGCGACGAGGTCGCGCTCATCATCGTGCTGGCCAATCGCGGGCGCATCAATGCGCGCGTCGGCGGCATCAAGGCCGCCGAGATCGCGGGCAAGGACGGCCTGCGCTGATGCGCACGGCCATCGTCAACCTGGGCGGCATCGTAACGGGCGACCTGGCTTCGCCGGTCGCGGAGGGCGATGCCATCCTGCTCGAGGATGGCCTGATCACCTCCGTGGGCCACGTGGATGCCGGGCGCATCGGCGCGGCGGATGTGGTGGTGGATGCGGCCGGCACCATCGCCATCCCGGGCCTGATCGACAGCCATGTCCACATCACCTTCGGCGACTACACGCCGCGCCAGAAGACCGTCGGCTTCCTCGAGAGCTACCTGCATGGCGGCGTCACCTCCGCCATCACGGCCTCGGAGGTGCATGTGCCGGGGCGGCCCAAGGATCCGGCGGGGGTGAAGGCGCTGGCGCTGGCGGCGCGCGCCTGCTTCCTGAACTACCGGCCGGGCGGGATGCGCGTCCACGCGGGCTCCGTCATCCTGGAGCCCGGCCTGACCGAGGCCGATATCGCGGAGCTCGCGGCCGCGGGCCTCTGGCTCGCCAAGGCCGGCTTCGGCGCTTTCGACACGCCCTTCGGCTATGCAGAGCCCATGGCATGGGCGCGCCGGCACGGCATGGTGACGACCATGCACACCGGCGGCTCCTCCATCCCCGGCTCCTCCGGCATCTGGGCCGAGCATGTGCTGGCGGCGAACGCGCATGTTTCCTTCCACGTGAACGGTGGCCCCGTCGCCATGCCGGAGGAGGGCTTCGCGCGGCTGGTGAACGAGAGCGACGTGGCGATGCAGATCTGCACCGCCGGAAATCTCCGCACCGCGCTGAAGACCGCGAAGCTGCTGGACGAGGCGGGGCAGCCGGAACGTCTGCTCATCGCGACCGACACGCCGACGGGCAGCGGCATCATGCCGCTCGGCATGCTCTACACGATCAGCCACCTCACGAGCCTCGGCGGCATCCCGCCCGAGCAGGCGATCGCTGCCGCCACGGGCAACAATGCGCGGACCTATCGCCTGAACAGCGGCATCCTGGCGCCAGGGCGCGATGCCGACGTGGTGCTGATCGACGCCTGCGCCGGCGGCGCCTGCAACGACGCGCTCTCGGCACTCGCGAATGGCGACATCCCCGCCGTCGCGGCGGTCTTTACCGATGCGGTGCCGCGCTTCGTGGGGCGCAGCCGCAATACCCCTGCGGCCATCCGCCAGGTCCGGGTGGCGCAGTGCCGCCTGCCGATGGATTTTTCCGGTGGCGGGCATTGAGATGAGCATCGACCCCAAGGCCCTCCGCAACGCCTTCGGCCATTTCCCGACCGGCGTCTGCGTCGTCGGCGCGCGTGCGCCGGATGGCGAGCGGCTTGGCGTCACGGTCAATTCCTTCACCTCGGTCTCGCTCGATCCGCCGCTGCTGCTCGTCTGCCTCGCGCGGAAGCTGCGCAGCCATGACGCGCTGGTCGCGGCCCGCGGCTTCGCCATCACCGTGCTGCATGGCGAGCAGGCTGCGCTCTCGGCCCGCTTCGCGAGCCCCGGCGCCGACAAATGGCAGGACATGCCGGCGCGCGAAGGTTCGGCGGGCGGGCTGATCCTGGAGCCGCACCTCGCCTGGTTCGATTGCGAGATGCACGGCTGCATGCCGGGCGGCGACCACACCATCATGCTCGGCCGGGTGCTGGACCACGGTACCGCCGCGGCGGGGCACCCGCTGCTCTATTATCGCGGCGGCTATGCCGCGCTCGCCGGCGCCGCGTGACGGCACACGGTTTGCTTCACCCTCCATGACGCATTTCGGATGAGCGGAGATTGGCCATGACGGCACATTGGGGAAGGCGCGGCCTGCTGGGCGGGGCAGGGGCTTCGCTGCTCGGCCTGTTGGCGCGCGCGCAGAGTTTTCCGGACCGCACCTTGCGGCTTGTCGTCCCCTTCACGCCCGGCGGCACCGTGGACCTGGTCGGGCGCCTCGTCGCCACGCGCGTGAGCCAGACGATCGGTCAGCCGATGGTGGTGGACAATCGCGGCGGCGCCTCGGGCGAGATCGGCTCGGTCTTCGTCGCGCGCGCGGCACCGGACGGGTACACGACGCTGGTGGGCTCGACGACGACGATCAGCATCTCGCCGCAGGTGAATCCGCAGCTCACCTACAATCCCGAGCGCGATTTCCGGCCTCTTGCCTGGGTGGGCTATGTGCCGCAGGTCCTCTGCGTGCGGCCGGACCTTCCCGCGCGGAACCTGCAGGAGCTGATCGCGCTCATGAAGGCGAACCGGGCGCCCCTCTCCTTCGGCAGCGGGGGGCCTGGCGGCCCGCACTACATGGCGGGCGAGCGCCTGCGCTGTTCCGCGGGCGCGGAGATCAACCAGGTGCCCTATCGCGGGGGCGGCGCCGTGCATGCCGACCTCGTGGCCGGTCACATCGACTGCGCGTTCATCGAGCTGTCGGTCGCCTCGCCCTACATGCGCGAGGGGCGGCTGCGCGCGGTGGCCATCGCGGCGCGGGAGCGCCATGCCGATTTCCCCGAGCTCCAAACGGTGATCGAGCAAGGCATTCCCGATTTCGAGATCACTTCCTGGTTCGGCATCTACGCGCCCATCGCCACGCCCGACGCCATCGCGAAGAAGCTCTCGGACGAGATCCTGGCCGCGCTTCAGGATGGCGAGGTCCGAGCGCGACTGACCACCGCCGGGGCGACCGTGGTGGCCGGCGATCCCGCGAGGCTCGCCGAGCACATGGTGCGCGAGCGGGCCAAATGGGGTGAATTGCTCAACCTGCACTGTTAGGACCCTCACGTGAGCTGCAAGCTGCTGATCACGGGCGGCCAGGAGGCGGTCTTCGCGCCCGCCTTCGCCGCCCGCCCCGCCTCGGTCTGCCTCGATCTGGAGGACACCGTGCCGGATGAGCTGAAGGACGCGACCCGCGCGCTGGCGCCGGGCTTCATCGCCGGTGCGCGCGCCGCGGGCTGCAGCCCGGCACTGCGCCTCAGCCCCCTCGGCACGCTGGATGGCCTGCGCGATGTGCTGTTTCTCCAGGAACTGCCGGAACTGCCGGATTCCGTGGTGCTGACCAAGCTCGGCTCACGCGCCGAGCTGAAGCTCTACGAAGAGCTTTTGCAGGGCCGGTGCGCCGGGATCCGCCTCACCGCCATCATCGAATCCGCCGAAGGGTTGAATGCGGTGGAGGAGATCGCGACCAGCTCTGCAAGGCTCGACGCGCTCTCCTTCGGCGGCAAGGATTTCTCGAAGCAGATGCGGATGAAGCGCGAGTGGGAGCCGCTGTTCCACGCGCGCATGCGCGTCGCCCATGCGGCGGCCATGGCGGGCATCGGCATTTATGATGAGCCCTACCACCCGCGCGACGATCTGGAAGGGCTGCACGCCCATTGCCTGCGGGTGAAGGCGATGGGCTTTACCGGCAAGTCGGCGACCGACCCTCGGCACGTACCCGTGATCGACGCCGCCTTCGCCGAAGCCTAGCGGCTCCGCACGGGGAGCTTCGTCGGCACCGTGGCGCGGGCGTTGTCGGCCAGGTAGCGCTGCAGCGAGATCGCCCGGCCACTGCATTCGATCAGCCGCTCGATCATGCTGGAGAGGCTGCGGAATTCCTCGGCGGAGATCCCATCGAATTGCACGTCGTTCACCTGGCGCTGTGTCGGCGCCAGCGTGGCCAGCAGGTCGCGTCCCTGGCGTGTCACGGTCAGGCACAGGCGGCGGCGGTCCGTCGGGTCTGTCCGCTTCGCGATGAGGCCCTTGGTCAGCAGGCGGTTGGTGACGGTGGTCACGAAGGCGCCGCTGAGATGCAGGTGCTCGGCCACGTCCCGCACGCTCACATCGGCATCGGTCGAGAGATGGGCGATGGAGATGAGCACCGTGTATTCGATGCCGGCCAGGCCGATGAAGGCGCCATGGCCTTCACGGATCGCTTCGTGCCGGGCCAGGAACCCGAAGAGGTTGTGAACCAGCCGCCGGAAATCGCGGTCGGACCCGTTGGCGAGCAGGGCGGGGGAGCTCACGGTCAACTCGAATCCCTCGCCCAGCCCCGGCTTCACCTTGGGCTCTGCCTTGGGTTTCCTCACGGCGGTCGGCTTCTTCACAATGCGATCCTGCTTCGGTTCGTCCGTTGTCGATAGGAGGGTGGACGAGGCGGCGTCAACAATCCCCGCGTCATCGGAGCGGGCCCGAGATTGCATGGCCTCTGGCCGAGTCGGGAACGGAAAAGAGGAAATGTCGCTCATCTTCAAGGCATTAATAGCTTAGAGAAAGAGCTTTGCGCGGTCAGCCTCGCAACATGGGGGAGACCACGGCGGCCGGCTCGGGCGGCCGCTATTGCGGCTCAGACCGGGGCGAGCCGGCGGCTGGCGCGCGTCGCGCCGATGCCGAGCCCGATGAAGAGAACCAGCACGGCCAGCTGCGCGATGGCAAAGGGCGGCTCGGATTGAGTCGGCGCCAGGACGTGCAGGGCGGGCACCTTCGCGAAGGCCTGGGCTACCAGCACGAAGACCAGGAAATAGAGGCTCGCGACCATCCCTGCCGCGTCCACCTTCCGCCAGCCGCCACGCAGGCCGAACAGGTAGCGGGCCACCAGGACCACCGCGAGGACCACGAGCGCGATCGCGCCCACGATGTGCGAGGGCAGGAGGCCGTTGAAGGGAAAGAAATAGCCCGTCACGCTCGTCAGAATGGCGGTGAGGAGGAACAGCCCGGTCCAGAACGGCGAGGGCCCGCTGCGCAGCAGTTCATAGACCACCACGACGCCGGCGCCGATCGCGATGAAGCTGATGGCGGTGTGGATGGTCACGAGATCGAAGGCCATGAGCGGTCTCCCGTCGCGAGGCGCCGCGAATCGCGGCGCTACGAAGGCTCCAGCTTTTGGCGCCCGAAGGCTACCAAAATCTCAGACCCGGGCCGCCCCGAGGATCACGCCGTCCAGCCCTTGCAGCAGCACGGCCACATGCTCGCCGGCGGGCTTCGGCTCCTCCGCGCGAAGCGCCGCGCCGGACCAGGCGCCGATGCGCTCGATGCTGCGGACCACATTCACGTCCACCAGCCGGCGGCCGGCATTCTCGCCGCGCTGGACCTGGGTCTCGTGCCGCGCGTCGTAGCCGATGAGCCAGAGCGTCCCGAGGCCTTCGCCGGCCCCGGCCTGCGCGACGACCCGCCCCTGATGCAACGCGGCGCTGAGCGCCACGCGGGGCACCTCGACCGCCGAGAGCGCCGCCAGGACGGCCTCCCGGTCGGATCCCACGACGTCCCTCCGCCCCTGCACGACAAGCTGCGGGGTATAGAGCTGTCCGCGCCCGTAGGCGCCGCTCAGGGTCGCGGCATAGCGGCGCTGGCGGTCCGTCGCTTCGGGCAGGGAGAACGGATCCCGCCATCCCGCCCGGTCCCAGTAGGTGACGTGGAAGGCCAGGGCCAGCACGTCCGGGCGCGCCGCGATCTCGCCCAGCAGCGCATCCGCGGGCGGGCAGGAGGAGCAGGATTGAGACGTGAACAGCTCCGCCACCACCAGCGGTGTCGCGGCGAGGGCGGGTGCGACGAGCAATGTCGGGGCTGCGAGAAATGTCCGGCGGCGCATGCTGGGGAGCTCCCGTTCTGATCCAGCCCTCATTTCGTCCGGGCTCGGGGAATGGTTAGCCGGCGGCCCTCCGCGCGGGCATGCCACGCGCCAGGCCGCCATGGAGGTCGAGCATCCGGTCCATCCAGGCCTGGACCGGGTCGTCGGCCTCCAGAAGCACGAGCGGGCTTACCACACGCGGCCACATGAAGCTGCCGAAGATGATGTAATCCGCGTAATCCGGCGCGGCGCCGGCGATGAAGGCCTGCTCGCGCAGCACGGCGCGCAAGGGCTGCAGCAGGTGCCGGAATTCGGGCAGGCGCTCCTCGCGCCCAGCGGTGACCTGGGCGAGGGGCATGCCGAAGCGCTTTTCGCGGCTCTCGATGAAGTAGGGCTTCTCGCTCTCCCGCAGCAGGTCGGTGATGTCGGAGACGACCAGGCTCGCCAGGGCAGGCATCAGCACGCGGTCAGCCCAGGAGGCGATGAAGCGCAGGCTCCCGGGTTCGCGGCCGGGAAAGAGCGCGGGCCGGTCGGGATAGGTGGCTTCCAGATATTCCGCGATGGCGTAGCTGTCGGAGATCGTGCGCTCGCCATCCTGCAGCACCGGCACGGTGCGGGAGCCCGCGAAGGCGATGGCCTCGTTCTGGGTGAAGCGCCAGGGAACCGTCTCGGCCTCCAGCCCCTTATGCGCCAGCGCCATGCGGATGCGCCAGCAATAGGGGCTGAAGCGGATATCCGGATCCGCGCCGCAAAGTTCGAAGAGCCTGCGTTGAGCCATGCGTGTTCCTCGCCTTCATCTGGCTGGATCATGGCCCCTGCGCGCGAGCTTGCAAGCAGGCGCCGCGCGCCGCGTGGTTTTTCGCGTGCCAATGGCCAGCTGAGGCATTGCCGCCGCGCCGAGCCTGTTCCACCGTTCCAGCCTTCGCGACGGAGAGGCTGGCATGGCGATCGCACGGCGGACGGCACTGGGACTCTTTGCGGCACCCGCGCTGGCATCGGCGCAAACATGGCCCGCGCGGCCCATCCGCCTGATCGTGCCGTTTCCACCGGGCGGCGGCGTCGATCTCACGGCGCGCCTCCTGGCGGAGCCGCTGGGGCGCAACATCGGCCAATCCGTCGTGGTGGAGAACCGCGGCGGCGCGGGCGGCGTGATCGGTGTGGAGGCACTCTCGCACGCGGCGCCGGATGGCTACACGCTGTCGCTGACCGGTGCGGGCACGCTCACCGTCGGGCCGCATCTGCGCCAGCTTCCGTATGATCCTCTGGCGCTCGCCAACATCACGCGGTTGGTGCGGATGCCCTTCATCCTCGCCGTGCGGACGGACCTGCCGGCGCGCACGCTGCCGGAATTCATCGCCCTCGCGCGGCAGGGCAGGCTTCGCTATGCGAGCGGCGGCGCGGGCACGAGCCAGCACCTGACCGGCGAACTCTTCAACCAGATGGCGGGCGTGCGGATCGAGCACGTGCCGTATCGGGGCACGGGGCCGGCGCTGAACGACCTCGCGGCCAAGGTGGTGGATGCCTATTACGGCGATCCCGCGACGCTCACGCTCATCAATGGCGGGCAGGCGCGCGCCATGGCGGTGACGTCGCCCGCGCGCTGGCCGCTGCTGCCCGACACGCCCGCGGTGGCCGAGGCGGTGCCGGGTTACGTCTCCGAGAACTGGTACGGGCTCGTCGCGCCCGCCGGCACGCCGGAGGCGATCCAGGACCGCATCCACGCCGAGGTAATGCGGGTGCTGAACGACCCGGCCACCAAGCGCCGCTTCGACGAGGCGGGCCTCCACCCCGCGCCCATGCCACGGGCGGAGTACGTGGCCTTCCTCCGCGCCGATACCGAAGTCTGGGGGCGCGTCGTGCGCGCCGGCAACATCAGGATCAACGACTGAGATGCAGCACCGCCTGGCCGTCGACATCGGCGGCACCTTCACCGACCTCGTGCTCGAGACGCCGGGCCGGAGCTTCTCCCACAAGCTGCTGACCACGCCCGACGCGCCGGAGCGCGCGGTGATCGAGGGCACGCGCGTCCTGCTCGGCTCCGCGGGCGTGGAGCCCGCGTCGGTGGCCCTCGTCCTGCATGGCACGACGCTGGCGACCAATGCGCTGATCGAGCGCAAGGGCGCGAAGACGGCGCTGATCACGACCGAGGGCTTCCGCGACAGCGTCGAGATCGCTTACGAGCATCGCTTCGCGCAATACGACCTGACGATGGAGCGTCCCGCACCGCTGACGCCGCGCGCGCTGCGCTACACCGTGCCCGAGCGCATCGCGGCCGATGGCGGCGTGCTGCTGGAGCTGGACGAGGCCGCGCTGCGCGCCGTCTGCGCGCAGGCGAGGGCCGATGGCGTCACCGCCATCGCCGTCTGCTTCCTGCATTCCTTCACCAACGACGCGCATGAGCGCCGCGCAGGCGAGATCATCCAGCAGGAGCTGCCGGACGTCTCCCTCTCTCTCTCCTGCGAGGTCTGCCCCGAGGTGCGCGAGTACGACCGCGCCAGCACCACCATCGCCAATGCCTATGTGCGCCCGCTGATGGACGGCTACCTGGCCGGGATCGAGGAGGGGCTGCGTGGCCTCGGCGTCGGCGCGCCCGTGCTGATGATGATGTCCTCCGGCGGGCTCTGCACGGTGGAGGCCGCGCGGCGCTTCCCGGTGCGGCTGGTGGAGAGCGGGCCGGCGGGCGGCGCGATCCTGGCGCGCCACGTCGCCGCGCAGAACGCGCTCGACCGCGTGCTGGCCTTCGACATGGGCGGCACCACGGCGAAGCTCACGCTCATCGACCACGGCAAGTTCCACATGGCGCGCAGCTTCGAGGTGGCGCGCGCCTATCGCTTCGTGCAGGGCAGCGGCCTGCCCATCCGCATCCCCGTGATCGAGCTGGTGGAGATCGGTGCCGGCGGCGGCTCCATCGCGCGGCGCGATACCATGGGCCGCATCCAGATCGGTCCCGACAGCGCGGGCAGCAAGCCGGGTCCGGCCTGCTACGGCCTCGGCGGGACGATGCCGACGGTGACGGATGCGGACCTGTTGCTCGGCCGCCTCGACCCGAACCTCTTCGCGGGCGGCACGATGAAGCTCGATCCCGGGGCGTCGGCACAGGCCTTCGCCGCGATGGGCGACAACGCGCCGCTCGGCGTGGCGGAGATCGTGGACGAGACCATGGCCAGCGCGGCCCGCGTCCATGCCGTGGAGAATGGTGAGGATACGGCCGGCCGCACCATGATCGCCTTCGGCGGCGCCGCGCCGCTCCATGCCGCGCGCCTCGCGCAGAAGCTCGGCATCCGGCGCGTGCTCGTGCCGCGCGGCGCGGGCGTGGGCTCGGCGCACGGGTTCCTGCAGGCGCCCATCGGCTTCGAGGTCGTCCGCACGCGCTACACCCGGCTCGACGCGCTGGACGCCTCCGCGCTGGAAGCCATGTTCGCCGAGATGCGCGCGGAGGCCGAGGAGGTCGTCCTGCAGGCCGCGCCGCGCGAAGGGCTGGCCGAGACGCGCACCGCCTTCATGCGCTATCGCGGACAGGGGCACGAGATCGCGGTGCCCATAACCGGGCCCATCGGCGGGCAGGCGCTGCACGACGCCTTCGTCGCCGCCTACCGCGGGGTCTTCGGCCGCGCCATTCCGGGCCTGCAGCCGGAGGTGATGACCTGGGCGCTCTCCCTCTCGCGCCCCGTGGCGGAACCCGCCGTGCTCGTGGAACTGCCCGCAGCCGAACCGCCGGCGCACGAGCACGAACGCGACCTGACCGACCCCGCCACCGGCCGAACCGACGCCGCCGCCATCCATGTGCGCGATGCCCTGCCGCCCGGCGCCACGCTGCGCGGCCCCGCGCTCATCATCGAGGATGAGACCACGACCGTCGTGCCCGCCGGATGGTCCGCCCGCATCAATGCCGCCGAGCAGATCCTGCTGGAGATCCTGCCATGAGCCAGAACGACGACATCCGCTACCAGGTGATGTGGAACCGCCTGCTCTCGGTCGTCGAGGAGCAGGCGCGCACGCTGGTGCGGACCGCCTTCTCCACCTCGGCGCGCGAGGCGGGCGACATCTCGGCGGGCGTCTTCGACGTGGAGGGCCGCATGCTGGCCCAGGCCGTGACCGGCACGCCCGGCCACATCAACTCCATGGCGCGCAGCGTGCGCCATTTCCTGGACAAGATCCCGGCCTCCGAGATGAAGGAGGGCGACCACTACTTCACCAACGACCCGTGGCTCGGCACCGGTCATCTCTACGACATCGTCGTGACCTCGCCCGCCTTTCACAAGGGCAGGATGGTCGGCCTCTTCTCCTGCACGGTGCATGTCGTGGATATCGGCGGCATCGGCCTCGCGCCGGACGGGCGCCAGGTGTTCCACGAAGGCATCCGCATCCCCATCATGCCGCTGGCGCGCGAGGACGAGGTGGATCGCTGGATCGTGGACCTCGTTCGCGCCAATGTCCGCGAGCCGGTGCAGGTGGAGGGCGACATCTACGCGCTCATGGCCTGCAACGAGACCGGCGAGCGCCGCCTCTCCGCCATGCTGGAGGAGAACGGCCTCGACGACCTGGATCTCCTGGGCGAGCACATCATCTCGCGCTCGCGCGAGGCGATGCTGAAGGAGATCGCGGCCCTGCCCAAGGGCACGTGGAAGAGCCACATGCGGATCGACGGCATGGAGGCGCCGATCGACCTGCACGCGGCGCTGACCATCGCCGAGGACCATATCGCGGTGGATTACGCGGGCACCTCGGCCCAGAGCCATTTCGGCATCAACTGCCCGCTCTGCTACACGGATGCCTACACGGCCTTCGGCGTTCGCTGCATCGTCGGCCCCGACATCCCGAACAATGCCGGCTCGCTCGACATCATCAAGGTGACGGCGCCGGCGGGCAGTATCGCCAACGCGCTCTTCCCCGCGGCGGTGAATGCGCGCAGCACCATCGGGCACATGATGCCCGACGTGGTCTTCGGCGCGCTGGACCAGGCGCTGCCCGGCCGCGTGCCGGCGGAGGGGACCTCGAACCTCTGGAACCTCAAGCTCGGGGCTGGGCAGGGGCTGACGGGCGACACCAAGCGCCCCTTCATGGTGACGATGTTCCATTCCGGTGGCGCGGGCGCACGGCCCTCCCAGGACGGGCTCTCCGCCACGCCCTACCCCTCGGGCGTGAAGAACGTGCCGGTGGAGGTGACGGAGACCGTCGCGCCGCTGGTCGTCTGGCGGAAGGACCTGCGCGACGGGTCTGGCGGGGCGGGGAAGTATCGCGGCGGGGACGGGCAGATCATGGAGGTCTCCCACCGCCACGGCGAGGCCTTCGGCATCTTCGCGACCTTCGAGCGCGTGAAGTATCCCGCGCGCGGCCGGCACGGCGGCGCGAACGGCGCCCATGGCGTGGTGCGCCTGGCCTCGGGCGAGACGCTCAAGGCCAAGGGCTTCCAGGTCATCCCGGCGGGCGACCGGCTGATCGTGGAAATGCCCGGCGGGGGCGGGATGGGCGTGAAGGACTGATTCGCCGGGAGGAGGTGCTGGATCAGCATCGCCAGGCCGATCCGATCAGGAGGGCGGTCCAGACAAATTTATCAACATGTGAATAGCTGTTTGAATATTTGCGCTCTCCCGCCCAACGCATTGCTTAGATGTGCGATCCGCGCTTTGCGCCGGCCCCCGGCGCGCCTATCTCCCGCCCTTGAGTATGCGCGCTGAGGCCGATGTGGGCTCGCGCCCCGTCAGGATTTCATCATGCCCTTCCCCTCGCTCGCCGCGCCCATCGCGGCTGCCCTTGCCGAACGCGGCTATGCCGAGCCCACCGCCGTCCAGGCCGCGGTGCTGGAGGCCGAGACCGCCGGCCGCGACCTTCTCGTCTCAGCCCAGACCGGTTCCGGCAAGACCGTCGCCTATGGCCTCGCCATCTCCGCCGACCTGCTCGGCGAGGCGGAGCGCCTCCCCCATGCCGGCCTGCCGCTCGCCCTCGTCGTGGCGCCGACGCGCGAGCTCGCGCTGCAGGTGCAGGCCGAGCTCGACTGGCTCTATCGCAACGCCGGCGGCCGTGTCGTCTCCTGCGTCGGCGGCATGGACCCGCTGGCCGAGCGCCGGCGCCTCGCCCATGGCGCGCATATCGTGGTCGGCACGCCCGGCCGCCTGCGCGACCATATCGAGCGCGGCAACCTTCAGACCTCCGCCATGCGCGCCGTCGTGCTCGACGAGGCCGACGAGATGCTGGACCTCGGCTTCCGCGAGGATCTCGAGGCCATCCTCGACGCGCTGCCGGCCGAGCGCCGCACGCTGCTCTTCTCCGCCACCGTGCCGAGGCCCATCGCCCAGCTCGCCAAGAGCTACCAGCGCGACGCGCTCCGCATCGAGGCGGCGGGCGAGGGCAAGCAGCACAGCGACATCGAGTACCGGGCGCTCGCCGTGGCCCCGGGCGAGATCGAGCGCGCCGTGGTGAACACGCTGCGCTACCTCGACCCGCGCACCGCCATCGTCTTCTGCGCCACGCGCGCGGCGGTGGCCCGCCTGCACGGCAACCTGGTGGAGCGCGGCTTCTCGGCCGTGGCGCTCTCGGGCGAGCTGTCGCAGGCCGAGCGCAGCCGCGCCATGCAGGGCCTGCGCGACGGCCGCGCCCGCATCTGCGTCGCGACCGACGTGGCCGCCCGCGGCATCGACCTGCCGGATCTCGCGCTCGTCATCCATGCCGAGCTGCCGCACGACCCCGAGACGCTGCTCCATCGTTCCGGCCGCACGGGGCGGGCGGGCAAGAAGGGCGTCAGCGCCCTGATCGTCCCGCACAACCGCCGCCGCATCGCCGAGCGGCTGCTGATGGGCGCCAAGCTCAAGGCCGAATGGACGCCCGCGCCCTCGGCCGAGCAGATCCACGCCAAGGACGGCGAGCGCATCCTGGAATCCGCGACCGCCATGCTGGAGGAGATGCCCGAGGACGCGGACCTCGCCCTCGGCCAGCGCCTGCTGGAGGGCCGCAACCCCGAGCTCCTGGCGGCTGCCCTGGTGAAGCAGCTGCGTGCCCCGTTGCCCGCGCCCGAGGAGCTGGCCGAAGGCCGCCCGGCGCCGGCTCCGCGCCCCGAGCGCGGCCCCGATGCCGTTGGCGAGGGCGTGTGGTTCCGCATGAATGTGGGCCGCAACGGCCAGGCCGACCCGCGCTGGATCCTGCCCTTCCTCTGCCGCCGCGGCCATGTGACGCGCGACGTGATCGGCCGCATCCGCATCATGGACCGCGAAACGCGCTTCGAGGTCGCGCCCCATGCGGCGCAGCGATTCGCCCATGCCGCCTCGCGCCCCGGCGAGGATGACGCGCATATCGTGATCGAATCGTCGGTGCCGATGGGTCCGGCCCCGCGCGCGCCGCACCGGCCCGATACCAAAGGCAAGCCGCGCTCGCCCTATCACGCCGCGCGGGCCAAGGGGCAGCGTAGCCAGCGCCACTAAAAAAATCGCGGGGCACCGAGCGATTCGGTGCCCCGCGACGATATCGATCGGAGCCTGGGGCGCGGCGAGGCGCCCCGGCGATCAGCCGCGCGCGCGCGGAACGGGCGCGGGGGCCGGCGGCGGCGAGGCCGGGGCCATCACCGGCGTCGGCGGCGGCGGCGGATCCTGGGCGCAGCCCGCGAGGAAGGCGACGGGAAGCACGAAGGCGACCATCGCCGCCATGCGGGCGAGTTTGCGGCTAGCCACCATCTTCGAAACGGCGAACATCTGCTTCTCCTTGCGTCAGTGGTACATAGACAACGCCAGATTGTAGGGGCAATTCTTGGCGCGAAGTCAAACACCTAATTGGAGCGGTCGACAAAAATCGATCATGAGGCATCAAGTATGCATGCTGCATCGCAAGGCCGGAGCTGGTCGTTAAATGCTAACGATTCTCACTTCGACTGAACTGACCCGTCGTCAGACCCTGCTGCGTAGTGCTGCGACGCTTGCCGCCGCCTGCGGCGTGAGTGCCTGCGCCGGGCAGCCCGAGACGATTCCGGTGCTGGTGGACCGCGGGGGCAACGAACTTCAACAGCGGATCGCGGGCGGCGCCGAACTGGCCATCGGTGGCGAGGCGCTGAACACGGAGAGGCTGCGGCGCTTCTATGCCCGGCACGATTTCGAAATGATCTGGCCCAGCCGCGAGGAGCAGGCGACCTCGCTCATCGCCTCCGTGACGCGCGCGCGGGATCACGGGCTGGATCCTGCCCTCTTCCACGCGGACCTGTTGCGGCGCCGGACGACATTGGCCCCGCTCGATCGCGATCTGCTGATGTCCGACGCGTTCCTTTCCTATGCCGATGCCCTGGCGCACGGCGCCGTGCTCACCGATCGCCGCAGGGACAACGAGACGCTCGCGCCGGAACCGGTGGATGTCGTGGCCCGGCTGGACCAGGCGATCGGCAGCCCCGATCCGGGGGCGGCGATCGAGGCCCTGGCGCCCGCGACCACGGCCTATCGCGTGCTGCGTCAGTCGCTGCCCCGCTACAGGGCGGGCGCGGCGGCCGGCAACCGCGTCGCGCAGGCCCGCCTGCGCGCCATCGAGGTCAATCTCGAGAGGCTGCGGTGGCTGCCGCGGCCGCTTCCGGCGGATTTCGCCTGGGTCAACGTCGCCGATCAGCGCCTGGTCCTGTATCGGACCTATCGGCCGGTCTTCTCGACGCGCGTCGTCGTCGGCGACGATGCCGAGCGGAACCAGAGCCCGGAATTCCGCGCGGTGATCGAGGCGAGCTTCGTCAACCCACCCTGGGTGATTCCGCGCGACATCGTGGATGCGGAGATCCTGCCGAGGCTCAGCCGGGACCCGGACTACCTGACGCGAAACAACATGGTCCTGCACGTGAATGGCGAGATCGAGCAGGCGGCGGGTCCCGAGGCGGGGCTTGGCTTCATCATGTTCGACATGCCGAACCGCTTCGACGTCTACCTGCACGACACGCCGAACCGGCGCGTCTTCGCCCGCGACAACCGACGCATCAGCCACGGCTGCATCCGGGTGGAGAATCCCCGCGAATTCGCCGCCATGCTGATGCAGGAACCGATCGAGACGATCGATCAGTGGATCGCGACGGGCAGCACCACGCGCAACACCCTTCCCATTCCGGTGCCGGTCTTCGTGACCTACCAGACCGCCTTCGTGGACACGGAGGGCGCCGTGCAGTTCCGCCCGGATTTCTACAACCGCGATTCCGCCATCTGGCAGCTTCTGCAGCGCCGTCCCCAACCGGCTCCGGCTCCGGCTCCGACGCAGGTGGACAATCGCCCGGTATCGCCGGGGCCTGCGTAGCCCGCAAAAGAAAACACGCGGACCGTTTCCGGTCCGCGTGTTGGGCCCCCGGGCAAGTTTGGGGGGAAACCCGGAGGCCCGGCCGTCCCAGGGGCCGTGAGAGAGGCGGGGGATGGCCCCGGGGACGGGTCGTCGCGTCAGCCCTGGCCGGGCATCTGCACCGCGATGTAGGCGCTCTGCCCCTCGCGGACGATGCGCAGCGCCAAGGCGGAACCCGGCTGGCGGCCCGCGTCGCGGATCGCGCTGACGGCCTGGTTGACGTCGGCCACCTCGCGGTTGCCCACGCCCACGATCACGTCGCCCTCGCGCAGGCCGGCCTCGGCGGCCGGGCTGTCCGGCCGGATGGAGGCGATGACGGCACCGCCGCGCACGCTCTCCGGCAGGTTCAGCTGCTGGCGCACCTGGTCGTTCAGGGGCGCGAGGCCCACGCCGACCGCGCCGCCGCGCGAAGCCTCGCGCTGCTCCCGGCCCGGCTTGCCGCGCGCGCCGTCATTGTCGCGCAGCTCGGCCACCGTCACGCTCAGGTTCCGCGCCTGGCCCTCGCGCTGCACCGTCAGCTGCACCGTGCTGCCGGGGCGCGAGGCCGCGATCAGCCGGGCCAGGTCACGCGGGTTGGCGACATTCTCGTCGCCCACCTTCGTCACCACGTCGCCGGAGCGCAGGCCGGCGCGGGCCGCCGGGCTGTCCGGCTGCACCTCGCCCACCAGGGCGCCCTCGGGGCGGGGCAGCTGCATGGCGCGGGCCAGCGTCGGCGTCAGGTTCTGCGTGGTGGCGCCGAGGAAGCCGCGCTCCACATGGCCGTTCGCCTGGATCTGCGAGACCACCTGCCGGACCATGTTCGACGGGATGGCGAAGCCGATGCCGACCGACCCGCCGCTGGGCGAGAAGATCGCCGTATTCACGCCGATGACCGAGCCGTCCAGCCCGAAGAGCGGGCCGCCCGAATTGCCGCTGTTGATCGAGGCATCGATCTGCAGGAAGTCGTCATAGGGGCCCTGGCCGATGTTGCGGCCGCGCGCCGAGACGACGCCCGTGGTGACCGTGCCGCCCAGGCCGAAGGGGTTGCCCACGGCCACGACCCAGTCGCCGACGCGGGCGCGGTTGCTGTCGCCCAGCTCCAGGAAGGGCAGGGCCTGGCCGGCATCGACCTTCAGCAGCGCGATGTCCGTCCGCTCGTCGCGGCCGACCACGCGGGCGTTCAGCTCGCGGCCGTCCTCCAGCGTCACCTTCACGGAGCCCGCGTCGCGGACGACGTGGTTGTTGGTCACCACATGGCCCTCGGCATCGATGATGAAGCCCGAGCCCAGCGCGCGGCCACGGGGCTGCTGCTGCTGCTGCTGGCCGCGGTCACCGAAGAAGCGGCGGAACATCTGGTCCTGCTCGCTGCCCTCGGGGAAGGGCGAGCGGCCGGAGGCCTGGGCCACGCGCTCGGTCGCCGTGATGGTCACGACGGCGGGGCGCACGCGGTCCACGAGGTCGGCGAAGCCGGGCAGGGCCACGGCCTGGCGGGAGACCGCCGGCGGATTGATCGGGGCCGCGCTCTGCGCGCCGGCCGAACCCTCCCAGAAGGCCAGGCTGCCGAGGGCGGTGCCGGCCATGAGCACGGCGGCGAAGCCGGCGCGGCGGCGGCGGGTGGAGGGGGAAGTCGTCATGAAGCGTCTCCGTCTCATCAATTCGATGGGCGGAGCTTCCCCCTTGGACGCTGGAGGGGACCGGGAACGACCATGACAAGTTTGTCAGAGTCCGGGGAGGCTAGGCGGCGCCGAGCTCCAGCCTGGCCTTCAGGCCCAGCCCGCCGCTGCCGTCCAGGAGCACCAGCCGCCCCCCATGCGCCTTGGCCGCCGCCGCGACCAGCGCGAGGCCCAGGCCGGTGCCGGGGGTGGAGCGGCTGCGGTCCAGCCGGTGGAAGCGGCGGGTGGCGGCCTCGCGCTCCCCGGCGGGGATGCCGGGGCCGTCATCCTCCACCTCGATCGCGGGGCCGGGCAGAAGCCTGAGCGCGATGCGGGTGCCCCCGTGGCTCACCGCGTTCTCGATGAGGTTCACCACCGCCTGGCGCAGCAGGGCCGCGTCACCTTCCATCCGGATTCCGGGCGCAATCGCCATGTCGAAGCCCTTGCCCGCCTCCTCGGCCACGGGGGCGTAGATCTCGGCGCAGCTTTCCACCAGCGCGGAGAGGTCGAGCTCCGCGAAGCCCTGGCGCAGCACGCCGCTCTCGGCCCGCGCGATGCGCAGGAGGGCGGAGAAGCTGGCCAGCACCGCATCCAGCTCGGCCATCGCGCGTTCCAGCGTCTCGGCATCGGCGGCCGGGTCGCGCGGCCGGGCCAGCGCGCCCTCCAGCAATTGCCGCAGGCGCGACAGCGGCGAGCGCAGGTCGTGCGCGATGTCGTCCGTTACCTGCCGCTGCGCCACCATCAGCGCCTCGATGCGGCCGAGCAGGACGTTGAAGGTCTCGGTGAGGCGGTCGAACTCGTCGTCGCGACCGCTGAGCGGCAGGCGGCGGGTGAGGTCTCCCTCCATCACGTCGCGCGCGGCGTCCGAGGCCTGCGCGAGCCGCCGCTCCATGCGCGCCGCGCCGATGAGGCCCACCACCAGCGCCAGCAGCGCCGCCGCGCCGCCCGCCATGGGGGGCGTCCAGGCCAGGGCCATGGCGGCCTCGTCCACCGGGGTCAGGTCGGCCGCCACCAACAGCGTGGCGCCGCCGGGCAGGGTGCCGCCCAGCACGCGCAGCGCCGGGCGCTCACCCGTGCCGGGCAGGTTGGCGAAGCCGCGCAGCGGCGGCGGCGGCTGCGGCAGGCGTCCCGCGATCAGCCGGCCGTCCGGCGACAGCAGCGCCACGAAGAGCGGCCCGCGGCGCCGCGAATAGGCCTCCACCTCCGCCGCCAGGCCGCGCAGGCCGAAATCCTGGAACTCGCGCAGGAAACCCTCGGCCTCGGCCGCGATGGCGAGGTCGAGCTGCTGGCGCAGCGCCCCCTCCGCCCGCCACCAGCCCCAGTAGGAGCCGAGCAGCGAGAGCACGAGCATCACCGCCGCCGAAGCGGTCGCGACGCGGACCGCGAAGCTCGAGAGCGACCTCACACCTGCACCGGCTCGGGCGCCTCCAGCGCGTAGCCTGCGCCGCGCACCGTGCGGATCATCGGCGCCTCTCCCGGCAGGTCGAGCTTTCGGCGAAGGCGGCTCACATGCACGTCCACCACGTTGGTCGTGGGGTCGAAGGAGAAGTCCCACACCTTCTCCAGCAGCATGGTGCGCGTGATCACCTGGCCGGGATGGCGCATCAGGAATTCCAGCAGCCGCCATTCCGTGGGCAGCAGGTCCAGCTTGCGCGTGCCGCGCGTGGCGACCCGCTGCAGCAGGTCCATCCTCAGCTCGCCCAGGCTCAGCGTGGATTGCTCGGCCGGCGGGCCGGCGGGGCGGCGGGCCAGCGCGCGGATGCGCGCGCGCAGCTCGGCGAAGGCGAAGGGCTTGGCGAGGTAGTCGTCCGCCCCGGCCTCCAGCCCCTCCACCTTCTTCTCCACCTCGCCCAGCGCCGTCAGCATCAGCACGGGGGTCGTGATCTCCGCGAGGCGCAGCGCGCGCGTGATGGCGAGGCCGTCCGGCCCCGGCAGCATGCGGTCGGTCACGATGACGTCGAAGGGCTCGTTCATGGCGAGGAACATGCCGTCCCGGCCATTGGCGGCGTGGTCCACCACATGCCCCTCCTCGCGAAGGCCCTTGATGATGTAGCCCGCGGTGGTCTCGTCGTCCTCGATCAGGAGGATGCGCATGCCTTGCCCTTGTCCGTCATGGGCAGGCTGCCACGGATCGGGGGGCCAAGACAGGGTGGCGCGGCCCGCCTATCCTCCCACCGAACACGGAGGAAACACCATGACGGCACCGCTCGACGCGGCCCATCTGCCCGAGGGCGTCAGCGCCCGCATCGTCCGCAATGTGAACGGGCTCGACATGCACGTGCTGGAGGCGGGCGAGCCCGGCCGGCCGCTCCTGCTGCTGCTGCACGGCTTTCCGGAGCTCGCCTTTTCCTGGCGCCACATCATCCGCCCGCTGGCGGATGCCGGCTATCGCGTCGCGGCGCCGGACCAGCGCGGCTATGGCCGCACCACCGGATGGTCCGCGGATTATGACGGCGATCTCCGCAGCTTCGGCCCGCTGAGCTACGTGCGCGACGCGCTCGCGCTGGTGGCGGCGCTCGGATACGACGAGGCCGCGGCCGTCATCGGCCATGATTTCGGATCGCCTGTCGCCGGAAATTGCGCCGTCTCGCGGCCCGACGTGTTCCGCAAGGTCGCGATGATGAGCGCGCCCTGGCCCGGCCCGCGCCCCTATCCGAAGGGCGAGCAGGCGGAGGGCGTCACGGGCCTTGCCTCCGGCGGGATGAACGAGGCGCTGGGCCGTCTCGACCCGCCGCGCCAGCATTACCAATGGTACTACTCGACGCGCGGCGCCAACGAGAACATGTGGCGCGCGAAGCAGGGCCTCGCGAACTTCATCCGCGCCTACTACCACCACAAGAGCGCCGACTGGGCCGCGAACAAGCCCTATCGCCTCGCGGGCTGGGAGGCGTCCGAGCTCGCGAAGATGCCGACCTACTACATCATGCCCGCCGACCGCGGCATGGCGGAGACGGTGGCGCCCGAGATGCCGGGCCCCGCCGAGGTCGCGGCCAACCGCTGGCTCTCCGAGGCCGCGCTCGCCGTCTATGCCGAGGAGTATGGCCGCACCGGCTTCCAGGGCGGGCTGCAATCCTATCGCGTCACCACGACCGGCCTCGCGGAGGAGGAGATGCGCCTTTTCGCGGGCCGACGCATCGAGGTGCCCGCCTGCTTCATCGCCGGCGCATCTGACTGGGGCATCCACCAGAAGCCCGGTGCGCTGGAAGCGATGGAGCAGCGGGCCTGCGCGGATTTCCGCGGCATCCACCTCATCCCGGGTGCGGGCCATTGGGTGCAGCAGGAGCAGCCCGCGGAGGTGGTGCGGCTTCTGCTGGAGTTCCTGCGCGGCAGAGATTGAATCTTCATGCCGATACATACTTAAGGTGCAGGGCGGGACGACCTACCCTCCCGCGGGACGCGAGGGGGATCGGCATGGGGCGGCTGTCGGTCAGGTGTGAGGCGGCCCTGGCCGCATGGTCCTGCTGTTGTCGAGGCGCACGCCCCCGCCGAGCTGCGCGGCCCGGATTCCGAAGATGGGAATCCCGGCGGCTCGAACCTGCCGCGGCGCCGCTTCGGCCCGGATGGGCTGAACGGGCGCAAGCTTCCCAGTCGCGGAAACCCGCAAGACATTGCAGGCGTTTGTTGACTCGCGCGAATCCACCAAACCGGCAAAGGTACTGAGGGCGAGCCGAAAGAGGAGGTTTTTGGCGAGTGCAGCGCGAGATCGCCAACATCATGGCCGCCTGCCACATGGCCGGGATGCGCTACGTTTCGTTCCCGCCGGTGGATTTCGATGCGGTGCCCGCGCCGGTCGCCCCGGTCGCGGCCGAGGAGACCCTGCCCCCGGACCCGGCCGCCGAATTGGCGGCCGAGGAGACCGGACGAATCAATGCGCCTGAGCGCCAATTGCCCGTCTCGCTGCACGCCGATCCGCCGCTGCCGCAAATCGCGCCCGAGCCGCCTCCGCCCCCGCCGGCGCCGAGCATGCCCGCCGCGGCGCGGGCGCCTGCCGTGCCGCCGCTGCCACCCGCGCTGCCCGAGCCTTCCGCGGCACCCGTGGCCGCGCGCTCAGGCTCCGGCCACCCCGGCCTGCGCCGCCTCTCCGAACTCGCGCA
Source organism: Roseococcus sp. YIM B11640 (assembly GCF_049727625.1). Classification (NCBI taxonomy): domain Bacteria; kingdom Pseudomonadati; phylum Pseudomonadota; class Alphaproteobacteria; order Acetobacterales; family Roseomonadaceae; genus Roseococcus; species Roseococcus sp. YIM B11640. Next base: position 462,140 of record NZ_JBBJOZ010000003.1, read on the forward strand.
GGAGCCGAGGGAGGCGCCGCGCGGCGGCCAGAGCTACGCCCTCCTGGACGAGATCCGGCGCGAGTTGCGCCCCCGCCGCGCGCGCACCGGCCGCGCCCCCTTCCGCGAAAGCGACCCGAGTTGAGAATGCCATGCCGCTGATCGCCTTCGCCTCGCCCAAGGGGGGCGTGGGCAAGACCACCGTCACCGCCCATATGGCCGCGCTCTTCGCGCGGCGCGGGCGCCGCGTGATCGCGATCGACCTCGACCCGCAGAACGCGCTGCGCCTGCATCTGGGCGTGCCGATGCGCGAGGAGGGGGGCTTCGTCACCAGCCTGCGCGAGGGGCGGCCCTGGCGCGAGTGCCTGCTGCCGACGCGCTTTGGCGTGGAGATGCTGCCCTTCGGAGCGGCCGACCCGCTGCGCGTCATGGAACTGTCGCACGAATTGCTGACCCAGCCCGCCCGCATCGCCGATCCCGTGCGCGAGATGTTGGCCGAGCCGGACACCATCGTGGTGGTGGACAGCCCGCCGGGGCCGAGCGGGCCGCTTGCCGCGCTGACGCCGCTGGTGGACCTGATGGTCCTGGTGCTGCTCGCCGATGGCGGGAGCGCCGCCATCATCCCGCACGTCGCGGGCAACCGCTTCCTGGGCCGCGGCACGCTGGCCTCCCGCATGGCGGATCGCGCGGTGGTCGTGCTGAACCAGCTCGACGAGGCCGAGCCGCTTTCGGATGCCGTGTGGAACATGGCGCAGCAGGCGCTGGGCAAGCGCCTCGTCGGCGCCGTCTGCCGCGACCAGGCGATCGCCGAGGCGTTGGCCGACAAGCGCCTCCTGCTGGAGGAGGACGCCGGCGCGGCGGAGGACCTGCAGGTCCTGGCCGACACGCTGCTGCGCCTGCTGCCCGAGCCCCGGCAGGACAAGCCGCGCGGCGGGCGCAATTTCTCCGCGCTGAACGACTGGGGGGGCTGATGCGGGTCGAGCGTTTCACCGTCCGGCAGACCTTCCCGGGCGAGGCCACGCCATGGCGCAAGGCGCAGCGCGCGGCTTCCGTGCTGCTGGGCCTGCTCTTCGCGGTCTTTTTCATCACGACGCCCCTGCAGGGCGAGGACCAGGCCTGGCTGACGCTGGGCGGCGTCGCGATGTTCCTCATCATCAACCGCAACCCGTCGCGGCTGGCGGGCATCGCGCTGGCCGCGATCTCCATCATGGTGACGAGCCGCTACCTCTTCTGGCGGGCCACCGAGACGCTGGGCTTCGAGACCGCGCTGCAGACCATCCTCGGCCTCGGCCTCTTCGCGGCGGAGCTCTTCGCCGGGCTCCTGATGGCGCTTTCCTACGTTCAGACCGTCTATCCGCTGAACCGCAAGCCGGTGCCGCTGCCCGCCGACCCCGAGGAATGGCCGACGGTGGACGTCTACGTCCCGTCCTACAACGAGAGCCTCGACCTCGTGCGCCCGACGGTGCTGGCCGCGATGAACATGGACTACCCGCGCGAGAAGCTGAGCGTCTGGATCCTGGATGACGGCCGCCGCCCGGAATTCCGCGAGTTCGCCGAGCAGGCGGGCTGCGGCTACATCATCCGGCCCGACAACAAGGGTGCCAAGGCGGGCAACCTCAACCACGCGCTGCAGCACACGACCGGCCAGTACATCGCCATCTTCGACTGCGACCATGCGCCCACCCGCGCCTTCCTGCAGATGACCCTCGGCTGGCTGGAACGCGACAAGCGGATCGGCATGGTGCAGACGCCGCACTACTTCTATTCGCCCGATCCCTTCGAGCGGAACCTCGTGCGCCAGCACCAGGTGCCGAACGAGGGCCTTCTCTTCTACGGCGTGATCCAGCCGGGCAACGACCTGTGGAACGCCGCCTTCTTCTGCGGCTCCTGCGCCGTGCTCCGGCGGGAGGCGCTGGAAGAGGTGGGCGGCGTGCCGCACACCACCGTCACCGAGGATTGCCACTGCTCGCTCAAGATGCAGCAGCGCGGCTGGCACACGGCCTATATCCGCATCCCGCTCGCCGCCGGCCTGGCGACGGAGCGGCTGGCGCTGCATATCGGCCAGCGGCTGCGCTGGGCGCGCGGCATGCTGCAGATCATGCGCGTCGAGAACACGCCGCTCGCCGAGAATCTGAGCTGGCCGCAGCGCTTCTGCTACTTCATCGCGGGGTTCGGCTTCCTTTTCGCCCTGCCGCGCATCGTCTTCCTGACCTCGCCGCTCGCCTTCCTCTTCTTCGGCGTCAGCGTGATCGCGGCCTCGCCCCTGGCCATCGCGGCCTATGCCGGGTCGCATATCATCCATGCCATCGCGACGACCGCGCGGCTGAACGGGCCGCACCGCCATTCCTTCTGGTCGGAGATCTACGAGGCCTCGCTCGCCGTGCCGCTCACGCCCGTCACCGTGCTGACGCTGCTCGACCCCAGCAAGGGCAAGTTCAACGTGACCGACAAGGGCGGCATCCTGGAATCGGGCTATCTCGATTTCCGCGCGGTGCTGCCGAACCTCATCATGCTCGGGCTCATGACGATCGGCGTCGTCATCGGCATCTGGGGCATCAGCGTGCACGAATGGGGCACGATCGAGTCCAACGCCTATTTGCTGAACACGGTCTGGGCGGCGCAGTGCCTGATCTCGCTCTCCGCCTCCGTCGCCGTGGGTCGCGAGCGGGAGCAGTCCCGCACCCGCGCCCGCGTTGAGGCCGACCTTCCCGCCTATGTCGTCCTGCCCAATGGCGACCGGCTGGAGGCGCACAGCGCGAACCTCTCGCTGTCGGGCGCGCGCATGGTGCTGGCCGGCGCCGTCGGCGTGGCCGAGGGCGACCACGTGACCGTCGCCTTCGAGACGGGCGATGAGGTCCTCACCCTCAAGGCGGAGGTGATCCGCTGGGAAGGGCAGGAGGCCTATCTGCAATTCGTCATCGAGAAGATCGCCGACGAGGCCGCGATTGTCCGCGCCTTCTTCGGCCGGCCGGATGCCTGGCTGCACTGGGACCATTTTCCAAAGGACCGCCCCCTGCGCTCGCTTGCCAACGTCCTCGCCTGCACGCGGGATGCCGTCTTCCGCAAGTACCGCTTCGGCCTGCTGCGGCCCGCCGCGCGGCCCATCGCGGCCGCGCCCGCCGCCCAGGCGCCGCGCGTCTCCGACGTGGTGGCGCCGCGCCGTCTTCCTGCCGCCCGCGTCAAGGAGGTGGCGGCGCTGCTGCTGGCCGCAGGGCTCGCCTTCGCCGCGCCCGCCGCTGCCCAGACGCCCGCCGCGCCGGCGATGTCCCCGCCCGCCGCCGCGCCGACGGCCGACGCCTTGCCCCCGGGCGCGCGCATCGTCACGCGCAACCTCCGTGAGCTCGGCATCACGGGGCCCATGCAGCTCCGCGGCATCTCGGACCTTCAGGGCGTCGTGTTCGGCCTGCGCGCCGATGAGGTGGTGACGCAGGCGCGCATCAACATCTCGGGCGCATCCTCGCCCGCGCTGATTCCGAACCTCAGCCAGATCGCGATCACGCTGAACGATCAGCCGGTGGGCACCATCCCCATGGATCCGGCGCGGCAGAGCTTCGGACCGCTCGAATTCCCCCTGGACCCGCTCTATTTCAGCGAGATCAACCGGCTGAACTTCCGCTTCAGCGGGCGCTACGCCGTCGAGTGCAACGACCCGCTCTCGGGCCTGCTCTGGGCCACCATCACGGATCTCTCGACGGTGGAGCTGCGGATCGAGCGGCTGCCGCCGCAGCGCGACCTAGCCCGGCTCCCGGAGCCGATCTTCGACCGCCGCGTGCTGCGGACCGCGGCGACGATCCCGGCGGTGCTGCCCGAGGCGCTGGGGCCGCAGGGGCTGCGCGCGGCGGCCATCGTCGCCTCATGGTTCGCCGTGCAGGCGGATTATCGCGGCGCGACCTTCCCGGTCTCGCGCGCCGTGCCCGAGCAGGGTGACGCGATCGTGATCGCGGCCGGCGTGGACGCGGTGCCCGGCCTCGCCCTGCCGCGCATCGATGGCCCGACGCTCAGCCTCGTCGCCAATCCGTCCGATCCCTTCGGCACGCTGCTGGTCATCGCCGGCCGGAGCGAGGCCGAGGCGGTGACGGCCGCCCAGGCGCTGGTCGCGGGGCGCGGCACGCTCTCGGGCGAAACCGCGCGCGTCGTGCCGCCCACGCTGGCGGCGCGCGAGCCTTATGACGCGCCGCGCTGGATCCGCACGGATCGCCCGGTCCAGATCGGCAGCCTGATCCCGCGCGAGGAGCTGACCTCGGAGGGGTATTCGCCCGGCGCCATCCGCGTGCCGCTGCGCACCGCGCCGGACATCCTGACCTGGCGCCATCGGGGATTCCCGGTGAGCCTGCGCTACCGCTCGCCGCCGGGGCCGGTCGTGGATGTCTCGACCTCGCGGCTCGATGTCTCGGTGTCCGATGTCTATCTGCGGAGCTTCCGCCTGGCGGATCCCGAATATTTCCCGCTGTTGTCCTCGGCGGCGGAATGGGTCTGGGATCGCATCGGCTTGCAGACCGGCTTCCGCAGCGGCCGCGCCATCATCCCATCCTACCTCGTGCAGGGGCGTGACGAGCTGCAGCTGCGCTTCGACATGCGGCCGATGGCACGCGGCGAATGCGTGGCCGTCCCGGCCGAGCTGCGCGCGACCATCGACCCGGACAGCACCGTGGACCTCCGGCGCGCGCACCGCTACGCGCGGCTGCCCAATCTCGGCTACTTCGCTTCCTCCGGCTTTCCCTTCACCCGGCTCGCGGATCTCTCCAACACCGCCTTCGTCCTCCCCGAGCGCCCGAGCACGGTGGAGCTGACCTCCTTCCTCGACCTCGTGGGCCAGATGGCCGCCATCGTGGGCCTGCCCGCGACGGGCGTGCAGGTGGCGTCACCGGGCGCGGTGCCGACGGTGGCGGGCAAGGATCTGATCGTCATGGGCGCGCTTGGCCGCAACCCGGCGTTGCCCGGGCTGGTGCGGGAGAGCCCGGTGAAGCTGGAGGGTAACCGCGTCACCCTCGCTTTGCCGGACATGCTCCAGGACGTGCGCGGCCTCTTCGTGTCGGTGCCGGCCGCATCGGAGGTCACGCGCGCCAGCGCCTATCTCGCGGACCATACCGGCGAGGGCTTCGCGGCGCTGCTCGGCGCGCAGAGCCCGCTCGATTCGTCGCGCTCCATCGTCGCGTTCACGGGCGCCACGCCCGTGGCTGTGCAGCGGCTGGTGGCATCGCTGCGCGATCCCGAGCTCGCGCCCCGCATCCAGGGCGACGTCGCGATCTTGTCGGAAGGGAGGATGTCGGGCTTCCGCGTGGGAACGACCTATGGCGTCGGGCGGCTGCCGCTCTGGCTGGCACCGCAGGTCTGGCTGGATGCGCGGCCGGAGCGGCTTCTCATCCTGCTCGGCGCCGCGGGCTTCCTGATCGGCGCGCCGATCTTCTGGATCCTGCGACGCCGCGCGCTTTCGCGGTTGCGCGCCCGCATGCGGACGTGAGATTCTGCATGCCGGGGGATGACTGACATGCGTGCCGTGCCCGTGGTTCTGCTGATCGGCGGCGCCGCGCTGGGAACACACCCGGCGGGCGCGCAGCCGCCTGTGCCCAGCAGCCAGCTTCCGCCGGCTGCCGTCGCCCAGGGCTTGCTGGGCCAGACCCCGGCCGCGGCGCCCGCCGCGCCGGCGCCCACGGTGACGGCCCAGGCCGGCAACAACCGTGCCGTGGATGTCTTGATCCGCCAGGCCGAGCGGTGGCTGGCGATGGAACGCTACGACCTCGCGGCCTCCTCCATCGAACGCGCGCTGGCGGCCGAGCCGCGCAACGTGCAGGCGCTCACGCTCGGCGCGCGCATCGCGGCTGCGCAGAACAACCGCACTGCCGCCCAGAGCTACGCGACGCGCTTGCGCGAGGCCGGCGGCACGCCCGCCGAGACCCAGGCGGTGACCGAGGCCCTGCGGGGCGCCGCCATCGACCGTAATGCGCTGGAGGAAGCCCGCAGCCTTGCCCGCGCCGGCCGCGCCGACGAGGCCGCGCAGCGCTATCGCGCCATCTTCGGCAGCCAGGGTCCGACGCCCCAATACGCCCAGGAATACTACGCGGCGCTCGCCGCCTCGCGGACTGCCGGCGCACAGGGCAGGGCGGGTCTGGAGCGCCTCGCCGACGAGCCCGGCGCGACCTCGCGCGCGCGGCTCGTCTTCGCCCAGAACCAGACCTACCAGCCCGAGACGCGCGCCGACGGCATCCGCCGCCTCCAGGCCCTGACCGGCGACCGCGAGGTCGGCATCGAGGCGCGTGCCGCACTGCGCCAGGCGCTGGCCTGGAGCATCGGCGACCCCGCCTATGCCGCCGCGACGCAGGCCTTCATCGACCGCTACGGCGCGGATGAGGAGCTGAGCCGCGGCCTCGCCGCCACGCGCCAGGCGACCGGCCCCGCCGCCGTGGCCCGGCAGGAAGGCTTCGCCGCTCTCGAGGCCGGCGGCCTGCAACGCAGCGCCCAGCAGTTCGAGGCCGCGCTGGCCGCCAATCCGAACGACGCGGATGCGCTGGGCGGCCTCGGCATCGTGCGCCTGCGGCAGAACCGCCCGGCGGATGCGCGCCAGCTTCTCGAGCGCGCCATCGCGGCCGATCCATCCAAGGCCCAGAACTGGCAGCAGGCGCTGGATGCCGCGATCTACCCCGCCGAGATCGCCGAGGGTCGCGCGGCGCTCCGCCGCAACGACATCGAGGCCGCCGATCGCATCGCCCGCTCTGCCGCCCGGCGCGCCGTGCAGGACCAGACGGATTCCGAGGTCCTGCTGGGCGAGATCGCGCTCCGCCGCGGCGACGCGCCGGCGGCGGAGCAGCGCTTCCGTACGGCGCTCGCCCGCCGCCCCGGCTTCGGGCTGGCGCGCGACGGCTTGGCCCAGGCCCTGCGCGCGCAGGGCCGGCTGTCGGAGCTGCCGCGACTCGCGGGCCCCGCGCCCTCCGGCGGCGGCGCGACGACCGGCCCGGGCTCGCAGCTCCGCGCCGAGGCCGACCGGTCGGGTGACCCCGTGGTGGCCGAGGCGCTGTTGCGCCAGGCCATGGCCCAGGCGCCGGGCGACCCCTGGATCCGGCTCGACCTCGCGCGGGCCCTGCGCCGGCAGGGCCGCGCCCAGGAAGGCCGCGCTCTCGTCGAGGAAGGAGCCGCGCGCGGCGGGCGGGACGGCACCTATGCCGCCGCCCTCTTCGCCGACGAGGACGGCCGCTACGCCGATGCCGAGGCCTATCTGAACCAGATCCCGCCCGGCAGCCGCACCGCCGACATGTCGCGCCTGCAGTCGCGGCTGCGCGTGCAGCGGGACGTGTCGGCCGCGGCCGCCATGCTCCGCAGCAGCCCGGCCGTGGGCCGCACGCAGCTCCTGACCATCGCGGCCCGGCCGGACCCCACGGGCGCGACCGCCGCCGCCGTCATCCGTGCCTTCGGCGAGGCCGACGACCGCTTCGGCGCCGCGGAGGCCGCGCGCGTGGGCGCAGCCGCCAACCGCGTCTCCGGCACGCCGGCGCGGCTCGCCATCGCGGGCGCGCTGCTCGGCGCGGGGCTGGATGCCGAGGCGCTGGCCATCGCCGATCAGGCCGAGGCGGGGAACCCGACGCCCGAGCAGCGACGCGACATCGCCTCGTTGCGCTCGGGTGCCGCGATTCGCGCCGCCGACCGGCTGAACCAGGACGGCCGCCAGGCCCAAGCCTTCGAGCGGCTGCGCCCCGCCCTGGAGCGTAATCCGGACGACCCCGACGCCAACCTCGCCCTCGCGCGGCTCTACCAGGGCGCGCGCCAGCCCGAGGAGGCGCAGCGCGTGGCCGAGGGCATGCTGGCGCGCAACCCGCGCAGCTTCGAGGCACGGCAGGGCGCCATCGACGCGGCCATTGCGCTGCGCCAGCGTGCCCGCGCCGAGGCGCTGCTGGCGGAGGCGCGCGAGCTCTTCCCGCGCGACAGCCGCGTCTCGCTGCTCGATGCACGGGTGGCGCGCGCCTTCAACGACGATGCCCGCGCCCGCCGCTCGCTGGAGACGGCGGCGGCGCAGCGCGCGGCCGAGGTCGGCCAGCTCGCCGGCCGCCCGGGCGGCGTGGCGGCCGAGCCGCGCCTGGCCAATCCCTTCGTGCGCCCCGGCGCGGCCCAGCCGTTGCCAAGCGTGGACGGCGTGCCCGTCGCGGGCGACCGCGTCTCGCGCGAGATCGCGCAGGAGCTCGCCGCGCTGGAGCGCAATACCGGCCCGCGCCTCGCGGCCCAGCCGGGGCTGCGGCTGCGTTCCGGCAGCTCGGGCCTGGACCGCTTGCAGGAGGTCAATGCGACCGCCGAGGGCGAGATCTCCCCGGCCGCGATCGGCGGGCGCCTGATGGCCACCGTGACCGGCGTGACGCTGGAGACCGGGCGCCTCGCCTCGGACGCCAATTCGCTGCAGCGCTTCGGCACCAACGCGGCCTATGGAACGCGCGCCCAGCCGCGCACCACAGCCTCCGGCGCCATTCTCGGACTGAGCTACACGCGGGGCGACAGCTTCCGCGCGGATATCGGCTCCTCGCCGCTCGGCTTCCCGACGACGACCGTCATTGGCGGGCTGGAGATCGCGCCGCAGATCGGCGGCATTCGCCTGCGCCTGACGGGCGAGCGGCGCACGGTGAACGACAGCCTGCTCTCCTGGGCCGGGCAACGCGATCCGGTCACCCAGCGGAGCTGGGGCGCGGTGACGCGGGCCGGCGGGCGCGCGCAGGTCGAGCTGCCCCTCGGCCCCGGCTACGCCTATGCCGGCGGCGGCTACTACATGTTCGAGGGCGAGAACGTTCGCGACAATGCGCGTATCGAGGCGGGGGCGGGTTTCTCCTATCCGTTCTGGCGCCGGCCGGATGGCGAGCTCTCGGTAGGCACCGACCTTGTCTACTTCGCCTATGACCGGAACCTGCGGTACTTCACCCTCGGCCATGGCGGCTACTACAGCCCGCAATCCTTCGTGGCGCTCAACGTGCCGGTGGATTACCGCGGCCGGACGGGCGATTTCAGCTACCGGCTGGGCGGCACGGCGGGCTACGCGGTCTGGCGCGAGCAGACGGCGCCGCTCTACCCCAACGACTCCAACCTGCAGGCCCTGGCCCAGGCGCGGGCGGCGGCAGACCCGACCGCGATGGCCTTCTACCCCGGCCAGAACAAGCAGAACTTCGTGGGCGGCGTGCGCGGCGACATCGACTACGCCGTAACCCCGAACCTGAACCTGAGCGCCGGCTTCCGCTACGACGTCTCGGCGAACTGGGACGAGATGCGCGCCTTCCTGCGGCTCAACGGCCGCTTCTGACCGCGGGAAATAAATTCATTATTTTCTGAGGCATAGGCCGGTCGATTTATCGCTGGTGCACGCAGAAGTTGCGTGACGCGGCGCGAAAGCTCGCCTTTAACTTGTGCCCATGCGCGTCACCTGCGTGCTCGGCACGCGTCCCGAGGCCATCAAATTGGCGCCCGTCATTCTCGCGCTCCGCGCGGCCGGGGCGGGATGCCGCATCGTGTCCACGGGCCAGCACCGGGACCTGCTGGGCCCGGCGCTGGAGGGGTTTGGGCTGGCGGCGGACCAAGACCTCGGCCTCATGCGGCCGGGGCAGGGCATGGCGGAGCGGCTGGCCGGGATGCTGATGGGCCTCGCCCCCCTGCTGCGCGAGGCGCCGCCGGACTGGGTGCTGGTCCAGGGCGATACGGTCAGCGCCGTCGCGGGGGCGCTGGCGGGCTTCTATGGCGGGGTGCCGGTCGCGCATGTCGAGGCCGGGCTGCGGAGCGGCAATCCCCTGGCGCCCTGGCCGGAGGAGGCGCATCGCGGCCTCATCGCCCGGGTCGCCGCGCGCCATTTCGCGCCCACCCCCGCGGCGGCGGCGCAGCTCCGGCGCGAGGGGGTGGAGGACGCCCGCATCGAGGTCACCGGCAATACCGGCATCGACGCGCTGCACATGACGGCGCGGCGCGGCGAGGGCGACGTGGCGCTCGCCTGTCGCTTCGCCTTCCTGGATCCCGCACGGCGGCTGGTTCTGGTCACGGGGCATCGGCGCGAAAGCTTCGATGGAGGGCTGGATCGCGTGGCGGGCGCCGTCGCGCGGCTGGCGCGTCGGGCGGATGTGCAGGTGGTCTTCGCCCTGCATCTCAACCCGCAGGCGGAAGTACCTGCGCGGGCGGCTCTCGGGCATCTGCCGAACGTGCATCTGCTGCCGCCGCAGGATCATGCGGGCTTCGTCTGGCTGATGCGGCGGGCCTATCTCGTCGTGACCGACAGCGGCGGCGTGCAGGAGGAGGCACCGAGCCTGGGCCGCCCCGTGCTGGTGACGCGGGAGGAAAGCGACCGGCCCGAGGCGATCGAGGCCGGGACCGCCCGGCTGGTGGGCACGGACGGGGAGGGGCTGCTGCGCGCGGCCGAGGAACTGCTGGACGACGAGGGCGCCTGGCGTGCCATGGCCCGCGCCGGATGCCCCTATGGCGACGGCCGCGCCGCGCCGCGCATCGTCCGCTCGTTGATGGGCGAGGTGGCTCCGAGCCTCGGAACGCTTGAATTTGAAGGACAAATTTCCTAGTATCGGGTCGCCAACAGCCGTGCTGCGCCCTGAGCAACGGCCGGTAAGATAGTAAGATAGTAAGATAGTAAGGCGCGCCTCGGCCCGGCCGGAGGGTGGCACCCGGCGCCTGAGGGACGAATCAAACCGTAAACTGCTCCTTGATGATGCGCTCGGACAGGTTGTGGTCCGGGTCGAAGAGCATGGTCATGGTGATGCTGCGGTCCTCGCGCACCTCCACGCGGCGAACGTCGCGGACCTCGGTGTAGTCCGCGGTGGCGGACACGGGGCGCTTCTCGGCCTCCAGCACCTCGAACACCACCTTGGCGGCGGAGGGCAGCAGGGCCCCTCGCCAGCGGCGCGGCCTGAAGGCGGAAATGGGGGTGAGGGGCAGGAGGTTCGCGTCCAGCGGCACGATGGGCCCGTGGGCCGAGAGATTATAGGCGGTGCTGCCCGCCGGGGTGGAGACCAGGATACCGTCGCAGATCAGCTCCGGCAGGCGTTCCTTCCCATCCACGATGATGCGGAGCTTGGCGGCCTGGCGCGTTTGCCGCAGCAGTGAGACCTCGTTGATGGCGAGCGTGGCGTGGGTCTTGCCGTCATGGGAATGCGCCCGCATCCGCAGCGGGTGCAGCGCCGAGCCCTGGGCGGCCGCCAGCCGGGCCGGCAGGTCCTCCTCGCGGTAGTCGTTCATGAGGAAGCCGACGCTGCCCCGGTTCATCCCGTAGATCTGGGCGTTGCGGCCCAGGAAGCGGTGCTGGGTCTCCAGCATCACCCCGTCGCCGCCGAGCACCACGATGAACTCCGCCTCCTGCGGCGCGGCATCGCCATACATGGCGGCGAGCCGGTCGCGCGCGGTCTGCGCGACCTCGGTGGTGGCCGCGATGAAGGCGATGCGCGTCAAGCGAGGCGCCGGTGCTCGAGCACGGGCATGTCGCGCCGGACGCGGGCCGTGACGGCCGGGTCGATGCGCGCGGTGGCCCAGCCGGTGCCGTCGCTTGCCTTGGCGACGACATGGCCCCAGGGGTCGGCGATCAGCGAATGGCCATAGACCTGCCGCATGGCCCCGCGCTCCTCATAGGAGCCGTGGGAGGCGGCGGCGACGATCCAGCACTGGGTCTCGATGGCGCGCGCGCGCAGCAACACCTCCCAATGGTCCTTGCCGGTCATCAGCGTGAAGTTGGACGGCACGAAGATGACCTCGGCGCCGGCGCGGCGAAGCGCCAGATACTGCTCCGGGAAGCGCATGTCGTAGCAGATGGTGCAGCCGAAGGTGGTGTCACCGGCCCGGAAGGTCACGATGTCGCTGCCGCCGCCATAGAGGGCGCTCTCGCGGTAGCCGGTGCCGTCGGGCCCCGTGATGTCGAAGAGGTGGATCTTGCGGTAGCGCGCGATCTCGGCGCCTGTCGGGTCGAAGACCACGGTGGTGTTGAAGAGCTTTTCCTCGCCCTTCTCGATGATCGAGCCGCCATGGATGTGGATGCCCGCGCCGCGCGCGATCTCGCGCATCATCTCGTAGGCCGGGCCGCCGGCCTCGTTGGAGCCGACGGGCGGGAGGATCTCGGCCGCGTTCATGCGCGAATCGCGGCCGCCGCCGAGGTTGGTCCATGTCTCGGGCAGGGTGACGATGTGCGGGCGGTCGGCCGCCAGCGCGCCTTCGATGAGGCGGCGGGCCTGGCCGAGATTGGCGGGCTTGTCGCTGCCCTGGTTCATCTGGATGGCGGAAACTCGCATGGCGCGCATCAAGCCACAGAATGCCCGGGCCTGGGAGGGGCCGCGTTCCTGGCTTAGGTTCCGATCCATGCAGACCGATTCACGCCTCGCGCGGCTCCGGGACCTCATCGCGGGGGTGGCGCCGAAACTGGACCTCGACCTCGCGCTCCGCCTCTGGGATGGGCAGGCGATTCCCCTGGGCCCGCGCTGGAGCGGCGACCTCGCGATCGCGGTGCATGACCCGCAGGTGGTCACGCGCCTGCTGCGCCGGCCGCGCCTGCCCACGCTGATCGACCTGCTGGCCGAGGGGCTGGTGGAGATCGAGGGCGGCACGCTGCTGGACCTCGCGGCCCGGCGTGGTGAGAAGGGCACGCGGGGCCTGGCGCGCTCGGTGAACAAGCTGGCGGCGGCGCGGGCCGTGCTGCCCTTCCTCTTCGGCCCGGGCGCGGCGGATCCGAGCCACGCCTATGCCGGCGCGCAGAAGGCGAGGGCGGAGGAGGGGCGGGACGACAAGTCCCAGGTGCAGTTCCACTACGACCTGTCCAACGCCTTCTACTCGCTCTTCCTCGACCCGGAGATGGTCTACTCCTGCGCGTATTTCCCCGATTGGGAGGCCGACCTCGCGACGGCGCAGAAGGCCAAGCTGGAGATGATCTGCCGCAAGCTGCGGCTGGCCCCCGGCGAGCGGTTCCTGGACATCGGCTGCGGCTGGGGCGGGCTGGTCTGCCATGCCGCCCAGCATCATGGCGTGAAGGCCCACGGCGTGACGCTGAGCCAGGCGCAGTTCGACTTCGCGCAGGAAAAGGTGAAGCGCCTAGGCCTGCAGGACCGCGTGACGCTGGAATTGCGGGATTTCCGCAGCCTGGACATGGAGTTCGACAAGATCGCCTCCATCGGCATGTTCGAGCATGTGGGGCTCGACAACCGGGACGGCTATTTCCGTCATATCCGCTCCCTGCTGCGGCCGCGGGGGATCTACCTGCACCACGCCATCGCGCGGCCGATGAAGAAGGACGAGCGGGAGTTCCGGAAGAAGCGGCCGGAATTCGCGGCGCTGGTGAACTACATCTTTCCGGGCGGGGAGCTGGACCATATCGGCGGCACCACCGACGCCATGGAGCGCAACGGCTTCGAGATCCACGATACCGAGGGCTGGCGGGAGCATTACGGCCGCACCTGCCGCCTCTGGACCGAGCGCCTCCACGCGAATCGGGCGGCGGCCGAGGCCGAGGTGGGTCCGGCCAAGACGCGAATCTGGCTGATCTACCTGGCCGGCTGCGCCCTGGCCTTCGAACGCGGCAGCGTGGGCATCTTCCAGACGGTCGCGACGAAGAAGGCCCGGGGCGGCGCCGGACTGCCGCCAACGAGGGGCGACCTCTATGCAACCCCGATTGTCTGAGGCACCCCTTTGACATCCGCGCCGCCGGTGGTAAGGCAGCGCCCGTCGGAGTGTAGCGCAGCCTGGTAGCGCATCAGTCTGGGGGACTGGGGGTCGTGGGTTCGAATCCCGCCACTCCGACCATTATTCGGCGGATAACCGCCATTTCTGCCCCAATTCATCCCCCTCCATAGCCTGCGATAGTCGAGGAAGATCGCGCATTGTTCGCGGTGGTTTGGTAGCCATGTGGTAGCCCGATGGTCCCGTTTCGTTCTATGTTCTCCCCGAATGCAAGGCGGAGGGCCGCGTGCGAATCAACAAGCGGGCCATCGAGGATCTGGATCGGCAGCCTCTGCCGGAAACGCGACAGGTCTTCTGGGACGACAAGCTGGCAGGCTTCGGTCTCCGCCGCACGCCCAAGGGCAAAATCGCCTACGTGCTGAAATACCGCGTCCGTGGCGACGTGCGGCAGCGCTTCGAGACCTTGGGCGACTGGCCAGCCATGTTGCCGGACGATGCGCGGGCCGAGGCCGAGGAATTTCGCAGCGCCGCTTCGCGAGGGCGCGACCTCGCAGCAGAGCGCGATGCGGCTGCGAAGGCAGAGCGGCAGGCCGCCCTCGATGAATCGCGCCGGGCCATCCCAATCACCGAGCTGCTGGACGGGTGGCGGGCCGCAACCCAGGCGGCCCTCGCGTCTCGCATCGCGGCAGAGCAGACAGGGAGCTATGAGCGCGAGCTGCTGCGCCTTGAGGCGCAGATCCTACGCCCCTCCATTGGCGCCACGACGGTCGGCGCGTTCGACCCGGCGCAGTTCAAGACCCTGCTCGCCAGCCAGGCGTCCGCGAGCACGGCCGGCAACCTGCGATCCCTCATTCTCCGCTTCTCGGCTCATGTGTCCGAGGAGATGGATCGGCGGGGCATGCCGATCAGCTGGCCGGACAGCTACAAGCTCAAGAAGGGACGGGGCCAGCGCTGGCAGCGCTACACCCTCGACGAGATCGCCCGCCTCTTCATAGCGGCAGGCGCATTCGGGCGGCGTGGCGCCCTGCTGCGCTTCATGATCCTGACGGCCTGCCGGAAGAGCGAGGGCGTGCGGGCGAAGCGCTCCCGGATTGTCCTAGATGACGCAGTGGTGGGTCCGTACTGGCTCCAGATCGGTGGCACGACCAAGAACAGGCAGGAACACCGCGTGCCCCTCTCCCCGGCCGCTGTGGCGCTTCTGCGCTGGCTCCCGGATCGCTCCACCCGCACTACGCCGGAAACCGATCTGATCTTCTCCGGCCGGGGCGGAAAGGTCATGTCTAGCTGGTCCGATCTGGCGACCTCGGTTTTCTCGGCGGCGGGGATCGCTGGCCGGACCTTCCATGACTTCCGTCGCACAGTCGTGTCGGTGCTGGGCGATCACGGCTTCGATGCGGTGGTTACCGACAAGCTCCTGAACCACGCCGCCTCGAGCTCCATGACGGGTGTAATGGCCGTCTACCAGCGCGCAGAGATGCTGGCGCTGCAGCGGCAGGCAATTGAGCGCTGGGCGGAGCTGCTGTTTGCGGAGATCGACCGCCAGGGAGCGGCAAATGGAAAGCCCCAGATCTCGCGAGAGACCTGGGGCTTTGACGTGCCGTTCGAGGAAGCGCGGATCAGGCGGCTCGTGCAGCCCCGCCGCGCCGTCGCCGCGGCTCCGCGCTCCTCAGGATCTCGGCGGCGAGCCACGTCTTAAGCTCGTCCTGCTTGTAGTAGACGTACTTGCCGACCCGGAAATACTTGGGCCCCTTCCCACGCGCGGCGAGCGCTTCCAGGTGCTCGTTGCTGATGTGCTCGTAGCCCTGGGCGGCGAACCAGTCCGCTGCCGCTGAACGCGAAAGGTTCGGTCGATTGAGCCTCTCGTCCATCAGTAGCCGTTCCATCGAGTTCCGGGCGACTCCACGCCTGAGAGGTAATCGGCGTAGCCGGGCTGTGGAGTCATGCCCCGTCCCCTCTTGAACCGCCGGCCATGCGACTGCACATGCGCGCCCGAGAGGGAAGGGCATGATGGCTGATCCGCGGACCCAGATCGTCTACGCGCCAGGCGGCAAGGTGGAGTTGCTCCTCCGAGAGGAGGAGAAGAACCGCAGCATTCCGATCGACATGACTGATGCACCCTGGGAGGCCTCGACCCTGGCCGACCCATCGGTTAGCGCTGCCGTCGAAGAGTGGGTCTTCTCCCACGACTTGCCCGCGACCCTCGACTGGAAGCAGCTGCAGGCCATCCTGCTGAGGTGCGACGTGGACCTGCATCGCGTCGCTGCGAAGCGCCCGAAGGGCTGAAGCTCGCCTACGAAGACGCTCCAGGCCATCCCGCCACGCGACCCGCGAAGATCGCGCCTCGTTCAGACGCTGTGTTTTTCGGAGCGCCAGATGTCGGACACCATTCCCCGGTTCTCCGCCGCCCTGTTCGAGGCCAGGGAAGAGCTGCGCGCCAAGCTGGATCGTGAGGCGGTCCGCCGTCAGTGGTGCGACTACTTGCATGGCCCGCTGAGAGAACGGCTCAGCGAGATTTTGGAGGTCGCGAAGCCGACGCTTGCAGATATGGCCGTGCAAATGTAGCTCGGGCCTAGGGCCACCGGGCGCGACAGCCCTTCCGCCGATCTCGCCACCTTCGCGAAGTCCGAAGGACAGACCTGGGAATTCGCCATTCAGATGAGCGACGCTGGGTTCAATCTCGTCAGACGGCCGGGGTTCGAACCGGTTAGCACCGTGCCCTTCGACATGGACGGCAAAGGCTGGCCCACCCTCTTGGCGAGCTGCGCGGCGTTCGCGTACCGCAAGGTGCAGGGCTTGGTGCAGTAAGTCTCCGGCCGCATCGCGTGGCGGATCGGATCGGCGCATGCCGCGACATACCCGCAGCGGCGTCTCAGTTTTGATCTGAAGCACCGGCTTGGCCCCTCTCCTTGATATAGTGAGCCAGCACTTCCCGCTTCGCCTCGTCGAGCGTCTTGTAGTCACCGCGCTCCTGCGCGAACCAAGTGCCATCGGGCTTCGCGAGAAACACATGCTGGTTCGAGCAAGGCGTGTCCGCGAATATTGGCTCGATGCCGAAGGCCGGCCCATAGTTGGTGTCGATGCCCCACGCGATAATCTTGACGTGCTGCTCCCACACATCGGCGATCGCTGGGCTTTCCTTGTCCTCGTCGACCGAGAGGAAGCAGGCCACGTCGCCGGGTGTCGCTGGGACAAACCTCTGACACAGCCGCTCTAGCGCATGCTCGGAGAGGAAGACGGGCACCTCCGGACCATCGTCCGGGACCGCGTAGTGCGTTGTCGAGCCATCGGGTCGGGCTTCCTGGCGGAAGCGTCGGACAAAGCGCAGGTTGAGGGCGCCAAGAGCTGTTCGAATGAAGGTTTCGGTCACTTGAGGCGTTCCTCCGTGCTAGCGCGATCCGTTGGACGGGCGGCCACGTGGCTCAACTGAGGGCTGTTGCCGGCGGCCGACCGCAGCATTAGTGCACCGCCCCCGAAGGTGAGGCTGGCAGACCTCCCATTGGATCTGCCGGCGGTGCCAGGAGGCCCGTCAGCAGGCGTTCAACCCATAGGTCATGGACCGCACGGGCGAAGCCCATAGCTGCGGTCAGCGGCAGGTCGACCGCAGTGGCCATGAGGTCGTCCAGGTAGGACGTGCCGACAGCCTTGATCTCGCCGCTGCGTTCGAAATACGCCTTGAGCATTCCGACATCCCGCGACTTGAAGCTCTCCATCGTGGCGTAGATCGTGCCATGCACCTGATCGACGAAGTGCTGCTCCCCGAGGAAGTCAGGGCAGGGAGCCCCGCGCAGGACGAGGCCGAGGTACATCTGCTCGATCGTGGCAGCGCCTCGTGTGGATTTGCTGCGGCGGTCGGGGGCCGGCGTGGACTGCTTCACGGAAGCGGCGATCTCGGGGCGCGTGGCCTTGTTCATATTCGTGGGCCTTGCTTGAGGTCAGGCGATTACGGCTTGCAGGTTGGCGACCTGCCCGCGGAAGTCGCGTTCAAGGGCATCGAGCACCTCGTCCACGACCACTTCGGAAACGTCCTGACTGCGGAGGCGCCCAAGGAGGTAGGTGACCTTCGCGTCGTACTCCTGAGGACCGTTCGGCGAGCGTGCCGCGATCCGCGACGTGATTTCGTCGTCGAAGCTGGCCAGCACTTCCATCTCATGGTCCCGGGTCTCGTTCGGGACGTCCGGGTCTTCGGGGCGGCTGTTGACGACCGCAACATATAGGCGCCCGAGCGTGACAAGTTCACTCATGCTGGCCGCGTCAACGATGGACGCAGCCCTGGAGGGGGCGGTCCCATATTCCTCCGGAGCGGCCGGCGTCATCGCCTCCGTTGCTTCGGCAGCGGGCAGGGTAGTGTCGTTCATGGAGTGCTCTCCTTCTTGGTGTTCAAGCCGAGGGCGAGCAATGCGTCGGGGTAGAAGTAGCTCCACGCCCCCAGTGGCACGATGTTGACACTCAGCAGCAGCGCCAGCGCGACGGTGGTTCGCTCCAACTGACCACCGATCGTCGCGAGGCGAGCGGGCGTTTTGGGGTCCGCATCCTCACTCGCCATGCGGATCTGATTGACGAGCAGCACCAGCTGCGCCAGGCAGTCGCTGACTTTCGTGGGCTCACCAGCGAGGACGACGTCCTCGAGCGCGTATGATGTCTGGAGAGCACGATCGTCCTGGGTGCGCCGATCCGGGGTCATCCCGCATGGCGAGCGATTTCCCACTTCCTTGACGATGCATTGTGCCTCCGCGGCAAGCGCGGTCAGGTCGATGGTGCTGGCGGCCAGGTTCAGCTCACAGATGGGCGAACGGGCGTTCACAGCGGCACCTCCGGATTGGTCGGCCGCGGTGCGTAGGTTGAACGCAGCACCGCCCGACCCAGCGTCTCTATGAAGCCGATCAGCAGGTGGGGCTGACGCTGGGCCTCGTCCTGACGTGAAATCGCGAGAAGCACTGAGTTGAGGATGTGACGGTCGGAGTGAAGCTGGATGTGCTCGATCAGCAGATCCGCGTAGGCAGCGCCGCGCCGTTCGTCATCGAGACACATGACCATCGTGTATTCGCCGGGAGGCCGCGGCCCTGGCGACCAGAAGTTTATCGCGGATACGCGCGGCTTTCTGAGCCTCTTGGCCTCAGCCATCTCCTTGCGGCTGCGCAGGCGGACGAATGGGAGAGCAAGGAAGCTGGACTGCTTCGGAGACATCTTGGGGTCGGCGCTCTCCAGCGGACCACGGCGGTGCTTCCTCTTCGGATCGGGGGGCGCCGCGTCTCGCGCATTCGCAGACAAGTTCGCCTCGGCCGGGACGGGAAAGGTGATCTGGTTCATGGGCCTCACCTGCTCAGTGTCTTGCGGGCCACCGGATGGGCGGCGCAGATACCAAAATGCCGAACCGGTATCATTACGTCAATACCAAAACGGGATTTGGTATCGATGCCAGCTTGGTGCTCGCAGCCGCGGCGCCGCCACGCATACTAGTGGCCGAGCATTGGAAGGCGGTCATGGCAAAGACGGCGTCGTTGAGGAGGGGTCGTAATCGACAGGTCAAGCTGCTGCCGCTTGGTCCGCACGCCCGCTTCAATGAGGCCTATGCCGCGCTGGCGGTTGCCATGTCGCAGGCCGGGCTAGCGCCTGAGGATCTCAGCCGAGCACAAATCCATACCTTTTGGGATCTTCGCGAGCCGTATCACGAGCACGCGATCGGGGGTCTGCACCACTGGTGGAACTATGACCAGGCACGGCTGATGGGTCGCTCGCGGCGCAGCGGGGCGGACAATCCGCGGATTCTGCTCAAGGCGTTCATCTCGCGCCCGGGAAATCTCGCGGTGGAATGGGAGCCGCAGCGGGTCGGCGGAAGTGACTGGAGCGAGTTCCATCGGCTCTCCGCATATGGTCCCTACCGGCCGTCGAACGAGCTGATGTTCATCCGCGGTGTGAAGCGCTTGAACCCGGCGGTGGATGGGCGGGATTTACAACAGAACCGGAGGATCGACGCCCACTTGCTGGCATGCATCGGCGCCGCCATCGAGTGCCTCGAGACGCGTTTGGCGATCTGCTTCGATATCCGGTGGGAGTCGTCGTTCCAACTCGACTGGGCGCCGCAGCCCAAGGACCGCTGGATCCCCAAGGAAGGCCTGGAGCTCCTCGGGTGGCATATCGAGGACGTCGTGGCGAGGACGCAGCGTCAGGAGCGGGATGAGTTGGCGGCGCTGCTGGAACTTACGCAGCGCGATGCGGCCGGCTTTATTCAGTTGCTGACAGAAATCGAGCCTGAGCTGAAGCTCGACCATCTCCGGGACGAGGCGTCACTTGTTCGCGTGCAGAAAAGGCTTCGTCAGCATGAAATCAATATGACGCCGGCGCTCCTCGGCAGGATGGTGCAGCTCCTGGAGGGGCACCATGCCGAGCTGCTGAGACCACTTTGGCGGGCGGTGGGCGGCGGGTTGAAGGTAGTGAAGTAGCCACGGGGCCGAAGTCGGCTTGGCATCCGCCGAGCAGAAAAGATCAAACTTTTAAGTGGCTCTTCCGGGTTGATGCGGCAGACTTTGACGGCGTGTATATATTTCGGAGGTTCGCCGCCAACTCCGGATCTTGCTCCGCTTCGTCGAGAAGGAGAGCAACGCCCTCAAAGATCATCTCGTCGATGTCGAAAATGGTGAGTCCAGCAGGCATGTCTCGTTTCGTCATGCGAGATCGGAGGATCCGCTGGATACGCGAATCCAGTTCTCGCCCCGGGGGGGCTGAACTTCCAACAGACCTCTCACCAAGCTCGCGCGTAGCTGCGCGATAAATGGTCTCAATCTCCTGCGGCGCCAATTTATCTTTGCCCACCATCCTGCGGATGCGGTCCTCGACCTCTGGAGTCGCCGGCTCTCCTGTAGCTGCCTTGATCTCGTCCAGTAGCTCCGCGACGGCTTCTTCAGGGCTTTTGAAATAGTCGGGGAGCAACTGGGCTTGCATCCGGTCCATGGCTTCCTCGATGTTAGTTAGACGGGCTGCCATCTTGGTCAGCACGGCCACCACGACTGACAGGTCAGCCGCCTCAAAGCTCCTTTCGAGCCTATTGAGCATCTCGGAATTCACGCTCCGTCCCGCGTGCCCCGCGGCTTGGACGATCTTCTGATGAAGATCGTCGCTCAGTCGGAGGCTGAATCTCATCTGTCCGTCATCGCTCATGGCATCACGATAGCATCACTTCCGAAAATCCCTTGACGTCTTTATGATGCCAGGTGCTATGCTTCGTGGCATCATAATGGAGCCAGGAGATCCCAATGTCCCGCGCCCCGGGCTACACCGCCGACCGAACCGGAACCGCGAAGGTGACGGTCCCTCTGACGCCCGAGGTCATCAGGCAGATCGACGAATGGGGCGTCCCGGCCGGAATGGCGAGTCGAACTTCTGCCATTCGCGCTCTCTTAATCAGGGGGCTGGAGGCCACTCGAGGCGATGGCAACCGGGCGGCCGAGAGCGCGTCGCAGGTATTACCTTCCTGAGAAATCCCGTTCTCGGCTTGGCACGCGCGTGTCAGTCACGATGGCGCTCGCGCCAAACTGTGGAGAAAAGGGGCGCTAATGTTCCTCACCCGTCGCGACATTCTCCTCGCAGTGCCGCTGGGGCCGGCCCTGCCACTGCCGGGCAAGCCGGCGAGCGCTCCACTCACCCTCGCGCAGATGGTCCAGCGGCTCGAGGATCTGTCCGCCGAGAGCGATGCTCTGACGGAGCGACACGCTTTACCCATCAAGGGCGGCTATACGGCCGGCGGTCACGCATATCTCGCAGCGCTGGAAGCGCTGGACAGCGAAGCCGGCCTGGTCCTGCAGCAACTGATCGGCACGCGGGCCGTAAGCGACGCTGAGATCCGGCTTAAGGCGAAGGTGGTAGCTCAGTACAACGTGTTCGTGACGCCCGCCGATCTGTGCCCGGCGGACGCCCTCCTTCGTAGCTTGCTTCAGGATTTGGGTGCTGTCGCGTAGCCGCCCGTGGCGCCGCCAAGCTCGCGGCGGACGGTCGCGCAGGCAAGCCTCAGCGGACGCGCTCGATCGGTGGGGCTTCGGCCGGGAAGGGGTAAGTCATTCTTCCGTCGGAACCGAGGGAAGAAGTTCACCCCACCCCCATCAGTTCCGCCAGGGTCAGAAGCCGGTGCATCGAGCCGGGCACGATTCGCGACACAGGGAACACCAATACCTTGGACGGGTTGTGCTGGCGCAAGTGAAGCTGGGTAGTGGTCAGTTTCACAAATTCCTTCACGAAAGCCATCGGCTCCGCATGCTCCTTGTCTCCCTGGAGCACGATAACCACCACATTGTCCCCGGGGCGAACCTTTTTCGTCGGATCGGCGACCACGAAAGCGCCATGGTCGAATGCCGGTACCATGCTCTGGCCTTCGACGTAGAGCCCGTACGCCTTGGCATTGCCCTGCAGGCTTGGCGGTCGATAGGCCCGGTCAACGACGTCCCCGAAGTTGAGGAAGAACGCGCCTTCACCCTCGCTTCCGGCGGCCGTGCCGTAGATTGGCAAATCCCGGCTCATGGACCCAATCGTCGGCACGTTCACCTCTCCCGCAAGCCGCGCGTTCGACTTGGCTGGCGGCTCCGACGCGACGGGGCGCGCTTGCAGGGCAACGGCGATGTTGGGATCGATCAACGCTTCCACGCTGACCTCGAGGGCCCGAGCCAAGGCCTGCGCCTGGTCGTACTTCAACCTGCGCTCGCCGGTCTCAAGCCGCGTAACCGTCGGGCCAGCCATCCCGCCGGCGAGCTGGCCGAGATGACTGGCCGACCAGCCGCGTTGAAGGCGGAACTCGCGTATTCGGTTCGGAAAGTGGTTCGACGACATCTTAATACCAATACGGGATGGATCGCTCGGGGGTCTCGCTCCGTTTCGGTATTGCATTGCCAGATACCATAGTGGTATCAGTGGGGCATGGAGCTTTCCGCCTGGATGGCCGCTGAGGGCCTTACGAACGTCGCCTTGGCTGCCCGCTTGGGGGTTGCGGAGAACACCGTGAACCGTTGGCGGAACAAGTGGCGCCGGCCCCGACAGAAGGACATGACGACGATCCTCCACATGTCGGGTGGCCAGGTCACGCCGAACGACTTCTTCATCGTCGCGCCGCCGGTCGATCAAGGCCGAGGCAGGCCAACGCGCTGCGAGGCGGGGCAATGAACGTGCCGACAGCCGACATCAAATATGGGCAGATCCGAGCCGGAAGGCCGTGGCGAATTGCCCAAGAAGTGGCTCAGGAGGAGGGCGCAGACGGCGGCAACCGCTGCGCCCTGTATCAAATCCGGTCGGGTGAGAGTGAGCGCCTCCATGCCCCTTCTTCGCATGGAGCGACGACATGAGGTTGTCAGAGCTGGCCACGAACGTGGCGCATTCCACCCAAGCCGCTGTCAGAGAATGGACGAACGAGTACGGCCGCGAGCGGGGCCTGCTCCTCTTTGCCCGTCGCGTCGGCATCACGGAACGTCGGGCCCGCAGCCTCGCCGAGGGCACCGCCGGCCGTATCGACGCTGCCGAGTACATCGCCGCGCAGCAGGCGCGCGCGGAAATCCTTCGCGCCCGGATCGCCCGCGCGCAGCAGCACCTTCACGAAATCGAGGACGCGCATGGTATGGGTCTGGAGCCGCCTCGGCGCGGCGCTGCTGAAGCTGTCATCAACGGCTCTGAACGGCAGCGAACGCTTGGCAGCGGCCGGCCGATGGTGCCTCGAACAGGCTGAGCGCCTTCAAGACCGCGCGCCGATGAGCCCACGAAATGACTAGCGGTCTCACGGAAGATCAGCGGCGCGCTCATGACGAAATCCTCGCCGCAACCGGCCGGGGCGAGCGCTATCTCCTGACCGGCTACGCCGGCTCCGGCAAGACCTTCCTGATGCAGAGGTTGACGCATTCCTGGCGAATGCGCGGCTTGCGCGTCGCGCTGACAGCGCCGACGCACAAGGCGGTCGCCGTGCTCAAGCGCAAGCTGCAGGAAGCGAAAATCGAGGAGGTGCCCTGCCTGACTGTCTTCTCGCTCCTAGGCCTGCGGCCGAAAATCCAGGCCGACCGCGAGGTCTACGTCCGGGACAAAAGGGCGCAAGCCGTCACGACGGACGTGGTCGTGATCGATGAATGCAGCATGCTGGGCGAAGACCTGATGGCCCATATCAGGCGTCACCTTCCGCTCAGCTTCGTGCTGTTCGTCGGCGACCCCGCGCAGCTGCCGCCCGTCGGAGAAGCGGCCTCCCAGGCCTTTGAGGTCAAGCGGCGCAGCCACCTCAGCACCATCGTCCGGCAATCCGCCGAAAACCCGCTGCTGGCTGCCGCTCACGCGATCCGTGAGGGGCAGGGAAAGCCAGTGGACTGGTCGTGGTGCAGGTCGGCCGCCGTGCCCCCGCTCGGTGTCTACCTACCAGGCGCCGCCGCCGACGATTGGATGAGGCAGGGCTTTCTTTCCCCGGCCTTCGAGGAAAACCCCGACAACTTCCGTTATCTAGCCTGGACGAACGCGCGCGTGCACGAAGTCAATCAGAAGATTCGGCGATGGCGCTACGGTGACCGCGCGCTCGTACCGTTCGTGCCCGGCGAATTCGCCCTGATCCGCAAGCCTATCCTGCTCGACAAGACCGTCCTCTTCAGCACGAACGAGGAGGCAGAGGTCAACGGCATCGAGCGAAGCTCCATCGAGCACTACATCTGCAAATCGGGTGACTGCGCTGGCTGGATGGCGACGGTTCCGACCTGGCGCGTCACGCTCCTGCGGAAGGACTTCGGCCCGGTCCCCGTCGAGATGGTGGCCGATGCGGCAGCCTATCAACGGGTTATCGCCCGCATCACGGACGAAGCGACCGCCGGTTGTCGTGATCGCTGGGAGCATCTGTTCGAATTCAAGGAATCCCTGGCGAACCTGCAGTCCATCTACGCCATGACCGTCCACACGTCCCAGGGCAGCACGTTCCGCAATGCCTTCGTGGATATCCCCGATATCCGCCGCCGGGCCGCCAGCAATCCGCTGGAAATGCAGCAGATGCTCTACGTCGCGGCGACCCGGCCCAGCCGGGCTCTCGTCCTTGTAGGGGCGTGAGAGGAATGCGCGACGACATCAACTTCCCTGGCCTCATCGAGCCCGTGGCCCGGCGCCTCCTGGGCGAGCCCAACTCCGAACTATCCGACAGGAACACTTTACGTTTTGGTGGGCGCGGCAGCGTGGCGGTCGAGATTGCTGGCGACAAGGCCGGCACCTGGTACGACCATGAAGCCGGCGAGGGCGGCGGCGTGCTGGACCTCATCAGGTCGCGCACGGGCCTGGTGAACGGCGCGGCCATTGACTGGCTGGCCAGCAACATCGACTCCTCGATCGGCGTGAAACGGTCCGACAGCGGGCAGACGTCGAGGCCTCGTCTGGGACCCATCGTCGCGATCTACGACTACCTCGACCAGACCGGCGAGCTCGTCTTCCAGGTCACGCGGCATAAGGACCCAAAGGACTTCCGGCAGCGGCAGCCGGATGGTCGGGGCGGATGGACGTGGCGGGTTAAGGGCCTGCCCAAGCTGCCGTACAGGCTTCCGGAACTGCTCGCTTCCGGCGCCGATACCGTCGTCTTCGTCGCCGAGGGCGAAAAGGACATCGACCGGCTACGTGGCCTCGGCCTGACTGCCACCTGCAACGCCGGCGGTGCCGGGAAATGGCGCGCAGAACATGCCTGGTGGCTGAAGGACCGCCACGTCGTGATCCTGCCGGATAATGACCCCCAGGCGAAGGACCCGGAGGGCAATCCGCGCTTTCACCCTGACGGCCGGCCGGTGCTGCCCGGACAGGATCATGCCGCTGAGGTGGCCCGCAGCCTTCGCGGCGTCGCAGCCAGCCTGAAGATTCTAATGCTGCCCGATCTGCCGCTGAAAGGTGACGTGTCGGACTGGATCGAGGCAGGCGGCACGGCTGAACAGCTACTGGCGATGGCAGCCGACGCTCCCGCGGCCGAAGGATTGAGTTCGCGCAGCGATGACGACCTGCAGCAGCGCTACGGCACTGCCGACGTTCCCACTATTCGTGTCCGCGGCGGAGACCTGCACCTCGAGGCATCGGCCGGCGAGGCAGCGCTAATCCGTGCCGGCAAGAACATCTTTCAGCGCGGAAAGAAGCTCGTGCGGCCGGCCGCCCAGGAGGTGACCGCTGCGCGTGGACGCACGGCGCTCTCGGCTTGCCTGATCGAGATCACCCAGGCTGGAATGGTGGACAATCTATGCAGCTCGGCAGTCTGGGAGCGCTTCGACGGCCGGAGCGAATCCTGGGTCCAGATCAATCCGCCAAAATCGGTTGCGGAAACCATCCTGGCCCGCTCGGGGCAATGGACCTTCCCCCGTATCGCCGGCGTCATCACCACCCCCACCCTACGCGCCGACGGAAGTATCCTTGCCGAGCCGGGGTACGACGAGGCGACCCGGCTATTCCTCGTTCCAGATCCGAACCTCGCGCTCCATCCTGGCGTCGCCAATCCGACGCGCGAGCTCGCGGAGCGGGCACTGGCCGCCCTCAACAGCCTGCTCGACGAGTTTCCCTTCATCGACGCCGTCAGCAGGTCCGTGGCCCTGTCTGGGCTGATCACCCCGGTGGCGCGCGGCGCCATGCCTGTTGCCCCCATGCATGCCATTAAGGCGCACACGGCCGGCACCGGCAAAAGCTACATGGCTGACACGGTCAGCGCGATCTGTACCGGCCAGCCTTGCCCTGTGACCAGCGCGGCGCCTGACGACGAGGGGGAGACGGAGAAGCGGCTCGTAGGCCTGCTCATGGGCGGCTACCCTATATGCTCTCTCGACAACGTGAATGGGGAGCTCGGCGGCGATCTGCTCTGCCAGGCGATTGAGCGGCCCATTATCCGCATCCGGCTTCTCGGCAAGTCGGACATCTTCGAGGTCGAGAGTCGTGCCACTTTCTTCGCCACAGGGAACAACCTGCGTGTCCGCGGTGACATGGTGCGACGAACGGTCGTGTGTTCTCTTGACGCCAACATGGAGCGCCCGGAGCTAAGGGAGTTCAAAGGAGATCCTGTTCGCGAAGTTCTGGGCAACAGGGGGCGGTACGTCAGCGCGTGCCTGATCATCGTGCGGGCCTACATCGAGGCCGGTCGGCCCGGCCTGTTGAAGCCGATTGCATCGTTCGAGGATTGGTCCAACACCGTCCGCTCGGCGCTCGTTTGGCTGGGCTGCTCGGACCCGGCCGACTCTATGGAGGAGGCGAGGAAGGACGATCCGGAGACGAGCGAGCTGAGTGAAATGCTGTCCGTTTGGCACCAGGCGTTGGGCGAACAAGCTCTGACAGTCCAGCAGATCATCAAGGCGGTCAACGAAAAGCACGACATGAACCCAGCGGAATATCGGCATCCCGCACTACGCGAGCTTCTTCGCGCGGCATTTGAGGAGCGCGGAGAGATCAACACACGACGATTTGGGAATGCCCTGAAGAAGTACGAAGGCGTGATCGTCGCCAAGCGACGGTTCAAGCGAGCCGACACCAAAGGAACGGGCGGCTTGGTCCGATGGCAGGTGGCCTATGGCTGAAGGTCGGACGGGCTTTCGAACGGCTGTCCAGGTTAGGGGACTGGAACTGCCAGAGCCCTGGCGTGGTGGGTTTGGTGGGTTTCGAGGGGTTGGAAAACCCTACGCGCGGAAACTGTCAGACCCATTTTTTGGCACTGACAGTTATTGGAGTCTGAGTGCAGCGGACCCACGAAGCCCACCAAACCCACTAGGTGCAAATCCGGCCGCTGAAACCTCAGCGTCGTCGGCTGAAGATACGGACCAGCTGCTCCGCGATGATGCCGCCAAGCATATAGGCCGAACCGCGATCACCGATGGCCGCGCTCAGCCACTCACTGGGAGGCTGCTGGCGCAGGCGCAGCAGCGAAGCCCGGCGGATGTACTCCGCCTCCTTCGCAACCGGGTCGGTGCGGCCGCGAGCGAGGAAAAGCAGGAGCAGGGCGATTGCCAGATCGAGACCGCCTACGCCAAGCGTGGCCGTCAGAGGCCCTTCGGCGCGTCTGAGCCATATCCAGGCTGCGCCGTGCAGAAAGCCGATGGCTGCGAAGCCGAAGATGCCGGCGCCGATCAGAAAGATGGTGCGCCGGGCCGTGCTTACAGCCTCGCGCTTAAGCCGGAGGACCTCCGCTTCAGCCGCGACGCGCAGCAACTCCACGCTGCGCATGGGTCAGCGCCGACACAGATGCGCCAGGACGAAGCCTGTGGCTACGGCGATACCGAGGGCCGTCAGCGGCTTCTCCGTCGTGTAGCTGACGACGCGGTCCCTGCATTCCTCGACCTGGTTCCGCGCACTCCGGGCTATGGCTTCCGCCTGGCCGGCCATGGCGCCGACCGCCGGCGCGACCTGCTCCTTCATCAGCGCTTCGACACGACCCTTCAGGTAGGCGATTTCCTCGTGCGGGTCGTCTTTGGGGGAAAGCGGCTCGCTCATCTTCTTTTTCCTTTCGGGGCAGCCTCCCATGAACGGCGGCTCAGCGTCGCGGTTTCGGGCGACGCCCTCTGCGGCAGATTTTTCCTGAGACAGGGTGGTCATCATGACGGACTTGTCGAGCAAGGCGCGCCGAGCCGCGAAGCAGTTGGCTGAGGCGATGAGGTCGAAGCCTGAGAAGACCGGGACGGCAAACGATCTCGGGCCGAAGATCGTCGACCGCAAGGGCCGGCCCCGCCTCCATCCATCGCGCGTCATAGAGACGGCCGCGGATCCCGCTCACCCAAACCGGACCATCCGCCGCGCGCGGGTGCAGTGGCTGCCGGATGTGTGGCTGTCCAAAGGTGCCATCGAGCAGGGGCACCACGACGCTGCGACGCGCTTCCTCACCGCCTACGAGCGGGGCGTGCTGGGCGCGAAGGATCGGCATCTCACGCGCATCTCATTCAACCGCGCCGCGCCGACTGGCCTGCCCATCGCGCAGCTGGGATGCTTGTCCGATTACCGTGCCGCAGAGCAGGCCGTTGGCATCATGCTCTCAGGCGCCTTGGCGTGGTGCGTGCTCTCCACCGGGACCGTCGAGGGCTGGGCCGAATGCAAGGGCTGGCATCGTGATCGGGCATCGGGATACCTGATGGCCGCCCTGGACCGCCTCGCCGAGCACTACGGCTACCCCGTCAAGAATGCCGCTTGACACGGCGCGGCACGTAAGACCACAAATCCCCATCGTCGATTGCTGCGCCCGGAGCCGAACAGGCCGCCGGGCGTTTTCATTTGGGGGCTCCGCTCATGCCGGGTGATCCCTTCTACCGCTCGGCCGCCTGGCTCGACGCTCGCGCGGGATACCTCACCCGGCATCCCCGCTGCGAAGTCCTGTCCTGCGGCGAGCCCGCAACTCACGTCGATCACAAGGTCCCACGGCGCCGCGGTGGAGCGGCGCTGGATCCCCGGAACTTCCAGGCGCTTTGCCACTCCCATCATTCGGAGAAGACGGCCCGCAAGGATGGCGGCTTCGGTCGCCGTCCAGGCGAAGTGACCTTCAAGGGCTGCGAGGCATCGGGCCGGCCGATCGATCCAGGCCATCCCTGGCGGCGCGCCAGAGCTGCGACATGACGGCATACCTCAACGATCAGGCCACGCGATGGTCACATGCATGCGCGGCTGGCATGGGGGAGGGGGGGTCTCAATCCCTGGCCGCATGGGGTGCAGACCGTTCGGGGAGCTCCAATTTCAGCGCCACGCAAAACCAGAGGGGGGGTAAGGGCCCCTCTGGTGGCGGTCGATGAGCCTGAACGTCCTCAACGGTCCGGGGGCAGACGTCGAGGAGCCGGACTGGAAGCTGCTGATCCCGGTTCGTGAGGACAAGCGCCATGGCACGCTGCGTGCCATGGCGCACACGGAGTGGGTTCGGGTCACGAGCGAGCTCCGCGAAGCCGGTACGCTGGCCGCGGTGAATCGCCACACGATCCAGCGTCTCGTGCTCGCCTACGTCCGCTACGACGTCGCTGCGATGATGGTGATGGCCGAGGGCGCGGTCGTGAAGTCGAAAACCGGCGTGTCGATGCTGAGCCTCTGGCAAGTCGAGATGCGGCAGGCCGATGGCGACGCCACGACCCAGGAGATGGAACTTTGCCTGAACCCGCGCCGGCGCGCGGCGGCCGGCAAGGCGCAGCGGAAGGTGAAGCGTGCGACGGCGGCAGACACCTACCTCAAGCCCGTCGCGCGCGGCTGACCCCACAACGGCCTGGGCGCAGGATGTCGTCTCCGGGCTCATCATCGCGGGCGAGTTGGTTCGGCACGCGGCAGAGCGCCATCTGAAGGATCTGCGCGACGGCCCAGCTCGCGGCCTGCACTGGCGTCCGGAGCTGGCGCAGCGAGCCATCGACTTTTTCCCGGCCGTGTTCACCATCACGGCGGGCGAGTTGGAGGGGAAGCCCTTCCATCTGCTGCCTTGGCATCTCTTCACGGTCGGAAATCTCTTCGGCTGGCGTCTCGATAGCGGGCTTTGCCGGTTCCGGACGGCCTACCTCGAAACCGGCAAAGGCCAGGCCAAGAGTCCGCTGATGGCGGGGCTGGGTCTCTACAAGATGGGCTTCTGCGGCATCCGCCGCGCCGAGGTCTACGCGATCGCCGGCACCAAGCAGCAGGCAAACGTGCTGTTCAAAGATGCCGTCGGCATGTGCCGGGCGCAGATCCCCGGCGAGGAGGAGGGGGACACCCTCGAGGGGCGCGGCGAGGTATTGATCCGCGGTACGGGCGAGATGGCCTGGAAGATCGAGCACCCGGAGACCGGATCATCCTTCACGGCGCTCGCGGATGGCGACAGCGTGTCAGGCCCGCGACCGGTCATGGTGGCGGCGGACGAGATCCACGAGTTCAAGACGGCCGACGCCATCAACCTCTGGGAAGAGGCAATCACGAAGATGCCGGGCGATCCGCTGATGTGCCTCGGCACCAACACGCCGGCCGCCGACCAGCTCGTCGGCACTGAGTTCAGTGAGCAGTACCAGAACGTCGTCAAGGGCACCTTCAAGGACGACACGAGCTTCGCTTTCATCGCCAGGACCGACCCTGGCGACGACCCATTCGCGGACGAGTCTTGCTGGCAGAAATCACTTCCGGCCCTTGGCATCACCTTTCCGATCGAGAACGTCAGGGCGCGGGTAAACAAGGCAGCCGGCATGGCTTCGGCGCGCAACTCCGTCCTGAGGCTGTTCTTCGGCGTGCCGGTCGGGTCGTCCGAATACTGGATCGAGGAGGATCTCTGGGACGCCACGCTGTCGGACGTCGACCCCGAGGAGATGCGTGGCTACCCGTGCTGGCTCGGCATTGATCCGTCCCGGCGCAACGACCTCACGGCCCTGGCCGCGGTATGGAAGCTTCCAGACGGCCAGTTCCGAGCCAAGGTCTTCTACTGGAAGCCTCGCGCCACGCTCGCTGCTGCCACGGCAGAGGACAAGGCGCCCTACCTTAGCTGGGCGACCGATGGTGCGCTCAACGCGATCCCGGGGCAGACCATTCGGATGGGGTTCATCGTCGGTGCCGTCCGCGATCTCGTGGCGAAGCACGATGTGAAAGCCCTGGCCTTCGACCTGGCGCATTTCCAGGACTTCCGCGACGCGGCGGAGGAGGCGAGTTTTCCGTGCTGGGAGTTCAAGGGGCCGAATGAGCCTGCCGGCTCGGGCCTGATGATGATCCGGCACGCTCAAGGGGCGAGGGGGCTGTTCTCTGACCGGCAGCTCTGGATGCCGCGATCGGTCCAGGCGCTCGAGGACCAGATATCAGACGGCAGTATCAAGATCGACGACAGCCCGGTCACCCGCTGGTGCTCGGCCAACTCGATGCTGAACAGCGATGGCCAGGGCAACCGCTGGTTCGACAAGAAGCGCAGCCGCGGTCGCATCGACGGAATGGTCGCCATTGCCATGGCGCTGGGCGCTGCAACGGCTGGTGAGATGGCCCTGACGGTCGACACAGCCGCGATGATCGCCTGAACGGAGGCACCATGGAACTTGAGCATCGTGCCTCGGTCTCCGAGGGCAAGGGCCTGGACTTCGTCCTGTCGGATGGAAGCCTCGACCGGCATGGGACGCGGATCAACCCGGACGGCTGGGAGCTGTCCGCCTTCAACCGCAACCCGATCGCCCTTTTTGGGCATTCCAGCCGCGATCCGATCGGTCGCTGGGAGAACGTCCGCGCCGAGGGCGGTAAGCTGCTGGGGCGGCTGGTCCTCGCGAAAAAGGGCACCAGCCAGCGCATCGACGAACTGGTGGCGCTGGTCGAGCAGGGCATCCTCCGCGCCGTGTCGGTCGGCTTTTCCGTTCTGGAATACGGCGTCCCCGGCAAGAGCGAGTTCGACTTCGAGCGTCAGGAACTGATGGAGTGTTCCCTGGTCTCGGTCGGCTCCAACACCAATGCGCTCGCCCTCGCGCGAAGCCTCAACATCTCACCCGAAACGCTGTCCCTGGCCTTTGGCGAGCATGCCGAAGGAGGCCAGGGCCGCGCGGCCAGTGGCGGGCACGCCAATCCCTTGCCTTCCAACCTGAAAGCCAAATCCATGAAGACCCTCTCCCAGCGCATCGAGGATGCGCAGCAGGACCTGAACGCGAAGCGCGACAAGCTCGCCGAGCTCAGCGGCGCCGACACGCTTGACGTCGACGCCGTCGAGGCGCTCAACAGCGACGTCGAGGCGGCGGAGCGCACGCTCAATGCGCTGAAGGCATCCGAAGCGCGGCTAGCGACGACCGTGGAGGCTCGCGCCCCCGGGGGCGAAGCCGGCGGCCCGCGGCGGCCCCTGACGGTGCCTGCCGCGCCGAAGGCCTCGCCCAAGTTCCTCGCCTACAGGGCGGCCACCTTGCGCGTGCTGGCTCATGTGACGCGACGTCCAATCGATGAACTTCGGCAGGAGCGCTACGGCGACGACGAGCCGACGAAGATCATCACGGAGGTGCTGACCCGGGCCGCTAGCGCTCCGGCGACCACGACCACTTCCGGTTGGGCATCGCAGCTCGTGGAGACGGTGAATGCCGACTTCATGCAGGACCTGATGCCGGCCTCGGTGTACCCGGGCCTGGCCTCGCGCGGCCTTCGCTTGAATTTCGGCCGGGCGGGCGTGGTAAGCATCCCGTCGCGAAGCGCCACGCCGACGATCGCCGGCTCGTTCGTCGGGGAGGGGGCTGCCATCCCCGTGCGCCAGGGTGCATTCACCTCGCAGAGCCTGACGCCCAAGAAGATGGCGGTGATCTCAACCTTCACGCGAGAGATCGCCGAACATTCGACGCCTGCCATCGAGGGCCTCATCCGCGATGCGATGCAGGAGGATACCGCGGTCGCCATCGACACGGTCCTGCTCGATGCCACGGCCGCCAGCTCCATCCGGCCCGCCGGCATCCGCAATGGCATCGCGGCCATCACCGCGACGTCGGGCGGTGGCTTCGCGGCCCTGGTCGGCGACATCAAGGCGCTGGTGGGCGCCCTGATCACCGCCACCAACGGCAACATGCGGGCGCCCGTCTGGATCATGAATCCGGTTCAGGCGGTCGCCATCAGCCTGACGCAGAATGCCGGCGGAGATTTCCCCTTCCAGGCGGAACTCGGCCGGGGAACGCTGCAGGGCTACCCGGTGATCCAGTCGCCGACGGTGACGGCGGGGATGGTTTTCCTGGTGGACGCCGCGGATTTTGTCAGCGTGACCGGGGATGAGCCACGCTTCGACGTGTCGGACCAGGCGACCCTGCACATGGAGGATACCACCCCGCTCGCCATCAGCGCGACCGGCACGCCCAACACCGTCGCTGCGCCGATCAGGTCGCTCTTCCAGACGGACACCCTGGCCATTCGCATGATCCTGCCGATGAACTGGGCCCTCCGGCGCAGCGGCGTGGTCGCGTGGACGCAGTCCGTGACCTGGTGATGAACCGGGAGGGGCCGGGTAGCCGACCCCTCCCATATCCGCCCCGGAAGGAGGACAATGCCATGGCGAAGAAGCCGACGAACACCGATGCCTCTGAAGCGCAGGACGAGGATCTGACCCCGTACCCGACCCAGGCGCAGAACGATGCGGCGAAGCTGGGCGGCCGCAAGCCCCATGAGCCCGAGGGCGAGCTGGAGGCGGACGACAGCGATGGCAATGGACATCCCGGGGCTGAAGAGGACAGCCGCGAGATGAAGGCCGCCGGCGGCGCCGAGTACAAGACCCGCTGACCATGGCGAACTGGCTCACGCGCACCTACAGGGCGTTGACCCGCTCTCGCGAGGGCCAATACCGTCCGGGGCCCTATGTCCTTTCCGACGGCCTAATCTCGGCCTCCGCCGGACGGTTCCTGAACTTCTGGCAGATGGGCCACTCGCTGCAGCCCTATGGCGAGCGAAGCGCTATGGTGGAGGCCTGCGTCTCAGCCTACGCGCAGACGGTGGCCATGTGCCCCGGCGACCACTGGCGGAAGCTGCCGAACGGCGGCCGCGAGCGCGTACCGGGTTCCGCGTTGAGCCGGGTGATCCGCCGGCCGAACGATTACCAGTCGATCAGCGACTGGCTGCTGAATCTGACCCGCCGCCTCTACAGCCACGGCGAAGCTTTCGCGCTGGCGGTTCGGAACAATCGAGGCGAGATCGCCGAACTCCACCTGATGCGCACCGGATATGCCCTCGTCGCCGAGGACGGCTCGATCTTCTATGACCTCGGCGGCAATGAGGTGGTGGAGCGGCGGTTCGACCTGTCCGCGCCGATCCCGGCGCGCGACGTCCTGCATGTCCGCCTTCACACGCCCCGGCACCCACTCAAGGGGCTGAGTCCCATCCTATCGACCACGCTGGACCTGGAGCTCGCCGGAGCGGCGTTGAGCCAGCAGGTGACCTACTATCTCAACCAGGCGCGCCCGAGCTTCATGCTGGAGACAGACCAGCAGCTGACCGGCCAGCAGACCCGTGAGCTTCGCGAGCGTTGGAACGAGCAGACCCGTGGCGAGAATGCCGGTGGGACGCCGATCCTGGCCTGGGGCCTGAAGGCGAAGCCTGTCACCGGCAACGCGGATGACGGTCAGCTTGCCGAGATGCTGAAGATGAGCGAGCAGAATGTCGCGCTCGCCTTCCGCATTCCACTACAGATCCTCGGCATCGGCAGCACGCCCTTTGCCTCGACCGAAGCCCTCATGTCGTCCTGGAAGGCGTCGGGACTGGGCTTTGCGCTCAACCACATCGAAGAGGCGTTCGGATTGCTCTTCCGCCTGCAGGGCATGCCGGATGAGTACCTTGAGTTTGATACGAAGGCGCTGCTCCGCAGCAATTTCAAGGAGCAGATCGAGGGGCTCGCGCGCAGCGTCATCAGCGGCATGCACTCTTCGGACGAGGCACGTAACGAGCTCGATTTGCCCGTGACACCGGGCGGCCATGGAGCCATGCCGCGCGTGCAGCAGCAAGTCGTGCCGCTG
The DNA here is from genome assembly GCF_049727625.1 of Roseococcus sp. YIM B11640. NCBI lineage: Bacteria > Pseudomonadati > Pseudomonadota > Alphaproteobacteria > Acetobacterales > Roseomonadaceae > Roseococcus > Roseococcus sp. YIM B11640. The sequence goes on from NZ_JBBJOZ010000003.1 coordinate 497,089, forward strand.
AGCTTCGGAACCGAGATGAAGCCGACGCAGCCCGCCCCAGCGCCGGCGTCGTCTGGCCAGGAGGAGAACGGCGATGCAGACGATGATCGAGGCATCGACGCAGCAGACCTCCTCCGCGCGGCAGATGAAATCGAGCGCCGTGTCCCCGCTTGATGCCCTAAGGGATGCTTTAGGCCATGTGATCGCCGGACAGCGCCGAGAGTGGCGCCGCGAGCGCGAGCTGATGGCGGCGCAATCCCGTGCTGCCATCGCGGAGCTGCGGGCCGAGAATGTCGCCCTGGTCGCTCGGATGGAGGAGATGGTTCGCGAGCGGCTGGCGGGCTTGCGGGATGGCCGAGACGGGGTGGACGGCGCGGCAGGCCGCGATGGTCGGGACGGCACGGATGGCCGGGATGCTGAGGCGGTCTCCGATGCCCAACTAGACGAGGCCGTCGCTCGCTACCTGTCCGTCCATCCGCCAGCACCTGGCAGGGACGGCGCTCCTGGGGAGCCCGGGCCTCGAGGTGAGCAGGGGGAGCCTGGCCGCGATGGTCAGGACGCGCCTGTCATCACGGAGGATCAGGTTGCCGCAGCAGCGGCCCGCTGGCTGGAAGCCAACCCTCCCGCTCCGGGGCGCGATGGTCGCGATGGCCAGGACGGAATTGATGGCCGCGACGGGATTGATGGAGTGCCTGGCCGGGACGGAGTCGATGGCCAGGACGGCGCCCCAGGCCGCGAGGGCGAGCGCGGGCCGGAAGGCCCCGCCGGCAAGCTGCCTCTGGTGCGAGCATGGTCCGATCGCATCCACTACGAGGGCGCGGTCGTCGCCCACGACGGCGGTACGTGGCAGGCGCAGCGCGACACAGCGCGCGCGCCTCCGCACGAGGACTGGATCTGCATCGCGGCGCCCGGCGCGAACGGTCAGGATGGCGGATCCTTCTCGGTGCGCGGGACCTGGGGCGAGGCCGAGAGCTATGAGCGGCTGGACGTTGTCGCGCTCAACGGAGCTGCCTTCGTGGCGCGCCGTGATAATCCGGGACCGTGCCCCGGCGATGGCTGGCAGATGATTGCCGCTCAGGGCAAGCGCGGGCAGCCCGGCGAGCGCGGGCTGCCAGGACAGCGGGGCGAGCCGGGGCCGTCTGTCATAGCCTTGGACATCGACAGGGAGGGGTTGATGACGCTCAGCCACGCAGATGGCTCGACCGTGACGGCCGATCTCTACCCGCTTCTAAGCAAGCTCGGCTGACGACGGTGGCGTACCAGTCGCATTCGCTCACCGTGGTGGCGCCGGCAGCGAGCAAGCTGCTCTGCACGCTGGACGACGTGAAGGTGGAACTCGGACTGTCCGGATCGGCTGATGATGCCGCCCTCACGGCGCGCATCGGCCAGGCGAGCGACGCTATCGCCGCTTCCTGCGATCGAGTCTTTGCGCGGGAAACCGTGCAGGAGACGTTCCGAGGCCTCTCGTGCCAGGGGCCGCTTCGGCTGGAGCGGCAGCCGGTGGCGAGCATCGTTAGCGTCGCCGTGGATGGTCAGGCGTTTAGCGCCGGGGACTATGAGGTGGACGCGGACGGCCGACTCTGGAGGCTGTCTGGCGACGCCCTTGCCGGTTGGGCCGGCTCCAAGGTCGTGGTCACCTATGCAGGCGGCTACTTGCTGCCCGAAGACGCGTCACCGACCCTTCCGCTTGAGCTCCGGCGAGCCTGCATCGACCGCGTGGTCAGGGGATGGTCGAGCGTCGGTCGAGACCCCTGGATCCGGAGCGAGAGCACCGAGGGCGTGGACAGCATCAGCTTCTTCGACCCGGACAAACTTTCGGCGGAGGACGACGGGGTGTTCGCGAAATACCGTCGAGTGCTGGTGTGACCACCGTCTCCCGCTCCCTCGCACGCCGCGGCCAGGCCGTAATCCTCCGGCGCATGCCGAGTACGGATGTGACCTGCATGGGCTTCCTGCGCGACTTCACCTCCGCTCCGGTCGTGGGCGGTAACCCTCAGGGCTGGAGCGAGCTGCGCATCAGCAACGACGAGATTGCGGCGGCGGGCTGGCCTGGTCCGCCCAGGAAGTCAGATCGCGTGATCGCGGACGGCGGGACGCGCATGGTCGAGAGCTGCGAGACGCGACGGAAGGGCGAGGCCGTCGCCATACATGTCATTCGATTGAGCGGAGGCTAAAATGAGAGTGAGCATCGTAGAAGGCGATCCCGGCTACATGCCGCCGGGCGCAACCATCGGCTTCAAGATCCTGTTGGATGGCGAAGAGCAGAATGCATGCGTCACCGCAGACGAAGAGCAGGGCCTGATTGTGCGCTACAAGCGCGGCGAGGGGGGGAAGCTCCTCGCCGTTGCGCTGGATGGCGACCTGATCCGCGAAGAGGTCCGCGGCAAGGTCGAGATCATCCGCGCCGCCTGACATGGCCCGCATGGCCAGTCCGAAGGCGTTCGAGACGGTCATCAAGCTGTCCATCGCGAAGGCGCAGCCGCCCGAGGTTCAGAAGCTGCACGCACGCATCGCCCGGCAGGGACTGGCCGAGCATCTGGCGCGCCGGAGCGACAAGCCGCGCGTCACCACCATCGTGGACGGACGGCGCGGCGCGTCCGAGAACAGCGTTCGCCCCTATGGCGTGATCCGCTACGAGTTCGACAACCTTCGGGATGCCGCGATCTTCGCGAAAGAGCAGCTCGAGGAGCTCTCTCCCAAGCTGACCGGGCATTACGCGGGCCGCTGGTTCTTCATGGTGGATGGCTCTGAGGTCTTGGCCGACGCGATTCCGCCGACCGCTCGCATGATCATCGTCACTAACGACGAGCCCTACTCGCGGCGCCTGGTGGTCGGCAAGCGCGCCGATGGCCGCCCGTTCAGCCTGCAGAATCCGCCTCCCGGCTTCCTGGTGCTCGCCCGCCGCGCCGTGCTGGCGCGCTTCGGCAACTCGGTCGAGGTCGGGATGCCCTTCATCCTGCTGAATGAGAAGCCCGCCGCCACGCCGCGCGCCAGGAGGGAGCAGATGACCTATCCCAGCCTCGCGCTCCATGCCCGCTGATGGCCACGTGGCTTGATGCGGCCGCGCTGATCGAGGATCGCCTACGGGCCGCCTGGACCGCCACGCCGCCCGACCGGCTGCGCTTCGAGAATGATGCCTACGTGGACATGACGAACCTCGCGCCCTTCTGCCAGGTCGAGGTCACGGCCGGTCCGGAGCGGCCCTACATTGGCAATCCCTCGAACCGGCTCTCGCGGGTCGAAGGCGTGCTCATGCTGCACATGATGACGCCGCTCGCCGAGGGGCGAACCGCTGCCCGCGCCATGCTGGCGAACGCCCGAAGCGCCATCGCGAACGCGACCTGGAAACGCACCTCCGACACCTCCCAGTTGGAGTGGGAGGATGACGACTGGTGGGTCGGGCGCGACCACATCTGGATCTACATGCAGGGTGCCGGAAGCCTCCCGCGCGGCGCGTCGGCTGAGGACGGCTCCTATTGGGGCATGACGGCCGCCGTCCCGTTCACGGCCCTCTACCTCGACACCCCCTGACATTCCGCCGGGATCCGGCGGCCACCACGCCAGCCGCTCGACGGCGGCGACCCCTGACAATGAGGAGTTTTGGCGATGGGTCTCTACCAGAGCGGCCGCAACGTCGTTGTGGCCTATAAGGCGAATGCCGGCGTTTACGGCACGCCGGCGACCTCGGGTGCGGGTGCCTCGGGACTGCGCTTCAACACGGGCGGACTGAACCTCACCAAGCAGCTGATCGAGAGCGGCGAGAACCGCCGCGACGGCATGAGCACGCGCGGTCGTCACGGCCTCCGCTCGGTGGCCGGCAGCTACGCGGCGGAGCTCCAGGTCGGCGCCTTCGATGCGCTGTTCGAAGCTGCGCTGCGCAGCACCTGGGTCGCCTCGGCGACGGTCACCCAGGCGACCATGTCCTCGGCCACGCTCTCGGTCGCGGCCGATGGTTATGTGGCCTCCACGGGCTCCTGGATCACCGCCGGCCTGCGCGTCGGCGATGAGATCCAGTTCACTGCCGGCGTGACGGTCGCGAACCGCGTCCGCACCCGCATCGTGGGTCTCACCGCGACCAAGATCACCGTGGCCGAGCCTCTGACGGTCGAGGCGGGTCCCATCGCCACTTGGTCGGTGACCCGCGCCAAGAAGCTGATCCAGGCGTCCTCGCCTGTGGATCGCGACTTCTCGTGGGAGGAATACGCCGTCGATATCGACCAGAGCATTCGCTACGACGGCGTGCGGGTGACCGGGTTCCAGCTCTCCATGCAGCCCAACGGGATGGTCATGGTGACCTTCAACCTGATGGGTCAGGACGGCGTGCCCCTGTCCACGGCCGCTTCGCCCTATTTCACAAGCCCGACCTTCCCGACGAACGGGCCGCTCTGCTCGGTCGAGGCGGCGATCAACTTCGGCGGCGAGAACCTGATCGACGCCACGGCCTGGGAGCTGAATTTCGATCTCGGCGCCCAGCCGGCGCAGGTCATCGCCTCCACTCGTACGCCTGATATCTTCCCGGGCCTGGCCAAGGTCACCGGCTCTATCACGGCGCTGCGCCGGAACCTCAATCGCCTGTCGGACTTCCTCGCGGAAACCCAGGTCGGATTCTACTGCCGCCTGGCTGAGAACGAGGCATCCCCTGCGGACTTCATGGGGGTGGCGATCACCAACATGACAATCGGCGGGGCCCAGGGAAGCCAGTGGGGCGCCGATGGGCCGCAGACGGTCCAGATGCCCTTCGTCGTGGGCATCGACGAGGCGGGCGGCGCCTTCGATCCCACCATGCTGAAGCTCACCAGCAGCGCGCCTTAAGGGCCCTGCGCAACACCGGAGACCATCATGGATCACGAGAAGGCCGTCGCCGAGGCGGGCCAGAAGCTGCACGACGCGATCATGGCGGCCCGCGCCGCCGGGTATCGCGTCTACTTCGCCGCGGAGACGCTGCAGAGCATCGCCATCAGCGCAACGGGCAAGGTCGAGCGGCCCAGCGAGCTCGAGGCGCCGCCCGTTCCGACGCTGAGCCGCCCCGCGCCGCGCCCTGCCTCGGCTGCCCTCCCGGCCCCGGGCGACAAGCCCGCGGCCTGACCCAATCCGGCCGAGCACCGGAGCGCTTTGCGCGCGCGTGAAGGGGCGGGGGCATGCCGGTGCTCCCGCCCACCACCTCCCGGCAGAGGAACACCTCCATGGACATCGAAACCTTCGATCTGGGCTCCATCGTCGTGCAGGACACGACCGAGCTCGAAATTCTTCACCCTCAGACCGACAAGCCCACTGGCTGGAAGATCACGCTGGCCGGCCCTGGCCATCCGGTCACGCAGGAGATCGGCAACGACGCGGCGCGCGAGCGGCTGAAGCTCGAGCGCGAGCAGGACGCGGCGCGCGTGAACGGCAGGAAGTGGAAGCCCGATGCGGCCGATCCCGAGGCCGAGCGCCTTCGTATCCTGGGCCGTGTCGCCAAGCGCATCCTCGGCTGGTCTCCGGTCAATCTGAACGGTTCCCCTTTCCCGTACACGGCGGAGAACGCCCTGGATCTGCTGACCAACCCGCAGCGGGTCTGGGCGGGCAATCAGGTCGTCGAGCGCCTCGGCGAAGACGCGTCTTTTATCGGGAGCTCCGCGGCGACCTGATCGCCTTCGCGGAGCACGAGTTCCGGCTCTCGCGCCGGGACAAGGACGGCCACACCCACCGCGAGCACCTCCAGGGCATCCTCGCGCGAACCCGGAACCCCGTGGAGCGGGAGAGGGCCGAGGAAGAGCTCAGCGGCCCACCGAAACCCGAGGCGGCCGCGTATCTCTGGGACTGGTTTCTGGAGATGCATCGGGCGCGTGGCGGGGGCATGGGTCCGGCCGCCATCACGCATCAGGACATCGAGGCATGGGGGCGGCTGAAAGGCGTGCGCCTGGCGCCGTGGGAGTTGGAGGCGATCCAGGCGCTCGATGGGACGTGGCTGGCGGTGCAGGCGGAGAAGGAGTAAGGCGCCATTGATTATCGCCCAAAGTCCGTGCGTTGAACCTCCTGCCAGGTTCCGACGATCCCTGGCGTCCCCGAAATCCATCTCGCAATGGTGCTCCGGACTCCGCAATTTGAGCGGAACTGCAATCGCGATTGTTCCATTTCCGCGCGATTGTACCAGTCGAAAGCATCCCGCAGTCTGTGACCCACTTCTTCCCGCGCGCGTTGGATTTCAGCGGAGTTGCCTGCTGCTTCTGCACGCCGAAGCGCTTGCCCAGCCGATACCAGCGGTTCCACTGTCCGCACTATGGCAAAAATGTCCATTACGGAGTCTATTGGAAAAACGGAAATAACTTCACCGTTCATGCCGATATAAACAGTTCTTCTTTTCGCGTTTCGGAATGTGTGAAGCAACTGCCGAATGTGGACGTCTTTATATTTTAGAAGTGAGTATCGTTCACCGCGGCTTATCGGATCCTGGTCTGGAAAGGTAAATGTGCCTCCAGCCGCTACGGTAAAAAAATCACCTGCTCTGAAACGAAATTCCAGCCTTGTGTCATCGATAGTCTCTGCAGTTTCTCTTGCATCTCTGAGGCATGCCTGCCAGGAATCTCTAAGTGTAACAAATGATCCAATTATGACTGAACCAAAAATTGTAATTATGATGGGGGAATTAAGTATAGGCCATAAGTTAAGTTTAGGTCTTGGCTTTGTTGAGTATGGTGATCGCTCCGTCATAACTACCTCGATTCACGGCAGCCGAGGCCCGCATCTTATCGAAGCGATGACGCGTGTCTGCTGAAAAGTCGGCATAGCTTCAGGGCTCAGCCACCTCCGCCACGCACCGAAGCTGGTACCGGACGGCCTCACTTCGCCGCCGGTTACCGTGCTCCATGTTCCTGTGCCGCTCGCCGCCGCAGCCGTTGGCCTTGTGCGGCTTGCAAAGAAGGCAGCCCGCTCGCGCGCTTTTCGGACGCTTCCGCTTGAAGTGCATGTGCTATCTCCTTCACCAACACCAGATATGAGGCTTCCGGCCACGTCCGCGAAAGTACGTCGCATTGTCCGGATCGAGGTTGCCCTTCACGATCTCAAGCACGGTCATGCGATCGGCTCGACGATAAGGGCGCTCGAAGAAGAGCCGGACGTGCCAGCCGGGGGCTTCTCCCGCCTCGCTATTGCCGGTGTACGCGGCGCGGTCGCTGCGGTCGGCCCAGCGGGAGTCGGCGCCGAACTTGCGGGAATGATGATGGGTGCGGGACACATGGTGCCCCTCCTGAACGTCAGGGAAATTCCTGAGCGAACCTAATGCCAGGTCATTTGCGCAGCTCCAGTCGGGGCAAGGCGCTTAGCAGAGCCCTGCCAGCAAATGCTACAAGGATGAATCTCCGGCGACTCTTCAATAGCTCGGCATCACGCCGGTCCGCTGGAATGTGTCCCAGCACGCCGAGGCCACCGCGTTCCCCGCCATCTCCTGGCTGACCATCGCGTTCGCTAGGCCCGGCATTCCGGGGCCACCAAAGGCCGGCTGAGCCGCAGCGGCCCGGCCTCGGTTCTGGCAGATGATCTCCGCCTGGCGAGTGCGCTCGACGGCAGCATTTCGCTGCTGAACTTCGTCCGGCGTCATGCGCGCTTCGTTCCGGCGCCGGTATTCATCGTTGAACGCGCGCTCCGCGGCGGCCTGTTCCGCTGTCTGCAAGTGTGGATTTGCGCAGCCCGACAGCGCCAGCCCGACACCCAACACCAGAACCCACCGCATCCCCGTCTCCTCCATCGAAGGGAGCTGAGCCCATGCCTGTTGCCCTGCCTCCCGGCCGGAATGCTGCCCCATGAGCGAGACGGCTGTCACCGCCATCGTTTTCGACGCCTCCCCGGCGACCCAGGGCGCCAACCAGGTCGCCGCCGCCGGGCAGAAGATCATCGACACGAACCAGGCGGTGGTGACGGCGACGCAGCGCACCATCGACGTGCAGGCGAACATGGAGCGCGCCCTCGCGCGTCTGACGCGGCAGATCGACCCGGCCGCGGCTGCTCAGCAGAAGCTGGAGGCTGGCCAGCGCCTCCTCGAGCGCGCCTTCCAGGCCGGGCGGATCAGCATCGAGGAACACGCCCGTCGTCTTGAGATGCTGGACGCCCGGTATTCGAGGGCGGCGAGTGGCGGGGTCGCATTCTCCGCCGCCAACGACAACGCCGCGACCCGTACCCGCAACTTCGGCTCGATCATCGGGCAGGCTGGCTTCCAGATTCAGGATTTCGCGGTCCAAGTCGGCGCCGGACAGTCGGCGCTTGTCGCCTTCGGCCAACAGGGCTCCCAGCTCCTCGGCATCTTCGGTCCGGCCGGCGCCGTCGCGGGCGCAGCGCTCGCCATCGGCGTGATCGCCGCACAGCTCCTGCTCGGCAAGTCGGCCGCCGACCAGTTCACCGAGGCGATGAAGCGTCAATCGGAAGGGCTGAGCAACGCGGAGCGCGACGCCCAGCGATGGCGCGACGGCCTCGCCGACGAAACGAAGCGGGTCCAGGAGCTGACGGCCTATTACGGCGCGCTCTCCCAGGCCCGGCAGGCACAGGAGCGGCGCCTCTTCGAGCAGGACCGCCAGAACCTCTCCGCGCAGCAGGACGCGCTCCGCAACGACGCGCTCGGCCGCCTGACCACTGACTTCGCGCGAACGCTGCGCGATCAGGTCGAGACGGCACTGGCCGAGGCCCGGCGCAACTATGGCGCCAACTCCGAAGAGTTCCGGATCATCGCGTCTGACCAGGACCTCGCCCGCATGCGCGACATGGCGCAGGCGATCGAGCTCTTTGCCCAGAAGGGCGACGTGTCGCGGGAATCGCTGGCCCAGCTGCGCGATATCCTGCAGCTGCTGGGGGAGGGCAGCGATCTTCTCTCCCAGCGCTTCAGCCGCCAGGCAGGGGCCATCGACGGCCTTAACGACCGGGCGCGCCAGATTGAAGCCGCTATGGAGCAGCTGCGCGCCCGCGCCGCGGCGCTTGGCATCAACATGGGAGGCGCGGCCGACGAGACCGACCGCCTGGGCCGAGCGCTGGCGGCCCTATCCCGGTACGAGGCGGGAGTCGGCGCCAACTTCGGCCAGGAGATCGCCAACCTCCAGCGGCAGATCGCGGCTGCACGTCAGGGGGCCGAGGCGCTGCGCCTGGAGCGTGGGACGCAGGAGCGTGAGAGCCGCCTCGCTATCGAGGTAGAGAAGTATAGCAAGGAGCTGGAGCGGCTTGGCGTTACTGGCGAAGAAGCCGCCCGGCGAATGCAAGAGTTTCGAAACGGCGTTCAGGGCCAGCTCGGCACGATCGGCCGACTGGGCAATGAGCTTCATGGGCTCGAGGATGGATTCCGGAGGAGCGGCCGAAGCGCGCGCGATGCGGCGTCTGACTTCGGCGAGCTGGGGCGCCAGATCAATGGCCTGATCGCGTTCAACGACGCGGACCAGCGCGGCATCCAGGCCGCCATGCGCGCGCTGAACAACACGGCGCTGGATCCCGACCGCCTCGCGAAGGCTCGCCGCGAGGCCGAGCAGCTGATCCAGAGCGCACGCAGTGAAGCGGAGAAGTATGGCGAGGTCCAGGAGCGGCTGCGCGTCCTGCTCGATGGCTCTGCGGAAAGTCAGGAGCTCTACAACCGCGCTGTCGCCGCCGCAGAACCGGCGCAACGCGCCGCGCGCGAGGCCGCCCAGCGGTCGGGCCGCGAGATCGAGCAGGCGAATAAAAGCACCACCGACAACATCGTGCGCTACGGCGCCGAGACGTTCGCCGACCTGTTCGACAAGAACAAGGGCGGCTGGCGGAACATGTGGGAGACGTTCGAGCGCACGGCTCGGAGCACCCTCGCGCGCATCGCTGCCGAACTGGTGCTGCGCCCGATCATTCAGCCGATCGTATCCGGGCTTGGGCTCGGGAGCTTGGGCTCCTCCGGCGGCGGCTTCTCGCTCGGCGGCATCTTTGGCGGAGGATCCACGGCGACGGGGGCCGCAGCGAGTGGCGGCAGTGGCGTCGTAGAGCAGGTCGGAAACCTCTCCAGTGGCAGCACCGTCATGAGAGGGTTGGAAGGCTTCAACCCCGGCAACTACATGAACGGCTCGGCTGTGTTCAACACGGGCTGGAGCGGGCTCGACAACGTCCTGAACACGCCGGTTTTCAGCGGCGCAAACTCCGCCCTTCAGGGGCCCACCGTCTCAGGAGCCGCGCTAGGGTCGAGTGGCTACTCTATCGGCTCCCTCGGTGCCGGCGCCCTCGGTATCGCAGGCGGCCTCTATGGTGCCTATTCGGGCTTCGAGCGCGGCGGTGTGGGCGGTTACACCCAAGCCGCGGGGGGAGCGGCGACCGCGGGCCTTTCCGCGGCGGCGCTCGCTGGCGCGACCGTTCCGGTCGCTGGTTGGATTGCCGCTGCCGTCCTCATGATTGCTGGCGCGCTCCTCCCAGGCCAAAAGCCGTCGAACAAGGGGCAAGAGACCGCGATCGATCTCGTCACGGCCGCCGAGACCTATCGCGGCCTCTCAGGCGAGCGCTATAGCGCGGCCAACCGCGAACAGTCCGCCGCCGCCGCTGGCCGCATCGCGGCTCTTGCCGGGCAACTGGGCGACGCGCTCGGCGGCATCAAGCTCTACACCGATGCCGCGGTAGGTGTGACCTCGGGCCGAGGCGACGGCGATCCGGGCCGCCTGTACCTGCGCGTGGGCAACCAGCGCAATGAATTCGAGAACACCGAAGAGGGTGCGAAGGCGCTCGCCGACCAAGCCACGAAGTTCCTCCTCGACGAGTTCCGGCGCGCGGCCAGCGGCGACATGAAGGGCATCCTCGACGCCTCCGGCACCATCGAGCAGCTGCAGGAGAATCTGACCTGGTACAAGGAGACGTACCAGGTGCTCACGGACACAGCAGAGGCGAGTAGCGCCTTCGCGGACTCGGTGCGGCAAATCGAGGCTGGCTGGCAAACCCAGATCGACAAGGCCACCTCGCTGAGCCTCGCGACCGACAAGCTCATCGCCAAGCGCGACGAGGAGGTCGCGGCCCTCACCAAGCAGCGCGACGCCCAGGTCACCACGATCCGGCAGACGCTGGCGCTGCGCGATGCCATGGCGGCTTCGCAGCCTGCGTGGGAGATCATCACTTCGCTGAGCCAGGCGGCGCAGTGGCAGGCTTGGTCGAGCGAAGTCGAGCAGCTCAAGGCGCAGCTGAAGGACCTCGGCCTGACCAGCGCGGAGGTCGCCGCGCAGGTGGCCGTGCTGCAGCGGGCCCAGGGCGCGGAATACTGGAAGTCGTTCGCGGACTGGGGCGAACAGCTCGACCGCAGCGTCATCACCGACATCCTGCGCGCCACCGGCCGCGCCGCGCAGGCCGACCTCTACGAGTTCGAGGCCGCGGCCAAGAAGCGTGTCGAGACGCTGCGGCAGCAGCTCGCGACCTGGGGCCTGGACGCCGAGACGGTCCAGAAGAAGGTCATGGAGACGCAGGAGGCCATCGCCTACCAGCGGATCGAGCTTGAGAAGCGCGTCGCGGAAGAGGCCGCCGCTGCGCAGGAGGCCGCGGCCGCCGAGGCCAAGGCCGCCTGGGAGGCGGTGCTTTCCGCAGGCCAGTCCATCCGCGGCTGGATCGACCAGCAGCGCGGCAGCACCTCCGCCGGCGTCAGCCCCACCCAGGCGCTGGCCCAGGCCCAGGACCAGTTCGGCCGGGACCTCACCCTCGCGCGTGGCGGCAATCAGGAGGCGTTGGGCCGCATCACCACGACGGCCGACCGGCTGCTGCAGGCCGGCCAGGCCATGTATGCCAGCGGCGATGCGTTCCAGGCGCTCAAGCAGTTTGTGCTCGCCAGCCTTGAGAACCTGCCCGCGACCAAGAGCTACGACGAGCAAATCCTGGAGGAGCTCAAGAAGCTCGGCGGCCGGGTGGATGTCGAAGTCGGCATCGCCGTCGTCCGCACCATCTCCGAGACCCTGAACGCGTTGCCCGACGCGGCCCGTGCCCAGCTGGTGCAGGCGCAGACCGTGGTGCGCAGCATCGAGGACCGCATCGGTCGGTACCTCACGACCGCCGAGCTCAATCGCCTGGTCGATGGCGAAGTCGTGGTCCGTTCCGTCGAGCAGGTCATGGGCCGTAACCTCACCACGCCCGAGCGGTCCAGCCTCGTCGAGAGCGAGAAGATCCTGCTCGCCATCGAGCAGAAGATCGGCCGCAACCTCACCACGGTCGAGCGCGCCTCGCTGGTGCTCGATGACGATATCTCGCGCGACATCTTCCAGCGGTTCGGCCGCAACCTGACCACGGCCGAGCGAGCGGCGCTGGTCCAGGGCGGCGACGTGCTGCGCGACATCGAGCAGCGCATCGGCCGGCAGCTGACGGCGGCCGAGCGTGCCAGCATCGTGGCGGAGGATGAGGTGCTGCGCCTGGTCGAACAGGCGATGGGCCGCAACCTCACCGCCGCCGAGCGTGCCGGGCTGGTGCAGGCGGCCGACGTGACGCGACAGGTCGAGCAGGTGATCGGCCGGAACCTCACGGCCGCCGAGCGGGCCTCCATCCTGCTGCCGGGCGATGTGGCACGAAACATCAAGCAGGCGGTCGAGACGACGGAGACTGTCCAGATCAGCCGGAGCATCGACGACAAGCTCTCCGGCGTCATGTCGGACGTCCGGCACAACACGGAGGTGACGGCGAGCTACCTCAACCGCATCGACGTCTACACCAACCAGGCGCAGCAGCATCTCGCCGTCATGCGGGTGAACCTGAACCAGCTGGCGACCTGGGCAGCCAATGACGGGCTGGTGGTACGCTCCTCTCCCTGGAGCCACGCCAACACCACCGCGATCACGAAATTCGCGGAGGGCGGCCGCGTCTATGGCGGGGTTCCGGGCGTGGACAGCGTGCCGGCGCTGCTGATGCCGGGCGAGGGCGTGCTGCGGAAGGCGGCGATGGACCGGCTGGGCTGGGCCTTCGACGAGCTGCAGCGCGGTGAGCTGCCCGTGCGGCCAGTGGCCGTGCCGGTCTCTGCCCCGCCGGCTGCAGCCAACGACAGCGCTTTGCGGGCCGAGATCGCGCAGATGCGTGGCCAGATCGCTGAACTGGCCGGTCTCGTGAGCCGGCTGGTGGCAGGACAGGCGCATCAGACGGCGGTGATCTCGGCGGTGGGCGAGGAGGCGCGGGAGCAGGGGGCTGAGACCAACGACCTCCTCGCCCGCCAGGAAGCTCACCAGCGGCGGAACGCGGCATGAGCCTGATCCATCTCGTCGAGGTGACGGCCTATGACGCCACGATCCCTGGTACCCGCGTCCTGCGCTACTGCACGGGCCTCGGCTATAACCACCCGAACGCGCCGGGCTTCTACGAGCCCTGCATCCGCGATCCCGGCCAGATCGCGCGCAGCATGTTCGCCTCGCGCACCACGCTGGGCGCCGTCGCGATCGCCAAGGGCGACATCCTGCTGGTGAATCCGGACGGCCTGCTCGATGGGCTGATCGACTGTGGCTTCGACGGCCGGCCCCTCGTCATCAAGGTGGGCGAGGACGCGGCGGCATACTCCAGCTTCGTGACCGTCTTCTCGGGCACCATGCTCCCGCCCCGCTTCTCGTTGCAGGAGGTGCAGCTACGGCTCCGGGACCGGCTCGACGAACTCGGCAAACCGCTGCTCACCACGAAATTCGCCGGCACCAACAGCCTGCCCAACGGCCTCGAAGGCGGCGACGACATCAAAGGCAAGGTCAAGCCGCGGGCCTATGGCGTATCGCGCGAGGTCTCGCCGCCATGCGTGAACACTGCGCGGCTGATCTACCAGCTGAGCGATGGCGCCGTGCAGGCGGTAACCGTCTATGACAACGCCGTCGCCCTCACGGCCGGAGCTGCCTATTCCAGTCAGGCCGATATGGAGGCCAACGCGCCGGCGGCCGGGCAGTACCGGCTCTGGAGCTCCTCCGGCGGCTCCTACATCCGGCTCGGCGCCTCTCCTGTGGGTCAGATCACCGCCGATGTGACCGCCGGCGCGACCAGCGCCGCGCGCACCTCGGCCCAGATCCTCAAGGCCATCGCGATCGCCGCTGGCATTCCCTCGGGAGACATCGTGGCGGGCGATGTGACGGGGCTCGACGCCGCATCCTCGGCCGAGACGGGCATCTGGATCAGCGACGAGATGACGGCGCAGCAGGCCATGGAGGCCGTTGCCCCCTCCGCCGGTGCCTGGTTCGGCTTCGATCGGTTGGGCCAGCTCCGCATGGCCCAGCTCGCCGCGCCCGCCGGAACGCCCGTGGCCACCCTCAAGCGGCTCACCCGCAGCCAGGTGGCCGAGAGCGACACCATCGACCTGCTCGCCTTCGAGCTGGTGACCGGCAATGACGGCGACGACGGGCTGCCCGCCTATCGCGTCACTGTCGAGTACCAGCGCTGCTACACGACCTTCCCTCAGGTGCTCGACGGCACCGTGACCGCCGCGCGCCGGACCTTCCTCAGCAACGAGTACCGCAAGGTGGTGGCCGAGGATCTGACGGTGCAGACCAAGCACCCGAAGTCGCCAGAAATCACCATCCGGACACCGCTGGATGTGACCGCAGCCGCGCAAGCCGAGGCTGACCGTCAGCTCGCCATGCGCAAGGTCCGGCGCGACCGGGCCACGGCCACCATCCGCGCCGATGCGAGCGTGGCCGCGCTGATCGACCTGGGCGTCGTGGTGCGCGTCCAGATCACGCGCTTCGGCTTCTCAGCCGGGAAGCTGTTTCGGGTGATCGGCATCACCCCCCGCCTGGCCGTGGGCGAAATCGACCTCGAGCTGTGGGGCTGACATGGAGCGCTTGATCTTTGGCTTCCCGCGCTGGACGCCCGATGTGACCTGGAGCGGCGGCGGCTGGGAGGTCGCCTATCCCGTGGCCAATCTCGGCGTCCTGCCGCTCAATCGTGTCGCCCGCAGCACGTCGCTGACGACATCGGCCACGCAGTTCACCATGACCTTCTCCGCCCAGCGGCGCGTGCAGCTGCTCGGCCTGGTCCGGCACAACCTCTCCATCCACGCCAAGATGCGCGTGCGCATCTGGAGCGACGCCTCCTCCACCGTGCTTGTCTACGACAGCGGCTGGATCGATGTCTGGCCGCCTGTCTACCTGCCCGCCGACCTGGAGTGGGAGGACGACAATTGGTGGGAGGGCACCTATAGCGCGGCGGAAATCGCCGGCACCTCCGCCACCCGCCCGATCTGGCTCGGCCGCCTCTACTCCGCCCACGTGATCAAGGTCGAGCTCGACGACGTGACCAACGCCGCCGGCTACGTGCAGGTCGGGCTCTGCGAGGTCGCGCAGGGCTGGCAGGTCAGCGTCGATCCCACGCTCGGCTTCGAGGAAGGCTTTCGCTTTCGCACGGAGCAGGCCGACGCCATGGGCGGGGTCCGCTACTTCAATCGCCGCGAGAAGCCCCGGGTAGCGCGCGGCGAGATCGCCGACCTGCCGCGGAACGAGGCCATGGGACGCGGTTATGAGATGTGGCGGCAGTTCGACATCGACACGCCGTTCCTGGTCCTGCCGTTCCCCGACGAGACGCTGCACTGGCTGCGCACCGCCTATCTCGCCCGAAGCGTCGATCCCGGCCGCATCGCATGGGCCGCCGCCAACCGATCCCGTTACCCCATCGCCTATGAGGAGGTCCTATGAGCAGCGCATCCGATCGCCTGGCCGCGCTCACCAACGCCAGCTTCGAGGATGGCGGCCATCGAGCCGCCTTCGTGCCCGCCCTGCACGACGTATCGACGGTGGGCAATGAGGTGGCCGTCAAGGCCGCGGAGGCCGACGCGGACGCCGCGGCCGCCGATGCCGCGCGCATCCTGGCGCAATCCTATCGGGACGCCACGCTGGTGGCGCGCGACGCCGCCATGGCCGCGATTCAGGGCGCGACGGTCGCGCAGCCGGTCGTTCCGCTGATCGGCGTTACCAGCAAGCACGCTGGTCTGACCTTTGCCCGCGGCAGCGCGGCCGTGCTGGTCGAGCCGCCCAGCGGCGCCGTAACCGCCATAACGGAGGTGGCAAGCGGGGTGCCGCGCTATGACGCAACTTATGGCCTGCTGTTGGAGCCGGCCTCGCAGAACGTCGTCACCAATCCGCGCAACGAGGGCGGGACGCCCGGCAGCC
Source organism: Roseococcus sp. YIM B11640 (assembly GCF_049727625.1). Classification (NCBI taxonomy): domain Bacteria; kingdom Pseudomonadati; phylum Pseudomonadota; class Alphaproteobacteria; order Acetobacterales; family Roseomonadaceae; genus Roseococcus; species Roseococcus sp. YIM B11640. The sequence goes on from NZ_JBBJOZ010000003.1 coordinate 513,123, forward strand.
CAGGCAGCTACCCGACCGGCTTTGGCGCGCTGGGAAGCCAGGGCGGCATGACGCGCACGCTGGCCTACAACTCCTTGCTCGGGATGACGATGCTCTCGGTGCAGCTGGCGGGCACGGCGAGCAACAGCACGCCCACCGTGGTCGAGGCGACGGTGCGCAACGCCAGCCCCGCGGCGACCGGCCTGCAGAACCGGGTGGCGTCCGCATATCTCCGCATCCGCGCGGGTGCCATCACCAACGTCGCGACTATCCGCTTGCGGGCGCTGGCGCTTAACAGCGGCGGCGCGGCGGTCGGCTCACAGATCAGCGGCGCCAACCAGGTCTCGCTCCTCGACGGATCGCTGCGCCGGGTTGTGCTGCCCTATCAGCTGGCCAATGACGGGACGATCGCCCGCGTCGTCATCGGCGTGGAGATCACCACCACCAACGGCCAGACCAGCGATATCACGCTCGATATCTGGGGCACCCAGGACGAGCCGGACATGCTGAACCCGACGAGCATCATGCTCCCCGTGGTCGGCACGCCCGGCGTTTCCTCCAGCGCTCGAGACACGCTCTCCGGCGCGCTCTCCGGCCTCGGCCTGGATACCTCCGGCCTGACCATCACGGGCCGCTGCCTCATGCCCAATTCGGCCCCGACCGGCGCGGACCAGCAGATCCTGCAGATTGACGGTGGCTCAGACGCCAGCGCCTTTGGCCTGCGCAATCCGGCGGGCGCCACGTCGCTGCTGGGGTCGCGAGCAAATAGCGGAGGCCAGAACACGGCCTCGCTGGGGACGCTGGTGCCTGGCACCGAGTTCAAGTGGGGCATCACGATCAATCGCCTGACCGGCGAGGCGCGGTTCTGCATCAACGGCGGCTCGGTGCTGTCCGTCACGGGCGGCCCCGTCTCGGGCCTCACGACGCTGCGATTCGGCGGCCGCGTCTCGGCTCACACGCTCAACGGCTACCTCAGCAACGCGAACGGCCGGCCTTACTTCGTCAACGACAACACGGGCTTCGCGGCGCTGGTCGCCGCGGCCTGATCGGGAGAAATCGCCATGCTTCGTCGCGCCTACAACTTCCCGAGCAGCGCCGCCGGCATCGCCGCCATCGAGGCGATCCCCGAGGGGGCGGCTGTTGACGTGCAGCGCATCGGTCCGGCCTTCGAGCCCGGCGAGGGCGGCGCGCAGCGGCCCGGCTGGTTCTGCAACATCGACTGGGCTGCAGCTGAGCCTGTCGACTGGGTGGAGCACCGAATTCCTTCGGAGGACGCCCCCAACTGGTGGACCGGGGTTCCTCGCGTCCCCGCGACCGAAGAGGCGCTGGGAGCCTACAGGCAGGCCATCAACGCGCACGTGCAGTCCGTCGCGCAATCACGCAACTACAACGGAGCCGCAACCTGCGCGAGCTACGTGACCGATCCGAACCCGGCCTGGGCAGCGGAAGCCCAGGCGTTCGTGGCCTGGCGCAGCGCGGTCTACCAGCACACCTTCGCTGCACTGGCGGCGGTGCAAGCTGGCGAGATGGAGCCGCCGGCCGTCGAGGCGTTCATTGCCTCGCTGCCGGTGATCGAGTGGCCTGCATGACCCGGCCGCGCATCAACTGGGAGATCAGCATCGGGAACATCCTGTTGATGTGCACGATGGTCTTTAGCGCCACGTACTTCGTCTGGCAGCTCGACAAGAAGGGCGACAGCACGGCCACCGCCGTATCCAACTTCGACGGCCGCCTGACGCGCGAGATGGCTGAGGTGCGTTCGGCCCTTGAGGAGCTGCGGCGCACGGTGAACCCCATCGGTACGCTCAACACCCGCGTGACCGAGACCGAGCGACGGCTGACGGAGCAGGACGCGCGCGACAACGCCCAGGATCAGCGTCTCGGGGTGATGGCGGAAGCGATCGCCTCCCTGCGCGCACGAGTGGAGTACGTCGCGCAGCCCGGCCGGAGAACGGTGCCGTGAGAGCGCTGGCGCTGCTGCTGGCAGTCGCTGCCTGCGCGCCCCGCGCACCAGATCCTCCGCCGGCCGTGTGCCGCATCGCGCCGGTCACCGTCTCGACGCACGACCAGATCACCCCGGCCACCCGCGCCGAGCTGCGCCGGGTGAACCGAGAGCTTCGCCGGCACTGCGCCGGCTGACTAGGACGGCAGGGTCAATCTCCCGGGCTGGGGTCCTGATCCTCAGCCTTCCGTGCGGCTTCGAGCAACGCCTCTGCTGCGCGGAGCTCGTTCGCTGTCGCGTCGAGGTGCAATTGCAGGGCGGCGATCGAGGCGGGCGACAGATCGCGCGACAATTCCCGGAGCGCGCGGCGCTGGCGTTCCAGGCGCAACGATAGCTCCCGGACGAATTGCTCCAGGCGGCGCCGGGTCCCTTCGACCATCGGAAGTTTCCCCTAATTACAATCTTCTAGCTCGCACTTCCCGACGATGGGTCAATGCGGCGGAGCGCGAATTGTTTCGCGCCGCGTGAAATTTCCGGTCCCAGATCCCCGCCGCGGGCAGCGGCATCCCTGACATTGGAGAGAGAGAGATGGAACAGTTCACCCAGGCCCTCTGGGCGCTGGCGGCCGCCGTCGTCACGGCGGTCGGAGGCGTGGCAGTCGCAGCGCTGCGCGACTACGCGACGAACCTCAAGGAGCGCACTGCCAACTTGGTGCAGCAGCGTCTCGGAGAAGGCGCGGCGCGCGTCGCGGGCGAGATCTCGGCGAAGGTCGCGGGCGATCCGGCCGTGACGATGGCCACAGATGCCATGATGCGCGCCGGCGCCGATGCGCTCCGCGAGCGCTTCCCGGACACCGCCGGCCGGCTGCCTGTGGAGACGCTGGAAGGCATGATCCGAGGCGAGCTCGGTAAGCGCGGCGAGGCCGTTGCCCCGAGCATCCCGGCATCCGCCTTCGGGCGGTTGGCCGGTCGCGCATGAGCCCGCCCGTGCTCCGCCGCGGCGCGCGAGGGCCGGAGGTCGCGCGCCTGCAGGGCCTGCTCGGCCAGGTGGCCGATGGCGAATTCGGGCCCGTCACCGAGGCCGCCGTTCGCGACTGGCAGCGGGCGCGTGGGCTGACGGCCGATGGTCTGGTCGGACCGAAGACCTGGGCGGCGCTGGAGGCTGAGGCGGCACCGCCTGTTCCGAAGGCCGGCGGGGTAGAGATCACCGCTGCGCAGATTCGGGAGGGCTTTCCGCGGTGCGCTGATCCCTCCGCGTGGGCCGCTGCATTCTCCTCCGCCTCAGAGCGCTTCCCGGCGTTTAATCGCACGGGCTGGGCCTGCATCCTGGCCAAGGCCAACACCGAGGCTGGTGGCCTCACGCGGTGGGACGAGAACCTGTTCTACACCTCGGCCGAGCAGGTGAAGCGCATGTTCGGTGGCCGGGCCGGCGCGAACCCTGAGAAGCTGCTGCGCAACCCGAGGCTTCTCGGTGATACCGTCTACTCCCACCTGGGCGGCTATGATGGTCGCGGCCTGGGCGTGATCCAGCTCACCGGCCTCGCCAATCACTCCGCCTTCGCGATGGACATGGGCAAGAGCCTGACCGAGGCGCGCGCCTACATGCAGACGATCCCGGGCGCGGCCATGACGGCGCCCTGGTATCTCGACCACTACGGGGCGACGGCGAAGGCCAATGCCGGCGACATGAAGGCCGTGCTGGCGGTGGTGGCGGGGAAGACGGTGGACGGCCTGTCCACCATCTGGACCGCCATCCATGGCGATCAGCAGATGGCCGACTTCGAGCGGTTCCGAAAACTGTTGGGTCGCACTTTAGCTTGAGGTGGCGACCAATCTCGCGATATTTCGAAAGTATCCTTCGCCAACCAACACTTCCAGGCTTCGCAGATCACCCTCCCGATAACCGCCCCGCGTGCCGAGGAGGAAGCTCTCTCCTTTTCGAACGGTTACACGATATTGCTGGGTGCTGTATGTGCCGTGTCCTTGGAACGTACGCCCGAGAAACTCGCATTCCATATCTTCAAGTGCTTCGAAGCGCACGGCGGTGAGAGTTTCACGGCGAAACCACCCGTTCTTGTATGGCGTTCCAACCGTCTTGACGACGAACATTGCATCGGGGTTCCGGACGACTTCCCTATCTTTAGCCGGCCAGGGGGAGTGCCGCGCCAGACTTTTTTTGCAGGCGAGAACGCATAATTTTGGTAACCTGTATTCCGCTGCATGGAGCCGATTATGACTCTCAAAAGCTGGCCACGAAATCTGAACGGCAAAATGGCCCTTCTCGTCCTGGGCGACGCGCCTTTGGGCTATGTCGAGGTTTCGGTAGATGGCAGCTGGATCACCATGACCGTCGAGGATTTTCGTCGGCTACCCGTCTGGATTTCATAGCTTCTCGCTAGCCCTCTTCGGAGCTGGGCATCAGCCGCGGCCGCCCGGCTCGGTGCGAGTGGATGCGGGATGGCGTGCATCCCTCGGCGTCTGGCTGCAGAAGATGGTGGCGGGATGCTGATGTTTTAGCGGCACGTCCGGGCGCGCAGAACAGGGGCCTCTTCGTTCGTACGCAAGCAATCGGCGAAAAATTACAGGCCAGGGGGTGCAGTTTATTTATTTCGGCCGAAATTCCTCCCCCTTGATATAAATTAATTCCATTGCGTATTTTCTCTATGCTTGCATCCGAATCATGCCAGAGTGCCTCGGGAGGCGGAAACTGCCTAGTCAAAAGAAGGCTGCGCCGACGCGGGTTCCGACGTCGCGCGGGATGACCGGAAACCAGCAATTCTGCCTCGTTATCGTAGACCAAGTGGCCCGCATTCTGCGAATGGCCGTGAAGTACGGCTGCTACTTAGGATTAGGGTACTTGTTGTATTTGTGCGTTGTTGAGATGGCCGGCAAGACCACTGTTGTGGATGTCGCTGCGAACTTCTTTCTTCGCACTGCGAAAGGGGGCGTCGTCGGTCTGTCGCTTGGCTTTGCCTTTGCCGCCTCCCTTTGGGCATACGCAGAGCGCAGGACACGGCAGTTGAAGGTTCAGAAGCTGTCTGATCGCATCATCGATTTGGAGCGAAAAGTTGACCCCAATCGAACATCGAGCGGTCTGACGCGTTCTGGGTTGACCCATCCGGAGGATGATCAGGGATGACCGACATGATCAGCAGCCTTGAAGCCGGCCTTGGTGTTCTCTCCTTCGCTGGCATTGTCATTGTGCTCTACGGTCCTTGGCAATGGCTCTGGACCGACCGGTATCGCATGGACCTCTTCGCTGTTCGTGCGAAGCTGTTCGACTTGGCTGCATCAGGCCGAGTTTCTTTTGACGATCCCTTGTATCTCTCAATGCGGTCCAGCCTTAACGCCTCCATTCGGTTTGCGCATCGCGCGACGCTCCTCAGGGTGGTGTGGGGATTGATGGCTACGGCGATATTTAAAATTCCAGTGGGTGTCCCAGTGCTCGTTCAGGCCGTTGAAGGCATTGTAGACCCTCAGCTGCGAGCGGATTTAGATGGGATCATTGCGGAGGCCAGGGATGCCCTCATTAGATCGATGGTGGCACGCTCTCCCATGCTCTGGCTCGTGGTCTTGGTAGCAACCCTCGTGATCATCGTGCGTCGTCACACCATGGACTTCGGGCGCCTGATTCGGGACGCGTCTGCGTTGACGGCTCGGCCGTTCCGCCACATGCAGACCACGGCTGAGGTCGTCGTGCGGCCAAGCCGTCGGCACGCCTAAGTTTTCGGAAGAGCTAGGCCGAGAAGATGCAGCTCAATCGCGAAGCCCCGCCGGAGCAATCCGCGCGGGGCTTTCTGCGTTCATGGGGCATGGAGACCGTCTACATCACCGCGATCCTGGAAGAGGACGGCCTCTGGGCCTGGCGCGTCGCGCGCCCTGGTGAGCCGCCGATCAAGGGCCGCACACGCTTCGACGAAGTTGATGATGCCTGGGCTGCGGCCTGCCGGCGCGCGTGGCCCAGGCGCGCCGCTATCTCGGGCTCCTGATCCGCATCCCCGCCCTCCGGCGCTCCTCTACCCGGCGCCAGGCCTCGCGCGCGGTCTCGGCCGTGGGCTCCCGGCCCAGGCCGTCGCGGAGGCCCTGCCGGGCGAACAGCTTGGCAGCGTGGCCCCAGTCCATGCGCCCGTGATTCAGTACCTCCACAGCCTCGGCATGGTGCGCGCTTAGCCACTCGACCAGCGAGCATCGCTCCCAGCGCCGGTCCATCTCCTCGAGGAGGCCGAGGCGAAAACGCTCCTGCAGGTGGTCGCTCATCAACGCCTCCTGTCGATCGGGACGATTCGCAACGCGGGCCCGCTTTCGCGGTTGCCCGGTTCCGTGCCCGGGCCCACCTTCGGCCCATGTGCAACCTGTACTCCCACATGCGCAGCCAGGCCGAGATCCGCGCTGCGGCCCGCGCCATGCGGGACGGCCTGGGCAACCTGCCGCCCATGCCGGGGATCTACCCCGACTATTCGGCGCCGATCGTGCGGACCGGCCCAGATGGGGTGCGCGAGCTGGCACTGGCCCGCTGGGGCCTGCCGACGCCGCCGAGCATGCTGTCCGGCTCGGGCCGCGACCCAGGCGTCACGAATGTCCGCAACGCCAAGAGCCCGCACTGGCGGCGCTGGCTGGGCGTCGAGAACCGGTGCCTTGTGCCCTTCACCAGCTTCTCGGAACCCGGCCGGAACCCCGAGACAGGCAAATCCGAGCCGGTGTGGTTCTCCTTCGGCGAGGAGCGGCCGCTCGCGTTCTTCGCTGGCATCTGGGTGCCGCAGTGGACCAGCACCCGGAAAGTGAAGACCGGGCCCGAGACGATCGACCTCTTCGCCTTCCTGACCTGCCAGCCCAACGACGAGGTCGGCGCTATCCACCCCAAGGCCATGCCCGTGATCCTCACCGACGCCGAGCAGTTCGAGTATTGGATGACAGCGCCGGCGGCCGACGCGCTGTTGCTGCAACGGCCATTGCCGGACGGCGCCCTGCGCATTGTCGCGCGGGGTGGCCGCCAGGATCCTCCCGCCGCGCCCGAGCCGGCGGCCCAGGGAAGCTTGCTGTTGTGATCGAGCGAGACTTTGAGGTGCTGGCTCGGGTCAATGAGGCTGAGCGGGTGCTGGAGGCCTACATCGATGCCTTCCCGCTGCGCGGAGACGTGATCACGCGGGTGGCGGCCCTGCTCCGGCAATGGGAGCAGTCGCTGGACTCCAATACGTTTCGACGCTGCACCTTCGCTCTGCTCGATCGGCTCGGTGGCGCGGTGAGCGGCCTGGCAGATCTGTATTCGGGGGAGGGCGCTCTGTTTCGGCCGGCTGGCTACAACCCGGCGCTGGAGGCCGCGCGCCTGGAGATGTGGGAAGTCGCGGAAGCTGCCGTTCGCGCCATCGCCTCCTACCGTTGGCAGAACCAAGCGCAGTTGCATTGAAGCGGGCGTCGGCGAGCCCCCGCCGGGGCCGGGGTGCTGCTGATGGCGGCCCTCGCCCTTAGAACAAGCCGGGATTCCGAGCCGATCTGCTACCGATTGGTGCCCTAGCTCATGGCTCATTTGGTACCTTTACGGCGCCCGACACCCCAGACCTAGCGGCTTGCTTCGCGCTCCATGTTCTCTTTATGTTCTCTCATCACTCGGAACGTGAAGAGGGGCATTTCGACCGATGCCGGATGGGCAGCATGACGCGCGCCCGCCCTTGGGGCTGGCTGTTTCGGCGGTCGCGCTTGATGTCATGCGCGGAGCCGCTGAAGCGATCCGCCAGCGCGGCCGTGATCCAGCTTCTGCCCTCCGGGACCTCGCCTGGGGGCTCCATCCTGCTCTCGAGGCCGCGGCGATCGACGAGGCCGTGGCCCACGTCCTGGCGGGCCACTGATGGCCGCGAACATGCGCGGACCGAAGCGCGTCGATCCGCTCTACATGCGGTGGGACGACATCCTGAAGGTCAGCTGCACGTCCTGCGCCCGCAGCGCCTCCGCTCCGGTCTCGTGCTGGGCGGAGGGGTGGCGGTTGTCGGATCGGCTACGCCTGGATGACCTGATGCAGAAGCTCTATTGCTCAGAGTGCGGTGGCCGGCGGCTCGCGTTCGACCTGGTGCAGCAGGAAGGCCCGACCGGACGCGGCGAAGCCCGTCTCGCATCCTGCACACCTCGGAGTGTCATCACACTCGTCTGCGAGCCATGTGGGCGGCGGTGTCAGTTCCGGCGCGAGATGCTGGTGAAGCGCTTCGGCATCGGTGCCGGCATGTCGGCAATCAGGCTCGCGCTCTTCGCCGATTGCCCCCGCATACGATCGATCAATGAGGCGTGCGGGGCAACTTATGAGGATCCATTGCCGTGGGCTCGGCGATGACTGCGAGAGAAACCCAAAAGCCGCCGGCCACAACGACGGGGAACACGATTGATAAAGACCTCAGGGGCACGATGCCGCATGGCCTTTGCAGCATCCGCTTTCTTATTCGCCCTTGCCCTCGCGGCGGTCCCACCGGTGCCTGCGGCGCAGCGTTGCCGTGCGGTCGATGGCGATACGATCCGCTGTGGTGCCGAAAGCATCCGTATTCAGGGTCTGGACGCACCCGAGATGCGCGGTCGCTGTCCTTCGGAATCCCATGCCGCTCGACAGGCCAAGGAGCGTCTTGCCCAGCTCATAGGAAGCGGGCTCACAATCGAGCGGCATGGCCGCGACCGTTACCGGCGAACGCTGGCCGTTGTGCGGGACCGGCGGGGACGCGAGGTAGCGGCCGTCATGGTGCGTGAAGGCCATGCACGGCCGTACAACGGTCGCACGAGGCGATTGGGGTGGTGTTCCAGTTAACTGTCCGCTTCAAAAATTCTTGAACGGACTCGCTCTGACGCGGTCGTCTTTGCGGAAGGGGGGGCGGCGATGAAGGGTGGGGAGAGGCCAACTGGCGGCGGACAATCGATGAAATGATAGCCCCCGAAGGGCCTCGGCCATGGATCTGATGCCGTTCACTACTGCCGTGGATCGGTTCTTAGCTGCGCCTAAGCAAGCTACCGGTTCATTTGAATGGCAACCAGCGCCAAAGCCACCTGATCAGTCAGGATTTTGGAATCTCGTGGTAGGGGGCAAGGTCTCCCCCCACAAAATAAGAATCGTCGCCCGGCTTGGCATGCCGGCTCGCTGCTTTTGCGTGATGGTGCTGTTTGAGTGGATGACGGAGCTTGTCCCAATAACACGGCTGAACGTCGACCCAGAGCAGCAGGAGCATATCAACCGACCGCCCCGACCTCCCGGCGTGCCCGGACTAATAACGGGCTGCCGAGAATTTCCATGGCGCCTCAACCGCGGGACGTTCAGCCCGCATATGCGCCACCTGCCGTTCGCTATTCCTCTGGCCGAGGAACATCACCACTTTCATGCCGCGATCGCCTACCATACCGCCGCAGCGGGGATCGATCTTTCAGCTGTGGCGCTACCGGATTACCCCCGCCGCGAAGGGCTATTTTAATGGTGTTGGCATTCGGCAAACGCAGCGAGCAGAAGGGGCTTTCCCCCAACACGGTCGTTCGGCCTGTCGCCCGAGTGTCCGGCTCGCACCTCCTAGTGCCTACGGACGTGATGTTGCCGAACGGGGCGACTGTACTTGTGTTCCTCGATAGTGGGCAAGCAGGCGCACGCGTCACGGCGATGGATGGAGGCGCCGCCCTTGCTCAGGTCACCGACGCTGGACGGGAGGTCACGCCGGCGGTCTTCGCTGCGGCCAGGGGCGCTGCCAAGCCGTTCGGGCTAAGCCTGGAAGGGACGATTCTTCGGTCGGCTCCCGAGGCGCTGGAGGATGCAAGGACGGCGATTCTACTTCTGGCCAACGGTGCGCGCGCTGTCGCTGACGCGGCCCTCGCAGCCGCCAGAAAGCAAGACCGGCAACGCTTCCGAGATCGCGTCCGCGCGGAACTCACTCGAATTTTCGCCGATGCGATGGTTCGACCGCATGCCAGCTTTTCCGGAGAGAGCCAGGAGCGCCACAATTTCGATTGGCTGGTCAGTATCTCGCCGGACTTGCAGCTTGCTATCGATACACCGGTCCCTGAGCACGCCTCTATCGCAGCCGCCGTTATGCGGAATCTCGATGTAGGCAAGCGTCACGTGCGAGGCCTGCGCCAAGCAATAGCCTACTCAGAGGACGACGGTTGGACGGCTTCTGAGTTAGCGCAGCTGCGGCTCGCCAATGTCCCGATCATACCTGCGCCGGCTCTGGAGGCCTCATTGCGGGATCTGGCTGATGAGCGCGTGATCGACTGAAGGCCCACCATGAAGGCGGCAAGGTCGCGGAAGACCGAAGCCGGAAACCGTCCGCGTCTCGGACGGTAGCACCCTCAGCGCTCTCTCCGGCATCGGCATCCTTGGAATTTTCGGCCGGTCGCTAGACGTGGCCAAACCGTGGCTCAAGCAAATCCGGCGCGGCCACCTGCAACGTCCGCCGCCGCACCGCCCGTGTCGTCGCCATCTATTCCGAGTCCAATGCCCGCATCGCTAGGCTCGCGGGAGATATCGGCGCGCGATGTCTTTGCATGCGCGAGCCAGCGCTTGGGTGCTCCGCGCGCGATCGCCTCCTATCGCTTGCAGAATCAGGCGCAGCTGCATTGAGCTGGTGCCTGGGCGCCCCGGAACGCGACGTTGCGGAACTGCCGTCAGGGGTAGCGCCAGGTCCGCAAGCTTTTCGCTATCGGGATCAGCCTACGATCAGCAGCCCGCGTCCAGGCGAAAACGCGCGCAGAGCGCTTCCGATTCAGCTTTCAACTCTCGGTCAACTAGACGAACCAAATCGAGGAACTGTTTTTCGGGCGGCGAGAAGCTTCGCTGCCGGAGCCAGACCATGGCAGGATGAACGGACAGCCAGGTCGCCCGCCAGGGGAGAACGACAATCTGTCCGGCGTCCACGGCAGGCCTCGCCATGGCGGCAGTGACGGCAGCAACCAGATCGGAATGCGGCAGGGCGGATAGGCCAACGGTCGGGCTCTCCTGCACCAAAGCAGGAAAAGCCGGGTGAGGCTTTCCGTCTGATCTCGCACCGGCACGTGCTTCTGCCATTGGGGCGTAAACCGCTGCAGGGATGCGGCTGATCATGATCAGCGGATGGGAGAGAATATCCGCCAAGCCGATCCTCGAAAGCTTAGTCAAAGGGTGCCCGGGTCGGACCACGAAGACGCCAGGATGAGGATGCAGCCTTTCCAGTTCCAGGGCTGGATCCTCGCGAGCGCTGCGAATGTCCATCACGCCGATAGCAGCCTCGCGGCTATGGATGATCGCAGGCAGATCAGCCCAGTTCACTGAGAGAAGCCGCGTCCGGATTTGCGGTTGGAGCGCGACCAGTCGCCCAGCTGCGATCTGACAGACCGACTCGGCCATGTATGCGCCCGCGGCTATCGTCAGACTGCGGATATGGTTACCGCGCAGGTCCTCCGTATCGCGATTGAGGCGGTCCATCCGCTCCAGGATATCCGTTGCCTGGGCAATTACGGTCAAACCCAGGTCGGTAGCGATCGTGCCCCGCCCGCTCCGATCGAAGAGATGGCCACGCACTCGCGCCTCCAGGGAGGCGAGTTGCCGGGTCAGGCCGGGTTGCCCAACACCGAGGGCCCGAGCTGCCCGGGCCAAGCTCCCGTGCTGATGGATGGCCTGAACCATTCGCAGGTCTCGGATCTCGTACATATGTCCGTCCGGCTATGATGAACTTGCATAATCAGCATAAGCGCGAACCCGACTGATGTGACAGCATGCACTTCAACCGAGGCCACACTCGGAAATGCCGGCATTTCATTTGGTTGGGTAAAGACGGGAGAGGGGCCGAAGGCCCGGTCAGTTTGCATGAACGGGGTGCGCGCAGTGCTCCCGTAGCCAGCGGTCTGTGCCTGGAGGCCGTTTCTCGGCCCCCCGAGGTGCGCGACCGTGCCTCGGATTGATTGGGCCTCTTCGCCTTGCGGTTCGATGTTGTTCAGATCGGCCCAATCCCCCGTTGCCCGTCATCAGTTCTTGCTCGGCAATAGGAGAGATCGCCATGGCCACCTATGATACGGTCTACTACACGACGGGCACTTACGATTCCGGCACGGGGATTTTTACAGCAGATGGAACCGGCAGCGTCGCCGGAAACAACACAACCACCGACAACGAAGGCAGCGGCCAGCCTGGCGAGACGACGTTCGAAGTTGGGGATAATCTGACAGCGACTGGCGACAACGGCGGCGGTGGCCAGTATGTGGGCCATACTGGAGACGGCTTTGTCGCAGAGCAGGGTGGATCGTACTACTACTTCTCGAACTCCCCACTGCCTCCGGGCGGCACCACGCCGGTCGACCCCGGCGATTTCGCGGTCTGCTTTCTAGGTGGCACTCTCATCGCGGCGCCAGGCGGCCCTCGCACCGTCGAGACATTGGTGATCGGTGATCGCGTTCTCACAGCGTCCGGCGATGTGCGGCTGGTTAAGTGGATCGGACGGCAAGAAGTCGTGGCTGTTTTCGCGCCGCCCCTAAAGTCATTCCCTGTTCGGATTGCGCGCGGTGCGCTCGCGGAAAACGTACCGGCCCGCGACCTCTACGTCTCACCTGCTCATGGAATCGTGCTCGATGGGCTTCTGGTGGAAGCAGCCTCACTGGTGAACGGAACGACCATCACCCGCGTGCTGAATCCCGAGCCGCGCTTCGTTTGGTACCATATCGAGACTGAGGATCATGCGATCATCCTCGCGGAAGGTGCGCCAGTCGAAACCTTCCTCGACAGCGTGACGCGCGCCAGATTCGACAACTTTTCCGAGTTCATCGCGCTCTACGGCGAGCAGGATCAACAAAAGGAAGAATTCGCGGCGCCTCGTGTGAAGAGCGCGCGCCAACTTCCTGCCGCCATACGCATCAAACTCGCGAAGCGGGCCGAGGCGCTGGGCCATGTCATGCAAGCGACGGCTTGAACCTCGCCCCGCTGAGGGAACTCGCCCTTAGCCGGCCCTGCCCGAAACTCCCCATCCTCTCGGCATCGATCAACGGCATCCAACTGCTAACAGGAGAGCGTCGTCACATGGCCCACAATCAATCGCGCAGGGGAATCCTTCTCGGTGGCGCGGCCGGCATCGCGGGCGCAGCCGGGCCCATCCACCTGGCGCAGGCGCAGCAAGCCGCACCTGCCGCAGTGGCCCCCGCAGCGGGTACCAAGCCGAACATCATCGTCATCTGGGGGGACGATGTCGGCCAGTCGAACATCAGCTACTGGACGCGCGGCCTGATGGGCTATCGCACGCCCAACATCGATCGCGTCTTCAACGAAGGCATGG